>NZ_CBCSCA010000003.1:0-577709 GCF_965137885.1 Bordetella sputigena
AGCACGGCACCTGGCTCGTGCCGACACTGGCCATCAGCCATTTGACGCCGAAGCAGGCCAAGAATCAGTGGGAAAAGACTTTCGCCGAAGGGCGCGGTTGGACGCACGCGGTGTGCTGCCGGGCGGAAGCGGCCTCGGACGTACACTCGGCATGGTTCCAGAAGGCGGTGAAGGCCGGTGTCAAAGTTGCTCTCGGTTCGGATCTGCGCCCGCTCAAAGACGGCGCACTGCTGGAGATGGGCCTTTGGGCGCGCGCCGGAGCCACCACGTGGCAGACGCTGGTGGCGGCCACCCGCAGCGGGGCCGAGCTCTGTGGCGTCGGGCATGAACGCGGCACGGTGGAAGTCGGGAAAATCGCTGATCTGATCGTTCTCAAGGACAATCCTCTCGACAACATCAACAACATCCGCTCCTTGCAACTCGTCATCAAGGACGGCCGCGTGATCTCGGATAAGCGTGCGGAAGGCCAGGCGAAGCAGACCTGCCTATGACGCAGCCAAGCCGCGCTTGAGACGAACCATCATGGGTCGTCAATTCGGTACCTGCCAGGACCGCGGCACGGGCGCTCTGGCGCACGCAGCGACGAAAAAGTTGACGCGACCACGGTTCAGGCAGGTAATGACGCGACTTACTGACGATCCAGGTACGTGGCGATCTGGCTTTCTTCGTGCGTGACCTGGGTTCTCAGGACGGAGAGAAAATCTCGCGCGGTGTTCGAAAGCAGCCGACCTGCCGGAATCGCCTGGATACACACCACCATCGCTTCGACTGAAAGCCTGCGAAAGGTCAGCCCACGCTTGCTGTACTCAAATGCAGTGATCGGATTTACCACCCCGATGCCGAGTCCAGCCAAGACGAGCTCGCACACGCTAAAGGCATAGGGTGCGTGGACCAGAATGTTCAAGCGGACATTGTGCTCTTCGAGAAATCGCTCGAGCCGCAGCCGAGACGAATCTTCGGGATTGAGCGCGATGAAAGGAACCTCAGCCAACTGGTGGGGTTGGATCACCTTGTGCCGAGCGAGCGGGTGAGCTTCCGGCATGACCACGACGCCCGGTTGTTCTGCAAATACCGTGGTCTCGATGCCTTCCGTCGTAATTTCGTCCGCGAAAAATCCGATGTCGAACTCGCCTGCAGCAACGCGCTCCCGAACCTGACAGGAGCTCAGGATTTGCAGCGAAACGCTTGGCCACTCCATCGGTTGCCTACCCTCTCTCATCCTGGCGAGCGCCCGTGGAATCAGGCCTGCGCCGAACGCGGGATTGCATGCGATCTGCAACGTCCTGACGCCAAACTCCCTCAACGTCCTCATGCGATGAGCGATCGCGCTAAGGCCTACGAACATCCGGTCGATATCGGGCAGCAAGGCCAGGGCCTCAGGCGTAGGCTGTAATCGGCCGCGAAGACGGAGAAAAAGCGGGAAACCCGCTTCAGCCTCGAGACGTTTGATCGATTTGCTGACCGCCGGTTGCGAGATGCCAAGCAGGTTGGCGGCTTTTCTGGACGAGCCCGATTGAAGAATAGCCCTGAACATCTCGATTTCATTGACACGCATGGTGAATATTCAAGAATATGGGCTATGAATTCGTTGCATCGCGTCAGCGAAAAAGCCGAGGCAAGACGTAACGCTGTTGAACGCCGCAACCCCACCGAGGGAACCGCTGGTGCGCGCAGTGCTAGTCACCGGCGCAGACTCTTTGCGGATTCTCCGGGGTCGGGTCTTCGGTCGCTCCAGCCGACCTGCCGCCCGCCCCTCCTCGGTGGTCATCCCGGCATCACAAGGTCAGGCCGTGGCGCGCGGAGAAACGCTGGCAATGCCGCTGCTTAACTGGGCGGCCGCGCTACCAATAATCTGTGCCACTTGGTCCGCCGTCGCAGCGGAGAGTGTCCAACCGAGGTGGCCGTGCCCGGTGTTGTAGAAGACGTTGGGCTTCTTGCCTCTTCCAACACGCGGCATCATGTCGGGCATCATGGGGCGCAGGCCCGCCCAAGGCACGACTTGCCGCGTGCTGACCCCCGGAAAGCATCGAGCGACCCAATCAGTCAGTGGGCGTATTCTGTCCGCGCGGATGTCTCTGTTATCGCCGTTGAACTCAGCAGTCCCTGCAATGCGGAAGCGGTCGACCCCAAGTCTGCTGGTGACAATTTTAGTTTCGTCATCGAGCAGGCTGATGGTCGGCGCAGCTGCCTGGCTGGCTTCATCCGTCAAGTTCACGGTGATCGAATAGCCTTTTACCGGGTAGATATTCACGCGGTCGCCTAATTGGGCGGCCAGGGCACGGCTCGCGATTCCCGCTGCGATCACCACAGCGTCGAAGCGGGCCTTGACTTCTTCCCCGTTTTGCTCAAACACGATCGTTGCTTCATTCCCATCGCTCATGACGTGTTTGACACTCGTCCCGTACCAAGTGGATACCCCCAAACGCTCGATGGCCGCAGCCATCCCGATTGTGAACTTGTGGATGTCACCCGTGGAATCGCTTTCGGTGTAGTACCCGCCGTAGTACTGACCCGCCAGTGTCGGCTCGAGGGCGTGAATCTCTTGCGGCGTCACGGCGCGCCGCTCGAGGCCTCCCGCGGCAAGCAGCGCAGAAACGCGCCCGGCATGATCGAAGCCTTTTCGATCGCGGTAGATGTGCAGAATGCCTCGTTTCACCAAATCGAAGGAGATGCCCTCGGCGCTCGCCCAGTTGAATAGCTGCTCGCGGGCTGCGATGGCGAGTCGAGCAGTCTTCGTGGTGTTGCTTTCGTAGCGCGGAATATTTGCCACGAACTCAGCGAACCACGACAACTTGTGCCAGCTGGGTTTGGGATTGACAAGCAGCGGCGCATCGGGCTTGAGCATCCATTTCACCCCCTTGAGCAAGGTTGAGGGGTGCGTCCACACCTCCGCGTTGGAAGCAGACAGCTGCCCTCCATTCGCGAACGAGGTCTCCATCGCTGCATACCGATGCTTCTCGAACAAGGAGACAACGAAGCCACGCTTTGCGAGCGCGTACGCGGTGGTCACTCCCGTGATTCCACCGCCAATGATTGCGATTGATTTCATGATCCAGGCCCAAACGTCAATGAGAGGTATGCATGCGCCAGCGCGCTGCATGCCCCCTCTGTTTGGAACCTGAGAGATTCACGTCACATCGTCGAGACGGACGCTTGCTCCTGCGGTGTGATGGTAGACGACACCATCTGCTCTTCAGAGTGCTATTGCCTGATCGGTCCTTTTGCCTGAGAGTTTCCGGGGCGGTTGCTCCTTCGGCGCCTTATGTCTTGCGACAAAGGGCTCTCCCGAACAGACCGGACGATGATATGTGATCAGCACGCGTTGCGCAAGCAAGGCTAACTTGCGCCAACCAGCATAATGGCCCACTAGATCCGGGGCATCTCGAACACGACCTCGCGTAGTGGAATGCGGCATCCCGGCACCCATCAATTCCGCGAGCAAGACCCGTCGTTGTACTGCTAATTGAAGACTGCGCGGCTTAGGATCGTCAGCGCTGCGCCTGTGTGTCCGTCCCATCTCTTACGGACGAGAGATGCTGATAGAGCTTGCTCCCTTCCCCAATCGCATGCTCACGCAAGAGCTTTTCAATAAGATTGGCATCTCGCGCCACCAATGCGTCAATGAATGGTTGGTGGTGGTTCACAACGTCCTGCGGCTTGGCAACGAAGTTGTAGGTAGACGCGACAAAGATGCGGATCTGCTGCTCGACCAAGCGATAGTGCTCGGCAAGACGCTTGTTTCCGGCCAAGTCCACAATGGTTCGGTGCAGGAGGAAGTCCTTATCCGCGATGATGTGGTATTTCCCTCCCGAGCATGCGGTCAAGAGGTTCGTGAATGCCGAGGTCAATACCCGCTCACGCTCATGGTCCATGCGCTCACACAAAATGCGCGCCGCCGTTCCCTCCAGCCCCGCTCGAAGCGTGTACAGCTCCCACAGATCTTCCGTCTCTATGGACGCGGTAGCCCAACCAGTGAACGGGGTCTGCTTGACCAGCCCCTCTTGCGCGAGCTGGTACAGCGCAATCCGGATCGTCCCGCGCGAAAGACTGAGCTGATCAGAAAGGCTGACCTCGGTGATTCGAGTACCCGGCAAGATTTCTCCGGACACGATTTGCTTCCGCAAAGCTTCCGTCGCCAACTGTTCTGCAGATTGCTTTTTGACCGCGGTCAGTGCCATACGGGTACCACTCGAAGCCGTAGAGTTCGAGATTGTACGAGATTGTCAGCAATCAGCAAAGAAAAACGTGCCCGGGTGCCCGCGGGCCAAATGGGGAATCGACGATCAGGCACGAGCGGCGCACATGCCGCCCTACTTCTCCTTGAGCTTCGTCTGCAGGAGCTGCTCCTCTTCCGCCAACTGTGTGCGAAGGGCCACTAGGAATTCTTTGGCGGTGCCCGAGAGCAGTCGTCCGGCGGGAACCGCTTGGATGCAGATGACCGTTGCATCGAACGATAGCTTGCGAAACGTCAGGCCTCTGGTGCTGTAATCAAGCGCGGTGATCGGGTTCACGATACCGACACCCAGCCCTGCCAGAGCCAGTTCGCAGACGTTGAGTGCGTAAGGGGTATGGACGGCAATGTTCAACTGGACGCCGTGCTCCTTGAGCTTTTCCTCCAGCCGCCGGCGCGACGAGTCTTCCGGATTCATGGCCAAGAAGGGGACTTCGGCCAGATGGTGCGGCTGGATGAGCGTGTGACGTGCCAGCGCATGATTTTGCGGCATCACGACCACACCGGGCTGCTCGGCGAAGACGGTGCATTCCAGCCCGTCAGTAACGACCTCGTCTGCAAAAAAGCCTACGTCGAACTCGCCCGCAGCCACACGCTCCCGCACATCCCGAGAGCTCAGGATCTGCAGAGAGACGTTCGGCCGCTGGTCTTCGTTTTTCGACCGCGCCATGCGCGCCAACGCGCGCGGAATAAGTCCCGAGCCAAAGGCGGGATTACTGGCGATCTGTAGAGCGCCGACACCGAACTCCCTGAGCGCCTTAATGCGATGAGCGATGGCACTGAGCCCGACGTACATCCGATCCACATCGGGAGCAAGCGCCATGGCTTCCGGCGTCGGCTGCAACCGTCCGCGGAGCCGCAGGAACAGTGGAAATCCCGCCTCGGCCTCAAGGCGCCGGATCGCCTTGCTCACCCCGGCCTGCGACAAGCCGAGCAGGCTTGCGGCCTTCCTCGCCGATCCTGCTTGAAGGATGGCCCTGAAGGTTTCAATTTCAGTGACGCGCATGGAGCACCCAGATTGTGCGATGTCGGCAAGCATATAACCAAACGATGCCATGTGATAACTGAACGTTCAACTCCGCGACAACGCGGCTGACAAAATTGATCTTTATGGTGCATGTAACACGCGCACCAACCGCCTTTATTACTTTGCGACGCCTCCGTTCGACACTGCGTCAGCCTGTGCTCGAAGAGTTGGAACGGAGGCAGGTGCAGGCCAAGGGGAGCTCCCCCTCGGGCAGTACCTTTTACTCGACCGATTTGGAAGGATCACCCTTGGAAAAAGCCGCGCTCTATCCCGCCGACATGCATGACCGCCTCAAGAGCATGCCCGAGTTCATGGGCTTCGCTGTGCCGATTCATCGGGCATCGACCATCAAGTTCAACACGGTCGAAGATTTCACCAACCGCCGTAGCAGGCTGTTCGATGGCTTCAGCTATGGCCTGTACGGCACTCCCACCGTCAGGTACATGGAAGAGGAGATCGCGAAGCTCGAAGGCGGCAAGTACTGCCTTTCCACGCCTTCCGGCCTGTCGGCCGTCAACCTCCCCATGTTGGCGCTACTCAAGGGCGGCGATCACATCCTGGTCGCCCAGAACGCATACGGCACCACACGCGAGTTCTGCAACACTTTCCTGTCGCGGCTTGGCATCCAGCACACGATCATTCCAGCAGATGCCACGACCATTCAGCCGTGGTTGACGCCCTCGACGCGACTGGTGATTCTGGAATCTCCAGGCTCGTACACCATGGAGATCCAAGACATGGAGAAGATTGCACACGAGGCTCACGAGCACGGAGCCCTGGTCTCCATCGACAATGCTTGGGGACTGGGCCTGACCAAGCCTTTCAAGCATGGAATCGACATCGTCTGCAACGCGCTGTCCAAGTACGCGAGTGGCCATTCCGACGTCTGCATGGGGTCTGTCACAGTCAATGATCGCGAACTGTATGAGCGCCTCAAGACGGCCTCGTTCATGCTCGGGGAAGGCGTTTCCTCGGACGATGCATCCTTGGTGCTGCGAGGCCTCCAAACATTCGACGTCCGCGTCGCGGAGCACGCCAAACGTGCCCTGACTGTTGCCGACTGGCTGAAGAAGCAACCGACGGTCGCACGAGTAATCTGCCCTTCTCACCCGGAAGACAGCCAGCACAATCGGTTCTCTCAGTACTTCAGCGGCGGAAACGGCCTGCTGAGCGTGATTCTGAAGAAGACAGCGGATAGCAGCGTGATCGAGATGGTCGAAGGCTTCAAGATGTTCAAAATCGGCGCCAGCTGGGGAGGAACGCACAGCCTCGTCGCGCCGATTCGAGCCAACACATTTCCCTGGCTCGACGAAGAGGAGCGTGGGAACTGGTTGCTGCGTCTTCACATCGGACTGGAACCGTTCGACTTTCTGCAGCGTGACCTGGAGGATGGCTTTGCGGCCCTGAGCGCGCGGCAGCGGGCGTAGATCAGATCGGGAGGGGGCATTGCCTGCTCCGTCACGTGCAATCCCAATTTGGTGCACTGGACCGACTTCGCGCGCCAGTTAGGTGCACTTAGCACCTGATAGCCGCGGATGACTCGTTTTGCAGGTGTAAACCCCTATTCATAAGAGACGCCCCAAGCTGCAAGATAGCTGCCGATTGTCAGCAATCATCAATTGTCTTCTACAACTGTTGCTTTGGGGTGTTATGAAAATCACGAGCGCGAACATCTACCTGGTCAAGGGCGGCCCGATCACTCCCGTGATCCTGGAGCTTGAAACGGACGCAGGAATTTCGGGCATCGGGGAAGCGGCCATTGCCTACGGGCTAGGCGCCTCAGCCGCCGCGGCGATGCTGGACGAAATGGTCACGCGCGACGTCCTTGGGAAAGACCCCGCCCGCATCGAAGAGATCTGGCACGTTCTCTACGACCAGTCCTTCTGGACGAAAGGTGGCGGCGCCATCTCATTCGCGGGCGTCAGTGCGATCGAACAAGCTCTGTGGGACATCAAGGGCAAGGCTCACGGCCTGCCTCTGTACGAATTCCTCGGCGGCAAGATCAACAACCGTGTCCCGGTCTACGCGAACGGTTGGAACTATCACTGCTACAACGCACTGGACTGGGCGCGCGCAAGCGAACGCCCCTTGAAAGACGGCTTTCGCGCATTGAAGTGCTACCCCTTGGCCACGCAGTTGCCCGGCGGAACCCTGCGCCACGTGACGCGCCGCGCACTGGACAAGGAGTTCATGCAGCTCGCCTATGACCGCGTCAAAGAGCTTCGCAATGCGGTCGGACCCGACGTCGAGATCATGCTCGACCTGAGCGGTGGGCTGACCACGGATGAAATAATCCGTCTCGCACGCCGGTACGAAGAGTTCGACATCACCTGGATTGAAGAGCCCGTCGATCCCTTCCATGAAGAGGCGCTGAAGAAAGTCTCAGACCGCGTCAACATTCCGGTGGCGGCTGGCGAACGCGTCTACACCTCGCGCGGCTTCCATCGCCTGATCGCAGAACAGGCCGTGGACATCGTACAACCGGACATCGGCAACACCGGTGGCCTCTTCGAAACCAAGAAGATTGCCGCGATGGCTGAGGCGGCCAATATGCGCATCGCGCCTCACAACTGCGCAAGCACGCTGTCGACTGCGGCAAACGTCGCGCTGGCAGGCTGCCTTTCGAATCTGCTGAACGTTGAGTTGTACCCGTACTTCTCGGATCATCCCGGCTACGTCGAGGTGCTGACCAGGCCGTTCGAACCCCGCATGAAAGACGGCTACCTGGAAGTTTCCGATGAGGTCGGCCTTGGCGTCACGCTCGACAAGACGCGGCTAAAGGACCACCTCTGGAAAACCGTGCGTTGAAGTGCCTACCGGGTGCGGATGCGAGCGCACGCAGGCGCACCTACATCCCCTGTTCCAAACTCACAAGAGGTGTTCCATGAAATGGCATTTTCGTGTTCTGAGCGCGATCGGCGCTTTGCTCCTTCTCGCCGCGCAAGGCGCGTTCGCTCAGGGCTCCAACTGTCTTCCGGCCCCGCCCAACCTTATCGAACCCGGCACGCTGACGGTCGGCATCTCGCTCGCCGCGCCGCCGACGGCCTTCATGAAGGACGACGCGGCCGCGGGTCTCGACCCGGAGCTGATGACCGCCATCGCACAGGCCATGTGCCTGAAGCCCAAGTTCGTGAACATGGCGTTCGCTGGCCTGTTCCCCGCGCTGATCGCGAAGAAGATTGATGTGATTCACTCGCAGGTCGGGATCACTGACGTGCGCAAGCAGTCGTTCGATTTCGTCACCGTTTTCGTTGGCGGTGTGCGACTCATCACTCAGGCGAACTCCAAGCTGTACTTCAACACCGAATCGGACACCTGCGGGTACACCACGGCCATCATGGGCGGTTCGACGCAAATGGCGGCACTCGAGCGCGTGAAGGACTCGTGTCCCGCGAACAAGCCGATGACGCTTCGGCCGTTCGGTGGCCAAGCGGAAGCCATGAACGAAGTGGCGCGAGGATCTGCGAATGCGGCCTTTGTGGACTGGGCCGTTGCGACCTACGCCGTTGCCCAGCGCCCGAAGGACTTCGCCATCGCCAGCCCCATCCTGAGCGGGAAGGGGCCGAACACGCAGCGCAACCGCATCGGCATCGTATTCCGCAAGGGTGAAACCGCCAACGTCGCCGCAGTGGAGGCAGCATTCAAGCGCGTCGTGCAAAGCGGCGCGTACGACGCGATGCTTGCCAAGTGGAGTCTACAAGAAGGCGATTTGCGAAAAGTCAACGACTAAGAAGAGCGCACGGCGGAGCGATACATGCATTTCGATTTGGCGTACTTTTTTGGGCTGCTTTTCTCGACGCGGTTCTTCGGCGCGGTCTGGATGGTGGTGTGGATCACCGTCGTTTCCATGATTCTGGGTATTTTGATTGGAACTGCAGGAGGGATCATCCTGACCTCGCCGCTGCCTAAGATACATCCGTTCATTCGGGCCTACGTAACGTTCTACCGTGGCATTCCTGTGCTTGTCCAGATCGTGTTCTGGTACAACGGATTGGCGGCACTGACCGGTGGCGCCATCAACTTGCCCGCCATTACTGCCGGCATCCTAGCGCTGGGTGTCAATGAAGGGGCTTACATGACCGAAATCGTCCGATCCGGCATCCAATCGGTCGACCGCGGACAGCGTGAGGCGTCCCAGGCTTTGAACCTCAAGTACTGGACGATGATGCGCAAGGTCATCCTGCCGCAGGCCGTGCGCGTTGCCATCCCGCCTACGGGCAACGAAGTGATCAATATGATCAAGAACACCACGTTGCTGTTCACGATCGCCATTCCTGAGGTTTTCGGCACGGCCGTGAACATCTATAGCCAGAATTTCAAGTATTTCGAAGTCCTCTGCGTCATTGCGCTTTGGTACGTCGCGATCGCTTTCGTCTACACGCAAATCCAACGGCAGGTCGAACGGCATTTCAACCGCGGCCGTCGCGGACTCTACGCCTAAGCTCGCCGTACGGTCGGGCGGCTTTCGGGCCGCTCGGCCCATCGTCTTCGCACCGATCGAATCCGATTCACAGCAACAAAAACGGCGCGCGTGCGCTCGTCCTATCACAGGATCTTTTGCAATGATTAATCCTACCCTTATCCGGGCGCAAAAGCTGAACAAATGGTATGGCGCTCACCACGTCCTCAAGGACATCGATCTGCAGGTTGCGAAAGGCGAGAGGGTGGTTATCTGCGGCCCATCCGGCTCGGGGAAGTCCACGCTGATCCGCTGCATCAACCGACTGGAAAGACATGAGAAGGGAAAGATTGAGATCGGCGACGAAGAACTGAACGACACCAGCGTTTCCAGGATCCGCTCTCGCATTGGCATGGTGTTCCAGCAGTTCAACCTCTTTCCGCATTTGACGATCCAAGAGAACTGCATGCTAGCGCCGATGCATAGCCTGGGTCTCTCGCGCAAGGAAGCCGAGGCGCGCGCGAAATCCTACTTAGATCGCGTGCACATCGGCAACCAAGCATTGAAGTACCCCGCGCAACTCTCGGGCGGCCAGCAGCAGCGTGTGGCCATCGCGCGCGCACTCTGCATGCAGCCGGAGATTCTGCTCTTCGACGAACCGACTTCGGCCCTAGACCCCGAAATGGTGCAAGAGGTTCTGGACACTATGACTGAGCTCGCCAAAACCGGCATGACGATGATGTGTGTCACCCACGAAATGGGTTTTGCTCGCAGCGTTGCCGACCGTGTCATCTTCATGGATCAGGGCGAGATCGTGGAGGAAGGTACCCCGGAGGCACTCTTCGGAGGCCCCAAGACGCAACGACTGATCAACTTCCTGGGGCACGTCGGTGTCCGTCACTGAGGCCGGCCTGAGCATGCTGCGCGTCTACGTTCAAAATCAGAAAGAGCGGGGAGAGGCGTACCAGATCACGCCAGAACGGTGGCGTTCCACCGTTCATTTGCCTGCGGAGAAGGTCCACGCTACGTTCCACGACAAGTCGAACGTGGATCTCGCCGCCTTGGGCGTCGCCGACGTGTGCGTGGGTTCAGGATTCGATCCGGCCTTGATACAGCGCCACGCACGGAAGTTGAAGCTTCTACACGTCACCAGCGCCGGTGTCGAGAAATACCTGCCGCTCGACTGGCTGCCTGATGGCGCCGTCTTCACCAACAGCCGCGGAGTGCATGCCGGCAAGGCTGAGCAATATGCCTTGATGACGCTGCTAATGCTGTCGTCGAAATTTCCGCTCTTGGCTGACGCGCAACGGCATCACCGCTGGGCGCCCGTACTTACGCCCATGACTATGGGCCAACGAGTCACCATCGTTGGGCTTGGCAATCTCGGTACCGCGGTTGCCCGCGCCGCGCAAACGCTGGGGATGGATGTGACGGCGGTGACTCGCTCCGGGAAACCTGCTTCCCATGCGGCGAGGGTCGTCCCGACCAGCAATCTAAAGGATGCTGTCTCGGACGCCAACTACGTTGTGCTCACCTGCCCCCTTACCGACGCCACACGGGGCTTGATAAGTGATGAAGTCATCAAGTCCATTCCACGTGGCGGCGGGCTAATCAATATGGCAAGAGGTGCAGTCCTTGACACGACAGCGCTCATCAACGCGTTGCGAGAGAATCATTTAAGCGGCGCGGTGCTGGATGTCTTTGATGAAGAGCCACTTCCAGCCTCCAGCCCGTTGTGGAACTGTCCCAATCTGGTGATCACGCCACACGTCTCCTGCGATGAGCCGCTCGGATATATCGAGAAGACGCTGCAATCGCTAAACGAGAATCTGGCGCAGCTGCTGGAGGGTCGGCGACCGAATATAAACGTCGTCTCGCCGCTCCATCAATATTGATGCGCTATTCGGCCACTTCAGTAGCTGGCGTGTGACTTCGTAGATGTCGTCAACACCGCCACCATTCGTAGCGGAACGGCGGCCAGAAGTAAGCTAACCCTTGATTTAATTGGTCGGGGCGGCGGGATTCGAACTCGCGACCCTCTGCTCCCAAAGCAGATGCGCTACCAGGCTGCGCTACGCCCCGACGGCCGTCCGGGTTTCGAACGGGCCTGCATTGTACCCGAGATATCCGCACCATTTCGGCGCCGGCACCTTGCCAAAGCCGGGCCCATCCACCGCGCCAGGGTTAGTTCTAAATACGGAACAAGTACCAAATGTGGTATTTTCCCGGCAGGAGCGACCCGACATGACTACCGATCTGAAATCCCTGAAACGCGACCTGGCATTGGCGCATCGCCTGCTGGTGGACCAAGGCGCCATGGACGCATTCGGCCATGTCAGCGTGCGCCATCCCGACCGTCCCGACCGCTTCCTGCTGCCCGTCGCTGGCGCGCCCAGCCGGGTCACGCCCGACGACATCATCGAATACGACATGAACGCGGAGCCGGTCGAGCCGACGTCGGCGGGGCTGTTCTCGGAGCGCATCATCCACAGCGCGATCTTCCGCGCCCGCCCCGATGTCGGCGCGATCTGCCATCATCATTCGCCGGCCATCATGCCCTTCGCGCAAACGGGCGCGCCGCTAAAGCCCAGCTGCCAGACGGGCGCCGCCATGGGCGCCCAGGTGCCCTACTGGGATAGCCGCGACGAGTTCGGCGATACGCGCCTGCTGGTCGTCACACAGGTCGAAGGCGATTCGCTGGCACGCGCGCTAGGCCCATGGTGGACCGTATTGATGCGCCGCCATGGCGCGACAGTCGCGGGACGCGATCTGCATGAATGCGTCTTCCGCACGGTACATGGCTGCGCCGACGCGGCCAGCCAGATACGCGCGGCGGCATTGGGGCCGGTGCAGGTACTCAGCGAGCAGGAGCAGAATCTGGCCGGCACGCTGCGGCCCGATCCCATCAAGCGCTGCTGGTCGCACTGGACGGCGGTGATGTCACCGGCGCTGGCACTGCCCGACGCATGACGGTCGAGTCGCCGGACCTGGAGCTCGTCGGCGCATAACGCCTGGGGATAGGGAACACGGCGGCGCTCGATCTCCACGCGCCGCCGGAAATGCGCGAGGCCGGATTATTCCGACGTGGCGGCGGACTTGCCGCGGCGCGCGGCTTTCGGCGCCGCGCCAGCACCTCCATCCTTCGCCGCCCCACCCTGCGCGGCCGGATCCGCATCCAGCAAGGCGCGCAGATAATCCACGGCGGCCGGTCCCTTCAACGCGGTCTTCCAGGCATCCTTGACGATCTGGTCGTGCAGCTTCAGCGCTTCCGGCGCGGAGGTCAGCATGGCCACGCCCACCCGGATATTCGGCTGCGCGCCCAGGCGGAAGGGGCTGATGGTAAGCGTACTGCGCTCCGCCTGGCGGAATATCTGGAAGCCGTTCATCGGCAAGGTGTCCGTCACGATGCCGATCTGCACGCCCAGGTTGTCGGCCTCGATCAAACCGGCCAGATGTTCGATCTCCGCGCGGGTGGCCGCATGGCGGTCGCGCAAGGTTTTCTCGGGCAGATCATTGCGGCCCAGCAGCCCGCCGTTCAGGAAACGCGTGATCTGTTCCGCGGAAATCAGGTTGACGATGCTGGGACGCCGGCGCATATAGGTGCGCTTGCGCTCGCGCAGGATTTCCATGATCAGGTCGATATCGGCCAGCGTGCGCTTGCGGCGCGGCGCGTCTTCCGGAACGCTCTCGCGCAGCACCTGCTCCAGATTGCCGTCGAACTCGTCGGAGGCCAGCAGGAATGACACCGGACCCGCCAGCACGATGATCTGGTCCGCGCTTTCCTCCAACTGCCGGGTACGCTCGAAGTAGCTCACGGCCGAGGCCATGTATTCGATTCCCACCCCCAGCAGCGTCGGCATGGAAACATCCAGCAGGTCGGACAGGCGCTCCAGCGTGTCCACCTTGGCGATCTCGCCCTTTTCGACACGGTAAAGCGCCGTACGCGAAATACCGATCTTCTGCGCCACTTCGTCGGCGCTCAGCCCCGACGCCATGCGAAAGGCCTTGACCCGTTTTCCTATGTCTTCGTAGCGCCAGCGCATTCCTGAAACTCCTGTCCCCTGTCAACCACGCGCGATTTCCGTGGGCTGCCCGCGCCGGGCAAATCCGCCGCCGCGCAATGTGTGCGGATTGTATAGCGGCAAACCAAATTTGGGACGGTAGCCCAGGGTGGCACAGGGGCGCAGGCGCCTGGCAAAAATCAAAACGGCGCCGCGCCATGGGGCCGGTGGAAACCTGGCAGTCCATCGTCGAGGACGAGTCGGCTCGTCGCGGTTACCAACTTCATCGATTACTGCCGGCGGTACACCGATATGCCCTGTCTGGTGCGCCTGGTACCGCATGAAGGCGGACTCGTGCCGGACGGGCTGGTGCGCACATCCGATTTCCCGGATGCGCTGGGCCAGTCCAGCAATGCCGAGTGGAAAACCGTGGTCATCGACGACGCCACGGGCGCGCCGGCGGTGCCCGTGGGTTCCGTGGGCGTTCGCTGGGACCAGAAGACATGCTGGTCGCCACCGTGTACGACCTGTTCATCGCCAATTACGGCCTGGATCAAGGCCTGGGCGGCCCCAATGTCGCCGGCAGCTACGAAGACGTGCCCTACACGCCCGCCCGGCAGGAAACCATCACCGGCGTCAAGCGCGCCGACGTCATCGCGGTGGCGCGCCAGTTCGCCGACAACGCCGAAAAAACCCAGAGCAAGTCCATGGTGCTTTACCTGGCGGAAGTCCGGTGCACGCCGATCACCGGCGAGCGCCCGGCCTAGCCGAAGCGGCCCGTGATGTAGTCTTCCGTTTCCTTGCGGCGCGGCTTGACGAAGATCTGGTCGGTATCGCCGAACTCCATCAGTTCACCCAGGTACATGTAGGCAGTGTAATCCGAGCAGCGCGCCGCCTGCTGCATGTTGTGCGTCACGATGACCACCGTGTACTCGTTCTTGAGTTCGGCGATCAGTTCCTCGATCTTGGCGGTGGAGATCGGATCCAGCGCCGAGCACGGTTCGTCGAGCAGCAGCACTTCAGGCTTGATGGCGACGCCGCGCGCGATGCACAGGCGCTGCTGCTGACCGCCCGACAGGCTATTGCCGCTTTGATGGATCTTGTCCTTGACCTCGTTCCAGAGCGCGGCCTTGGTCAGCGCCCATTCCACGCGCTCGTCCATCTCGCCCTTGCTCAGGCGCTCGAACAGCCGCACGCCGAAGGCGATGTTGTCGTAGATGCTCATGGGAAACGGCGTCGGCTTCTGGAACACCATGCCGACCTTGGCTCGGATCAGCGAGATATCCGTTTTGGTGGTCAGCAGGTTCTCGCCATCCAGCAGGATCTCGCCTTCCGCGCGCTGGCCGGGATACAGCTCGAACATGCGGTTGAACGTACGCAGCAGTGTCGACTTGCCGCAGCCCGACGGACCGATGAAGGCGGTGACCTTCTTTTCCCGGATGGACATGTTCACGTTGCGGATCGCGTGGAACTTGCCGTAGTAGAAGTTCAGGTTCTTGACCTCGAGCTTCGAGGCGGTGGATTGTGCGGTGTTTTCCATATCGTTTCCCAAGGCCGCGCCTGTGGCGCGAGCGGCGGATCAGGTCGGTCGGGTCAGGACTTGCGGAACATGTTGCGGGCGACGATATTGATCGCCAGGACGACCAGCGTTATCAGGCCGGCGCCGGCCCAGGCCAGGTTGTTCCACTCCTTGAAGGGGCTGGCCGCGAACTGGTAGATCACTACCGGCAGGTTGGCCATGGGCGCGTTCATGTTCAGGGACAGGAACTGGTTGGACAGCGCGGTGAACAGCAGCGGCGCGGTTTCGCCGGAGATGCGGGCGATGGCCAGCAGTACGCCGGTCATGATGCCCGAGCGGGCGGCGCGGTAGCAGACCATGGTGATCATGCGCCACTTGGGGCAGCCCAGCGCGGCAGTGGCTTCGCGCAAGCCGTTGGGCACCAGCAGCAGCATGTTGTCCGTGGTGCGGACCACGACGGGCACCACCAGGATGGCCAGCGCCAGCGATCCCGCCCAGCCCGAATAATGGCCTACCTGGGCGACATACACGGCGTAGATGAACAAGCCGATGATGATGGACGGCGCGGATAGCAGCACGTCGTTCAGGAAGCGCGTGGCGGGCGCCAGCCAGCCGCTGCGGCCGTACTCGGCCAGGTAGGTGCCGGCCAGGATGCCCACCGGCGTGCCGATCAGCGTGCCCACCCCGACCATCAGCAGGCTGCCGGTGATCGCATTGATCAGCCCGCCGGCCTGCCCCGGGGGCGGCGTGATTTCGGTGAACAGCGTGAACGAGATCGCGGCGCCGCCTTTCAGCAGCAGGGTGACGATGATCCAGAACAGCCAGAACAGCCCGAACACCAGCGCCGCCATCGACAAGGTCAGCATGACCTTGTTGACGACACTGCGGCGCCGGTAGATGGCGTTCTGCATATTGATGACGGATACGGCCATGACGATTTCCGGCGCCTCAGTTTTTCTTGCCTTCCTGCAGCGACAGCCGAACCAGTAGCAGCTTCGACAGCGCGAGGACGATGGTGGTGATGATGAACAGCACCAGGCCCAATTCCAGCAGGGCGGATTTCTGCATGCCGCCCGCCTCATTGAACTCGTTGGCCAGCGCGGATGCGATGGAGTTGCCCGGCGAGAACAGCGAACCGCTGAGCGAGAACGAGTTGCCGATGACGAAGGTCACCGCCATGGTTTCCCCCAGCGCCCGGCCCAGCCCCAGCATGATGCCGCCGATGACGCCCGACTTGGTGAAGGGCAGGACGACCCTCCACATGACTTCCCAGGTGGTGCTGCCCAGGCCGTAGGCGGATTCCTTCAGCATCGGCGGCACCAGCTCGAATACGTCGCGCATTACGGCCGTGATGAAGGGAATGATCATGATGGACAGGATCAGCCCGGCGGTGAAGATGCCGATGCCGAAGGGCGGCCCGGCAAACCAGCCGCCGATCAGCGGGATGCTGCCCAGCACGTCGATCAGCGTGGGTTGCACGTACTGCTGGAACACCGGCACGAAGACGAACAGGCCCCACATGCCGTAGATAATGGACGGAATCGCCGCCAGCATCTCGATGGCCGTACCCAGCGGACGGCGCAGCCAGGTGGGCGAGAGCTCGGTCAGGAAGATGGCGATGCCGAAGGACACCGGCACGGCGATCAGCAGCGCGATGATGGACGTCGCCAGCGTGCCGTAGATGGGCACGACAGCGCCGAAGTTGCGCTTGACCGGATCCCAGTCGTTGGTGAAGAGAAACGACAGGCCATATTCGGCCAGTGTTTCGCGGCTGCCGTAGATCAGCGAAACCAGTACCGCGGCCAGCAGGCTGAACACCAGGAAGGCGAACAGACGCGTCAGATTCTTGAACAGCGCATCCATCAGCGCGTTGTTGTTTTGCTTCATTGGGGAGGGTGTGCCGTGAAGTGCGGGGACGTCCGCATCGTGCGGAATCGGCACATTATTATCCACTACCGCGCTCATGGATGGGCTTTCCTTGGGGTAGAGAAAGGCCCGGGCGACAGTACCCGGGCCTTGCGGGGAACAGCTTTACTTCCAGACAGCCTTGCCGTCGGCGGCCTTGATCTGGCTCCAGGAAGCGCGGATCTGCGTCGTCACGGCGTCGGGCAGCGGCACGTAGTCCAGCGCGGCGGCGGACTGCTGGCCGTTCTTGAAGGCCCAGTCGAAGAACTTCAGCACGGCCTCGCCCTGGGCGGGCTTGTCCTGGACCTTGTGGACCAGGATGAAGGTGGCCGAGGTCACGGGCCAGGACTTGTCGCCCGGCTCGTTGGTCAGCACCACGCCCATGCCGGGCGCGCTCTTCCAGTCGGCGTTGGCGGCCGCGGCGGCGAAGGCGGCCTGCTCCGGCTGCACGAACTTGCCGGCTTCGTTCTTCAGCTGCGTCCAGGCCAGCTTGTTCTGCTTGGCGTAGGCGTATTCGACGTAGCCGATGGAGTTCTTCAGCTGGCCCACGTAGG
Source organism: Bordetella sputigena (assembly GCF_965137885.1). Taxonomy (NCBI): domain Bacteria; kingdom Pseudomonadati; phylum Pseudomonadota; class Betaproteobacteria; order Burkholderiales; family Alcaligenaceae; genus Bordetella; species Bordetella sputigena. The sequence goes on from NZ_CBCSCA010000003.1 coordinate 17,637, forward strand.
CGGACACGCCTTCGTTGCCCTTGCCGCCCTGGCCCACCGGCCACTTGACGGCCTTGCCTTCACCGACTTGCGCCTTCCAGTCGGCGGAAACCTTGGACAGGTAGTTGGTCCAGCCGAAGGTCGTGCCCGAACCGTCCGAGCGGTGCACCACGATGATGTCGGCCGACGGCAGCTTCAGGTCGGGGTTCATCGCCGTGATCTGGGCGTCGTTCCACTTCTTGATCTTGCCCTGGAAGATGTCGGCCAGCACGGGGCCGGACAGCTTCAGTTGGCCGGCCTGGATGCCGTCGATGTTGACCACGGCGACCGTGCCGCCGATCACGGCCGGGAATTGCAGCAGGCCGTTCTTATCCAGGTCCGCGCCGCTCATCGGATCGTCCGACGCGCCGAAGTCCACGGTCTTGGCGATGATCTGCTGCTGGCCGCCGCCCGAGCCGATGGATTGGTAGTTCACCGCGGTGCCCGTGGCCGCCTTGTAGTCCGACGCCCACTTGGCGTAGACCGGGTACGGGAACGAGGCGCCGGCACCGGTGATGTCGGCGGCCTGCACGGCAAAAACCGCAGCGCTCAGGGCGATGCCCAGGGAGATCTGCTTGAACACACGCATTGTGGTTTCCTTATCGTCTGTGGGTGAATGACCGCGGTGCAAGCCGAGCTGGCCAGGCCGCTTTGTCGTCATGGCCCGCATCTTAAGAGCCGAAAATGACAAGATAGTGACAGTCATATTTACCCACCCCCCGAAGCGCTTCGCGCTTCCCCCCTCAAGGGGGGCGACGCTGGAGGACCGGCGGAGCCGGATCCTCGGCGTCCTGAATTGGGCTTCACCCCCGAAGCGCTGCGCGCTTCCCCCTCAAGGGGGCGACGCTGGAGGACCGGCGGAGCCGGATCCTCGGCGTCCTGAATTGGGCTTCACCTCCGAAGCGCTGCGCGCTTCCCCCTCAAGGGGGCGACGCTGGAGGACCGGCGGAGCCGGATCCTCGGCGTCCCCGGTCGGGCGGCACCTGTTCGGCGCCTCGGGCATTTATGCTGCCGGGGATTTGACCAAAGCTGGAGGACCGGCGGAGGGCTGGCCGCCCGCCCGGATCCTCGGCGTCCCCGGTCGGGTGGCACCTGTCGGGCTCCGCGGGCGTGTCTGCTTGGGGCAAATTTTATCCGGGCAAAATTTTGCCTACGCCACGCTCCCGTTGCCGTTGCCTAGCTTGCGCATCAGGTACTCGTGCACATTGAAGGGCGCGGCGCGGCTGCGTACGCGTACGTAGTCGCCGTCCGGCTGCTGCTGCCAGGCCAGCTGGTTGTCCCGCAAGGCGTAGGTGAAGGCCTCGTCGATGACGCGCTTCTTCAGGGCCTTGTCGTGGACGGGAAAAGCGATTTCCACCCGGCGGAAGAAATTGCGGTCCATCCAGTCGGCCGACGACAGGTAGACGGTTTCCTCGCCGTCGGCGTGGAAATAGAACACCCGGGAATGTTCCAGGAAGCGCCCGACGATGGACCGTACCCGGATGTTGTCGGACAAGCCCCGTACGCCGCCGCGCAGGGCGCATACCCCGCGCACGATCAGGTCGATCTTGACGCCGGCCTGGCTGGCCTCGTAAAGCTCCTCGATGACGCCGGTTTCCAGCAGGGAGTTCATCTTGGCCATGATGCGCGCCTTGCGGCCTTCGCGCGCGGCCTGCGCCTCGGCGCGGATCAGCCCCACCATGCTCCCATGCAGCGTGAACGGCGACTGCAGCAGGGATTTCAGGGGACGGCGGGCGCCCAGTCCCGTCAGTTGCGCGAACACCTTGTCCATGTCTTCGCAGATGGCCGGATCGGCCGTCAGCAGGCCGAAATCGGTATAAAGCCGGGCGGTGCGGGGGTGATAGTTGCCGGTACCCAGGTGGGCGTAACGGCGCAGCCGCCCCTGCTCGCGGCGCAGGACCACGGCCATCTTGGCGTGGGTCTTGTGGCCCACCACGCCGTACACCACGTGGGCGCCGACCTCCTCCAGCCGCGCCGCCCAGTTGATATTGGTCTGCTCGTCGAAGCGCGCCATGAGCTCCACGACGACCGTCACTTCCTTGCCGGCGCGCGCCGCGGCCAGGAGGATCTGCATCAGTTCGGAGTCCTCGCCCGTGCGGTAGATGGTCTGCTTGATGGCCATCACGTCCGGGTCCAGCGCTGCGGCGGTCAGGAAATCGATCACTGGCTGGAAGGATTGATAGGGATGGTGCAGCAGCCGGTCGCCGGCGGCGATGGCCGCGAACATCGCCGCGGGATTGACAGCCGGCTGGTTGAACGGCGCCGGCACCGCCGCGCGATACTCTGGAAACAGCAGCGCGGGACGATCGGGTACGTTGCACAGGGTCATCAGCCGCGACAGGTTCACCGGGCCGTTGACGCGATACGTATCGCTGGGCGATAGCGAGAATTCCCGCTGCAGAAAGGCTTCCAGCTCCGGCGGCGTCAGCTTGTCGATCTCCAGGCGCACGGCCGAACCGAAGTTGCGCTGCGACAGCTCCCCCTGCAGCGCCTGCCGCAGATTGGTGACTTCTTCCTCGTCGACGAACAGGTCGCTGTTGCGCGTCACGCGCCATTGATAGCAGCCCTGCATTTCGAGCCCGGGAAACAGCTCCCCCACGAAGGCGCGCATTAGCGACGTCAGCAGTACGTAGCCATCGGGATGGCCGGACAGCGCAGGCGGCATGGCGATCAGCCGCGGCAGCGCCCGTGGCGCCTGCACGATGGCGATGGAGGCCTTGCGTCCGAAGGCGTCGACGCCGCGCAGCGATACGATGAAATTCAGGCTCTTGTTGTAGACCCGCGGAAAGGGGTGCGCGGGATCCAGCCCGATGGGGGTCAACAGCGGCATGACATCGCGATGGAAGATTTCGCGCGCCCAGGCTTGCTGCGCCTCGTCCCACTCCGACGCATGGTGCAGCGCGATGCCGTGTTGGTGCAGCCTGGGCAGTATTTCGTCGTTCAGCAGGTCGTATTGGCGATCCACCAGGATGTGCGCGGCGGCCTGCACCTGCGCATAGGCTTCCCCCGGCGTCAGGCCGTCCGCGCCGACCAGGTTCGGCGTCTGGCGCTGCTGCTCTTTCAGGCTGGAAATACGGATTTCAAAGAACTCGTCCAGATTCGAGCTGACGATGCATACATAGCGCAGGCGCTCCAGCAAGGGCGTCGCCGGGTTTTCCGCCATGGCCAGGACGCGTTCATTGAACTTGAGCAGCGACAGTTCCCGGTTCAAAAACAAGGGCTGGGAAGCCACGTTCGATGTCATTCGGATTCCGTATCTTTGATTTTTGATTACAGCGGACGGGTTTTACGTCGGTTTTATGACTATTCCATGACAACTTGGTATCCAATCCTGCAAGGCTACGCTGAATTTCCGACACCCGCGACCATGCGTCAAGTCGCGGCTCTCTATAATGACGCGTCCCCCGCTTTCTCGCTTTCTGCCGCATGGATCATCTACTGGCCGCCGTCGACCTGGGTTCAAACAGCTTCCGCCTGTCCATAGGACGCGTCGTCCAGCAGGAAGGCGCGGCGCAGATCTACCAGATCGACAGGCTGAAGGAAACGGTGCGACTGGCCGCCGGCCTGGACGCCGACAAACGGCTTTCGCGGGACGCCGTGGACCGCGCCATCGAAGTGCTGGAACGCTTTGGCGAAAGGCTGCGCAGCTTCCATCCCAGCCGCGTGCGCGCCGTCGCCACCAACACCTTCCGCGTGGCTCGTAACACCGCGGAATTCCTGCCCCGGGCCGAAGCCGCCCTGGGTTTTCCCATCGAAGTCATCGCCGGCCGGGAAGAAGCCCGCCTGATTTTCTCCGGCGTGGTCCATACGCTGCCCCCGTCGCCGAACAAGCGCCTGGTGATCGACATAGGCGGCGGCTCAACGGAAGTCATCATCGGCAAGGGCTATGAGCCGGGGCTGATGTCCTCGCTGTACATGGGCTGTGTCAGCTACAGCCGGCAATTCTTCCGCGACGGCGTCGTCGATGCCCATCAGATGAAGCTGGCCGAACTGGCCGCCCGCCGCGAAGCCGAAGTCATCGCCAAGCAGTACCGCAAGATGGGCTGGAAGGAGGCCTATGGTTCTTCCGGCACGGCCAAGGCCCTGTACGCCATTCTTACCGAATGCGGTTTTTCCAACCGCGGCATTACGCGCGCGGGGCTGAACAAGCTGAAGGACCGCATCGTCCGCTCGGGCCGCGTGATTCCTTCGGAACTGCCCGGCATCAAGGTGGAACGCGCCGACGTGCTGCCCGGCGGGCTGGCCATCATGAGCGCGCTGTTCGATGAATTGAATATCGATGTCATGCACACCGGCGACGGCGCCTTGCGCCTGGGGGTGCTGTACGACCTGCTGGGCCGCGACGATCAGCACGACAAGCGCGACGAATCGGTGCGGCAGTTCATGAAGCGCTACCACATCGACGCCAACCAGGCGGCGCGCGTGCGCCGCGCCGCGCTCACGCTATTCCAGGAAGCCGGCATCGAAGACAGCTCGGAGCGCCACGAACTGGCGCGCGCCTTGGGCTGGGCCGCCGATCTGCACGAAATCGGGCTGTCTATCGCGCACAACGACTATCACAAGCATTCCGCCTACGTGCTGGGCAATGCCGACATGCCGGGCTTTTCCCGCGACGACCAGCGCCTGCTGGCCCTGCTGGCGCTGGGCCATCAGGGCAAACTCGCCAAGCTGGAACCGCTGGTGCGCAACCGGGAAGAATGGCTGACCATCCTGTGCCTGCGGCTGGCCGTGCTGCTATTCCGCCGTCGCGAGGACCTGGAAACCCTGCCGCTGACCGTTTCGGTACGGGGCGATTCGATCGTGATCCGCGTGCGGCACGAGTGGCTGGCGGACCATCCGCTCAGTGACTTCACCCTGCGCGCCGAGGAATCGGAATGGCGCAAGGTGGGGTTCTCGTTCGAGTTGCTGGAGTTCTAGGCCGCGGGCGCCCTGGCGCCGCACAGGGCCTTTCGCGAGGCGGACGCCGCGCCGCGGATCGGCGCCGGAACGTCAGGCTGCCTTGCGTACCGGCCGGCCGATACCTTGCGCGGCAGCCGCCGCCTCGGCCTCTTCCATCAGCGACGGCAGGCCGAAGTGACGGCGATACCGTTCATCCATGCGGTTCATTTCCAGCAGAACCGGAAAATCGGCCGCATTGAAATCCGGATCCCAGGCCGGCTCGCCGCAGATCCTGGCGCCCAGCTTCAGATAGCCCTTGATCAGCGGCGGCACACGGGCCGGCAGCGTCGTGCTGTTGAGCTTTTCCAGCGGATAGCGGTGCAGCGGCTGCACGCGCGGTAGGGTGGCGTCGCCCAGATGGCCGGCCACCGCACGCCAGACCTCCGCGGCGGTAACGCCGTCATCGCGCAGGCTGACGCTGGCACAACCCAGCAGATAGTCGTAGCCGCCGCGCCGCATGACTTCGGCAACGCCGGACCACAGCAACATGATCACCGCGCCGTTGCGAAAGTCGGGGTGCGTGCAGGAACGCCCCGCTTCCACCAGCCGGTCTCGCAGGGGCCCCAGGCCGGACAGATCGAACTCCGATTCGGAATAGTAGCCGCCGGCCTCGCGGGCATTTTCCGGCGTCAGCAGCCGATACGTGCCCACCACGCGCCCGGTATGCAGTTCACGCACCATGACGTGCTCGCACCAGGCATCGAAACGGTCCTGATCGATGCCGTCATGGGCATCCGGGAAGACAGCGCCCATGTCTTCGGTAAAGACCCGGAAGCGCAAGCGCTGGATTTCCTCGATCTCTTCCGCCGTACGCGCCAAACCGACGACGAGGCCGCCCGCGGCGGGATTGGTCCACGTATCCGGCGTGGCGGTGCGATCGGGGTCGATGCGGACTAGTTCAAGCATTCGGCCAACTCCTAGGTGTCCGGGTAGTGTGGGCGTCATGTATGTCAGGTATTTGACCGACATGTTACGTGACTGTGAAGCATCGTGCTTCGGACTCTGGCCAGGAATTGCGGGTTTTCACCGCAACAAAAAGGTGACAGGCTAGTCGGCCGTCAGGCTGGCGGCGAGGCTCTGCGCGCACGACATGGCCAGCGCGGGTTCCTCCGCTTCGACCATCAGGCGCAGCTTGGGTTCGGTACCGGAAGCGCGGATCAATACACGCCCCCGGCCGGCCAGCTGCGCTTCGCATTCGCGCTGCGCCGCCTGCAGGCCAGGATGGGACTTCCAGTCCTGCCCGGGCGTCAACGGAACGTTGATCATCTGTTGAGGGTACATGCGCAGATCGCTGATCCAGTCAGCCAGCGTGCTGTCGTTGCGGCGGAGCGCGGTCAGGACCTGCAGGGCCGCGATGATGCCATCGCCCGTGGTGTGGCAATCCAGGCAGATCAGGTGCCCGGAGCTTTCGCCGCCGTACAGCCAGCCACGCGCCTGCATTTGCTCCAGGACGTAGCGGTCGCCCACATCGGCGCGGTGGAAACCCACGCCCACCTGCTCCAGGCGGCGCTCCAGCCCATAGTTCGTCATCAGCGTGCCCACCGCGCCGGCGACGGCGCCGCGCTGCATGCGCTCCTTGACGATGGCGTACAGCAGCTCATCGCCGTTGTAGATGCGGCCGCTGGCATCCACCATCTGCAGGCGGTCCGCGTCGCCGTCCAGCGCGATGCCCAGGTGCGCTCCGCGCGAACGGACTTCGGCAGCCAGCGCCTCCGGATACAGCGCGCCGACGCCCTTGTTGATGTTGAAGCCATCCGGCTGGACACCGACCGCGTACACGTCGGCGCCCAGTTCGCGAAAGACGTGCGGCGCGATGTGGTACGCGGCGCCGTGGGCGGCATCGACCACCAGGCTGAGCCCATTCAGGTCCAGGTCGTTGGGGAAGGTGCTTTTGCAGAATTCGATATAGCGCCCCGCCGCGTCATCCAGGCGCCGGGCGCGCCCCAGGGCTTCCGAGGTCACGCAGCCCAGCGGTTCGTCCAGGGCGGCTTCGATGGCGGCTTCCGTCTCGTCCGGCAGCTTCATGCCGCGGCTGGAGAAGAACTTGATGCCGTTATCGTGATAAGGGTTGTGCGAAGCGCTGATGACGATGCCGGCGGTCTGCCGCAGCACGCGCGTGAGGTAGGCAATGGCCGGCGTGGGCAGCGGACCGGCCAGCAGCACGTCGATGCCCGCGGCGGAAAAGCCCGCCTCCAAGGCGGACTCCAGCATATAGCCCGAGATCCGCGTGTCCTTGCCTATCAATACCTTCGGGCGGCTGCCGCCGCGCGTGTCGCGGGCCAGCACCTTGCCGGCCGCGTACCCCAGCCGCAAGGCGAATTCCGCATTGATGACGGGACCACCGACCTCGCCCCGCACGCCATCCGTGCCGAAGTATTTACGTGTACTCATGTATGTATGTCCTATGGCGAAGCGCCGGATTGCCTGCCGGCTTACTTGCTGGTTTCCCTGACGGGATTCCGGATATCGGTGGGAATGCCGCCCTGCTCGACAGCCTGCCACACTTTGAGTGCATCCACTGTCGCGGCGACGTCATGGACGCGGACGATGGCCGCGCCGCGGGCGACGCAGGCCAGGGCCGCGGCGATGCTGCCCGGTAAGCGGCCGCGCACGTCGCGGCCGGTCGCGTGGCCTATCATCGATTTGCGTGAAACACCGACCAGCAGCGGGTAGCTGGAAACCCGCAGGCTGCCCAGCCGCCTGGCCAACTGGTAGTTCTGGTCCGGCGTCTTGCCGAAACCGAAGCCCGGATCCAGAACGATACGGCGCGGGTCGACCCAGGCGCTGCGCAGCTTCTGCGCACGCGCGCCCAGGAACAGGCCGATCTCGCCCAGCAGGTCGCTGTACTCGGGCTTTTCCTGCATCGTACGGGGCTCGCCCTTCATGTGCATGACGCACAGCCCGCAGCGCGACGGGGCCACGGCCTCGATGGCGCCGGGCTGACGGAAGCCATAGATGTCGTTGATCATGTCGGCGCCGGCATCCAGCACCGCGCGCATCACGACCGGTTTGAAGGTATCCACGGAAAGCGGCACGCCGCAATCGCGCAGGGCCTCGATCAGCGGCAACACGCGCGCCAGCTCGTCCTCTTCGGACACGGGGGCGGCGCCGGGGCGGGTCGATTCGCCGCCTATATCCAGGATGTGCGCGCCTTCTTCCACGAGTTGGCGGGCATGGGCGATAGCGGCGTCGGCGTCGTCATGGTCGCCGCCGTCCGAAAAGGAATCCGGCGTGACATTGACTATGCCCATGACCAGCGGGCGCTCGAGGTCGAACTCGTAGCGCCCGCACAGGAAGGTATTGGCCATCTATACGCGTCGCGCGAGGCAGTCCTCAGACCGCCGGAGCGGTGCTGTTGCCCCCCGGAGCCAGACCGCTGGGCGGGCTGTCGGGAGCGTCGGACGGACCCTGCGGGGTCTTCGGCGGACGCGGCGGCCGGCCAGAGATGATGTCGTCGATCTGGTCGGCATCGATGGTTTCCCATTCGAGCAGGGCGGCGGCCATGGCTTCCACCTTGTCGCGATTGCCCTCCAGGATCTTGCGCGCCACGTCGTACTGCTCGTCGATGATGCGGCGTATCGACGCATCGACCTTCTGCATGGTGGCTTCCGACACGTGGGTCGTCTTGGTGACGCTGCGTCCCAGGAAGACTTCGCCTTCGTTTTCCGCGTACACCATGGGACCCAGGTCCTGATCCATGCCGTAGCGCGTGACGATATCGCGCGCGATGGCGGTGGCGCGCTCGAAGTCGTTCGAAGCACCCGTCGTCATCTGGTCCATGAACAGTTCTTCGGCGATGCGCCCGCCGAACAACACGGCGATGGTGCTGAGCAGGCGCTGCTTGTCCATGCTGTAGCGGTCGCTTTCCGGCAACTGCATGGTCACGCCCAGGGCACGCCCGCGCGGAATGATGGTGACCTTGTGAACCGGATCCGTCTTGGGCAGCATGCGCGCCACGATGGCATGACCGGACTCATGGTAGGCGGTGTTTTTGCGTTCCTCTTCCGGCATCACGATGGAGCGGCGTTCGGCGCCCATGATGATCTTGTCCTTGGCCTTTTCGAAGTCCGACATATCGACGGTGCGGCCGTTACGGCGCGCCGCGAACAGCGCCGCCTCGTTGACCAGGTTGGCCAGGTCGGCGCCCGAGAAGCCGGGGGTGCCGCGCGCCAGGACGGATGCATCCACGTTCGGCGACAGCGGAACCTTGCGCATATGCACCTTCAGGATTTGATCGCGGCCGCGGATATCCGGCAGCGGCACCACGACCTGGCGGTCGAAGCGGCCCGGACGCAGCAGCGCCGGATCCAGCACGTCGGGACGGTTGGTGGCGGCGATCACGATGACGCCCTGGCCGGATTCGAAGCCGTCCATTTCCACCAGCATCTGGTTCAGGGTCTGTTCGCGCTCGTCGTTGCCGCCGCCCAGGCCGGCGCCACGCTGACGGCCCACCGCATCGATTTCATCGATGAAGATGATGCAGGGGGCGTGCTTCTTGGCGTTCTCGAACATGTCGCGCACGCGGGCCGCGCCCACGCCGACGAACATTTCCACGAAGTCCGAACCCGAAATGCTGAAGAAAGGCACCTTGGCTTCGCCAGCGATGGCCTTGGCCAGCAGCGTCTTGCCGGTACCGGGCGAGCCGACCATCAACACGCCGCGCGGAATGCGGCCGCCGAGCTTCTGGAACTTGCTGGGGTCGCGCAGGAAATCGACCAGCTCCTGCACGTCTTCCTTGGCTTCGTCGCAGCCGGCGACATCGGAGAACGTGATCTGGTTGGTGTTCTCATCCAGCATGCGCGCCCGCGACTTGCCGAAGCTGAAGGCGCCGCCGCGCCCGCCGCCCTGCATCTGTCTCATGAAGAAGATCCACACGCCGATCAGCAGCAGCATGGGGAACCATGAGACAAAGATATTCATCAGCAGCGATTGTTCTTCGCGCGCCTTGCCGGAAACCTGCACGCCGTACTTGAGCAGGTCGGAAACCATCCAGAGATCGCCCGGCGAAGTCAGCGTATACGGGCGACCGGCATCCGGCGTCACGTAGAGCATGTCTCCCTGCACGTCGACCTTGCGGATGCGCCCCGCCTTGGCGTCGTCCATGAACTGCGTATAGCTGACGCCGTCCTGGGACTGGGTGCGCCCGTCGAATTGCTTGAAGACGGTGAACAGCACCAGCGCTATCACCATCCACACCGCAACTTTGGAAAATGAATTATTCAAGGTCGATCTCCTGCTTTCGATTCCGACCAGTGATTGCGGCACTCTCTGCCATAGGACACAACCACAAGGATGTCAATAGCGATTCTACCCCGTCGAGGGGCTTACGTGGGACGTTCCCCCGGGAACGTCGATTTCGAGGCAATTTCGGGCCTTGGGTGGTCTTAGCCCGGATGTTTCAGGGTCCTCGCGACAAGAAAAGTTTCAGACGAATTAGGCCGCGATGCCTTCGGCTTACGCTCCACCACCCGTTTGAAATGCTGCTTGAACGATTGCACGATCTGGGAAAACCCGCTTCCATGGAAAGCTTTTACGATCAGCGCGCCGTCCGGCTTCAAATGAGCCAGCGCAAATTCCAGCGCCAGCTCGCAGACATGCTGGATGCGCGCCGCGTCGGCGTCGCCTACCCCGGACAGGTTGGGGGCCATATCGGAAATCACAAGGTCCACCGCCTGCCCCCCCAGGGTTTTCTCCAGTATTTCCAGAACGGCATCCTCGCGGAAGTCTCCCTGGATGAACTCCACCCCCGCCACGGGCTCCATCGGCAGAATATCGAGCGCGACGATGCGGCCATCCACGACTCCCCCGGGTCCGGCCAGACGCTCGCGCGCGACCTGCGACCAGCTGCCCGGGGCGGATCCCAGGTCCACCACGACGTCGCCGCGTCGCATGAGCTTTTCGGTTTCCAGGAGTTCGATCAACTTGAAGGCGGCGCGGGCGCGATAGCCCTTCTGTTGCGCCATCTTCACGTAGGGATCATTGATATGCTGATGCAGCCAATCCTTGGAGAATTTATTCTTGGCCATTCCCGTACAATTCCGCCATGCCTATATTAGAAATTACATCTCGAGAGCGTAGCGCGCTGCGGTCGGCCGCCCACGCCTTGCGCCCGGTCGTCCTGATCGGCGACAAAGGACTGTCGGACGCGGTCCTCAAGGAAATCGACGCCAATCTGACCTCGCACGGCCTGATCAAGGTGCGCGCGGGCGGCGAAGACCGCGACACGCGCGAGGAAATGCTGGCGTCCATCTGCGACTCGCTGTCCTGCGCGCCCGTCCATCACCTGGGTAAAGTCCTGATTCTGTATCGGCCCAGCGCCGCCATGCCCACGCCGGTCGCGCCGGCCGCGCCCGCCAGCCAGGCCAAGCGCAAGGCCTCGGAGCCTTATACGCCCAAGAAGCTGGCCGCGGAAGGCAAAAGCCTGGCGAAACCGGCCCGGGCGCCGCGCAAGACGGCGGTCCCAGGGGATGACCATCCTCGCCACGACCGGACCGAGCTCAACAAGGCGGGCAAGCCCGTGCGTCCCAGCACGCGTAAAACCGCCGCCCCCGCGCATGGTATTCCCCGGCGCTCGGGCAGCGCGCTCAGCCTGCGCGCCGGCGCCCGCGGCGCCGTCCAGCGCCCCGCCGCGCGGCTCGGCCGCAAGACGGACAAGCGCTAGCGCCACCGGCCGCGACCTGAAGTCGCCGCCGGCCGGCGCTGCACCGCTTTACAGATAGCGGACGCTGATCACCTCGTACTCGCGTACGCCCGACGGCGCCTGGACTTCCACCACATCGCCTTCGCTCTTGCCGATCAGCGCGCGCGCCACCGGACTGGACACGGAAATCTTGTTCGCGCGGATGTCGGCCTCGACGTCACCGACGATCTGATACACCAGGCGGTCGCCCGAATCCAGGTCTTCGATCTCCACCGTCGCGCCGAAAACGGCACGCCCATCGGCTTCGAGCTCCAGCGGGTTGATCACGTGCGCGTTCGACAGCGTGGCCTCCAGCTCGGCGATGCGGGCCTCGATAAAGCCCTGGCGCTCGCGCGCGGCGTCATATTCGGCGTTTTCAGACAGGTCGCCCTGGGCGCGGGCCTCCGCGATGGCATTGATCACGGAGGGCCGCTCAACGGTCTTGAGCCGGTGCAGTTCGCGGCGCAGGCGTTCGGCGCCGTCTACCGTCAACGGAATGGCTGACATATCGCAATCTCTACTAAAAGTGGAAAACGCCCCCGCCGGGGGCGTTTCGATAAAGGTCAAAGCGCGGCGGCGTCATGCCGGCCAGGGTATGCAAAACAGGGACGGTGCTATCGCGTGCGGCAATCGGCAGGCGCCGCCGCAAAGGCCGCGCGCCAAGCCCCATCCGGGAAGGAACCCGCAGGTATCCTTACCGTGCCTCCTTGCCGTGCCTGCTCTTCCCTGCCGGCGTCCACGCCGGCGGCGGCAAGCTTCGACCAAAACAAAACCCCGGCTCGGAAACCGGGGCGATCAGGTGACATTGTGGTCAAAGTCGGACTGAATTGCAAGCCGCCAGGCAGCTGGCTGCGAAGCCCGTCGGACGACGTAACCGCCAGTACCGCCGATCGCGGGGCACGGGTCGCCGGCTCCGGCCTGCGAACCCCGACCGCGAGCCCTGGGCGGCGCGGCCCGCCCCGCGAGCTCCGGGGATCGCCCCCCGAGCCCGCGTCAGCCTTCCTGGCGCTCCCGGCCCAGCGGGCGCAGCAAGGCATACAGGATGATGGCGCCGAAAGTCGCCGTACCGATGCCGCTCAGCGCGAACCCGCCCAGGCGCACGGTGAAATCGCCGGCGCCCAGAACCAGCGTGACAGCCGCCACGATCAGGTTGCGGTTGTCGCTGAAGTCCACCCGATTGACGACCCAGATGCGCGCCCCGGCCACCGCGATCAGGCCGAAGACGACTACCGACATGCCGCCCAGCACCGGGCCGGGTATCGTCTGGATCAGCGCCCCGAACTTGGGTGAAAAACCCAGCAGGATGGCGATCAGCGCGGCGACCGCGAACACCACGGTGGAGTAGATGCGCGTCACGGCCATGACGCCGATGTTCTCGGCATAGGTCGTCACGCCCGTGCCGCCCACCGCGCCCGACACCATGGTGGCGATGCCGTCGCCGACGAAGGCGCGGCCCAGATAGCGGTCCAGGTCCCGGCCGGTCATGGCGCTGACCGCCTTGATATGCCCCAGGTTTTCCGCCACCAGGATGATGGCCACCGGCACCAGCAGCCCCATCGCCGACGCCTGGAAGACCGGCGCGGCGAAGCGCGGCAAGCCCAGCCAGGCAGCCGCGGCCACGCCGGAGAAGTCCATCGGCTTGCCCAGCCCCAATCCATTGGCGCAGATGGCATACACAACGCAGGCCAGTATCAACCCGGCCAGGATAAGCAGTCGCTGCAGCATGCCGCGCGTGTACACGGCGATGGCCCCCACGCAGAGGATGGTGACGATGGCCATGCAGGCGTCGAAGCCGGACGTGCCCATGGCCCCCTTGACGGCGACCGGCGCCAGATTCAGGCCGATGACCGCCACGACGGCGCCCGTCACGACCGGAGGCATCAGCGCCTCGATCCAGCGCGCGCCGCCACCGGCGCCCGCGCTGGCGGACCAGACCAGCACGCCGATCAGCGCGTACACCAGACCGCACAGGATGATGCCGCCGAGGGCGACGCCGATGTTGGGATTCGGCCCCCCGCCCGCGTAGCCGGTCACGGCGATCACCCCGCCGATGAAGGCGAAACTCGAGCCCAGATAGCTGGGAACGCGCCCGCCCACGAAAACGAAGAAGATCAGCGATCCGACACCCGACATCAGGATGGCGACATTGGGGTCGAAACCCATGAGCAACGGCGCCAGCACCGTGGAGCCGAACATGGCGACCACGTGCTGCAAGCCCATCGCCGCGGTCTTGGGCCACGGCAGGCGTTCGTCGGGCGCCATGACGGCCCCCGGCGCGATTTCGCGGACCAGCCGCCAGCGTGGGAAATAGGAACCGGACATTTCTCCCCCCTGTTGTGTAAGAAACGGCCGCAAGTTTATCGGGGCTCAAGTTTTTACGGTAGCGTGCCGTTATTCCGCTTGCTACTCATCCTTGGCGGTCGACGTTCCGCAGCCGTGCCGCCGCGCTATGTGCCCGGCGTCGGCAGAAGCCTCCACGCTCCAGTCACAGATCGCTGCCTTGCGCCAAGAGCAGGCCGAAGCCGTCAAGGGCTCGATCACCGACTGAGCGAGCGCGGGAGCCGATCGGCCATCGGATTGGCGGATATTATCGAGGTTTGCACCGCGCCTTGCCGCCTTGGCGGCGGGCTATCGCCGCCTCCTTTCACTGCACCATCTCATGACCGAAATCTGGCTGATCCGCCATGGAGAAACCGACTGGAACCGTGCCCGCCGGCTGCAAGGCTGGAAGGACACGCCGCTGAATACCCATGGCCTGAACCAGGCGCGCCATTTGGCCGAACGCCTGCAGCATGATGCCCGCAATGGCGCCTTCGACGCCCTGTACAGTAGCGACCTGGAGCGCACCATGCGGACCGCCGAGCCCGCCGCCGCGCGCCTGGGCCTGCGCGTCCGGCCCGAACCCGGCTTGCGCGAACGCTGCTACGGCGTGCTGGAGGGCGTCACCATGGACCGCATGGACATTGAACAGCCCGAGGCAGCCGCCGCCTGGAAGAGCCGCGAACCGGACCGCGTGGTGGACGGCGGCGAAACGCTGCGCCAGTTTCACAACCGCATCGTCGCCACCGTCGATGACATCGCCGAACGCCATGGCGGTGGCCGGGTGCTGGTCTTCACCCATGGCGGTGTGCTGGATATCGTCTGGCGCCATGCGCATGGCATCCCGCTGACGCACCCGCGCGATGCCGCGCTGCTGAACGCGGGCGTGAACCGCCTGGCGGTGGACGACCGCACATGGCATGTAATGGGATGGGGCGACGTCACGCACATCGCCACGCTGTCGGCGGACGATATCGTTTGACGCGGCGCCGGCGACGACCGCAAGGCCCGCGGACTAGGGTCGGCGGCTTGCGCGGCGCTCGCCTATACGCCCTGCCGCGGCTTGCGTGGCGCGTTGCGCGCCAGCCTGTCGTAGACCACATTCGGCAATAGCCGCATCAGCCTGGCCACCACGCCCATCTGCCAGGGAATCACCGTATAGCCGCGTCCGCGTTCGATCGCCATCGCCGCGCGCGCGGCGAAAGCATCGGCGTCCATCAGGAACGGCATGCGATAAGGGTTGTGCGCCGTCATCGCCGTGCGGATATAGCCCGGCGCGATGGTGACCACGCGCACGCCATCGCCCGCCAGCTCGTTGCGCAGGCTTTCACAATAGGTGGTGACGGCCGCCTTGGACGCGCTGTAGGCGCCGGCGCCGGGCAGCCCACGCACGCCGGCCACGCTGGATATGCCGACCAGGCGGCCCGATCGCGCGCGGCGCATGGGCTCGATGAAAGGCTCGAAGGTCGCCACCGTCGCGAGCAAATTGGTCTGGACGATGGACTGGAACACCTGGAAGTCCTCTTCGTGTTCCGTCAATGTACCGGCGCTGATGCCGGCGCTGGCGATCACGCCATCGACGATACCGCCGCTGCGCGCCAGAAAATCGCGCGCCGCCGCGTGCAGCGCCGCGCGGTCCCGCACGTCCACTGCGTACCAGGCATGCGATCCCGGCAAGGCCTGGACCAATTCACGCAAGGCGTGCTCGCGCCGCCCCACCAGGCCCAGGGAGACCCCGCGGGCGGCGTAGTGGCGCGCCAGCGCCTGCCCCAGGCCGCTGCTGGCTCCGGTTATGAAGACATGCCGCATGAGCGTCTGAAAGCTTGTCCGGCTATCCGGGCTATCCGGGCTATCTGGCTCACGGCCAGAAGATCCAGGCCAGGATCCCCAGGACGATCCCCCACTTCAACACGTAGTAGAGGGTCTTGTTGTACTTCTTGATGCGCTTGCCGAAACGGCGCACGGCATAGACCGAACCGAAAATCCGGTTGATGCCGCCGGTGCGGTCGCCCTCTTGATTGGGCGAGGTCGCCGCCCTCAGCAGCACGCCGCCGATGAAATGGTTGACCGCCTGCGCCCAGCGATAGCGCATGGGGCGCTCGATGTCGGCGAACAGAATGATGCGGTTGACGTCGGTCTTGTTCTCGGCGTAATGGATGAAGGTTTCGTCGAACACCACGGCTTCGCCGTCACGCCAGTAATAAGTCTGGCCGTCGACGTCGATATAGCAATCCGCGTCGTTGGGCGTGATCAGGCCCATGTGGAAGCGCAGGGATCCCGCGTAAGGATCGCGATGGCGCGGCAGCCGGCTGCCGGGCGGCAGCGCCGTGAACATCGCACCCTTGATGGACGGGATGCCGGCCAGCAGGCTGGTGGTGACCGGACACAAGGCGCGCGCCGAAGGATGGTCGGTGTCGTACCACTTCAGGTAGAACCGCTTCCAGCCACTCTTGAAGAAGGAATTGAAGCCGGCGTCGTTATAGGTGTTGGACACCTTGATGTGCCCGGCCGAGAACAGCGCCTCCGCTTCGGCGCGGATGTCCTGCCAGCGCTGCTGGAGCACCTTCAGTTCAGGGAATTCCGACAGCGCCAGGTAGGGTTCGTTCGGGACGCGCGAAAACGCGTACATGAACACGTTGATGGGCGCCGTGAAGGTGGAATGGTCCAGTGCCTGGCGCGCAAAACGATGGCGGACCCTGCCGCGGAAGTGCACGATCGTCGCGCAAATGACGAACAGGGCAAGTATCCACCATTTCATATCGACCTCCAGCGCGCGGCGCTGCCCTTCTAGTCCTCAATGGACTGACGCGGCCGTGCCGCTACAGTCCGGTTACCTGCGACCGCCGCGACAGGATTGCCGCGGCGCACAAGGCGCTCAGCCCGCCGCCACGAGCGAGTCGTGCAGCGTTTGCAAAGGATACACCTGCAAACCATGCCCTTGCCGCATGTACTGCATGCCTTCCACCGCGGCGCGGGCGCCGGCGATCGTGGTGTAGAAGGTCACCCGCGCGGCCAGCGACTGCGTGCGGATGGCGCGCGAATCGGCGATGGCGTTGCGGCGCTCTTCCACCGTGTTGATGACCAGCGAGACTTCGCCGTTCTTCAACATGTCCACGATATGCGGGCGGCCTTCGGTAACCTTGTTGACCACCTGCACGGGGATGCCAGCCGCATCGATCTCGGCGGCGGTGCCGCGCGTGGCCACCAGCTTGAAGCCCAGGGCGTGCAGGCCGCGCGCCACTTCGACGGCACGGGGCTTGTCCTGCGGCTTGACGCTGATGAAAGCCGTGCCGCTTTCGGGCAGGCGGATGCCGGCGGCCATCTGCGACTTGACGAAGGCCTCGCCGAAGCTGGCGCCCACGCCCATGACTTCGCCCGTCGACTTCATTTCGGGGCCGAGGATGGTGTCCACGCCCGGGAACTTGACGAAGGGGAAGACGGCTTCCTTGACGCAGAAGTAGCTGGGCACGATCTCGCGCGTGACGCCCTGCGAGGCCAGCGTCTTGCCGGCCATGGCGCGCGCCGCGATCTTGGCCAGCTGCAGGCCCGTCGCCTTGGACACATAGGGCACCGTGCGCGATGCGCGCGGATTCACTTCCAGCACGTAGACGTCGCCGTCCTGGATGGCGAACTGCACATTCATCAGGCCGCTGACGTTCAGCGCCTTGGCCATCATGGTGGTCTGGCGCTTGATTTCCGAGATGATGTCTTCCGACAGCGAATACGGCGGCAGGCTGCAGGCCGAGTCGCCCGAATGCACGCCGGCCTGTTCGATGTGTTCCATGACGCCGCCGATGAAGACGGTTTCGCCATCGGCCAGGCAATCGACGTCCACTTCGGTGGCGTTGTTCAGGAAGCGGTCCAGCAGCACCGGCGAATCGTTGCTGACCTTGACCGCTTCGCGCATGTAGCGCTCCAGGTCCTGCTGTTCATGCACGATTTCCATGGCGCGGCCGCCCAGCACATAGCTGGGACGCACGACCAGGGGATAGCCGATTTCCGCAGCATGGGCCAAAGCTTCCGCTTCCGTGCGCGCGGTGCGATTGGGCGGCTGGCGCAGGCCCAGCTTGTTCAGCAGCTTCTGGAAGCGTTCGCGGTCTTCCGCGACGTCGATGGATTCCGGGCTGGTACCGATGATGGGCACGCCGTTGGCTTCCAGCGCGCGCGCCAGCTTCAGCGGCGTCTGGCCGCCGTACTGGACGATCATGCCAACCGGATTTTCCTTGTGAACGATCTCCAGCACGTCTTCCAGCGTCAGCGGCTCGAAATACAGGCGGTCGGAGGTGTCATAGTCGGTCGACACGGTTTCCGGGTTGCAATTGACCATGATGGTCTCGTACCCGTCCTCGCGCAGCGCCAGCGCGGCGTGCACGCAGCAGTAGTCGAACTCGATGCCCTGGCCGATACGGTTGGGACCGCCGCCCAGCACGATGATCTTCTTGCGGTCGGTGGGCGCGGCTTCGCACTCTTCTTCGTACGTGGAGTACATGTACGCGGTGCGCGTGGCGAATTCCGCCGCGCAGGTATCGACGCGCTTGTAGACCGGGCGCACGTTCAGCTGATGGCGCAGGCGCCGCACCTCGGATTCCGAAGTATCCAGCAGGAAAGCCAGACGGCGGTCCGAGAAACCGCGGCGCTTCAGGTGCCACAGCGTGTCGTAATCCAGCTCGGCCAGGGTCTTCTGTTCCAGCGCCAGTTCGATGTCGACGATTTCCTTGATCTGCGCCAGGAACCACGGATCGATGTGCGTCAGATTGTGCACTTCGTCCAGTGTGAAGCCCTGGGCGAAGGCGTCGCCCACGTACCAGATGCGTTCCGGACCAGGCTCGCCCAGTTCGACCTGCAGCTTTTCGCGGTCGGTGGTCTTCTGGTTCAGCCCGTCCACGCCGACTTCCAGGCCGCGCAGCGCTTTCTGGAAGGATTCCTGGAAAGTCCGGCCGATGGCCATGACTTCGCCGACCGACTTCATCTGCGTGGTCAGGCGGGCGTCGGCGGTGGGGAATTTTTCGAAGGCGAAACGCGGCACCTTGGTGACCACGTAGTCGATGGTCGGCTCGAAGGACGCCGGCGTCGCGCCGCCCGTGATTTCGTTGCGCAGCTCGTCCAGCGTGTAGCCGACGGCGAGGCGCGCGGCGACCTTGGCGATCGGGAAGCCCGTGGCCTTGGAGGCCAGCGCCGACGACCGCGACACGCGCGGGTTCATTTCGATGACGATCATGCGGCCGTTGGCGGGGTTGACCGCGAACTGCACGTTGGAGCCCCCCGTATCCACGCCGATTTCGCGCAGCACGGCGATGGAGGCATCGCGCATGATCTGGTATTCCTTGTCCGTCAGCGTCTGCGCCGGCGCGACCGTGATGGAATCCCCGGTGTGCACGCCCATGGGGTCGAGATTTTCGATGGAGCACACGATGATGCAGTTGTCGGCGCTGTCGCGCACGACTTCCATCTCGAATTCCTTCCATCCCAGCAGCGATTCTTCGATCAGCAGCTCATTGGTGGGCGAGGCTTCCAGGCCACGGCGGCAGATGGTTTCGAACTCTTCCGCGTTGTAGGCGATGCCGCCGCCCGTGCCGCCCAGCGTGAAGCTGGGGCGGATGACCGCGGGAAAGCCCGAGGTGCCCAGTTCGGTGGCGATGCGCTTCTGCACTTCCCAGGCTTCGTCCATGGAGTGGGCGACGCCGGATTTGGCGGACTCCAGGCCGATGTCGGTCATGGCCTGCTTGAACTTCTGGCGGTCCTCGGCCTTTTCGATGGCTTGCTCGTTGGCGCCGATCAGTTCGACCTTGTAGCGTTCCAGCACGCCGTTATGGGCGAGGTCCAGCGCGCAGTTCAGCGCCGTCTGGCCGCCCATGGTGGGCAGCAGGGCATCGGGCCGTTCGCGCTCGATGATTTTTTCGACGGCCTGCCAGGTGATGGGTTCGATGTAGGTGACGTCCGCCGTTTCCGGGTCCGTCATGATCGTGGCGGGGTTGCTGTTGACCAGGATGGTGCGATAGCCCTCGGCCTTCAGCGCCTTGCAGGCCTGGGCGCCCGAGTAGTCGAATTCGCAGGCCTGGCCGATGATGATGGGGCCGGCCCCGATGATCAATATGCTCTTTATGTCTGTTCGCTTGGGCATGGTGCAATCTTTAGGCAGTCTTGGCTTGGCCGGACATCTGGCTGATGAACTTGTCGAATAGCACGAGGATGTCGTGCGGCCCCGGGCTGGCTTCAGGGTGTCCCTGGAAGCAGAAGGCGGGCCGGTCGGTCAGTTCGAAGCCCTGCAACGTGCCGTCGAACAAGGAAATATGGGTAACGCGGGCGTTCTTCGGCAGCGTGGCCGCGTCCACTTCGAAGCCGTGGTTCTGGCTGGTGATGAAGACGCGCTTGCTGTTGATGTCCTGCACGGGGTGGTTGGCGCCGTGGTGGCCGGTCTTCATCTTGCGGGTCTTGCCGCCTACCGCCAGGCCCATGATCTGGTGGCCCAGGCAGATGCCGAACACCGGCAGCTTGCGGTCCAGGAAGGCGCGCGTGGCGTCGACGGCGTAGTCGCAAGGCTCGGGGTCGCCGGGGCCGTTGGCCAGGAACAGCCCGTCCGGGTTCAGTTTCAGCGCTTCTTCGGCGGGCGTCTGGGCCGGCACCAGGGTGATGTGGCAGCCACGGTCGGCCAGCAGGCGCAGGATGTTGCTCTTGACGCCGAAATCGTAGGCAACAACGTGGAACTTGTCGGTCTTGGGGTGGCTGAAGCCCTGGCCCAGGTGCCACGTGCCTTCGGACCATTCGCTCCGCTTGTCGATCGATACCGTCTTGGCCAGGTCCTGGCCCGACATGCCGGGGAAGGCGCGCGCCAGCTCCAGGGCGCGATCGACGTCGTCGCCAACCAGGATGCAGCCGCCCTGGGCGCCCTTTTCCCGCAGGATGCGCGTCAGCTTGCGGGTATCGATGCCGGCGATGGCGACGATGCCCTGCGCCTTCAGGTAGTCGGGCAGCGAGCTGGTGGAGCGGAAATTCGACACGCGGGCCGGGCAGTCGCGCACGATCAGGCCGGAAGCGAACACCTGGCGCGATTCGACGTCTTCATGGTTGACGCCGGTATTGCCGATATGCGGGTAGGTCAGCGTGACGATCTGGCCGGCGTAGCTGGGATCGGTCAGGATTTCCTGGTAGCCGGTCATGGAGGTGTTGAACACGACCTCCGCCACGGTGTGCCCCGGCGCGCCGATGGAAATGCCGCGGAATACGGTACCGTCCGCCAGGGCCAGAATAGCGGGAGAAGGCCGATGCACCCCATCGGACCCCTCGGAAAAAACCCCTGGAAATAGTTGCGGCAGCACGATAAACCCCGGCTTGAGAATTCAGTAATCAAACCTTGGGATTATAACCTGAACCGCTTTTTTCCCCGGAAAGCCGCGCCAGCGCTGGCTTTGCGGCCCACGCGGGCTGGTCGCGGGAAGCGCGCAGCGCTTCGAAAACGGCCTTCATCACCATCCGACGCACGCAGCCGCCGCAGCCGATCCGGGACGCCGCGGATCCGGCTCCGCCGGTCCGCCAGCGTCGCCCCCTTGGGGGAAGCGCGCAGCGCTTCGGGGGGTTACAACTTTTCTGTTTCGCCGGCGCGCGGCTGCCATTTCATCAGGCGCCGCTCCACCAGGGTGACGATACCGTCGAGCACCAGCGCGAACAGGGTCAGCACCACGATGCCGGCAAAGACCGTGTTGACGTCCAGCGTGCCTTCGGCCTGCAGGATCAGGTAGCCGACGCCGCTGGCCGAGCCCAGGTATTCACCCACGACGGCGCCGACGAAGGCCAGGCCCACGGACGTGTGCAGGCTGGAGAACACCCAGCTGGTGGCCGACGGCAGGTAGACATAGCGCAGCAACTGACGGCGGTCGGCGCCCAGCATGCGGGCATTGTCGAGCAGCGTCGTACTGACCTCGCGCACGCCCTGGTAGACATTGAAGAAAACGATGAAGAACACCAGGGTGACCGCCAGCGCGACCTTGGACCAGATGCCCAGGCCGAACCACATGCCGAAAATAGGCGCCAGGATGACGCGCGGCATGGAGTTGGCGGCGGTGATGTAGGGATCGAGGATCGCGCTGGCCTTGGGCGACAGCCCCAGCCACAGGCCGCAGGCCAGCCCGGCCACCGTGCCGATCAGAAAGGCGAGCACGGTTTCGGTCAGCGTCACCCACAGATGCCGATAGATATCGCCGTCCGTGATGAACCAGGCCCAGATGCGTTGCGCGACTTCCAGCGGCTGGCCGAAGAAGAAGGCGATGTTCGGGCTGCGTGAAGCGATATGCCAGGCCAGCAGCAGGATGACCAGGAGCGAAATCTGCCACAGGCGCAGGAATTTGGTACCGGTTTTGATCATGTTGGACAGGGGCAGCCTAGGCGTCTTTCGTTGCGGCCGTCAGGCCTGTTTCTGCTGGGCATAGCCCTTGAGCACTTCCTCGCGCAGCACGTTCCAGATGGCGGCGTGCAGCTCGACGAAGCGCGGATGCGTGCGGACTTCCGCCACGTCGCGCGGACGCGGCAGGTCGATGGCGAACTCGCCGATGGGATGCGTGGCCGGGCCGGCCGACAGCACCACGACGCGGTCGCTCATGGCGATGGCTTCGTCCAGGTCGTGCGTGATGAACAGGACGGCCTTGCGCTTGGCCATCCACAGCTCCAGGACTTCGTTTTCCATCAGTTGGCGCGTCTGGATATCCAGGGCGGAAAACGGCTCGTCCATCAGGATGATGTCGGGATCGCGGATCAACGTCTGCGCCAGCATCACGCGCTTGCGCATGCCGCCGGACATCTGGTGGGGATAGCGGTGCTCGGACCCGCCCAGGCCGACGCGGCGCATCCATTCACGGCCGCGCTCCGCCGACTCCCGGGGGGACAGGCGGGCGAACTGCAGCCCGGCCGTGACGTTGTCCAGCGCGTTGCGCCAGGGCATCAGCGCCTCGCCCTGGAACATATAGCCGGCGCGGCTATTGATGCCGGACAGCGGCTGGCCGAACACGCGCACCTGGCCCGACGACGGGGCCAGCAGGCCCGCGCCGACGTTCAGCAAGGTGGACTTGCCGCAGCCGGTCGGGCCGACCACGGAGACGAACTCGCCTGGCGCGATGGACAGGCTGGCGTCCCGGACGGCGGTATAGCGCTGACCCCCTTCCCGGGAAACGAAGGTGCAGGTGATATTGTCCAGCGCGAGTGCTGCGTCAGCCATTCGGATACTTCTGGTTGGCGCGCTTGGCGAACTCGTTGGTCCACATCTTGGACGGATCGACCTTCTTGGGATCGAAGTCGGGCACGAAGGCGGCCAGCGCCCTGACCGCCGTGGCGGCGCCGTCTTCGGGAATGATGCCGTCCGGCGAAAAACCGTCCATGCTGGCCTGCAGGGAGGCCTTGTAGACTTCCGGCTCGCCCAGCAGGTAGCTCTTGGGCACCGCGTTGACGATGGCGTCCAGATTGTTGCGTTGCGCCTGGATCCACTTGTCGGCGCGCACAATGGCGTTGGCCAGGGCCTGCACGGTATTCGGGTTGGCGTCGATATAGCTCTGCGAGCAATACAGGCAGCCGGCCGGCATGTTGCCGCCGAAGATTTCCTTGGTGTCCTTCAGCGTGCGGGTATCGACGACGATCTTCAGGTCGCCCGATTTTTCCAGCGCCGTGACCACGGGATCGGTATTGGAGATGGCGTCGATCTGGCCGGTTTTCAGCGCGGTGATCGCGCCGGCGCCGGCGCCCACGCCGATGATGGAGACGTCCGAAGCCTTCAGGCCATGCTTGGCCAGGAAGAAGTTCACCACCATATTGGTGGACGAGCCCGGCGCGGTCACGCCGATCTTCTTGCCCTTCAGGTCGGCGGGCGATTTGTAGTTCGGCATGTTCTTGGTCGACACGCCGAAGCCGATCATGGGCGCGCGGCCCTGCAGCACGAAATCGCGATAGAACTGGCCCTTGGATTGCAGGTTCAGCGCGTGCTCGAAGGCGCCGGAGACAACGTCCGCGCTGCCGCCCACCACGGCCTGCAAGGCCTTGGCGCCGCCGGCGAAATCGGCGATGGTGACGTCCAGGCCTTCATCCTTGAAGTAGCCGCGGACTTCGGCGATGGTCAGGGGCAGGTAGTAGGTCAGCGCCTTGCCGCCCACGGCGATCGCGACCTCTTTCTTTTCCAGCTTCTGCGCCCGCACGATGGCGGGGGCCAGGCCCAGGGCGCCTGCCGCGCCGGCAAGCTTGAGCCAATCACGTCGAGTCACGGACATTTTTTTGTCTCCAGGTGGTGAATCCTATGTGCCGATGGCGCCCGAAGCAGCCAGGGCGGCGATAGCCGCAGCATCATACCCCAGGGATTTCAGCACTTCCTCGGTATGTTCCCCTAAGCGCGGGCCCACCCAGCGCGTCCCGCCGGGGGTTTCCGACAGCTTGGGCGTGACGGCCGGCAGCTTGACCGGGCTGCCGTCGGCGAAGCGATGCTGCTCGATCATGCCGCGCGCCAGGAACTGCGGATCGCTGAACATGTCGGCCACGCTGTAGATCTTGCCGACCGGCACGTCGGCGCGCTGCAGGGTGTCCAGGGCTTCATCGATGCTGTGCGTATCGCACCAGGCCTGGATGGCGCCGTCGATGTCGTCCACCCGGCGAGCCCGGCCGTCGTTGCGCGCCAGCGCGGGGTCGTGAGCCAGGTCGTCGCGGCCGATGGCCAGCATCAGGCGATGGAAGATGGCATCGCCATTGCCGGCGATGACGATGTTCTGGCCGTCGCGGGTGGTGTAGGTGTTGGATGGCACGATGCCCGGCAGCGCTCCGCCGGTGCGCTCGCGCACCACGCCGGCGACGTCGTATTCCGGCACCAGGCTTTCCATCATGTTGAAGACGGCTTCGTACAGGGCCACGTCCACCATCTGCCCCTGCCCGCCCGACGTGCCGTTCCAGCGGCCGCCGGTGGCGTCGCGATGCCGCAAGGCCATCATGGCGCCGATGACGCCGTGCAGCGCGGCGATGGAGTCGCCTATCGATATGCCGACGCGCACCGGCGGGCGGTCGGGATGGCCCGATACATAGCGCAGCCCGCCCATGGATTCGCCGATCGCGCCGAAACCGGGACGGTCGCGCAACGGGCCCGTCTGGCCGTAGCCGGACAGGCGCACCATGATGGTGGCGGGATTCAGGGCGCGCAGCTGTTCGTAGCCCAGGCCCCATTTCTCCAGGACGCCGGGGCGGTAGTTTTCGATGATGACGTCGGCGTCCAGCGCCAGCTTCAAGGCGACTTCGCGCGCCGCGGGGTCCTTCATGTTCAGGGCCACCGAACGCTTGTTGCGGGCCTGCACGGTCCACCACAGCGAATTGCCTTCGTGCAGGTGCCGCCAGGTGCGGATGGGATCGCCGCCGCCCTTGCCGTCCGGCCCATTGGGCGTTTCGATCTTGATGACGTCGGCGCCGAATTCGCCGAACATCCGTGCCGCGAAAGGGCCGGCGATCAGCGTGCCGAGTTCAAGGACTTTCAGTCCGGTCAAGGCGGACATGAGGATAGTCTCCGTTGTCATTCGACGGACCGGACCCTGCCGGCCCGCGCCTTACGTTGCCTTGCGCTCCATCAGCGCCCAAGCGATGGTGCCCGCATCCACGTATTCGAGCTCGCTGCCGGCCGGCACACCGCGCGCAAGGCGGGTCACGGACAAGCCGCGTTCGCGCAGCGCTTCGCCGAGGAAATGCGCGGTGGTCTCGCCTTCCGCCGTAAAGTTCGTCGCCAGGATGACCTCGGTGACGACGCCGTCGCCGGCACGCGCCAGCAGGCGTTCGAAGTCCAGCTCGCGCGGACCGACGCCTTCCAGCGGCGCAACGCGTCCCATCAGCACGTAGTACAGGCCGCGATAGCCGTGGCTGGACTCGATCATGTTCTGGTCGGCCGGCGTTTCCACGATGCACAGCTGCGTCGGATCACGCTTGGGATTGCCGCAGGTCGCGCAGATTTCCTCTTCCGTGAAGCTGTTGCAGCGCGCGCAATGGCGCAGGTTGTGAACGGCCGACGCCAGCGCCTGGCCGAGCAGGTCCGCGCCGCGCGGATCGTGCTGCAGCAGGTGGTACGCCATGCGCCGGGCCGAGCGCACGCCCACGCCGGGCAGGCGCCGCAGCGCCTCGATCAGGGCACGCAGGGGTTCGGGTTCGGGAAGCGTAGGTTCCATGGGTCGCGCGGACGCCGGCATGGACGCGAATCCGCGTGCCGCGGCGGCCGCTCAGGACCGGGGCGCGACGCGCGGGTGCGCCGTGCGGGTTCAGAAGGGGAACTTCATCCCCGGTGGCAGGGGCATGCCGGCGGTGACGCCGGACATCTTCTCCTGCGCGGTGGCCTCGGCCTTGCGCAGGGCGTCGTTGAAGGCGGCCGCCACCAGGTCTTCCAGCATGTCTTTGTCGTCGCCCGTCAGCGACGGATCGATGGCGACGCGCTTGACGTCGTTGCGGCAGGACATGGTGACCTTGACCAGGCCGCCGCCCGACGTTCCTTCGACCAGGATGTCGGCCAGCGCTTCCTGCGCCTTTTTCATGTTTTCCTGCATTTGCTGGGCTTGACGCATCAAGCCTGCCAATTGTCCTTTCATCATGATGGAAGCATCCTTTTCAGCGGATAAACGAATAGGGTAAGGCGGCCACGTTCAGTGGGCGGCCGCGGCCGGCGGATCGACGTGGCGGATGGAGCCGGGCACCACCTGGCCGCCGAAATCCGATAACAGCGCCTGCACGAAAGGATCGGCGTCCACGGCGGCTTCCGCCGCTTTCTGCCGTTCGGCCCGCACTTGCTGCGCGACCGCGTGCGCGGTGGCTTCACCGGTGGCGCCTACCAGTACTTCCAGGCGCAGGCTCTGGCCGAAGTGTTCGCACAACACAGTCTGCAAGCGCACGCGGCTGGCGCTGTCGGCCAGCGTACGGACAGCCACGCGCAGTATGACCGTGTCGCCCTGCACGCCCTGCCATTCGCTCTGGCGGGCCAGTTCGGCGGCCAGGCCGGTGACGGGCAGGCGGGCGGCCAGCTCCGGCCAGTTGGCTTCGGACATATCGGTCACGCGCGGGCCGCGGCGGGATGCGGCGCGCGGGGCGCCGTTCGATAGGCCGCCCCGTGCCGGCGCGCGGCGCACGGGCGAGGCCGCCGAGGCCGCGGAAGCCCCCATGCCGGCGCCGGTGGCCATGGTTTCGAAATCGTCGTCGTCGGGGCTGGCGATGAATCCTTCGCCGTCCGGCCCGGAGTAGGCGTCGTAGCCGCCTTCCGCGTCGTCGGGGATGGCCTCGTCGACCCAGGCCGGCGGGCCGTCGTCGGCCGCGGGCGGCGCGGTGCTTACAGGCGCCGCGGGTGCCGGTGCCGTTGCCGGTGCCGTTGCCGGTGCCGTTGCCGCGGACGCTGCTGGCGCCGCGGATGTCGCCGGGGATGCTGACGCTGCCGGTACCGCAGGTGTCGCCGGGGACGCGGATACCGCCGCCGACGCATGCGCGGGGGCGGGTTCTGGCTGACTATCGGAGGAAGCCGCGCCCGCGGCGGGGCCAGCGCCAGGCACATCATCCCAAGGCGCAAGGCCGGCGGCCGGCGCGGACCGCGGCGTCACCGCGGAAGCAGGCTGCGTTGCGGCCAACGCAGCCGCGCCAGGCCGCGCCGCGGCATCAGCCGCCGCCGGCGCGGACGCCACGGCGTGCGATGGCGCGGCGTCCGCGGCCGATGCGGGAGCCTGGGACGATGCGGCGGCCGCAACCGACGCGGACGCGGGAGCCTGAGACGGGGCGGCGGCCGCAACCGGCGCGGACGCGGGAGCCTGAGCCGGCGCAGCGGCGGCAACCGGCGCGGACGCAACGGCCTGAGACGGCGCGGCGGCGGATGCGGGGACGGCTGCCGGTGTCGCGGACGCACCAGCCGCTGCCGCGGGCGGCATGGCCGGCAGGGTTTGCGGCCCGGCATCGCCGCTCAAGGACAGCATGCGCAGGCACGCCATGACGAAGCCCGCATACTCATCCGGCGCCAGCGCCAGTTCGCCGCGGCTATGCACGGCCACGGAATAGAACAGCTGGACAGCATCCGGATGCAGGCTGCGCGCCAGACGGGCAATATCGGCCGCCAGCGGATCGTCCGAGGAAATCGCCCCAGCCACCCGCTGCTCGATCGCCACGCGCGACAACAGCCCGGCCAGGTCCGCCAGCGCGCCGCCGTACGACAGCCCGCGCGTGGCCAGTTCATCTGCCACCGCCAGCACCGCGCGCGCGTCGCCGGCGCCCAGGGCGTCCAGCAGCCGCACCAGATGCCGCTGGTCTATGGTGCCCAGCATGCCCCGCACGGCTTCTTCCGTCAGATTGCCGGCGCTATACGCAATGGCCTGATCCGTCAGCGAAAGAGCATCGCGCATGGAGCCGGAAGCCGCCTGCGCGATCAGCCGCAACGCCGGCACCTCGAAGGCCAGTTGCTCTTCGCCGAGCACCTGGCGCAGATGCCCGACGATCGCATCGGGCGGCATCTGCTTCAGATTGAACTGCAGGCAGCGCGACAGCACCGTGACCGGGATCTTCTGCGGATCGGTCGTCGCCAGGATGAACTTGACATGCGGCGGCGGCTCTTCCAGCGTCTTCAACATGGCGTTGAAGGCGTGGCCGGTAAGCATGTGGACTTCGTCGATCATGTAGACCTTGAAGCGCCCCGCCCCCGGCGCGTACACCGCCTGCTCCAGCAGCTGCGTCATCTCATCGACGCCGCGGTTCGACGCCGCGTCCAGCTCCAGATAGTCGACAAAGCGCCCGGCATCGATCTCCGTGCATGCCTGGCAAACCCCGCAGGGCTTGGAGGTGATACCCGTTTGGCAATTGAGCGACTTGGCGAGGATGCGCGACAGCGTGGTCTTGCCGACGCCGCGCGTACCGGTGAACAGCCAGGCATGGTGCAACCGCTGGGTATCCAGCGCGTGCGTCAACGCGCGCACCACATGATCCTGTCCGACCAGGGTATCGAACGAGCGTGGCCGCCACTTGCGGGCCAATACGAGATAGGTCATGGGCGGATTGTAGAGCGCGCGGCGCCAGAACAAGAAAGGACGGAGCGATGCCGGGCACCTGATCCGTCCTTCTGTGGCGTATTCGGGAAGGCGAGCCTTACTCCGGCACTGACCCTAAACGGCTATGGCTGCTTCGTTCCCGACCTGACCAGGTTCACCGCCGGACCATGCGAAGGGGCCCGCCAGACAAGATTCTAGCAGGTTCGAGATCCGGGCCCGTTTCCAGCCGAGACGCCGGCGTCACGCCGCGCGATGAACCGTCGCCGAACATGAGCGGTAATCCCGTCCGCAATGGAATCAAAACAGGGACGGGCCGGAACCAGCGAATGTGGCCAGGCACGAAGGCCCCGCCCAAAGGCATCGTGTTCACCCGCAAGGAGATTCAAACGTGACCATCAACACCAACCCCATGATGCAAGCCGCCCTGCAGGCCACCGTCGAAGCGCTCAATTCGCAGAACCGGCAGGATCAGTTCAATGCCCAGATGAGCTACCTCGACAAGCACCTGTCCAAGGAAGACATCGTCTTCGAAAATTTCCGCGGGACCAACGGCGAACCGGCCCTTCCGCAATGGTGCGCCAACACCTTCGTCAGCTATCTGTACAAGAATCCTGGCAATGCCTCGGCGGCCGCAACGCCGCCCGTGTACTTCTCGGAGGAAGTCGCGCAGGCCGAGACCTCGGCAGTCGAATCCATGCGCGTCATGCTGGCCCAGCCGTTCGTGGACGCCAAGACGAAGGCGATGCTCCAGCAATCGATCCAGCAGTTGCAGGCCAATACGCAAACCTCGCACTGCCAGGAGCAAATGACCAAAGTGCTGGAAAACGCCAAGGCCGCCATCATCCACCGCGAACTGGCGGAAGAACCCCAGTGCGCCGAAACCATCCGTATCGTCGACACGGTGCTGGCCAATATGAAGTCTTTCCAGCACCCCGGTATGTCGGCACAGGCCGCCGAGTTCTTCGGCGTCTACGGCGAGGCGGTAAAACAGCAGTGCGAATACACGGTCGCGAACGGCAGGAATCCTTATCCGATGACGCACGCGTTCTTCGATGCTTGCGACAATGCTCGCGTCACCCATGACCGCGCCTGGGACAAGGCGCTCGAAGCCATCCGGCCGCAGACGCGACAAATGGCGGAACAGTTGAAGAGCCTGCTGCGCCCTTACGCCGAACTCTTGCCGCAAGCCGCGGCCGCCGGCGCCGGCTCGCAGCCAATGCAGACGCCCGCTACCCGCGAACGCGCCGATAGCTGGCAGATGGTGTAACGCCTGTAGAGGCGCCCCGGGGCAGGACGCGCAACCCTTCGCGACCTGCCCCGGGGCGGCGATGCCACCCTTAGGGGCCAGTGTTAGAATCGCAATCCTTCCTGACGCGGCCTCCGTCATACGCGTCACACTGCCCGGCCGCGAAATCTCGCCGTAGTTAAATGGATATAACCGGCCCCTCCTAAGGGTCAATTGGTGGTTCGATTCCACCCGGCGAGGCCACCGCACCGTATCCGCCCCCTGGCGCGCTTGGTTCTCAAGCCGCCTGCCATCCAGTACTGCCCCAATTTCTTCCGACGCCCCCCGGGCTGACGACGCGGGCCGCCTCTTCACTCCCCCTCGCATTCATAGGCCGGCATGCTGATGCATGCAATATTCCGGGCGTCGCCGCGCGCCACGGATGAGCACGCGTCGGACGCATTTCGTCGCCATCTCGGATATGATGCCCCCGGAAGCTTAAAAAGATTGTTTAAATTCTTGGGCTAACCCTATAATTCGATTCAATTTTCTGACGCGCCCCAGGGCGGTGCGTCGATTCAGTCTTACGGACATGTCCTAACCATGGCGCTATTTTCGACACGTTCAGTGGTAACAGCGGCCGCGCCGGTGCTGATTGCCGCCTCCCTATTGCTATCGCCCGGCGCCCGGGCGGCGGCAGCTGATCCCTGCAAGGTGAACGCCAAGTCCGCGGCCTGCAAGGCGGCGCAAGCGAAGGCGGCGCCGAAGACCAGCACGACCACGACCGTCACCAAGAGCACGACCACCGCCAAGACCGGCAACAAGACGACGGTGGCGAAAACGCAGAGCAAGACGACCACGGTCGCCAAGAAAACGCCCGCCGGCAAGACCAATACGACCGTGCGCAAGGAAGTGGTCGCGGATACGACCACCAAATCGGGCAGCAAAGTCGTCTCCCACAAGAGCACGGCTACGCGCAGCAAGGTCACCGCCGCCGCCGCGCCGGCCACGACCTCGGCCCAGGCTGCCGCCTTGCGTTCCAGCGTGGCCTATGTGCAGGATCTGGCCACGTCCACCGTGCTCTTCTCCAAGAACGAAGACACGATCAAGCCCATCGCCTCGATTTCCAAGCTGATGACCGCGCTGGTGGTGGTGGATGCCAACCAGCCCATGGACGAGATGCTGGAGGTCACCGATGACGACATCGACCGCCTGCGCCACGCCGCTTCGCGCCTGCCCGTTGGTTCGCGCCTGACGCGTGCCGACATGCTGCACATTGCCTTGATGTCCTCGGAGAACCGCGCCGCCCATGCCCTGGGCCGCTACTACCCCGGCGGCATGCCGGCCTTCGTCAAGGCCATGAACGCCAAGGCCCGCGATCTGGGCATGATGGACACGCACTTCGTCGAACCCACCGGCCTGTCCAGCGAAAACGTGTCCTCGCCGCGCGACCTGGCGCGCCTGTTGCGCGCCGCCGCGCAGCGGCCGCTGATCCATCGCTACACCACGGATACGGAATACGATGTCGACATGGGCAAGGGCCATGTGCGCACGTTCCGCAATACCAACGCGCTGGTGCGCAACGCGGATTGGGACATCAAGGTATCGAAAACCGGCTTCATCAACGAAGCCGGTGAATGCCTGGTGATGCTGGTCAACATGCAGGGCCGCGAGCTGGCCATCGTGCTGCTCGACTCGCAAGGCAAGTATTCGCGCATCGCCGACGCCGTGCGCATTCGCAAGTTCGTGCAGAACGAAGTCGCGATGATGTGAAATCCCGCTCCGGCGCCGCGAACGCGGCGCCTGGGTTCCACGGGGTCTTCAGGACCGCCAGGCCGAATTGCGGATGACGCTGCAGAAATTGCCGCGATGAAAATGCGGCTCCTTGTCGGCGATGACGTCGGCCTTGACGTTGCCGAAAGTGGTATCCGGCTTGTGCCTGATACCCTCGTAGAAGGTCTGGATGATATTTTCCTTGAAGTGCTCGCCGCGCGGATGCGCGTGCACGACGGCTTCGCGGTCGGCATCGGCCAAGCCGGAATAATCGATCCCCAGCACATCCATCTCCACCCCGGCCGTCACGAGCGCGACGACGGGATGCATATGTTCGGGGATGCCAGGCGTCGTGTGCAGCGCGATCGCCGTCCAGACCAGATCAATATCCTCCCACGCGATCCCGCGGCTCTGCAGGAAGTCGCGCGCCGCGTTGGCGCCGTCCACTTCGAAACGCAGGTCGTCGCTGGCATGCCGATGGGTCAGGCCCATGTCGTGGAACATGGCGCCCGCGTACAGCAGCTCCGGATCGAACTTCAGGCCGCGCCGCTTGCCGGCCAGCGCGCCGAAGTAGTACACCCGGCTCGAATGATGGAATAGCAGGGACGATTCGGTGTCGCGCACCAGGTCGGTGATCTCGCGCGCCAACCGGCTATCGGGGATGGCGATGCCGCCTACGCTCAGGGTCATGATTGCTGCTCCGGGGAAAGTGTGTGCGGCCATTGTGCGATCGCGACGCCCTGGCATCAATCGGCGGTATACGTCATATACTGCCATTTCGCGTGTCATCGGGACATGAGTGGAGCCTCATCGGAAATGGCCAGATCCATCGCCATCCTGGCCCTGCCCGGGGTGCAGTTGCTGGACGTATCGGGCCCCTTGGACGTATTCGCTCAGGCGAATGTGGAAGCCGGGCGCGCCTGTTATGAGCTGCATGTCGTCGGCTACGAGCGCGGACCGTTGCGCAGTTCATCCGGCGTACGGATGCTGCCGGATGCCGTCGCGGGGCAGACGGACGCGCGCTTCGATACGCTGCTGGTCGCTGGCGCCCCGCATGCGCACCAGTTGGCCTTGCGCAGGGACGTGATCGAATGGCTGCGCGCCAGCGCAAAGCGGGCGCGGCGCTACGGATCGGTCTGCACCGGCGCCTTCGTGCTGGCAGCCGCGGGGCTGCTGGATGGGCGTCGCATCACCACCCATTGGGCGGCGGTCCGGACCTTGGTACAGGCGTACCCGACGATTACGGTGGACGAAGACGCCCTCTACGTGCGCGACGGCAAGCTACGCACCGCCGCCGGCGTGACGGCCGGGCTGGACCTGGCCCTGGCGCTGGTGGAGGAAGACCTGGGGCGCGACGTCGCGCGGCGCGTGGCCAGCCAGTTGGTGATGTTCTTCAAGCGTCCGGGCGGCCAGTTGCAGTTCAGCCGCAAGGGCGAAACGCATCCGGCCGGCCGTTCGGTGCTGCAGGAGGTGCAGCGCTGGGTCGCGGCCAATCCCGGCCTGCGGCATGACGTCGCCAGCCTGGCGGAACACGCGGGGCTCAGCCCGCGTCATTTCGCGCGGCTGTTCCGGGCGGAGACCGGCGTCACGCCCGCGTCATGGGTGGAAGCGGCACGCGTCGAAGCGGCGCGGGCCATGCTGGAATCCGGGGCGCGCATGCCCAAGCAAGTCGCGGCGGAATGCGGCTTCGCCAACGCCGATACGCTGCGCCGGGCGTTCTACAAGCATGTCGGCGTTACGCCGGCGGAATACCGGCGCCGGCATGTTCGCACGCCGGAGGCGTGATCACTGCATATTCGCCGAAACATGCGACCGGCACACGCGACCGGCGCCGGCCGGATCGCCGGTCCCTGCCGTGGCAGTATGTGCCCATTCGCACAGACCGCATGGATCTTCGCTATTCCAGCGCGACCGTCACCGGGCGCGCGCCCAGCAGATCGACCAGCACCGCAGGCGCGATGCCGATCAGGTAGCCGCGCCGGCCACCGTTGACGTAGACGGCCGGATAGTCGAGTACGCTGGCCTCCACCCACACCGGCATGCGCTTGCGGGTACCGAAGGGCGACGTGCCGCCCACCTGATAACCGGAATGGCGCTGCGCGACTTCCGGATGGCACGGGCCGACCTTTTTCAAGCCCGCCTGCCGCGCCAGGTTCTTGGTCGACACTTCGCGATCGCCGTGCATCAGCACGATCAAGGGCCGCGCCGCTTCGTCTTCCATCACCAGCGTCTTGACTACGGCATGCGGGTCCAGGCCCAGTTGGCGCGCGGCCTCGCCGGCGCCGCCGTGGTCCACATAGTCATAGGTGTGCTCGGTATAAGCCACCTTGTGCTGCTTCAGGAATTGCGTCGCCGGTGTTTCGGATACGTGTCTTGTTTTGCTCATGATGCGGGATTGTAGAAAAGAAAAGCCAGGCTCGGCGCCTGGCTTTTCCTGGTCTCGCGCCGATATACCGCGCTTACTCCAGCTTAATGTTCTGCTTCTTGACGATTTCCTTCGCCCAGTCGTACTGCGACTTGATTTCCTTGGCGAATTCCTCCGGCGTGTTGCCGGACGGTTCGGAGCCCTGCTCGTCCAGCGCCTTGATCACCTTGGGATCCTTCAGCGCCACCACGGCGGCGTCGCGCAGCTTGTTGACGATGTCCATCGGCGTGCCGGCGGGCGCCAGCAGGCCGTACCACACCGGCTGGTTCACCGCGGGGAAGCCGACTTCCGCGAAGGTGGGCACATTGGGCATCGTCTTGATGCGGGTGGGCCAGGCCACCGCCATCGCGTTGATCGCCTTGGCCTGGATCTGCGGCATGGACGACGGCAGGTTGTCGAACAGGATTTCGATCTGGCCGCCGACAGCGTCGGCCAGCGCGGGACCCGATCCCTTGTACGGCACGTGCACGATGTCCGTACCCGTGGCCAGCTTGAAGGACTCGCCCATCAGGTGCAGCACGCCGCAGGTGCCCGAGCTGCCGTAGGAATACTTGCCCGGATTCTTCTTCAGCACATCCAGGAATTCCTTGAAATCCTTGACCGGCATCTTCTTGGGATTCACCGAAACCACGTTCGCGGTGTTGGCGAAGTTGGTGACCGGCTGGAAGTCCTTGATGGGATCGTAGGGCAGATCGTTGGGACGGCAGGCCGGGTTCACGGCCATGGTCGACACGGTAGCGATGGACAGCGTATAGCCGTCTGGCGCGGCCTTGGCGGCTTCGGCCGCGCCGATGGCGCCGCCCGCGCCGCCCTTGTTTTCCACGACCATGGGCTGGCCCAGTTCCTGGCTCATGCGCTGGGTGACCAGGCGCGCGATGATGTCGGTGGAGCCGCCCGGCGCGAACGGCACGATCACCCGGATGGCATGGCTGGGATATTTGTCGGCGGCCTGGGCGGAGGTGGCGAGTACACCCGCGCCCAACGTGATTGCCAGCGCCAGCGTGCGCATTTTCATCATTTGAAGGATCTCCTGTATGTTCTTCAACCCGCCCGTCGCGGGCTGATTTGACTGCGGATGCGCATTTCCTTTGCTTCTTGGGCCGGTGCGCATTCCTGCACAATCGGCAGGATAGCAGCATTCGTTTACAGGAGGTACGGGGACTGCCCCTGAGCGAGCCGCGCGCCGGCACGCGGGCGGCATGCCATGCCGCCACGGGCCCATGCCGTCTCCTGGACGGCACGGGCCGGCGCCGATGATTACGGCTTCCGCTTGGCGTTGGTCATGTCGGCCGGCACCACCCATTGCTGGAACTGCGCCTCGGTCACATGGCCGAGCTGCAAGGCCGCTTCCTTCAAGGACAGGTTTTCCTTGTGCGCCTTCTTGGCGATCTGCGCGGCCTTGTCGTAGCCAATGTGCGGATTCAAGGCGGTGACGAGCATCAGCGAACGATCCACCAGTTCGGCGATGCGCTGGTGGTTGGGCTCGATGCCCTTGGCGCAGTGTTCGTTGAAGCTGTTCATGCCGTCGGCCAGCAGGCGCACCGACTGCAGGAAGTTGTGTATCAGCAGCGGCTTGAAGACATTCAGCTCGAAGTTGCCGCTGGCGCCGCCGATGTTGATGGCGACGTCGTTGCCCAGCACCTGGGCGCCCAGCATCGTGACGGCCTCGCACTGCGTGGGATTCACTTTGCCGGGCATGATGGAGCTGCCGGGCTCGTTTTCCGGGATGCTGATTTCGCCCAGGCCGGAACGGGGGCCGCTGGCCAGCCAGCGCACGTCGTTGGCGATCTTGATCATGCCCGCCGCCAGCGTTTTCAAGGCGCCATGCATGAACAACAGCGCTTCATGCGAAGCCAGCGCCTGGAATTTATTGGGCGCCGATACGAAAGCCGCGCCGGTATCATGCGCCAGCTGCGCCGACACGCGCGCGCTGAACTCGGGGTGTGCGTTCAGGCCGGTGCCCACGGCCGTGCCGCCGATCGCCAATTGATGCAGGCCCGGCAGCGCCGCGCGTATCTGCTGTTCGGACAGGTCCAGCTGCGCCACGTGGCCGGACAGTTCCTGGCCCAGCGTCAGCGGCGTGGCGTCCTGCAGATGGGTGCGGCCGATCTTGACGATGTCGTAGAACGCCGCGCTCTTTTCCGCCAGCGTGGCGCGCAGCGCCTTCAGGGCGGGCAGCAGATGCTGTTCGACCTGCACGGCGGCCGCCACGTGCATCGCCGTGGGGAAGGTGTCGTTGGACGACTGGCCGCGGTTCACGTGGTCGTTGGGATGCACCTTGCGGCCTTCGCCGCGCTCGCCGCCCAGGATTTCCGAGGCGCGATTGGCCAGCACCTCGTTCATATTCATATTGCTTTGCGTGCCCGAGCCGGTCTGCCAGACCGACAAGGGAAATTCGTTGGGCCATTTTCCGGCGATGACTTCATCGGCGGCCTTGACGATGGCGTCCGCGATGCCGCCATCCAGTTCGCCAAGCTGGGCGTTGACCTGCGCCGCGGCCTTTTTCAGCCTCGCCATCGCATCGACCAGCGGCACCGGCATCTTCTCCGTGGAGATGGCGAAGAACTGCAGCGACCGCTGCGTCTGCGCGCCCCACAGGTGATCGGCCGGGACGTCGATAGGGCCGAAGGTGTCTTTCTCGGTGCGGGTCTTCATGGTGATGCGGCTCCGTTGTTCGCCGTCGCGGCGCGCGCCGGCGTTCCTATAATCCTTTGTTTTTACCACTCGCCCCGCGTCATGTCCCCCTCCAGCAGCCTGACCCTGCATCTGCCCGACGACCTCGCCACCGACGACCTGGCGCGGCGTTTCGCGCCCTTGCTGGACGGCAGCGCCGGCATCACGCCGCCCGGAGGCCGGATCCACCTCTCCGGCGACCTGGGCGCCGGGAAGACCGCCTTCGTCCGCGCGCTGTTGCGCGAAAGCGGCATTAAGGGCCGGATCAAAAGTCCGAGCTATGCCCTGCTTGAAAGCTATAAAGTTTCTAACTTATACTTCTATCACTTTGATTTTTATAGATTTAGCGATCCGCGCGAGTGGCTGGACGCAGGATTCCGCGATTTACTGCGGGATGATGTGGTCGTTTTGATCGAATGGCCGGAGCGGGCGGAGGGCTTATTGCCCCCTCCCGATCTGCACATAAGCCTGGCTTACGCCGATCAAGGACGCGACGCCACGTTGACCGCGCATACCGCTCGAGGACAACTATGGCTGAACGCGATTGTCCCCCCGCAGGCGCCCCGGTCCACCGGAGCGCCCTCACCCGGCGCCGCCTGATCGGCGCCGCGGCCACGCTGCTCGTCCTTCCCGTCATCCCACGCCTGGCCCAGGCCGCCACCATACTGGCGGTGCGGACCTGGCCGGCCGACGAATACACGCGGGTTACGCTCGAACTGGACAGCGAGCTCAAGGCGGAACAATTCACGCTGGAAAATCCCGACCGGCTGGTCGTCGATATCCAGGGCCTGTCGATGAGCCAGTCGCTGAACGATCTGGCGGCCAAGATACGCAAGGACGATCCGTATATCCGCTCGCTGCGCATCGCGCAGAACCGTCCCAATGTCGTGCGCCTGGTCTTCGATCTGAAGCAGGCGGTGGCGCCGCAGATCTTCACGCTCAAGCCGGTGGCGGATTATCAGTTCCGGCTGGTGCTGGACCTGTATCCCAAGGTGGCCCAGGATCCCTTGATGGCGATCCTGAAGAAACCGCCCGGACCGGACGTGGACGATCCGCTGGCGCGCATCCTGGACGATATCTCGCGCAATCCGCCCGGCCCCGCCACGGCGACGATCCCGCCGCCCGCGCCGCTGCCGAACAATCCGCCGCCCGCGGTGGCCCTGCCGCGCCCCAGCGAGCCCACGCCGAAACTCAGCGGGCGCAAGCGCATGCTTACCATCGCGCTGGATCCCGGCCACGGCGGCGAAGACCCCGGCGCCAGCGGCCAGACCGGCCTGCGTGAAAAAGACGTTGTCCTGCGCATCGCGCACCGGTTGAAGGCCTTGATCGACGCGCAGCCCAATATGCGCGCCTATCTGACGCGCGACGACGATTACTTCGTCCCGCTGCACGTCCGCGTACAGAAGGCCCGTCGCGTGCGCGCGGACCTGTTCGTATCCATCCATGCGGATGCCTGGATCAAGCCCAGCGCGAGCGGCTCATCGGTGTTTGCGCTGTCGCAGCGTGGCGCATCCAGCGCCGCGGCGCGGTGGATGGCGAACAAGGAAAACGCCGCCGACCTGATCGGCGGCGTGAACCTCGGCGCGCATGACGAACAGGTCGCGAAGGTCCTGCTGGACCTCTCGACATCGGCGCAGATCCACGACTCCCTGAAGCTGGGCAGCGTGCTGCTGGAAGAAATCAAGAAGATCAACCGGCTGCACAAGGACGACGTCGAACAGGCCGGTTTCGCCGTGTTGAAGGCGCCGGACATTCCTTCCATCCTGGTGGAAACGGCGTTCATCAGCAATCCCAACGAGGAAGCGCTGCTGAAATCGTCGGCTCACCAGGACAAGCTGGCGTTGGCCATGTTCACGGGCATACAACGCTATCTGACCACCAACCCGCCGTTGGCGCGGGTTGGCGACGTCAGCTAGCCGGCCGGCGGCGGCGCAGCAGTTTCCATACGCCCGCCAGGACCAGCGGCGCAATGGCCGCCGCCAGTCCCACCAGCACGATCAGGTTCAGGTGCTCCTTGACCGCCGGGATGTTGCCGAAGAAATAGCCGGCCGCCACCAGGCTGCCCACCCACAGGATGGCGCCGGTGATATTGAAGAGCTGGAAACGCGCCACGCTCATTTCCGCCACGCCGGCGACGAAGGGCGCGAAGGTGCGCACCAAGGGAATGAAGCGCGACAGCACGATGGTCTTGCCGCCGTGCTTTTCGTAGAACGCATGCGTGCGCATCAGCGCGGCGCGGTCCAGGAAGCGCACGTTCATGGAGAACACGCGCGGCCCGATATAGCGGCCGATCGCATAGTTCAGGGTATTGCCGGTGATTGCCGCCACGATCAGGAGCACGGCCAGCAGCATGGGGTCGATGTGGCCCGATGCGCCGAAGGCGCCGGCGATGAACAACAGCGAATCGCCAGGCAGGAATGGCAGAACGACGAAACCCGTTTCACCGAAGACGATCAGGAACAGGACCAGATAGACCCAGGCGCCATATTTGGCGACCCAGATCCCAAGCGTCTGGTCGACGTGCAACACCATGTTGAGTAGATCGAGCATGCCGGCGAAATCAGGTAAGTAAGGATGGGCGTAGCCCGCGACTATAGCCGACCCGGCAGCCCGGCTAAAATCGATCGCAAACCCTGAGTTATCTTTGTCCATGTCCGATCGCCGCCCCATCGCCGCCCTGCCCGACCTGTTGATCAGCCAGATCGCCGCCGGCGAGGTCATTGAACGCCCCGCCTCCGTGCTGAAGGAGTTGCTGGAGAACGCCATCGACGCAGGCGCGCGGGCCATTGAAGTGCGGCTGGAAGGCGGCGGGATCCGGCGCATCGCGGTCACCGACGACGGCGGCGGCATCCCGCCGGACGAACTTCCCCTGGCCTTGCGCCGCCACGCGACCAGCAAGATCGCCACGTTGAATGAACTGGAAGCGGTGGCGTCCATGGGTTTCCGCGGCGAAGCGCTCGCCTCCATCGCTTCGGTCGCGCAGGTCACCTTGATTTCGCGTACGCGCGACGCCTCCCACGCGTCGCAGATCGACGCCGGCACCGGTGAGATCGCGCCGGCCTCGGGGCCGGCAGGGACCACCGTGGACGTGCGTCAGCTGTTCGACGCGGTGCCGGCGCGGCGCAAATTCCTGCGGTCCGAGGCAACCGAGTTCGGCCATTGCCTGGACGCCATGGAGCGCATCGCGCTTGCTCATCCACGCATCGCCTTCCGCCTGTTCCACCATGACCGGGCGCACCGTCAATGGCTGCCGGCGGACCCACCGCAGCGGATCCGCGACGTGCTGGGAGCGGAATTCGCCGACCAGGGGCTGCTGATCAGCCGCGCGGTCGGGCCCGTTGCGTTGAGCGGCATGGTGACCCGGCCCACCGCGGCGCGGGCGCGCGCCGACCGGCAATACCTCTACGTCAACGGCCGCTTCGTACGCGACCGTACCGTCAGCCATGCGTTGCGCAGCGCCTATGCGGACGTGCTGCATGGGGATCGCCAGCCGGCCTATGTGCTGTTCCTCGACATCGATCCCGCCGCGGTGGACGTGAATGTCCATCCCGCCAAGCATGAAGTGCGTTTCCGCGATAGCGGCGCGGTGCATCGCTTCGTGTCGCAGTCCGTGGCGGATACGCTGGCGCAGACCGGCGGACAGAGCGTC
Source organism: Bordetella sputigena (assembly GCF_965137885.1). Lineage (NCBI taxonomy): Bacteria > Pseudomonadati > Pseudomonadota > Betaproteobacteria > Burkholderiales > Alcaligenaceae > Bordetella > Bordetella sputigena. The sequence continues at coordinate 58,338 of NZ_CBCSCA010000003.1, forward strand.
CCGGGCGTGGCGGGGCCGGCTGACGCCCCGGATCGGGCGCCTGACGGCGCCGGCGAGACCGCCGCGGCCGGCAGCGGCGGGACGGGCTGGGCCGGCGGCGCCGCGGCGTCCCCGAGGACGAACCCGGCGAGTCCGGCATATCGGCAGCACACGCAAATGCCTTTCCGTCTGCACACGTCGCCCGCAAGCGGCGGCTCGAGCGACTGGCAAAGCCTGTATCGTCCCTTGGACGATGGCACGGGCGCTGGCGGCAATGGCGGTTTGGCAGGCGCCCATGGAGCGGCTGGCGCCAATGGCTTGGGCGGCGCAGGTGCGGCGCACGCGAAGGCTCCCATGCAGCACGGCGGCGGCGACATCCCGGCGGCGGTGGTCGACTACGCGGCGGCGATGGCGGAAGCCGCGGGCATGCAGCCCACCCCATCGCTGCGCGAACCCGCCCCCGGCGGCAGCGCCCTGCCGGCGGACGAGGAATATCCCCTGGGCATGGCGCTGGGCCAGTTGCACGGCATCTATATCCTGGCGCAGAACAAGCGCGGCCTCGTGCTGGTGGATATGCACGCGGCGCACGAACGCGTCGTATATGAACAGCTGAAGAACGCGCTCGACGCGCGCAGCATGCCGCGCCAGGACCTGCTGGTGCCGGTCGTCTTCAATGCGCAGGAAAAAGACGTGGCCCTGGTGGAGGAATGCGAAGAACAGCTCGAAGAGCTGGGTTTCCGCATGCGCCCCGCGGGGCCGGCATCCATCGCGGTACGTTCCGTGCCGGCGCTGCTGGCGCGCGGCGATGTGGAATCGCTGGCGCGCGCGCTTCTGCGCGACCTTGCGACGGTCGGTGTGTCGAGGCTGCTGACCGAACAGCGCAACGAGCTGCTGGCGACCATGGCATGCCACGGCTCGGTACGCGCCAACCGGCGCCTGACCATCGAAGAGATGAACGCCCTGCTGCGCCGCATGGAAGCGACGGAGCGCGCGGACCAGTGCAACCATGGCCGCCCTACCTGGGTGCAATGGTCGGTGGCGGAGCTGGACCGGCTTTTCCTGCGCGGGCAATAAGGGGCATGGCCATGTGTATGCGCGCCTGCGCGCACGGCGTCACGGCATGACCCGCCGTACCATCCTCTGCCTGACCGGCCCCACCGCGGCCGGCAAAAGCGCCGCCACGCTGGCGCTGGCGCGTCGCTGGCCGCTGGAAATCGTCAATGTCGATTCGGCGACCATCTACCGCGGGATGGACATCGGCACCGCCAAGCCCAGTGCCGAAGAGCGCGCCCGCGTGCCACAGCATCTGCTGGATATTCGCGATCCCGCGCAGGCCTATTCGGCCGCCGAGTTCCGCGCCGACGCCTTGCGCCTGATAGACGACATACATGCGCGCGGCCGCATTCCGCTGCTGGCGGGCGGCACCATGCTCTACTTCAAGGCGCTGCGCGACGGGCTGGACGATCTGCCGTCGGCGGACCCGGCGCTGCGGGCATCGCTGGAAGCACGCGCCGCGCAGGTGGGTTGGCCGGCCATGCACGATGAGCTGGCCCGCCTGGACCCGGTGACGGCGGCGCGGCTGAAGCCGAACGACAGCCAGCGCATCCAGCGGGCGCTGGAGGTCTGCATTGTCAGTGGAAGGCCGATGTCCTCGCTGTTCCGGCGCTCCGCCGCGCGACCGGCGCCGGCCGAGCGCAATGGTCAGGATCCGGCTCCGCATCGGGAGCCGGAGCAGGCGCGGGACCATCACTACGTCACCATCAGCATGGAGCCCGCCGACCGGGCCGCGCTGCATGCGCGCATCGCGCAGCGCTTCGACACGATGCTGGAACAGGGACTGGTCGATGAAGTCGCCGCGCTGCGCGCCCGTGGCGATCTGCATACGGGCTTGCCGTCGGTACGCTGCGTGGGCTACCGCCAGATCTGGGCCTACCTGGATGGCGAAATCGACCTGCCGACGGCGCGCGAGCAAGGCATCGCCGCGACGCGGCAGCTGGCCAAGCGCCAGATTACCTGGCTGCGCGCGCAGCCGGACCGCCGGATCGTGGATAGCCTGGCGCCGGATGCGACGCTGCAGGTGGAAAGAATCTGCGCGGAGATCCTGGCGCAACCCTAGGAGCGCATTCCCTGGCGGAGACAGGGCCTCGCCGGTTCGCGCGATTGCCCGTGGCAGGCTTGCCGTGGCAAGCTGACGATACGGCGTCGTGCCTGGCACGACGCCGGTCCGGCGCTCAGCGGACCACGGTCTGCGGCGCGTCGCCCTGGCGCGCGACCACGACACCGATACGGTCGACGGTTTCGCCCTGCTCGCGCAAGGTGGCCGCGACGGCATCGGCCTGCGCCGCGTCGACGACGATGGCCATGCCTATGCCGCAATTGAACACGCGATGCATCTCCGCGTCGGCCACGCCGCCCTGCTGCTGCAGCCAGCTGAACAAAGGCGGCATTTTCCAGGCGTCCCGGTGCAATTCGGCGGCAACGTCCGCCTGCAGGATACGCGGCACGTTTTCCACCAGGCCGCCGCCGGTGATGTGCGCCATGCCCTTGATGGCGGCGCCATGGCGCGCCAGCGCGGCCAGCACGGGCTTGACGTAGATGCGGGTGGGCGCCATGACGACGTCGCCCAGCGGCTGACCCTGGAAGTCCTGCTGAGGCGTGGCGCCGGCGCGGTCCAGGATCTTGCGCACCAGCGAATAGCCGTTGGAATGCGCACCGCTGGAGGCCAGGCCCAGGATGGCATCGCCGGGCCGGATCGATTTGCCGTCCAGAATGGCGGATTTTTCCACCGCGCCGACGGCGAAGCCCGCCAGGTCGTACTCGCCATCGGGATACATGCCCGGCATTTCGGCGGTTTCACCGCCGATCAGGGCGCAGCCGGCCAGCTCGCAGCCGCGCGCGATGCCGCCCACCACGGCCGCGGCCGTATCCACCGCCAGCTTGCCGCAGGCGAAATAGTCCAGGAAGAATAGGGGCTCTGCGCCCTGGACCAGGATGTCGTTCACGCTCATCGCGACCAGATCGATACCCACGGTATCGTGCCGGTTCCACTGGAAAGCGAGCTTGAGCTTGGTGCCCACGCCATCCGTGCCGGACACCAGCACCGGTTCGCGGTATTTCCCGGGGACTTCGAACAGCGCGCCGAAGCCGCCTATGCCGGCCAGCACGCCGGGCCGCATGGTGCGGGCCGCCAGCGGCTTGATGCGATCGACCAGGGCGTCGCCCGCGTCGATGTCGACACCGGCGTCGCGGTAGGTCAGCGGGGCGGAAGGTTGATTTGTCATGAGGAAAACCGTGGGGTATGTAAAAATTGCGGGATTTTTTCGAGTCAGCTTTCCGGATTTTACGATGAGCCCACCTTTTCTTCGCCAGCGGATGTCCGAACGGCGCCCCGAACGGCGTTCGGGTGCGGCCTCGCCAGCCGGAGGCGCCCCAGGCCGGACCGCGCGCAGGTCAGTGCCCGGCTGGACCGCGCGCCCACGCGCGGCGTCCTGCGCAGCCGCGCAAGACCGGGCCGCCCCGGGCCGAACCGCATTCCGCGCGAAGAATCGCCCGGTCAACCTGTCCACATGAATCGCCAGCTGCTGCTAGACGTTCTGCCCGAGCCCGCTCCCTCGCTCGGCAACTACATCCCGGGACCCAACGGGCAGGCGCTGGACGCGGCGCGCCGCCTGGCGCCCGGCCACGCGCTGTACCTTTGGGGCCCGGCCGGCTGCGGGCGCAGCCATCTGCTGCGCGCCATCGCCGGCGCGCCCGGCGGCCGCTATATTGGCGCCCAGGACGCGCCCGCGGCGCTGGCCGGCCTGGCGCAGGCCAGCCCCACCGACCCGATGCCGCGCATCGTGGCGGTGGACGACCTGCACCGCATGGACGAAGCCGGACAGGCGGCCCTGTTTGCCTTGTACAATCGCTGGCGCGAGTCGGCGGCCACCCAGCATGCATTCGCGCTGGCCGTCGCCGGAGACCGCGCGCCGCTGGCCATGCCGCTGCGCGAAGATCTGCGCACCCGGCTGGGCTGGGACCTGGTGTTCCGCCTGGATCCGCTGTCGGATGCCGACAAGCTGGCGGCGCTATCCGCGCAGGCCGCCGAACGGGGTTTGCACCTGGCGCCGGAAGTCATCAACTGGATGCTGACCCATTACGAACGCGACATGCGCCGCCTGGCCGCGCTGCTGGACGCACTGGACCGCTATTCGCTGGCGACGCGCCGGCCCCTGACCATACCGCTGCTGCGCGCGATGCTGGCGGACCCGGATACTCCTACTTCATGACTGCTGCACGCCTGGCCCTCTTCGATCTCGACCACACCCTTCTACCCCTGGATAGCGACTACCAGTGGGCCGACTTCCTGGCCCGCACCGGCCGCGCCGGCGATCCGGACGAAGCCCGGGCGCGCAACGAAGACCTGATGGCCCGCTACAACCGCGGCGAGCTGACCGCCGAGCAATCGGCGGAGTTCATGCTGGGCCTGCTGGCCGCCCATACGCCCTTCGAACTGGCGCTGTGGCATGAGGAATACATGGCGGACGTAATACGACCCGCCATCGAGGCGAGCGCCGTGCAGCTGGTCCGGCAGCACCTGGAAGCCGGCGACCTGTGCGCCGTGGTGACCGCCACCAACCATTTCGTCACCGCGCCCATCAGCCGCGCCTTCGGCATTCCGCACCTGATTGCCACCGATGCGGAATACATCGCCGGCCGCTACACCGGCCGCATCGCCGGCACCCCCAGCTTCAAGGAAGGCAAGGTGGTGCGGGTGAAGGAATGGCTGGCCGGCATGGGGCTGGGCCTTGCGGATTTCTCCGAAACGTTTTTTTATAGCGACTCGATCAACGACGTGCCGCTGCTCGAAGCGGTCACCCGGCCGGTGGCGACCAACCCCAGTCCCGCGCTGCGCGAGCTCGCGCAGGCGAACGGATGGCAGGTGCTGCAGTTGTTCGCCCATATGGAAGATGCGAAGTCCTGAATTCGATGATCACGGAAACCATAAAAAAATTCGTCGCCCGGCTATTCCCGGCGCGCGGCCCGCAGCGCATACCCAGAGAGCGCCACGGCATTGATCGCCGCAACGTTTCGCGGCACGCCATCAAGGTCTGCGAAGTCCTGCGACAGGCGGGCTTCGAGGCCTATATCGTCGGCGGCGCGGTGCGCGACCTGATCGTCGGCATGGAGCCCAAGGACTTCGACGTGGCCACCAACGCCACGCCGGAAGAAATCCGCCCCCTCTTCCGCCGCGCCCGCATCATCGGCCGCCGCTTCCAGCTGGTACACGTGGTGTTCGGCCAGGAGATCATCGAGACCTCCACCTTCCGCGCGCTGGCCACGGGCGACCAGGAAACCGACGAACATGGCCGCATCCTCCGGGACAACGTCTTCGGCAGCCAGGAAGAAGACGCCGCGCGCCGCGACTTCACCCTGAACGCGCTGTACTACGACCCGCTGACCGAGGTCGTCATCGACTATCACCACGGCGTGGCCGACCTGAAAAAGCGCGTAGTCCGCATGATCGGCGACCCGGCCCAGCGCTATCGCGAAGACCCGGTGCGCATGCTGCGCGCCGTGCGCTTCGCGGCCAAGCTGAATTTCGTCATCGACGAGGAAACGCGCGCCCCTATCCGTTCCATGGCCAGCCTGATCGAGAACGTGCCCGCCTCCCGGCTGTTCGACGAAATGCTCAAGCTGCTGACCTGCGGACACGCCATGGACTGCCTGCGCCAGTTGCGCGCTGAAGGCCTGCATCATGGCGTGCTGCCCTTGCTGGACGTCGTGCTGGAACAGCCCCAGGGCGAACAGTTCGTCGAACTGGCGCTGGAGCGCACCGATGCGCGCGTGCGCGCCGGCAAGACCATCAGCCCCAGTTTCCTGTTCGCGTCGTTGCTGTGGCAGCAGGTGGAAGTGCGCTGGCGCGACCTGTGCAAGCAAGGCGAGCTGCCCATCCCGGCGCTGCTGCAGGCGGCGGACTCCGTGCTGGATGAACAAACCGAAAAGCTGGCCATCCAGCGCCGGTTTTCCGCCGATATGCGGGAGATCTGGTTCATGCAGCCGCGCTTCGAGCGCCGCGTGGGCAAGACCATCTACCGCATGCTGGAGCAGCCGCGCTTCCGTGCCGCCTGCGATTTCCTGCAGCTGCGCGCGGCGGCCGGCGAATTCGACAGCGTGCTGGCGCAGTGGTGGATGGACCTGGCCAATGCCGACGACATCACACGCGCGCAGATGATAGACGAGGCGTCCCGCGCGCCCCGCGCCAAGGGCGAGGACGCGCCGCCCCGGCGGCGGCGCACGCGCCGGCGTAGCGGTAGTGGACAAGGCGGCCCGGCCGTGGCCGCGCACGGCGGCGACGAGTAGTCCTCATGGAAGCGTCCGCGCCGCCTACGGACGCCGCCGCGTCGACCAGGGACGACGCTGACCACGCGGGACGCCACCATCGCGGCGTCATCGCGTATATCGGCCTGGGCGCCAACCTGGGCGACAGCGCGGCGACCCTGCATGCCGCCTTGCGCGAACTGTCGGCCACGTCCGGCATCCAGGAATGCCTGGCATCGCCGTTCTACCGCTCGGCACCCGTCGATGCCACCGGCCCGGACTTCGTCAATGCCGTCGCCCGGCTGCGCACGAGTCTGGCGCCGCTCGATCTGCTGGAAGCCCTGCAAGCGATAGAACGCAAGCACGGCCGCGAACGGCCTTACCGCAACGCGCCGCGCACGCTGGACCTGGACCTGCTGCTCTACGATGACTTGCGCCTGGATACGCCGCGCCTGACGCTGCCGCATCCGCGCATGCACGAACGCGCCTTCGTGCTGCTGCCCTTGCGCGACCTGGCGCCGGGCATGATGCTTGGACAGGAAACGCTGGACGGCTGGCTGGCCCACTGTGGCGCGCAGGCCATACATCGCATGATGGACCCGACGGATCAACCGTCATCCGGGGCTGGCTGAACCCCGGGGCGGCACGCGCCCGGGGCTTTGGCGCATCAGGCCACGGCGACCGGGATCTTGCCGATCTTCGCCTGCCACTCGCGCGGACCGGTCGTATGCACCGACGTGCCCTGCGCATCCACGGCCACGGTCACCGGCATATCCTTGACCTCGAATTCGTAGATCGCTTCCATGCCGAGGTCTTCGAAAGCCAGCACCTTGGCGGCGCGTATGGCTTTGGACACCAGGTATGCCGCGCCGCCCACCGCCATCAGATACGCCGATTGATGTTTGCGGATCGCTTCGATCGCGACAGGACCGCGCTCCGACTTGCCGATCATGGCGATCAGCCCGGTCTTGTCCAGCATCATGTCGGTGAACTTGTCCATGCGCGTGGACGTGGTGGGGCCGGCGGGACCGACGACTTCATCGCGCACCGGATCGACCGGGCCGACGTAGTAGATGACGCGATTGCGGAAATCGACAGGCAGTTGCTCCCCCTTGGCGAGCATGTCCTGGATGCGCTTGTGCGCGGCGTCGCGCCCGGTCAGCATCTTGCCCGACAGCAGCAGGGTCTGGCCCGGCTTCCAGCTGGCCACTTCTTCCTTGGTCAGCGTGTCCAGGTTGACCTGTTTGGACTTGTTGTAGTCCGGCGCCCAGCGGACCTCCGGCCATTCCGACAGCGCCGGCGGCGTCAGGTGCGCGGGACCGCTGCCGTCCAGTTCGAAGTGCGCATGGCGGGTGGCGGCGCAATTGGGAATCATCGCCACGGGCAGCGAGGCCGCGTGCGTCGGGAAGGTGGCGATCTTGATATCCAGCACGGTGGTCAGGCCGCCCAGGCCCTGCGCGCCTATGCCCAGCGCATTGACCTTTTCATAGAGCTCGATGCGCAGTTCTTCCAGCTTGTTCTGCGGGCCGCGCTGCAGCAGCTCGTACATGTCGATGTCTTCCATGAGCGACTGCTTGGCCATCAGCATGGCTTTTTCGGCCGTACCGCCGACGCCAATGCCCAGCATGCCGGGCGGACACCAGCCCGCGCCCATGGTCGGCACCGTCTTCAGCACCCAGTCCACCAGCGAATCGCTGGGATTCAGCATGGCGAACTTGGATTTGTTCTCCGAGCCGCCACCCTTGGATGCCAGTTGCACGTCGATCTTGTCGCCTGGGACCAGCTCGACGTTGACGATACAGGGCGTGTTGTCCTTGGTATTGCGGCGGGCGAACAGCGGATCGGCCAGCACGGACGCGCGCAGCGGGTTGTCAGGATTGGTGTAGCCGCGGCGCACGCCTTCGTCGCACAGCTCCTGCAGGCTGCGCGACGTCTCGAAGCGCACGTTCATGCCGATCTTCAGGAAGACGTTGACGATGCCGGTGTCCTGGCAAAGCGGCCGCTTGCCTTCGGCGCACATGCGCGAATTGGTCAGGATCTGCGCGATGGCGTCGCGCGCCGCCGGACTTTCCTCGCGCTCGTAGGCGCGCGCCAGATGGCGCAGGTAGTCCACGGGATGGTAATAGCTGATGAACTGGATCCCATCCGCGATGGACTGGATGAAGTCTTCTTCCTTGATGACGGTCATGACGTGCTTTAGCGTAAGGTTGAGCGATGAAGGTTATTTGCCCTGCCAGACCGGCTTGCGCTTTTCGGCGAAGGCCAGTGCGCCTTCCTTGGCGTCGGCGGACGTGAATATATGCGCAATCAGGGGCCGCTGGCGATCGAACATGCCGGCCTGCTCCCAATCGACCGCCTGCGACACGATGCTTTTGGCGGTCTGGACGGCCAGGGGGCCGTTTTCAACGATGGTACGGGCCAGGGCCTTGGCGTCGTCCAGCGCCTTGCCCGGCTCGGCCAGGCGATTGACCAGCCCGTAGGCGTAGGCGCGTTCCGCGCCCAGCATATCGCCGGTCAGGATGATTTCCATGGCGATGTGGTAGGGCAGCCGGCGCGGCAGCCGCAGCATACCGCCCGAACCCGCCACCAGGCCGCGCTTGACCTCCGGCAAGCCGAAATTGGCATTGCGGGCGGCGACGATCAGGTCGCAAGCCAGCGCCATTTCGAAGCCGCCGGCCAGGGCGTAGCCTTCCACGGCGGCGATCAGCGGCTTTTTCGGCGGCGCTTCGTTCAGGCCGGCAAAGCCGCGGCCCGGGATCAGCGGCCGTTCGCCGCGCTGCCCGAAGGCCTTCAGGTCCATGCCGGATGAAAACGTATGGTTGGCGCCGGTCAGGATGCCGATGCGCACGGCCGGATCCTTGTCCAGCCGGTCCAGCGCGGCGGCCATCGCCTGCGCGGCTTCCAGATTGATGGCGTTGCGGGCATCCGGACGGTTGATGGTGATGGTCTGGATGCCGTCTTCGACTGCCACCTCGATCAGGTCGGCCATGTGTTGTTCTCCTTCCAATTGGCGGTATGCGCGCCGCGCGGCGGGCGCCAGGCGCGGAAATGGAATGATACGACCAACGCCGCGCGACGATTTCCCGGCAAGCCGGCCGGCTCCAGTAAAATGCCGGGTTTGTCATCGGCAGGCCCCATCGGGCGGTTTCCCCAGCACCATGCTCACCTTTCAGCAAATCATCCTAAAACTCCAGGAATACTGGGATAAGCAGGGTTGCACGCTGCTGCAGCCCTACGACATGGAAGTCGGCGCGGGAACGTCGCATACGGCCACTTTTCTGCGCGCGATCGGGCCGGAGCCCTGGCGCGCCGCCTATGTCCAGCCGTCGCGCCGCCCCAAGGATGGACGCTACGGCGAAAACCCCAATCGGCTGCAGCACTATTACCAGTACCAGGTCGTGCTCAAGCCCGCGCCGCCGGAAATCCTGGACCTGTACATCGGTTCGCTGAAGGCGCTGGGCATCGACCCGACCCGCCATGACATCCGCTTCGTCGAAGACGACTGGGAAAACCCCACCCTGGGCGCCTGGGGCCTGGGCTGGGAAGTCTGGCTGAACGGCATGGAAGTCACCCAGTTCACCTATTTCCAGCAGGTCGGCGGCTTGAATTGCACGCCGACCACCGGCGAAATCACCTATGGCCTGGAACGGCTGGCCATGTATCTGCAGGACGTGCAGAGCGTCTACGACCTGGTCTGGACGATCGGCCCCGATGGCCGCCCGGTCAAATACGGCGACGTGTTCCACCAGAACGAAGTGGAACAGTCCACCTATAACTTCGAATACTCATCGGCCGACATGCTGTTCGCGCATTTCAACGATTACGAATCCGAGGCCAAGCGGCTGATGGAAGTCCCGCTGGCCCTGCCCGCCTATGAGGCGGTGCTCAAGGCGGCGCACACCTTCAACCTGCTGGATGCGCGCGGCGCCATCAGCGTCACCGAGCGCGCCGCCTATATCGGCCGCATCCGCAATCTGTCGCGCGCCATTGCCCAGGCTTATTACGATTCACGTGAACGGCTGGGCTTCCCCATGCTGGCCGGCCGCGCCGCCGCGGAGGTCGCGCAATGAGCGACATTCGTCCGCTGCTGGTCGAACTGCTGACCGAAGAACTGCCGCCCAAGGCCCTGCGCAAACTGGGCGAGGCTTACGCCGAAGGCATCCGGCAGGGCCTGGAAGCGCGCGGCCTGTTGGGCCCCGGTTGCCGGATGCAGGCCTATGCGACGCCGCGCCGCCTGGCCGTGCACCTGTCCGCCGTGCTGGCGCAGGCCCCGGAACAGGCCTACGCGGAAAAGCTCATGCCGGTCAAAGTGGGCCTGGACGCCGAAGGCCGCCCGACGCCCGCACTGCTGAAGAAGCTGGCCGCCAAGGGCCTGGACAACATCGATGCCGCGGCATTGGCGCGCGAATCCGACGGCAAGCAGGACTACCTGGTCGCCCGTGGCACCGCGCCCGGCGCCCAACTGGCCGATGGGCTGCAACAGGCGCTGGACGCTTCCATCGCCGGCCTGCCCATCCCCAAGGTCATGAGCTACCAGTTGGCCGATGGCGTAACCACCGTCAAATTCGTGCGCCCCGCGCACGGCCTGGTGGCGCTGTTCGGCGCCGACGTGGTCGATATTGCCGTGCTGGGCCTGACGGCCGGCCGCGAGACGCTGGGCCATCGCTTCATGAGCGAAGGCGCGATCGCCATACGCGACGCGGACTCGTATGCCGGCCAGTTGGCGGACACCGGCCGCGTGATCGCGTCCTTCGACGCACGCCGCGACGAGATTTCCCGCCAGCTGGAAGCCCACGCGCGGCGGCTGGGCGCCACGCTGGGCGACGACCCGGAAGTCCCGGCGCTGCTGGACGAAGTCACCGCGCTGGTCGAGCATCCCACCGTCTATGTCGGCGAGTTCGAACCACGCTTCCTGCAAGTGCCGCAGGAATGCCTGATCCTGACGATGCGGCTGAACCAGAAGTACTTTCCCTTGTTCGCCCCGGACACCGGCAAGCTGACGCACCGTTTCCTGATCGTCAGCAATATGCAGGTGGCCGATCCGGTAAACATCGTCGAAGGCAACCAGCGCGTCGTCCGGCCGCGCCTGGCGGATGCGCAGTTCTTCTTCGAAACCGATCGCAAGACGCCGCTGGCCGCGCGCGTGGAACAGCTGGGCGCCATCGTTTATCACAACAAGCTGGGCAGCCAGCTGCAACGCGTGGAGCGCGTACGCGCCGTGGCGCGCGGCGTGGCCCAAGCCCTGGGCGCGGATCCGCAAGCCGCCGATCGCGCCGCGCTGCTGGCCAAGGCCGATCTGGGCACCCTGATGGTGGGTGAATTCCCGGAGCTGCAGGGCATCATGGGCGCCTACTATGCCGAAGCGGACGGCGAGGCCGCCGACGTGGTGCGTGCGCTGCGCGAACAATATCGCGTCCGCCTGGACGCCCCGGTGGACCGCGCCAGCCTGACCATGGCGGCGCTCTTCATCGCCGAGCGCGCCGAAACCCTGGTCGGCATCTGGAGCATAGGACTGGCGCCGACCGGCGAACGCGACCCCTTCGGCCTGCGCCGCGCGGCGCTGGGCCTGATCAGCGCCTTCGAACAACTGGCCGCGGGCGGTTGGCTGAAACCCAGCCAGAACGGTCCCTTGACGCTGCAAGGCGTACTGCGCCTGGCCGCCGACAGCTTCGGCGCCGGCCGGATCGCCGACAACGTACTGGCGGAGGTCGCGGATTTCACCTATGAGCGCTACCGTAACCAGCTGGCCGTGGAATTCGACCGCAACGCGGTCGATGCCGTGGTGGCGCTGGCGCCGCCGCTGCACCAGGTGGCCGCGCGCGTGCGCGCCGTCACGGCCTTCGGCGCGCTGCCGGAAGCCGCCAGCCTGGCCGCCGCCAACAAGCGGGTCGGCAATCTGCTGAAGAAGGCCGAAGGCGACATCCGCGCCGTCGATGCCGCCCGCCTGCAGGAGCCGGCGGAGCGCGCACTGGCCCAGGCCATCGAAAACCTGAGCCCGCGCGCGCAGGCGCAGTTCGACGCCGGCGATTTCGCCGGCAGCCTCAGCACGCTGGCCCAGGCCCGCGAACCGGTGGACGCATTCTTCGCCGACGTCATGGTCATGGCCGACGACCCGGCCGTGCGCGCCAACCGCCTGGCCTTGCTGGGCCAGCTCCATGGCCTGATGAACAAGGTCGCAGACATTTCCCGGCTCGCCCAGTGAAAATCATCATCCTAGACCGCGACGGTGTCATCAATCAGGACAGCGACGCCTTTGTGAAATCGCCGGACGAATGGATCGCCCTGCCCGGCTCGCTGCAGGCGATCGCCCGCCTGCACCAGGCCGGCTGGACCGTCGTCGTCGCATCCAACCAATCGGGCCTGGGGCGCGGCCTGTTCGACATGAGCACGCTGACGGCCATCCACGCCAAGATGCGGCGCGAACTGGCACAGATGGGCGGCGCCATCGACGCGTTTTTTCTTTGTCCGCACCTGCCGGAAGACAACTGCCGCTGCCGCAAGCCGCTGCCCGGCATGTACGAGCAGATCGCCCAGCGCTATGACGTCGATCTGGCCGGGGTCCCGGCCGTGGGCGATTCGCTGCGCGACCTCCAGGCCTGCGCGGCGGTGGGATGCACGCCGTGGCTGGTCAGGACCGGCAATGGCCTGAAAACGCTGGCGTCCGGACAGCTGCCGCCAGGCACACGGGTGGCGGACGATCTTGCCGCCGTCGTCGATACACTGCTGGAAGAAAGCGCCGCATGAAGGCCGTATTGTTCCTGCGCTCGCTGCTGTACCTGATCTTCCTGAGCGTTACGGTCATCCCGTACGCGGTGGCGTGCCTGCTGTGGGCGCCTCTGCCCCTGCACTGGCGCTATCGCCTGACGGTGGGCTGGCCGCGCCTGGCCATCTGGGGCGCCCGCGCTTTCTGCGGAATACGCTGGCAGGTGCGCGGCTGGGAAAACCTGCCGGACGGCCCGGCGATTCTGCTCTCCAAGCACCAGTCGGCGTGGGAAACCCTGTGCTTTCCCGCCCACATGCCGCGTGAAGTGTGCTTCGTCTACAAGCGCGAATTGCACTATGTGCCTTTTTTCGGCTGGGGCTTGGCGCTGCTGCGCATGATACCCATCGATCGCGCCAAGGGACGAGACGCCTTCGAACAGGTGGTGCGGCAGGGCCAGCGCCGCCTGAACGAAGGCCGCTGGCCGCTGCTGTTCCCGGAAGGCACGCGCATCGCGCCGGGCAAGAGCGGCCGCTTCAAGATGGGCGGCGCCCTGCTGGCGTCGCGCACCGGCAGCGTGGTGATTCCGATCGCGCACAACGCCGGTGAATGCTGGCCGCGCAACGCTTTCATCAAGCGCCCAGGCTTGATCACCGTTTCGATCGGGCCCGCGATAGAATCGCAAGGCAAATCCCCGGAAGACCTGAACCGCCAGGTGCAGGCCTGGATCGAAGCCGAAATGCGCCGCCTCAACCCTGAAAGGTATGTCTCGGAATAATCAGCTCGAACTGCTGTTCGATACGGCCGGTTCAGGCGCGCCGCCCGGCGATACGGGCGGCGGCGATGCCGAGTCGCCGCTTCACGAGCCGGGAACCTCGGCGCGGCATACGGCGGATTCGCCAGCGCTGGACATGTTGGATTCGTCGGCGCGGGCTACCTCGGATTCATCGGCACGCGTCGCGCCGGATGGCTTCGACCTGAAACCCTCTTCCGCCAGCCCCTTCATCGTCGCAACGCCCTGCCCGCCCAGCCTGCCGCCGAACGCGCGCTGGCGCGTCGTAACGACGCCGCAGCAGGATATCGGCTTCGTGCTGCTGCGCTCGCGCCGGCGCACGATAGGTTTCGTCGTCAGCGACGACGGTCTGCGCGTGACGGCGCCGAACTGGGTCACGCTGCGCCAGGTCGATGAATCGGTCGTCGAAAAATCAGGGTGGATCCTGGCCAAGCTGCGCGACTGGCAGAAACGCAGGGAGCAGTTGGCGCTGTCGCAGACCCAGTGGCGCGCCGGCGGCGAGCTGCCTTATCTGGGTAAACGCATCGTGCTGGAGCTGGGTTCGCGCGAACGGCATCCGATGCTGACCGGCGACGCGGACGCGCCGCGCGACGGCGACGCTCTGCGCCTGGCGCTGCCGGCCGACGCCGCGGCATCACGCATCCGCGATGCCGCCCAAGCCTGGCTGCAGCAACGCGCCGGCATCTGGTTCGGCGCGCGGCTGGCTCATTTTCTGCAAGCCAGCGGACTGAAGATCCGCCGCTGGCGGCTGTCGTCCGCGGCCACGCGCTGGGGATCGTGCACCAGCGACGGCAACATCATGCTGAACTGGCGCCTGATCCATTTCGGGCCGGCCATCATCGACTACGTGATCGCGCACGAGCTGGCGCATTTGCGCGAGATGAATCACAGCCCCAATTTCTGGACCGAGGTCGGGCATATTCTGCCGGACTACGAGCAGGCCCGCGATGTCCTGCGGCGCCACGACCCCGCCATGCTGCCGCAGCTCTGATTTCGGGGCGGACACGCCCCCAACATGGCCGCGATGCCTGCGTGACCACCGCGCTGCCGGATGACCGCGTAGCGCGCGGGATCAAGCTACGGCGAAGGCTGGACCTTGCGCGTTTCCAGGATGGCCGTCCACCTTTCCGTCTCCTTCGCGATCAAGTTGCCGAAGGCTTCGGGCGTGTCGGGCGACGGCGGCACGTAGGCCATTTGAAGAAGAGCCTCCCGCAGCTCCTGCCTGGCGAGCGCCGCGTTCATGGATTGATTGAGCCGAGCCACCACCCGCGGCGGCGTAGCGGCCGGCGCCACCAGCCCGTACCAGGCATCAAGCGCCAGGGAAGGAAAACCGGCTTCGGCGATGGTGGGAGTATGCGGCAGACTGGAAGTCCGCAGACGCGACATGACTGCCACCGCGCGCAGATTTCCAGCGACGATGTGCGGCAATGCCGCCGGCAACGGAGCGAAGAACATGTCCACTCGTCCGCCGATTACATCGGCAAATGCGCGCGCGCTGCCACGATAGGGAACATGCGCGATGTCCGTCCCGGTTTCCTGCTGGAACATCAAGCACAGGAGGTGATCGCTGGTCCCGACTCCCGCCGATGCGCAGGTAGGCGCACCTGGATAAGTTTTCGCCAGCGCAATGACATCGTCGAGGCTGGACATGGGCGTATCCTTACCGACGGTAACCACGTAAGGCATCGTCGCCACCAAGCCGACAGGCTGCAGATCTCTCACAAAATCGTAGTCGAGCTCCGGATACATTGCCTTATGGATCGTATTCGGACGGCCGCTCAGATAAATCGTGTAGCCATCCGCCGCCGCATTGGCCACGGCCTTCGCACCGATATTGCCCGCTGCTCCGGGGCGGTAATCGACGATCATGTTCTGCCCTAGTTCCTTCCCCATATGTCTTGCCACGAGACGGGCGAGCGCGTCCGCGCCACCACCTGGCGGGAACCCTATGACGAGAGTGATCGGGCGGCGCGGATATTCGAGGTCGGCGTCAGCCGCCATGGCGCCCAATGGAATGAAACTGCTCAGCAAGGCTACGACCGCGAGCCCTGGCTTGCAAAAATGCATTCTTGTCTCCTGTTCCGCTGTTGTGGGAACCCGCACCAACCGTGAACCGCTGACGCGCAGTCCATCGCGGCGGGTTGGGTGCCGGCGGGGCGGCACGGGTTCCTTGCGGGATGGGCGAGGAAACACGGAGCGGACTGGCAGCCTCTACAATGTCGAATACCCCGCGCACCCGCGCGGCCGCCATGATCCGCCCGCTGAAAGGAAACCACCATGCGACTGCTCCACACCATGCTCCGCGTCGGCAATCTGGACCGTTCCATCGATTTCTATACCAACGTCCTGGGCATGCGCCTGCTGCGCCGCAAGGACTACCCGGACGGCAAATTCACGCTGGCCTTCGTCGGCTACCAGGACGAAAAAGACGGCGCGGTGCTGGAACTGACGCATAACTGGGACACCGAGCGTTACGACCTCGGCACGGGCTACGGCCACATCGCCATCGACGTACCGGACGCCTATGAAGCCTGTGACCGCGTGCGCGAACGCGGTGGCAAGGTCACGCGCGAAGCCGGCCCGATGAAGCACGGCACCACGGTGATCGCTTTCGTCGAGGATCCCGACGGATACAAGATCGAGTTCATCCAGAAAGGATCGCAGAACGATTGAAGATGCGGGCTCGAAGGATTTCAGTGCGGTGATTTCAGTGCGATGACTTCAGCGCCATGAGCATTCACCGCGATTGATCCGACTTTCCGCGGCACATGGACGCGCTGCGACGTCGCCGCCTAGAATGCGCCGCTGAATTTTCTTCACTACTTGCGATCCCGACGCCATGATCCACGAAATCCTCAAAATGGGTGATCCGCGCCTGCTGCGCGTGGCAGCCCCCGTCCGCGACTTCGACACCCCCGAGCTGCATGCACTGGTCCAGGACATGTTGGAAACCATGAAGCACGCGAACGGCGTGGGGCTGGCGGCGCCGCAGATCGGCGTAGACCTGCAACTGGTCATCTTCGGCTTCGAACGCAGCGAACGCTATCCCGACGCCGAGCCCGTTCCGCAAACGGTCCTGTGCAACCCCATCATCACGCCGCTGTCGGACGACCGTGAAGACGGCTGGGAAGGGTGCCTGTCGGTGCCGGGACTGCGCGGGCTGGTGCCGCGCCATACGCATATCCGCTATACCGGCTACGATCCGGCCGGCAACATGATCGAACGCGAAGCCCGCGGTTTCCACGCGCGCGTCGTCCAGCACGAATGCGATCACCTGATCGGCCGCCTGTATCCCACCCGCATGACGGACCTGACCAAGCTCGGATTTATCGAGGTGCTCTTCCCGGGACTGGATCCCAAGAGCGACGACTGAGCACTTGATCGCCGGATCAATGTAGCGGCTTCCTATTGCCGGACCGAGTACATGCATTGTCAGTCTCCCAATCCACGGAGTTTCCGCGGTCGAAGGACGCCCCGCTAGCGGGGCGATGAGTACAGCCCCGGTTGAACGGATTCCTTGACCGTCATGACCCTCGTATAGAATGGGGTCGCAAAATTGACAGGTTTCCAAGGACGCGCCTACCGATGCTCAATCACGTATGGCTAGCTTTCTTTTTGACGAGCGGCCTGGTGGGCGCGATCCGGTGGCTGATCGGGGGACACACGGAAGTCTTCGCCGCCATGGTCGCAGCGCTATTCGATATGGCGCGCCTGTCCGTGGAGATCATGGTGCTGCTGTTCGGCACGCTGACCTTGTGGCTCGGCCTGCTGAAGATTGCCGAGCAGGCGGGAATAGTCAGGGGTTTGGCTTGGCTGCTCGGGCCGCTGTTTGCCAGGCTTATGCCTGAAGTGCCCCGAGGCCACCCCGCTGTCGGCCTGATCACGCTGAACTTCGCGGCGAATGCGCTAGGCCTGGACAATACTGCCACTCCCATCGGGCTGCGAGCCATGCGGGAGCTCCAATCGCTCAATCCGCGGCCGGACACCGCTACGAATGCCCAGATCCTGTTTCTCGTATTGAACGCCTCTTCGTTGACCGTGCTGCCCGTCACGATCTTCATGTACCGTGCACAGCAAGGCGCAGCGGATCCAACCCTGGTCTTCCTGCCCATACTTCTGGCCACGAGCGTTTCGACGTTGACCGGCCTGTTGACCGTGGCCGCATGCCAGCGCCTGCGACTCAATGACCCGGTCGTGCTGGCCTGGCTATTATCGGGGCTGGCACTGTTCGGAGGTCTCGCCGCGCTGCTTGCCACCCTCTCGGCCGCTGCCCTCACCACACTATCTTCGCTGCTTGGCAACCTGACGCTGTTCGGCGTCATTCTTGCATTCCTGCTGTTGGGCGCGTGGAAAAAGGTCCCGATATACGAGTCGTTCATCGAAGGCGCACGGCAGGGCTTTGATATAGCGAAGGATCTATTGCCTTATCTGGTGGCCATGCTGTGCGCCGTCGGCGTGCTGCGGGCATCCGGCGCCCTGGACGCGGTGCTGGACGGCGCGCGCTGGCTGGCGCATGCGGCGGGCTGGGATACGCGCTTCGTCGATGCCTTGCCCACCGCGCTCGTCAAGCCATTCTCGGGTAGCGCGGCGCGCGCCATGATGCTGGACACCATGTCGCATTTCGGCGTGGACAGTTTTCCGGCGCTGCTTGCCGCGACGGTGCAAGGCAGCACGGAGACCACCTTCTACGTACTGGCCGTGTATTTCGGCGCGGTCGGCATACGTCGCGCGCGCCACGCCGTGGGATGCGCGCTGCTGGCCGACCTGGCCGGGGTGCTGGCGTCCATCGGCGTGTGCTATTGGTTCTTCGGCTAGGCCGGCCGGGGCGCCGTGCCGGCAGCCGCTGGAGCTTCCCGCTCCACCGGCTACCGTTGGCCCAATCCGCTATTCCACCGGAAGCAGCTTCATCCCATTGGTGCCGCCGCTGTCGCGATAGAAGTCTCCCTTCGTCAGGATGACCCAGTCGCCGACCTCGACGCGGCCGCGCTGCTTCAGCTCCTTGATGGCGGCGTTGCTGAGCTCCGCGGGATCGTACGATGAGGGGTCGAAAGGCACGGTGTACACACCGCGGAACAGTGCCGCGCGGTTCTGCGTCACGGGATGCGGGCTATAGCAATAGATCGGCACGCCCGATCGGATCCGCGACATGATGAGCGGCGTATGCCCGCTTTCCGTCATGGCGATCACCGCCTTGACGACGGGGAAGTGATTGGCCGCGTACATGGCCGCCAGTGCAATGGTTTCGTCGCAGCGGGAAAAGGTTTCGCCCAGCCGGTGATGCGAATGCGTGGACGTGGGATGTTTTTCCGCCCCCAGGCAAACGCGCGCCATGGCCTCGACCGCTTCCACCGGATACTGCCCGGAAGCGCTTTCCGCGGACAGCATCACGGCATCGGTGTAATCGAGTACCGCATTGGCGACATCCGATACTTCCGCGCGCGTGGGCAAGGGATTGCTGATCATCGACTCCATCATCTGCGTGGCCGTGATGACGACCTTGTTCAGCGTGCGTGCGTGCTGGATGATGCGTTTCTGGATGCCGGCCAGTTCCGCGTCGCCGACCTCGACGCCCAGATCGCCGCGCGCCACCATGACGCCGTCGCTGGCCCGGATCAAGGCATCCAGGGCTTCATCGTCGGCCACGGCCTCCGCCCGTTCGATCTTGGCGATGATCCACGCCTGGCTACCGGCCGCCCGCACCAGTTCGCGCGCTTCATCGATGTCGGAGCCGTGGCGCGGAAAGGATACCGCCACGTAATCCAGCTGCAATTCCGCCGCCACCTTGATGTCGGCGCGGTCCTTGTCCGTCAGGCTGGGCGCCGACAGGCCGCCGCCGCGGCGGTTGATGCCTTTGTTGTTGGATAGGGTGCCGCCGACCATGACCGTGGTCTGCACGGAGTCGCGGTCTATGCTGTCGACGCGCAGCACCACGCGCCCGTCATCCAGCAGCAGCTCGTCGCCCGGCCGGCAGTCCTGCACCAGTTCCGGATAGTCGATGCCGACGATCTCCGCGTTGCCCTCTTCATAGGGATAGCTGTTGGACAGGGTGAACGTAGCGCCGACCTTCAGCGTGACCTTGCCGTCGGTAAAGCGCGCGATGCGGATCTTCGGACCTTGCAGGTCGCCCATCAACGCCACGAAACGGCCCTGTTTGGCGGCGGCCTCGCGCACCAGTTGCGCGCGCTGCCGATGGTCCTCGGTATCGCCGTGCGAAAAGTTCAGCCGAGCTACGTCCATGCCGGCCCGCACGAGCGCTTCGATCCGCTCCGGCGACGATGTCGCGGGACCCAGGGTGGCGACGATTTTGGTGCGACGCAGCACTGCCATGACGGGAATCCTCTGGAAGTTGAGCAAGCACACTATGGTACGCCTGCCGGACTGCAATGGTTATTGCAGGCACCGCGGGCGTTATCATGGGCGCCTCCCGGCCGGGCCCCGGCCACGCAGCCCGCATGCAACGAGACCAATCGTGAAAATCGTCATCGCGCCTGATTCCTTCAAGGAAAGCCTGTCCGCCCCCGATGCCGCCGCCGCCATTGCGCGCGGCGTGCTCGCGGCTTGCCCGCACGCCGACATCGTGGAAATTCCCATGGCCGACGGCGGCGAAGGAACGGTGGCGGCCGTGCTGGCGGCGGCCGGTGGACAATGGCGATCGACCGACGTGACCGATGCACTGGGCGCCACCGCATCGGCGGCCTGGGGCTGGCTGGACGACGACACGGCGGTCATCGAAATGGCGGCCGCCGCGGGCCTGGAACAAGTGCCGCCGGAACGGCGCGACGCCTTGCGCGCGACCAGCCGCGGCGTGGGCGAATTGATACGCGCGGCCCTGGATGCCGGTGCGCGCCGCATCATCCTGGGCCTGGGCGGCTCGGCGACGAACGACGCCGGCGCCGGCATGCTCTCCGCGCTGGGCCTGCGCATACTGGACGCGCGGGACCATCCCGTCGCCGACGGCGGCGCCGGCTTGGCCCAGGCCGCACGCATCGATACCAGCGGCCTGGATCCGCGACTGGCGAACGTACGTGTCGAAGTCGCATCCGACGTCGACAATCCATTGTGCGGACCGCACGGCGCGTCCGCGGTTTTCGGTCCGCAGAAAGGCGCGACGCCCGATCAGGTGCGGCAATTGGATGCGGCGCTCGCGCATTTCGCCGATCTGTGCGCGCACACGCTAGGGCATGACGAACGCGACCGGCCTGGCGCCGGCGCGGCGGGCGGGCTGGGCTTCGCGGCGCATGCATTCCTGAATGCAGCCTTCCGGCCCGGCGTCGAGGTGGTCGCGGAACTGGGCAAGCTCGCGCAAGCCATGCGGGGCGCGGCCTTGGCCTTTACCGGCGAAGGCCGTATGGACGAACAGACCTTGCACGGCAAGACCCCCGCCGGCGTCGCCCGCATCGCCAGCCATGCCGGCGTGCCCGTCGTGGCGCTGGCGGGCTCCTTGGGCGAAGGCTACGAAAAACTGTATGGCGTCGGCATCACCGCCGCGTATAGCCTGGCGGCGGGGCCGATGACCCTGGCCCAGGCCTGCGCACAGGCGGCGCAACTATTGTCCGATCGCGCCCGCGATGCGACGCGCCTGTTCCTGGCTGGAGCCCGGTTGCCGGCAACCCGATAGCGCGACCGGACGTAGCGACCTAGCGCCTCAGCCGTCCAGCTCCGCGCTATGCGGCCGTTCCGGCCCCACCAGGCCGGCATCGAACAGGACATCGGCCAGGGCAATGAACCTGGCCACCGGCACTTCTTCCGCGCGCGCGGTGGGTGCGATGCCGAGATCCTCCCAAGGCACGTGCGCCGCCCAATCGCCCAGCGCGCGCCGCAGCATCTTGCGGCGCTGCGCGAACGCCCGCGCCACCACCTGCTCCAGCGCGGCCTCGCTGCGCGGCCTGGCCCGGTCCGCCGGCAAGGGCACCATCCGCACCACGGCGGACACGACCCGCGGCGGTGGATCGAAAGCCTCCGGCGGAACGTCGAACAGCTTGTCGATGCGATAGCGTGACTGCAGCATCACGGACAACCGCCCATAATCCGAGGACGACGGCTGCGCCGCCATACGGTCGATGACCTCTCGCTGCAACATGAAATGCTGGTCTCGCACCGTATCGCTGACCGTCATCAGATGGAACAGGATGGGGCTGGAGATGTTGTACGGCAGGTTGCCGACGATGCGCAGGCCTGTTCCGAATTGCGAGAAATCCACGGTCAGCGCATCGGCTTCCACCACCACGAGCCGATCCGCCGAATGGTCGCGCCGCAGGCGTTGCGCCAGATCCCGGTCGATCTCGACCACATTCAATTGCCGGACGCGTTCCAGCAATGGCCGCGTCAGCGCGGACAGCCCTGGACCGATCTCCACCATGCGGTCATCGGGCGCGGGCGCGATCGCCCGCACGATGGCGTCCACGACGCCTTCGTCGACCAGGAAATGCTGTCCGAAGCGCTTGCGCGCCTGATGTTGGGGCATGGACTCTAAGGACCGGGGTTACCGCGTGCCGCTATCCTGGCTATTCTGGCGATCCTGCTTTTCCAGGCGATTGTCGATATATGCCTGATCACGCAGTTGCTCCAGATAGTCGTCGAAGGCCAGTTCGGAACGCCGCTCGAACAGCACGCGGCGAGCCTGCATACGCTGGACTTCGTCCCTCACGTCTTTTTCGCGACGCTCCAGGACCTGGATCAGGTGCCAGCCGAAGCGGGTATGGACGGGTTCGCTGATCTGGCCGGGCTGCAGGGCATTCATGGCCTGCTCGAATTCCGGCACGGTTTCGCCCGGATTCAACCAGCCGAGGTCGCCGCCCTGGGGCGCGGTGGCGTCTTGCGAGTTCTGGCGTGCCAGCGCCGCAAAGTCTTCGTGGCCTTCGACGATACGCTGGCGCAGCAGCTCCAGGCGCTGGCGAGCCTCATCATCCGTCATGACGGTGGAGGTCTTGATCAGGATGTGGCGGGCGTGCGTCTGGGTAACCTGCACCGGCCCTTGCGGCAGCGGGATCGCGCCGTCCGAGCTGGGATTGGGCGGCATGGCAGGCGGGGTGGCCGGCGTCTGGGCCGGATTGCGTGCCGGCGCGGGCGCACCGGCACTGCGGCGATCCAGCACCTTCAGGATGTGGAAACCATTGCCGCTCTGGACGATGCCGGACACATCGCCCTTGCGCAAATTGGCGATCGCATTGACGAACAGGTCGGGCCAGCCTTCCAGGGGACGCTCGCCCATCACACCGCCCTGCAGGGCTTCCGGGCCGTCCGAACTGGCGGCGGCAACGCTGGCGAAATCAGCGCCGCTTTTCAGGCGGGCGAGAATGTCTTCCGCCTTTTTGCGCAATGTGGCGACCGCGTCGCGCGTGGCGCTTTCGGGGACGCGGATCAGGATCTGGGCCAGGGCCACGACTTCCGGGCCGGCGGGCACCTGGGATTGGGGCGCGGCCGCGGCGGACGGCGCGGGAGCGGCTGGCGCGCCGCCCGCAGCGCCCTGACGGCGCTCCTGTTCCTTCAGAAAGGCATCGACCTCGGCGTCCGAGACCACCAGATTGGCGTCGACGGTGCGCTGGCGGAGCCGGTCCGACAGCACTTCGTTGCGTATATTTTTACGGTACGTCTGCCAGGTAAGACCCTGCTTTTCGATGGCCTGGCGCAATTGGTCGGTGGACATCTTGTTGCGCGCGGCAACGGTGCCAATGGCCTGGTCGACCTGCGCATCATCGACACGGATGTTCAGGCGCTGGGCTTCCTGGCGCTGCAGATCTTCCATGATCAGGCGCTGCAGGACCTGACGCTGCAGGACCTTGGGATCCGGCAGCTGGATGTTCTGGCGGGTCAATTCCTGCGTGGCGGTCTTCACGCCTTCATTGACCTCTCGCATCGTGATGACGTCCTTGTTCACCACCGCGGCGATGCCGTCGGCGAACTGGTCCGTCTGCGGCGCGGCCGCGGGCTGCCGTGCCGAGGTATCCGCGGGCGCGGGCGCAGCCGGCTTGGCGGCCGGCTTGCGCGGCTGCGAGGACGGACGTCCCTGCGATTGTGACTGCGACTGCGCGACAGCCGAGAGCGGCAACGCGGCGCACGCGACCACGACCACGATGTCGCGCGCCAGGCTGGCCGGCGAAAACACACTACGCATCATTCATACCTTTCGAAAGTCGTTCCGGAAGCCGGAGGCGGATTGACCGGCTCGTAACCCGGGATGCTGCGGCGCAAGAGCTTCAGGGGATCGGTTCCCAGCGCGCCTAGTCCGGTCAGCTCCAGCTGAAGGAAGAAGGCGGTGTTGGTCTCATCGGCCGCCACGGCATAACGCTGGAACACCGCCCGCCCGGTCCAGCAGCAGTCGCCTTTGTACTCCACGCCCAGGATAGCCTGCGTAATACGACGGGAGTCTTGCGTAGGCACGCCGTCGGAATTGGTGGTCGGCCCGGTGTGCAGAGAATAATCTATCCGGCCCACGCCAAATATCCGCTGGCTGAACGGCCACTGGAACGCCAGGCTGACCTGGTTCTGGCCTTGCACGTAGGATTGCTGGGCACCCGTGCTGACCGTCGGGGGGTCGCGCTGGTAGCGATAGGATGCGGAAATGGAGGTCAGGCGCTGCGGCGACCAGCGGGCCGACACCAGCCCCTGCTGGAAGCGGCTATTGTAAGGGTCGTATTGCGCGCTGATCGTCGTGGTCAGCGTATCGGTCAGCGCGGCGCTGGTTTCAGCCAGGAAGTTGGAACGGACGTTCGTACGCGGCGTCTCGTTCGGCAGCGTGACGCGCTGGTCCTGGAAGTAGATCTGCTGGCCTATCGAGGCGGACAGGCGCTCGAAGCCGGAATTGGCGTCCAGCCAGCGCGTGGTCAGCGCGGCCGTGATCTGGTTCGCATTGGCGATGCGATCCCAGCCGCCCGTGTAGATGTTTTCCTCAAAGGCTTGCGCGAAGCTGAAGTCCGCCAGCGCCGTGTCGTAGTTCGGCAGCTTCGACTGGTCGCGATAAGGCACGCGCAAATAGAAAAGGCGGGGCTCAAGGGTCTGGATGGAGTCTTTGCCGAACAGCGTGGTATCCCGTTCGAACGTCATGCCGCTATCGACGGAGAAGATAGGCAGGCCGCGGGACTGGCTGCGCGGATAGTCCGTCGTGCCTAGAAAATTCCAGTCGCCGCCATACCAGCTCGTGCTCTGGTACTGCGTGAAGTTGTAGCCGACCTTGGGCGTGATATACCACCCGGGGCGCACGATCGGGAATGCGATCGTGGGATACATCTGCAGGCGATCGCCGTTCGGCCCATAATGCCCGTCGATGGCGCCTGAAATATTTTCCGCGGGTCCCACCAGACTGCGTTCGAAGCGCGTCGCCGTGCTGGTGAAGTTCGCGTCGAATCCGTAGAAGTTGTAGCGCTGTCCGCGCAGGGATAGTTCAGGAACCTTGTCGTAAGGCGGCAGGATCAAGGAATTTACGTCCTGCAGCGTCTGGTACTTGTAGACCTGCGCAGAGGTCTGCCAATACTGATTGCTCCAGCCTACCATCCCCTGGCGCGGCAGATACGTCGTCGACGCCTCGTTGAGCCCGATCGCGGAAAAATCCCGGTAGTAGTCGTTATCGGACACCCCGTTGATATTCCAGCTGGCATAGAAGCCATTGCCCAGGGTCTGCCAATGCTTGCTGCTATACATCCAGCGGTTTTCGCCCGTCTGGTTGTCGCTGGGCAAGTAGGTACCCTGCAGAATTCCAGAGTACGAAGCACCAGCGTAGCGGAATTCACCGCCCAGTTGCAGCCCGCGCTTGGACAGATAGCGCGGATACAAAGTGGCGTCGTAATTCGGCGCGAGGTTGAAGTAATACGGCGCCGTGAGTTCGAAGCCGCTCCGGCTGGTGGAGCCATAAGTCGGGATCAGGAACCCCGACTTCCGCTCCTTCTTGACCGGAAACGTCATATACGGCGACGCAAGAATGGGCACGTCCTTGAAGTACAGCACCCCATTGCGCGCCACACCTTCGTTCTCATCGAAATCCAGGTCGGTCGAGTCGGACTTGATATACCAGGAATCGGCGCAGTTGCAGCCGGCATAGGTCATGTTCTGCAGCCGCATCGTCGAGCGGCTGAAAATATCGGCATGCTCGGCCTTGGCGTAGCCGCCGGAAGCCCCCAGCCAGAAGTTCGGCTCGGTCAGCTGGCCACTATCGGTGTCGACGTTGTACTGCAGGGCCGGGCCGGTGACGACCGTGCCGTCGCGCATCAGGCGCGCGCTGCCCTGGGAATCGACCAGGCCCGAGGCCCGGCGATAGGTGATCGTGTCGCCCTTGAGCACGGTATCGAGGCGGCGCACCTGGGCGCTGCCGGTCAACGTGACATTGGAATCCGGGTCGCCGTCTATGGTGTCGGCTTCCAGATAGGCCGGCATCTGGTCGCTGGTGAGGCGATGCACCCGCAAGCCGGGCGACGACCGCAAGCCCAGGACCTCGACGTCCTGGCTGGGGTTCTTGGAAACGGACTGCGTCGCCGACGACTTGGAATCCGCTGACGTATCCGTTGCGACTTGGGCCTGGGCGACAGAGACCGCGCCAGCAAGGAATAGGATCAACGACCGGACGATGCGCACGTACGAAGGAACCTGAAAAAAGGGCAATGCGGCCGGAAACGGCGATGGTCGCCCGCCCCGTGTAACCCGCGAAGAGCCGGTATTATAGATAAGCTCGGCGTCAGCGCGGCCGGCGATCGGCCGGCATGCGCGTTATTCCGTACGGCCGGCCTTCCACGCCCCGCAATCGCCCTTTTTTCACACAGGTCGCTTCCCTTGTCTTCAACCGCCGACTCCCGCCTGGATGCGCTGCGCCTATGGCTGCGCGGCCTGCCCGCCTCCCTGGCGCTGCAAACCGAAACCCTGCGCCCGGCATCCAGCGATGCCAGTTTCCGCCGCTATTTCCGCCTGGACGCCGGCGCCGGCTCGGTCGTCGTCATGGACGCGCCGCCGCCCCATGAGGACACCCGCCCCTTCCTGCACGTGGCCGCGCTATTGCGCGACGCCGGGCTCAATGTGCCGGCCATCCTGGCCGAAGACCAGGCCCGGGGCTTCCTGCTTCTATCGGACCTGGGCCCGCACACCTATTACCAGCGCATCCAGGAGGGCCTGGACGACGCCACGCTGCAGACCCTGTACCGGCAGGCGCTGGCCGCCCTGGTGCGCATGCAGCAGGCCTCGGTCAGCGGCCTGGCCGCCTACGACAGCGATAGGCTGATGGCGGAACTGGAGCTATTCCCGGAATGGTACGTGGCGCGCCATCACGGCCTGGCCCTGGACGCCGACAGCCGCGAAGCGCTACGGGGCGTCTTCACGCTGCTGTCCACGTCCAACGGCAGCCAGCCCACGGTACTGGTCCACCGCGACTTCCATTCGCCCAACCTGATGGCGTGCGAAGATCCGCGCCATGGCCCCAACCCGGGGATCATCGACTTCCAGGACGCCCTGGCAGGCCCCATCACCTACGATCTGGCATCGCTGGTGACCGACGCCCGCACCACCTGGGAAGAAGCGCAGCAGCTGGACTGGGCCATCCGCTATTGGGAAATGGCGCGCGCCGCCGGCCTGCCCGTCGCGGCGGACTTCGCCGAATTCCACCGCGCCTACGAATGGATGGGCCTGCAGCGCAACCTGCGCATCCTGGGCGTGTTCGCGCGGCTGCACCACCGTGATGGCAAACCGGGGTATCTGGCGCACATCCCGCGCGTCAATGCCTATGTCCGCCAGGTGGCGGGCCGCTACGGCCTATTCGCCCCGCTGCTCCGCCTGCTGGACACGCTGGACGATCGCCAGCCGACGGTGGGATACACCTTCTGATGCGCGCCATGATCCTGGCCGCGGGCCGCGGCGAGCGCATGCGTCCGCTTACCGACACCACGCCCAAGCCGCTGCTGCCCGCCGGGGGCAAGCCCCTGATCGCCTGGCATATCGAACGCCTGGTCGCGGCCGGCATGGACGACATCGTGATCAATCACGCCTGGCTGGGCGACCGGCTGGAAGCCGCCCTGGGCGACGGCGGCGCCTACGGTGCCCGCCTGCGCTATTCCCGCGAAAGCACGGCGCTGGAAACAGCGGGCGGTATTGCGCTGGCGCTGCCCATGCTGGGAGACGCCCCCTTCCTGGTCGTCAACGGCGATGTCTGGTGCGACTGGGACCCTGGCGTCGCGCCCGATCTGGCACGGGACATCGACGGCATCGGGGCGCAGGCCTGGCTGCTGCTGGTCGATAACCCCGATCATCATCCCGCGGGCGATTTCCACGTCCGCCCGGATGGCGTCCTGGACCCGGTCGTGGGCCAAAGGCTGACCTTTTCGGGTATCGGCATCTACCATCCGGCGCTGTTCGACGGCATTGTTCCCGGCACGGCGGCTCGCCTGGGGCCTTTGCTGAGCACCGCCATCGCCCGGCATGCGGTGCGCGGACGACGCCACGACGGGCGCTGGATCGACGTAGGCACGCCTGAACGCCTGGCCGCGCTGGACGCCGATCTGCGCAAGACGGTGGCGCCGCCACCGCGGCCCGCCCGAGCGGGATAGCCGGCCTGAACGGGATGCCGGGATGCCGGGATGCCGGGATGCCGGGATGGCCGGGATGGCCGGGTTGGGCGGCACGCTCGCCCGCCGCCCCTGGCGCGACGCGCTCCACCCCGGGAAAGCCGGTCAGGAAAGCCGCGCCCAATGGGCCGCGCGCCTTCCTGACCGGATATTTCACAATATCAAGGTAGGCAACCATGCTTGTCGAAATGGCTAAGCCATGGCCTGCCGGGTTATCCTTTCACGCTTTCAACGATCGGCCCGCCTCCGGCGGGCCGATCGCGTGACAAAGCACACTTGCTTCCGCGTCCGGTCAAGACCGCCGGCATGGCGACATGAGCCGCCGCGGAGTGATTTTTCTGTTTGGATGGATGGGGATGTTCGGACGCTCGCAGCGCGCGGTTTTCAAACCTTCGGTTTATCAACCTGGGAAACGTTCGCGGCGCATGCCGCGCTGGCTGGTCCTGCTGCTCGCCGGCATCGTGCTGGGCGCCGGCGGGGTATTGTTTCTGCAGACCAACTACGGTCCGCAGCGCCTGACGGTGGAACAATCCGAACAGCTGCACGGGGAACTCAGCGCCGCCAATATCGACCGCCAGCGCCTGCAGGGCCAGGTCGAGGAACTGACCCAGCAGCGTGACGCCGCGCGCGCCACGCACGACAAGCTGACCGCCGATCTATCGCAGGCGCGCCAGCAGATCCAGGCGCTTAACAAGGACCTGGCGCTGTTCCAGGACGCCGTGCCGCCCGATCCCCGCGGCGGTCCCATCGGCATACGTTCGGCCACGCTGTCGCGCCAGCCCGGCCAGTTGACCTACCAGGTGCTGGTCATGCGGGACAAGGACAATACCGGCGTGCCGTTCAAGGGCACCCTGGCCTTCGCGATCGAGGGCCGCTATCCGAATGGCCGCAGCGGCACCATCACGCCGGATGCCTTGCCCATCGATATGGATCGCTTCGACAACCTGAGCGGCACCCTGCAGCTGCCCGATGGCTTCATCGCGCGCGGCGTCACCATCAAGGTCCTGGATTCGGCGCAGAAGCAGCAGGCCATGCGGATTTATTACGTCCGCAGCTGACGCGGCCGCCTGCTCTCACAGCATCTTGCGCAGCGTGCCGTCCTTGCGCACGTACTGGTGCCACAGGGCGGCCAGCGCATGCAGGGCTATCAGGTAGTACAGCGCATTGCCCATGAACTCGTGGATCTCTTTCACGACGTCGCGGGCATCGCTGTTCGCGCCGGCAATGGTGATCGCGATGCCGGTGCCCATCAGCCTGACGGCATTGCCGCCGAAGTTGATCATCAGAATGCCCAGTAGCGGCTGAAGCAGCAGCACGATATAGAAAAGCCAATGCATTGCCCGCGCGAGGGCGGGCAGCATGCCGCCGCCCTGCTCAGCCGCGGGCACGCCGTGCACCAGGCGCCAGACCAGCCGTACCGCGGTCACACAGAGCACGGACACGCCCGCCCACATGTGTATGCCGGTCCAGAAAGCACGCGAATCGCTGCCACGCGGACCACGGATTTCGATCGCGAACAAGGCCAACGCGACCAGCAGAAAGACCAGCCAGTGCAGGATGATGGCCGGGCGGCTGTAGCGAACCGGCGCGAGCGAAGTAGCGGAAGGCGTGGCGGACATCGATGTAGCTCCTGTCTGTGGTGGAAAAATGAACCGTGCGTTACGACGCCCAGTGGGCGGCGCTGTCCAATAAAGCCTGGTCATGGCCGCGGGCCGCTATCAGTGACAGCCCGACCGCGCACTGGTTCCCCGCCATGGCCGGCATGGTCAACTGCGGCAAGCCCGCCAGGCTGGCGATACAAAGCAGGCACAGGGCACGCGTGCGATCCTCGGCGGCGGTGGTCGATCCCTTGACGGGAGCAACGAAGGACACCGTGGGGATGCACAGGACGGCGTCCTGCAGCAGATCGTCCAGCCGCGCCGCGATGCGCCGGCGTTGCACCGCGGCGGCATCGGCCTCGTCCGCGGCGATCGTGGATGCCCATTTGAAGCGTTCGGCGATGTCCGGGCCGAAGCGGGGCGCGTGGCGGCTTATCCATTCGCCATGCGCCGCCCAGACTTCGCGGCCCTGGATGACGCGAAAGACCTGTTGCCAGGCCAGCAGGCCTTCGGCCGCCAGCGTTACGTGTTCGACCTGGCCGAATCGCCCTTTCGCCCGGTCCAGCGGCGCCGCCAGGCCCTGTCGCACATCGTCGGACGCCAGCGACCAGGCGTCGTCGGCGATCAGCAACCGGCCGGATATGGCAACCGCCGCCTCGGGACGCTCTCTATCGCCTTGGGACGCCGCGCGCCCCGCGGGCGGCAACAGTGTTTGCCCCACGCGCGCCAGCGTAGCGGCATCACGCGTGATCCAGCCGACTACGTCATAACTGGGCGCCAGCGGAACGACACCCGCGCTGGAGACCGCGCCATGGGTGGGACGGAAACCCCAGGCGCCGCAGAACGTCGCGGGCAGGCGGATGGAACCCGCGGTATCCGTACCCAGCCCGATATCGCATAGCCCGCTGGCCGCCGCGACCGCCGAACCGCAGGACGAACCGCCCGGAATGCGTTGCGGGGTCACCGGATTCACCGGCGT
This sequence comes from Bordetella sputigena, assembly GCF_965137885.1. Lineage (NCBI taxonomy): Bacteria > Pseudomonadati > Pseudomonadota > Betaproteobacteria > Burkholderiales > Alcaligenaceae > Bordetella > Bordetella sputigena. Next base: position 89,224 of record NZ_CBCSCA010000003.1, read on the forward strand.
CCCGTAATGGAAGTTCTCGCCATTCAGGCTGTAGGCGAGTTCATCGGTCAGCGTTTTGCCGATGACGTCCGCGCCGGCGTCCAGCAGTTGGCGCACGACCGGCGCATGCTGCCCGGCCGGCCCATGCGTGGCGCGCCAATCCGGATTGCCGGTGCCGGTGATGCGACCCTGCACATCGATCATGTCCTTGACGCCGACACGCAAGCGGGCCAGCGGGCCGGTGGCCGCGCCGGGCAGGTCGAAGCGGCCTTCCGGCGCGAAGGCGCCGCTGGGATTCGCCGGGTCGGACGGCCCCGGCTTGCCGCCGGTAGTGGCGGCGCCGGCGGCCTGGGCCGGCGCGATATTCGCTTGTGTCATTGGGTCACCGATACAAAAGAGTTCCGATTACGTTCACTTCATTGCGCAGCAAAGGATAGAGCTCGGCCTGACGCGCCGGTGTCATGCGGCTGGAAATCGCCGCGATGGCCAGCGCCGCCACGGGCGCGCCAAAGGGATTGCGTACGGCCAGGCCGATGGCCGTGACGCCCGGCACCGCCGTTTCGCCGATGGACGCATAACCCTGGGCCCGGCCGGCCGCGATCGCTTCCTTCAGGTCCCGCTCGTCCAGCTCGCCATATGCGCCTATGCGGGGGCGTATGGCTTCGACCACGCGGTCGACCTCGGCCGGCGCGAGGGCCAGCAGAATCGCCAGCCCGCCGGCGTTCACGCCCAGCGGCTGGCGGCTGCCGACCGTGACGACGGGAGTTTGTATGGGGTAATGGCCCTGCACGCGGCTGATGCATACCGCGTCGTTGCCGCGGCGTATGAACAGGAATGCCGTATCGCCCGTCGCTTCGGCCAGGCGCTGCAGCGATGCCGCGCACAGCTCGCGCAGATTGAACTGTGGCGCCGCCACCAGCCCCAGCTCGAAAACCAGCGTACCCAGACGATAGCGGCGGGCCCGGGCGTCCCTGGACACCATGCCTTCGGCCACCAGGGCCTTGAGCATGCGATGCGCCGTCGGCGCTTCCAGGCCGCACAGGCGTGCCACATCGACGAAACGCAGTCCGCCTTCCTGGTGCTGCGCCAGGACCTTCAGCACATTGACGACTCGGCGGATCGACTGGGTGCCCGCGGGCGCGCTGTCCGCCCGGGCGACCGCCGATGGCGCAGCGCCGGCCTCGGAGCCGGCGCCCAGTATGTCGCCGTTGTCCTGGGGTGCCAGGAAATCAGGGTTTACCACGACCATGAATTTCAATACGTGGATAGTTTATTGCACCGCATTGACAGCCCATTTCCTGCTAAATACATTGGCCTCGAACAATACATAGGCACAAGGCCCGGGTCAAACATCCATTATATGGACTATCAATGATACCCAAGCAACGTATCGATTACTCCGCGATCATCGATCGCAAGAAGCTGGCGCCGCCCGACGGCGCGCGCGTCATCGTCTGGCCCATCGTCAATGTGGAAGACTGGCAGATCGAGCGCTACATGCCGCGCCAGGTGCTGCCCCCACCGACCGGCGTCACCACCCTGCCCGACATCGCCAACTGGGCGTGGCATGAATACGGCATGCGCGTCGGCTTCTGGCGCCTGAAGGCCGCGCTGGACCGGCTTGGCATCGTACCGACGCTATCCATCAACGGCAGCGTCTGCCTCAACTATCCGCGCGTCGCGGAAGAAGCCAATAAATCCGGCTGGGAATTCATGGGACACGGCTTCATACAGATGCCCACGCATCAGGTCGAAGACCAGCGCGCCATGATCAGGCAAACCGTCGAAACCATAGCGCAGTTCACCGGCAAGAAGCCGGTCGGCTGGCTTGGACCGGGCCTGACGCAGACGCTGGAAACGGTGGACTACCTGCACGAAGCCGGCATCCGTTATATCGGCGACTGGTGCCTGGACGACCAGCCGTGCAAGGTGCGCACGGCCACCGGCGATATGGTCGCCATGCCGTACGCCCTTGAACTCAACGACATACCGGTCGTGGCGGTCCAGCATCATTCATCCGACGAACTGCTGATACGCGTCAAGGACACCTTCGACCGCCTCTACCAGGAAGGCGCCGAACACGTGCGCGTCATGGGTATCGCCGTGCATCCGTTCCTGAGCGGCGTGCCGCATCGGATCAAGTATTTCGAAGAAGCGCTGGCCTACGTCGCCGGCCACGAGCACGTGAAGTTCATGACCGGTGCTCAAATTCTGGAGTGGTATCAGGCGCAGCAGGCCTGAGCGCGGCCAACACCAGCGCTATCCGGACAGCGGTGCAGGCCTGCCAGGCCGTCACCGCGCCGAAAAAATCAGGGGGTCAGGGCGGTGGGGGAAAACAAAGGACGCTAGCGTCCAGATTCATTGCGCGGCGCGCCATGCGAGCCGCGTTACCGCCCTAGTTATTCAAATCAGTTCGGAGCTTTTATGCGTACCCGCAGTCTACTCGGCGCCTTCGCCTGCCTTTTCGCCTTATCGGCCAGCACGGGGGCATTGGCCCAGGCCGACGATTATCCCAACCGGCCGATCCGGCTGTTGGTGGGTTTCCCGCCCGGCGGCATTTCCGACGTCATCGCGCGCACGGTCGCATCCAAGGCCAGCGCCATCCTGAAACAGAACATCGTGGTGGAAAACCGGCCAGGCGCGGGCACCACCATCGCCGCCGATACGGTGGCGCGCTCGGCGCCCGACGGCTACACCCTGCTGCTGCAGGACACGACCACGCATGCCATCAACGCCAGCCTGTATCCCAAGCTGCCTTTCGATACGGTCAAGAGCTTCACGCCGATTTCGCTGGTGTCCAGCTCGCCGCTGATGCTGGTGGTCAAGGAAGACTCGCCGGCCAAGACGGTGAAAGAACTGATCGCCCTGCTGGCATCCAAGCCGGGCAGCTATGCCTACGGCTCGTCCGGCAACGGCACGATCATCCACCTGGCCAGCGAAATGATGGATCGCGCGGCGAACGTGCAGGCGGTGCACATCCCCTACAAGGGCAGCGCGCCGATCATCCAGGCGCTGCTCTCGGGTGACGTCGCCTATGCATGGAGCAGCATGCCGCCCGCCATTTCGCAGGTGAAGGCGGGTAAGCTGCGCGCGCTCGCCGTCAGCACGCCCAAGCGCATCGCGGCCGCGCCGGATGTGCCGACGATTGCCGAGGCCGGCGTGCCGGCGGCGGAAGTGGTGCTTTACAACGGCGTCCTGGCCCCCGCCAATCTGCCGCCCGCCATCGTCAAGAAGTTGAATGCCGCCTTCAACGAAGCGGCCAATAGCGACGAGGTCAAGACGGTGTACGCCACGCTGGGCGCCGAGCCGGTGGCCGTCACGCCGGAACAGATGCAGGCGCAGATCAATGCCGACATACCCAAGTACGGCAAGGTGGTGAAGGAAGTCGGCGCCAAGGTGGACTGAGAGGCGCCTTAATAAAAAAAGCCCGGATTCCAATTGGAACCCGGGCTTTTTCATATCACCGCGCCGCGCCGCCGGAATCAGCTGAAGAACTCCTTCACCCGATCCGTCCAGGACTTGCTTTGCGGCGAATGGCGGTCGCCGCCGTCGTTCAGCGACGCCTCGAACTGGCGCAGAATGCTCTTCTGCTCTTCGCTCAGGCGCACCGGCGTTTCCACCACCACATGGCAATACAGGTCGCCCGGATAGCTGCCGCGCACCCCGCGTATGCCCTTGCCGCGCAGACGGAAGGTCTTGCCCGACTGCGTGCCTTCGGGAATGGTGATTTCCGCCTTGCCCCCCAGCGTCGGCACTTGCAATTCGCCGCCTAGCGCCGCCGTGGTGAAGGGTATGGTCAGCTCGCAATGCAGGTCGTCGCCGTCGCGCTGGAAGATCTTGTGCTGCTTGATGTGGATTTCCACATACAGATCCCCCGGTGGCCCGCCGTTCAGGCCCGGCTCGCCGTTGCCGGCCGAGCGGATACGCATGCCATCATCGATGCCGGCGGGAATCTTCACCTGCAGCGTCTTATTGCGGCGGATGCGGCCCACGCCATCGCAGTTCACGCAGGGATCGGTGATCTCCTTGCCGCTGCCATGGCAGGTCGGGCAGGTCTGCTGCACGCTGAAAAAACCCTGCTGCATGCGCACCGCGCCGGAGCCGCCGCAGGTGCGGCAGGTCTTGGGCGTGGTGCCCGGCTTGGCGCCGCTGCCGTGGCAGACTTCGCAGTTCTCCCAGCTGGGCACGCGGATTTCGGTATCGAAACCGTTGGCGGCCTGCTCCAGGGTGATCTCCAGCGCGTACTTCAGATCCGCGCCGCGATAGACCTGTGGACCGCCGCCCCGCCGCGCGGCACCGCCGAAAATCTCGCCGAAGATGTCGCCGAACGCATCGGCGAAACCGCCGCCCATGCCAGCCCCCATGCCGCCCGCGGCGTTGGGATCGACGCCGGCATGGCCATAGCGGTCATAGGCGGCGCGTTTCTGGTCGTCGGTCAGGACCTCGTAGGCTTCCTTGGCCTCTTTGAACTTTTCCTCGGCCTCTTTGTTATCCGGATTGCGGTCCGGATGGTATTTCATCGCCAGCTTGCGATAGGCCTTCTTGATGTCGTCGTCCGAAGCGTTTTTGGCAACGCCAAGGATCTCGTAATAGTCACGTTTTGCCATGATCTTCCAAAGGCTTTTCTTCTGCGAGGGCGCCGATCAAAAACCCTGTTTTCATACGACCGCGCCCGGAGCCGGAAAACTTCCGGCCCCGGGCGTTTTACACCATCACTGTACGCGGTGGTTCATCACTGGTCGCGCTTGACTTCCTTGAAGTCGGCATCGACCACATTGTCGTCAGCCGGCTTGGCGTTGTCCGCCGCGTTTTGCTGCTGCGCGGCCTGCTGCGCCTGCATGTCGGCGTACATTTTCTCGCCCAGCTTCTGCGACGCGGTGGACAGCGCCTGCACCTTGGCATCGATCGCGGCCTTGTCGCCATCCTTCAGGGTGGCTTCCAGGTCCTTGATCGCCGCTTCGATGCTTTCCTTTTCGGCGGCATCCAGCTTGTCGCCATACTCCGTCAGCGACTTGCGCGTGGCGTGCACCAGGGCGTCGGCCTGGTTGCGCGTCTGCGCCAGCTCGGCGATGCGGTGATCCTCGTCGGCATTGGCTTCGGCGTCCTTCACCATCCGCTGGATCTCTTCTTCCGACAGACCCGAGTTCGCCTTGATGGTGATCTTGTTTTCCTTGCCCGTGCCCTTGTCCTTCGCCGACACGTGCAGGATGCCGTTGGCGTCGATGTCGAAGGTCACCTCGATCTGCGGCACGCCGCGCGGCGCGGGCGGAATGCCTTCCAGATTGAACTCGCCCAGCGCCTTGTTACCCACCGCGATTTCGCGCTCGCCCTGGAAGACCTTGATGGTCACCGCCGGCTGATTGTCGTCGGCCGTCGAGAACGTTTGCGAGAAGCGGGTCGGGATGGTCGTGTTCTTCTGGATCATCTTGGTCATGACGCCACCCAGGGTTTCGATACCCAGGGACAGCGGCGTGACGTCCAGCAGCAGCACGTCCTTGCGGTCGCCCGACAGCACGGAGCCCTGGATCGCGGCGCCGGCGGCGACGGCTTCATCCGGGTTCACGTCCTTGCGCGGATCGCGGCCGAAGAATTCCTTGACCTTTTCCTGCACCTTGGGCATGCGCGTCATGCCGCCAACCAGGATCACGTCGTGGATTTCCGAAACCTTGACGCCGGCGTCCTTGATCGCGATGCGGCACGGTTCGATGGTGCGCTCGATCAGGTCTTCCACCAGCGCTTCCAGCTTGGCGCGCGTGATCTTCAGGTTCAGGTGCTTGGGACCGGAAGCATCGGCCGTGATGTACGGCAGGTTGATTTCGGTCTGCTGGCTCGACGACAGTTCGATCTTGGCCTTTTCGGCGGCTTCCTTCAGGCGTTGCAGCGCCAGCACGTCCTTGGACAGATCGACGCCCTGCTCTTTCTTGAACTCGCCGATGATGTAGTCGATGATGCGCTGGTCGAAGTCTTCGCCACCCAGGAAGGTGTCGCCGTTGGTGGACAGCACTTCGAACTGCTTTTCACCGTCGACGTCGGCGATTTCGATGATGGAAATATCGAACGTACCGCCGCCCAGGTCATACACGGCGATCTTGCGGTCGCCCTTTTCCGACTTGTCCAGGCCGAAGGCCAGCGCGGCCGCGGTCGGCTCATTGATGATGCGCTTGACTTCCAGGCCCGCAATGCGGCCGGCGTCCTTGGTGGCCTGGCGCTGGCTGTCGTTGAAGTAGGCCGGCACCGTGATGACGGCTTCCGTGACTTCCTCGCCCAGGTAATCCTCGGCGGTCTTCTTCATCTTGCGCAGCACTTCCGCCGACACCTGCGGGGGCGCCAGCTTCTTGCCATGGGCTTCCACCCACGCATCGCCGTTGTCCGCCTTGGCGATCTTGTAGGGCATCAGGTTGATGTCCTTCTGCACTTCTTTTTCGTCGAACTTGCGGCCGATCAGGCGCTTGACGGCGTACAGGGTGTTCTTGGGATTGGTGACGGCCTGGCGCTTGGCGGGCGCGCCGACCAGGATTTCACCATCGTCCATGTACGCGATGATGGAAGGCGTCGTGCGGGCGCCTTCAGCGTTTTCGATGATGCGGACCTGGCCACCGTCCATCACAGCCACGCAGCTGTTGGTGGTGCCCAGGTCGATGCCGATGATCTTGCTCATGATGGTTTACCTTGAATGGATCTAAGGTTGAATTGGTAAAAAACTCGGTTAGCGGATAAGTGGGGCTGCCGTCAGGGTTTTCAAGCGCAATATTCAGCTCTTTTCCGACCGCAGCCGCTGCACGGCTTCGGTGAACTGCGGCAGGCCCGGCCAGCCGGTGATCCGGCCCAGCCGCTTGCCCGCGCGGTACATTACGAAAGTGGGGACGCCATGCAGGGAGAAACGCCGGCCCAGCGCCACGTCGTCGTAGACGTCCGCCTGGAACCAGCTCAGTCCCAGCGCCAGCAAGGCGTCCTTATGCAGCAGGGCCGTCTGCTTGAACAGATTGCAGTTGTAGCAATCCGTGCCCCATAGGAACACGCAGCGCAGGTCGTCGCCGGGCGCCTGCACGACATCGCGGTCAAAGCCGTCGCTGGCGACGGGACGCATGCCGAACAGCTCGAACACCTGGGAGGGGTCGAAAGCCTGGGACGTGGCCACGGCGCGCCCCGTCAGCCCTGCTGGCCCGCGGACACCACGACCAGCGCCGGACGCAGGACACGGTCGACGATCAGGTAACCCTTTTGCAGGGTCTGCACGACGGTGTTGGCGGGCTGGTCGGAGGGGACCGACGAAATGGCCTGGTGCTGGTGCGGATCGAACTTGTCGCCCGCGGCCGGCGCGATTTCCATCAGCTTGTTGCGCTCGAAGGCGGAGGTCAGCTGTTTCAGGGTGGCTTCGACGCCCTCGCGCAGGAACTGCACCGTCTGCTCCTGCTGGGCCAGGGCGGCCTCCAGGCTGTCCTTGACCGGGACCAGGCTCTCGGCAAAAGACTCGATGCCGAACTTGTGCGCCTTGGAGACATCGTCCTGTGCGCGGCGGCGGATGTTTTCCGCGTCCGCGCGGGTGCGCAACAGTTGATCGTAGTGTTCCGCGGCCTTGGCTTGCGCGGCTTCCAATTCGGCGCGCAGCGTCGCCAGCAAGTCCTGCTGGCCTTCGGCCGCGCCCCCGGGCGCGCCGGTACCGGCGGCGCTGGTGCCAGCCGCTGCGTCGATGTCGGGCCTTTTCTCGGCAGGCTCGTTCTGTGCCGTCATGGGATGGATCCTCCAGGTATTGAATAACGTTGGAGAGCAGTGTGGGGGCCAATGCCCCCATTTCAAGGGGGGTTTAAACAAGCGGTCGAACATTCCCGACGCGCCGCGTCGGGCGATGCGGCGGGCGCTAGAGGGGCCAGCCCTGCAAATGGCGTTGAACCAGCTCGGACAGCGCGGCGATCCACGCCTCGTCATCGTTGAGGGCCGGGATGTAGCGCAGGCGCTTGCCGCCGGCCTCGATGAAGGCATCGCGGCATTCCACCTGGACTTCTTCCAGGGTTTCCAGGCAGTCGGCCAGAAAACCGGGACAGACCACGTCCACCTCGGTCACGCCTTCCCGGGCCAGGGCCATCATGGTAGGAGCGGTGTAGGGCTCCAGCCAGCGAGCCGAGCCGAAACGGCTCTGGAAGGTGACCAGCGCCTGCTCGGGCATCAGCCCCAGGCGTTCGCGGAGTAGCCGGCCGGTGCGCAGGCAGTCCTGATAGTAAGGATCGCCCAGCTCCACTGAATAACGCGGCAGTCCGTGAAAGCTCATCACCAGTTTCTGGGGCCGGCCATGTTCGGCCCAGTAGCGCTCGATGCGCCCGACCACGGCCTGCAGATAGCCTGGATCGTCATGGAAACGCTTGATGAAACGCAATTCGGGCTGGTCGCGCAGCCGCGCGGCATGACGGGTAACGGCATCGACGGCGGTGGCCGTCGTGCTGGCCGCGTATTGCGGGTACATGGGCACGACGAGAATGCGTTCGCAGCCGCGGCGCCGCAGCTCGTCCATGGCCTCGGGCACCGAAGGACTGCCGTATCGCATGCCCAGCCCGACCTCCGCCTGCACGCCACGCTGCCCCAGCAGGCGGCTCAGGCCTTCGGCCTGCCGGCGACTGTAGACCATCAGCGGCGATCCGCCGTCCATCCAGATGCCGCGATAGCGGGGCACCAGTTTCCGAGGCCGCAGCGTCAGTATCAGCCCATGCAGGATGGGCCACCAGAGATAGCGGGGAATTTCGATCACCCGCGGGTCGGCCAGGAACTCGCCCAGATAGCGGCGGATTTCCACGGCCGTCGGCGCCTGCGGGGTGCCCAGATTGACCAGCAGCACGCCCGTCTTGCCCAGGCTGGGCACCGCGCGCTCGGCGAAAGGATCGGCCTGCTCGGGTTCCGGCAGGAACCGTTCGGGCCACAGATATTTGAACGCACGCAGGAACACGCGGATACCTCGCCAGCCGTACGCCCCCGCCGGGACGCCGGAATTATTTAGTGTTATGACTCAGGGCGTTGGACAGCAGGCGTGCCGTGATGTCCACGATCGGGATAACGCGTTCATACGACATGCGGGTAGGCCCGATTACGCCCAGCGTGCCTACGACCTGGCCGTCGACACCGTAGGGCGCGGTGATGACGGAGACCTCTTCCAGGGGAACCAGCTGCGAATCGCCGCCGATGTAGATCTGGACTCCCTGCGCGCGGCTGGACACGTCCAGCAGCTGCAGCAGGTCGGTTTTCTTTTCGAACAGCGCGAACATCTTGCGCAGCCTATCCATGTCCGACGCGATGTCGGTGACGTCCAGCAGCTTGCGTTCGCCCGAAATCACCACGGCATCGCCGTCTTCGATGGCCTCCGTGCCGGCTTCGACGGCGGCCTGCATCAGCCGCGAGATGTCGTCGCGCAGTTGCGCCAGCTCGGTCGCCAGCGTGCGGCGGACGGCGTCGAAGGACTTGCCGGCGAAGTGCACGTTGAAGAAATTGGCCGCCTCCAGCAGCTCATGTTCGGCATAGTCGCGCTGCACGAACAGGATCCGGTTCTGCACATCGCCATCCGGCGTGACGATGATCAGCAGCACCCGCTTTTCCGACAGGCGGATGAATTCGATCTGGCGGAAAACCTGCGCCCGCTTGGGTGTCAGCACGACGCCGGCGAACTGGGTCAGGTTGGACAGCAGGGCCGCGGCCGCATTCACCGCCCGGGCCGGCTCGGCGGCCGGCAGGCTTTCGCGGATATGCTCCGGCTGGATGGCGTAGCTGCGCACCGCAAGGAGCGAATCGACGAACAGCCGGTAGCCGCGCGGCGTGGGTATGCGCCCGGAGGACGTATGCGGGCTGTGGATCAGCCCGGACTCCTCCAGATCCGCCATCACGTTCCGTATGGTGGCCGGCGAAAGATCGAACACCTTCGATAGCGTGCGCGATCCGACCGGCTGGCCGTCGGCGATATAGCGTTCTATCAACGCCTTGAGCAGTGCGCGTGCGCGGTCGTCCATCTCGCTATTTTATGGAAACTTTTTTGCAACGGTGCCAATTTTGTCCCGCAAAGGCAAATATGGCCCCATATAATCGTTGAATCCTAGCCTAAACCCACACCGGACGCCGCTCCAGCATGCATTTCCCGACTGTCGCCCTTATCGGCAGATACCAGGACACCGGACTGGACGCGCCGCTACGCGCCTTGGCCCAGATGTTGACCGAGGAAGGCCGCAGCGTGCTTGTCGAAGAGGACACGTCGCGCAACACCGGCCTGGCGGAATTTCCTATTGCCGATATCGACGAGATCGGCCGGCGCGCCGATCTGGCCGTGGTCATGGGCGGCGACGGCACCATGCTGGGCGCCGCCCGCTACCTGGCCCCCCACGGCGTGCCGCTGATCGGGGTCAACCACGGCAGGCTGGGTTTCATCACCGACGTGCCCCTGCATGACGCCAAGAGTGCCCTGTCGCGCGTGCTGGCGGGCAACTTCAAGGCCGAGGACCGCATGCTGCTGGAAGGCAGCGTCTGGCGCGGCGACCAGCAATTGTTTTCCTCTTCCGCGGTGAACGATGTCGTGCTCAACCGCGCGGGTCGCGGCGGCATGATCGAAGTCCGTGTCGAACTGGACGGGATTTTCATGTACACCCAGCGGGCGGACGGGCTGATCGTCGCCACGCCGACCGGGTCCACGGCCTACGCCCTGTCGTCCAACGGGCCCATCCTGCATCCCGGCCTGCAGGCCATGGTGCTGGTACCGGTGGCGCCGCAGACATTGTCGAACCGGCCCATCGTCATCCCGGACAACGGAGAACTGGCGATGACCCTGACCGGCATGGGCCGCGTCGAACACGGAGCTTCCTGCCACTTCGATATGCAAACCTGGTCGGACCTGCAGCCGGGCGACCGGATCGTGGTGCGGCGCGCGCCGCACACCATCCGCTTCCTGCATCCCGAAGGCTATAGCTTCTTCACGACCCTGCGACGCAAGCTGCATTGGAACCTGATGCCGCAAGCCACGGATAGCGGAGAATGACGCCGCCATGCTGCGCACGCTGCATATCCGGGATTTCGTTATCGTCGAAAAGGCCGACATCCACTTCGGTGCCGGCTTTACCGTGTTTTCCGGCGAAACCGGCGCCGGCAAGTCCATCCTGATCGACGCGCTGGCCCTGACGCTGGGCGAGCGCGCCGATGCTTCCGTACTGCGCGAAGGCGCGGCGCGCGCCGACATCAGCGCGGTCTTCGACACGCCCGACCATCTGCGCGCGTGGCTGGCCGAACGCGCGATCGACGCGGAAGAAGAACTCGTCCTGCGCCGCGTGGTGGATGCGCAGGGCCGCAGCCGTGCCTTCGTCAACGGCGTACCGTCGACCATCGCGCAACTGCGCGAACTGGGCGACAGCCTGGTCGATATCCACGGCCAGCATGCCCATCAGAGCCTGATGCGGCCGGACGCGCAGCGCGACCTGCTCGATACGCAGGGCGGCCACGGCGAGTTGCGGCAGACGGTGGCCCAGGCCTGGAAGCGCTGGCGCCAACTGGCCAGGCAACTGGAAGGCGCCGAACGCGATAGCGCCACGCTGGAAGCGGATCGGGAACGCCTGCAATGGCAGGTCGACGAGCTGGACAAGCTCGATCCTCGCCCCGGCGAATGGGAGACCCTGCAAACCGAACACACGCGCCTCTCGCATGCGCAATCGCTGCTGGATGGCGCATCGCGCACCGTGCAGGCGCTCGACGGCGACGATGAATCCGCGCACAGCAGAGTGGTCGCGGCGGTGCACGTATTGGAACAGCTCAAGCGCCACGACCCCGAGCTGGCGGGGGTATACGACGAACTGGAGTCCGCCCGGATCGCCATCGCCGAGGCCGTGTCCGACCTGAACAACTATGTCAGCCGCGTCGAACTGGACCCGGCCCGGCTGGAGCAGGTCGAAGAAAGAATGACCGCGGTATTCGAGCTGGGACGCAAGTTCAAGGTCGACCCCGACGGCCTGCCCGAACTGCGTGAGTCGCTGCACGCGCAACTGGCGGACATGGCGGCGGCTGCCGACGTGGACGCCCTGCGGGCGCAGACCGAAGCCGCCCAGGCCGAGTACACCAAGGCCGCGACGAAGCTATCGACGGCCCGCCGCAAGACCGCCAAGGATCTGGGCAAACTGATTACCGAAGCCATGCAGACGCTGGCGATGCAGGGCGGTCGCTTCGAAGTGGCGGTGGAAAAAGCCTCCGCCCCGTCGGCGCAGGGGGATGACGTCGTGGAATTCCTGGTGGCGGGACATGCCGGCACCACGCCCCGGCCGCTGGCCAAGGTCGCGTCGGGCGGCGAACTTTCGCGCATTTCGCTGGCCTTGTCGGTCATCGCCAGCCGGGCCGCCCGCGTACCCACCCTGATATTCGATGAGGTCGATAGCGGCGTGGGCGGCGCGGTGGCCGAGGTCGTGGGCCGCCTGCTGGGAGAGCTCGGCCAGCGCCACCAGGTGCTGTGCGTGACCCACCTGCCCCAGGTCGCCGCGCGCGGCGGCGCCCATTATCAGGTCAGCAAGGCGGAAAAAGCCGGCACCACGCATTCGCGCATCGTGGAACTGGATGCCGAAGCGCGTGTCGAGGAAATCGCGCGCATGCTGGGCGGGATCAAGATCACCGCCACCACGCGGCAGCACGCCCGGGAGATGCTGGGCGCCTGAGGCACAGTCGCGCTACCGCGCATGGGCGGCGCGGCCCGGCTCCCGGGCCCTACGGCGCATGGTCCCGCCTGACGCCGGGCCATGCCGGCCGCCATGCGCCTAGCGGCGGGTGGCGCAGTCCCCGCACGTACCGTACAGCACCATCGCGTGGCTTTCCAGCATGAAGCCGTTGTCCTTGGCGATCTTGTGCTGGCGCTTTTCGATGTCGGTATCGTTGAATTCGACGACCTTGCCGCAGTTGGTGCAGATCAGGTGGTCGTGATGATCGCCGTCGTTCAATTCGAAGACGGCCTTGCCGCTATCGAACTGGCTGCGCGCCAATATGCCCGCCTGCTCGAACTGCGTGAGCACCCGGTACACGGTGGCCAGGCCGATTTCGACGTTTTCGGCGATCAGGGCGCGATAAACGTCTTCCGCGCTAAGATGGCGCTGCTCCGCTTTGCGGAAAATATCCAGGATCTTCAGGCGCGGAAAGGTGGCCTTCAAACCCATGGTCTTGAGGTCGCTTTGATCGCTCATTGGTCCAATAGGAAAATTTCCGGGCGGTCAGGCGGGACGGGAACGGACCGGCGCGGCCGCCGACCCATCCCCTGCGCTTGCGTTCGGCCGAGCGCTCCGGCGCCTGCGCCACGCGGAATGACTTGATAAGCCTTTATGATAACGGTTTTGCCAGTATCAATTACGGGGAACCCCGAGTGTCCACGATCCTACGTCCCACATCCCGCCGCTTGAAAGCGGTAATCGCCATAGGCGCGATCGCCGCCGCCCTGGCGGGATGCAGCTCCGGTAAATGGGGTTTCCCGTACAAAGCGCCGGTTCAGCAAGGTAACTGGATCACCAGCGAGCAGGTCGCCCTGCTGCGGCCCGGGATGACCCGCGAGCAGGTGCGCTTTGCCCTGGGCAGCCCCACGCTGACCAGCGTGCTGCATGCCGACCGCTGGGATTATCCCTACTACTACAAGCCTGGCTACGGCGCCGTCCAGGAACGCAAGTTCACGGTGTTTTTCGAGAACGACAAGCTGACCCGCTGGCAAGGCGACCAGCAGCCCGCCGTCCAGCCCTACCAGTTGGCCGACGGTCCGTCCAATTCGGCCGGCACCAATGTTCCGCCGCCGCAGGCGCCCGCCCCGGCAGGCACCGCGCCGGCCAGCCCGACGGGCGCCGGGCTGCCCGCCGGCGTCAGTGGGGGCAATGGCGCACCTGCAACCGTCAACGGCACGGGCGGCACGCCCACGACCATCAATAGCGGCGGCGCCCCCGCCGGCGGCGGCCAGCAGTAGCGGTTTCCGCGGTGGGCGGTTCGGGGGGCGGTCTCCTGACCAGCCGCCGACCCGCCTGGCATTCCGTTTCGACGGCTGTTTCGACAGCCGTCCACAGCAGTCAACGACGAGGATTTCACATGCGCATCGCCATTGCCGGCGCCGGCGGCCGGATGGGCCGCATGCTTATCGAAGCGGTCCTGAACCATCCCGACATGACGCTGGCCGTCGCCCTCGACCGCGCGGGCAGCGACCGGATCGGCCAGGACGCCGGTGCGTTCCTGGGCCGCGATACCGGCGTGGCGATCACCGGCGACCTGCAGGCGCTGGCCGGGGCCGACTGCCTGATCGATTTCACCCGCCCGGAGGGCACGCTGGTCCATCTGCAGGCCTGCGTCCGCCACGGCGTCAAGGCGGTGATCGGCACCACGGGCTTCGACGAAGCCGGCCGCGCCGCCATCGCCAAGGCCGCCGAAAGCATAGCCATCGTGTTCGCGCCCAACATGAGCGTGGGCGTGAACGCGACGCTGCGCCTGCTCGACATGGCGGCGCGCATCCTGAATTCCGGCTACGACGTGGAAGTGTTCGAAGCGCATCACAACAAGAAGGTGGATGCACCTTCGGGCACCGCGCTGAAGATGGGCGAAACGGTCGCCAATGCCTGGGGCGTGGACCTGCCCGATGTCGCGACCTGGACCCGCCACGGCGACACCGGTGTGCGCGAACCGGGCACCATAGGATTTTCCGTGGTCCGCGGCGGGGATATCGTCGGCGATCACACGGTGTACTTCTGCGGGATCGGCGAACGCATCGAGATTACGCATCGCAGCACCAGCCGGGCGACCTATGCGCAAGGCAGCCTGCGCGCCGCGGCTTTCCTGCGCGACAAGGCGCAGGGGCTGTTCGATATGCAGAAGGTGCTGGGGCTGTAAAAAGGCTCAGAGCCGTACCGGCTCGGGCTCCAGATCCACGCCATAACGTGCCCGGACGTCGGCGCGGATGGCGTCGGCCAGGGCCGTGATGTCGGCGGCCCGCGCGCCGCCGCGGTTGATCAGGACCAGGGCCTGGCGATCATGCACACCCACCGGTCCCAGGGAGCGCCCTTTCCATCCGCATTGGTCGATCAGCCAGCCGGCCGCCAGTTTGTAGCGGCCATCGGCCTGCGGATACGACACCAGATCGGGAAAGCGATCGCGCAGGGCGGCATGCTGTCCGGCCGTCACGATGGGGTTCTTGAAGAAGCTGCCGGCGTTGCCGACCACCGCGGGGTCGGGCAATTTCTGGCGCCGGATCCCGCATACGGCGTCGAAGATTGCCCGCGCCGCCACCGGCGCGCTGTCGCGGCCGGACGGCGTGGCGGTGGCGGCAGCGCTGTCGGACGACGCGCCGGCGGGAAGGCCGCCCGCCAGCGCGGGATGCCGGCGCAGATCGGGATAGTCCAGCACCGGCCGCCAGGGCCGCGGCAGCGCGAAACGCACCGAGACGATGGCCCAACGACCGGGCTCATCGTGCTTGAAGCGGCTATCGCGATAGGCGAAGCGGCAGTCTCGCGCCGACATCTCCACCATTTCGCCACGCGTGATATCCCAGGCGGTCAGGCTCAGGAAACGCTGATCCAGCTCGACGCCATAGGCACCTATGTTCTGCACGGGACTGGCGCCTACCGTACCCGGTATCAAGGCCAGGTTCTCCAGTCCGTCCCAGCCCTTGCGCAGGCAGCTCTCAACGAAGCCATGCCAGTTCTCGCCGCCGCCGGCTTCGACGATCCAGGCGTCGTCGCGCGCTTCCACCAACCGGATGCCGGGGATGGCCATGTGCGCCACCAGCCCTTCTATCGAGGACGGCAGCACGACGTTGCTGCCGCCGCCCAGGACGAAGACGCGTCCGTGCCGCCTGGCAAGCGCCGACAAGGCCGGCAGCTGCGCCGGCGAAACGATGCGGACGTAGGCCTGCGCCGTGGAAACCAGGCCGAAAGTATTCAGCGCGGTAAGGTCCGCTGCTATCGGCGTGAGTGCGTCGGTGTGGGGAGCTTGCACCGATGGGTTTGACATCGCTTTTCGTGATCTGATATAGTTTCTGTCTTCGCTGATTTTACGCGATGCATGTGAAACGCTGCATGCATAGCACTAGATGCGTGGCACTAGACACGTAGCACTACACGCGTAGCACTACACGTGCAGCAAACTCAGCACATGCGGGAATAGCTCAGTTGGTAGAGCGCAACCTTGCCAAGGTTGAGGTCGCGAGTTCGAGACTCGTTTCCCGCTCCAAATTCATGGCCTGCGGATATCCACTCGCATCCGCGGCTAGCTGAAAAAAGGAGCCTCGGCTCCTTTTTTCGTTTCAGCGCCACTGCGGAAACCCGGCCCTTCCTATCCGGCGGCCGACCCCTTATTGCAGTTTGACGTTCGCATCGCGCACGACCTTGCCCCAGTACGCGGTTTGCTCGGCCATCCAGGCGCCGACCTCGGCGGGACGCTTGCGCACCGGCTCCGAACCCAGGTCAGCGAACTGCTTCAGGACTTCGGGCTTGGCCAGGACCGATTCAATATCCCGGTGAATCTTGTCGATGACCGCGGCGGGCGTGCCGGCCGTGGTCATCAAGCCCTGCCACGAGCCGGTCACGAATCCCGGAATGGTTTCGGCGATCGCCGGCGTATCGGGAATCGGGCCGAAGCGCTGCGGACTGGCCACCGCCAGCAGTTTGATCTTGCCGCCCTTGACCAGCGGATAGGTGGCCAGGAAACTGTTCATCGTCGCGTCGATCTGGCCGCCGGCCAGGTCCGACAGCACCTGCGCACCGCCCTTGTAGCCGACGTAATTCCAGCTGAACCCTTCCTTTTGCGCCAGCACGATGCCGGCCAGGTGCGTAATGGCGCCCGAGGTCTCGCCAAAATTGAGCTGCCCCGGATGCGCTTTGGCATACGCGACCAGCTCGCTCACGTTGCTGACCGGCAGGCTGTTGCGTACGACGAGGATATGGGGCGAATAGGCGACGATGGCTATCGGCGCCAGATCCTTGGACGGACTGTAGCTCAGATCGGGATACAGGCTGGGCGAGATCGCCAGGCTGCTCATATCCATCATCAACAGCGTGTAGCCGTCCGGTTCGGACTTCGCGACAAAAGCGGCGCCGATGTTGCCGTTCGCGCCGGCGCGGTTCTCCACCACCACCGGCTGGTGCCATACCGCGTTCAGCTCTTTCGCCAGCAGGCGCGCCAGCACGTCGGACGCACCGCCGGCCGGATTCGGCACGACGATCCGCACGGGCTTGTCAGGGTAGGCGCCGGCCGCGATCGCAGGCGATGCCGCGCATGCCGCGGCGAACATTGCCGCCCCGGCCAGTAATCGCCGCAGGATGCGCGGACGTCTTCCCTTGCCATCAACCGTTTCGTACATCGTTGTCTCCTGTTTTTAGTAATGTCCGTCGCGCCTCGCGACCTTGGCTCAGCGTCCCTGGCGCACGACGTTCTCCAAGGGTTCGCCGGCCTGCAGGCGGCGGATATTCGCCGCCATGAAGTCGTAGCGGCGCTCAAGCAGTCCCGGGGTCATGGCCGAGATATGCGGCGTGGCCCGCACATTCGGCAATTGATGGAACGGCAACCGCGAAGGCGCGATCGCGGTTTCGCCCGTCTTGGGATAGCGGTACCAGACGTCCAGCGCGGCACGTCCCAGCCGTCCTTGCTCCAACGCGTCGTACAGTGCCTGTTCATCGACCACTTCCGCGCGGGCCACGTTGATCAGCAAGGCGTCGGATGGCAGCATGTCCAGTTCGCGCCGACCGATCAGGCCACGGGTCGTATCGTCGAGCGGGCAGCACAACAGCAGCACATCGGTGGCTGGCAGAACGTCCGCCAGATTCGCTATCGCGACGTGGCGGTCGACGGGAACATCGCCGCGTGGACGGCCCCCGCGCGTCAACGCGATGATCTTCATGCCGAACGCGCCGGCGCGGCGCGCGACCTCCTGGCCGATATGGCCATAGCCCACGATGGCCAGCGTCCTGCCGGCGACCTCGCCATGCAGGGCCCGCCGCGCGTAGGCGCGCGGCCAGGCGGCATCGTCCAGCACGGCCGGATAGCGCCACGGCGCCAGCGCGTGCTCCAGCATGGCATGCATGGCGAACTCGGCGATCGGGACTTCATGCCCGTGTACGTTGCACACCCAGCTATCGGGCGGCAAAGCCTGGACGGCGACCTGTTCGACTCCCGCGCCGGGCACCTGGAACAGGCGGCAGCGGGTCCGGGCGGCTTGTTCCGCCGTAATCTGGTTGGAGATAACGACGTCGCAGCGGATTTCTTCGCCGTCAGGAAAGGCTGTGCCGGCTTCGACGCGGTAGCCGGCGCCCAGCAGTGATTGCAAGCGAGGCGCATGCTGCGCGTGCAGGCCGACGATACGGATATGCATGGCGGTCTCCCGGTTCAGTCGGCGTTGCCGCCGTTGGGTTTCCGGCCGGCGTCCGCCGGCTTGCCGGCCTGGCTTCCAGCCGTTGCGGGACCGCTTTCCCGCACGATCATGCCGGCGGACTGCCTGAACGCCGGTGTCAGGGCGGTACCCAATCCGGGCGCGGCCGGCGCCAGCGCCATGCCATCCCGCACCACCGGCAGCGCGGTCACGAGATCCTGGTACCAGGTCGCCATCGATGCACGCACGACCTCCTGATAGATGGCCGTGGGCGCGTGCAAGGCCATATGCAGCCCGGCCATCAGCGTTACCGGTCCCGTGCAATCGTGCGGGGCCAGCGGCCGCGCATAGGCCTGCGCGAAAGCCGCGATCTTGCGGCCTTCGGTGAAGCCGCCGCACCACGCCAGGTCCAGCATGACGACATCCAATGCATCGGCGGCCAGCAGATCGCGGAACGCCCGCAGCCCGCCCAGCGTTTCGCTGCCGCAGATCGGCGTGCGCGTCTGGCGCCGCAGGTCGGCCAGGCCGTGCACGTCATCCATTTTGGCAATGGGATCCTCGGCCCAGAAAACGCCATAGTCCTCCAGCGCCCGGCAGATGCGGATGGCCGCGTGGCTGCCCCACAGGCTGTGCATCTCGCACATGACCTCGATGCGGTCGCCCACCGCCGCGCGGATCTTGCGGAACGGCTCCAGGCCCGCTTTCAGGTCCGCCAGCCCGATGTTCTGCCCGCCCGTCGCCGGCGCATAAATATCGAACGGCCATATCTTCATGGCCTTGTACCCTTCCGACAGCAGGCTCTCGGCCAGGGCGCCCGCGTCGCGCATGAACGCAACCTGGTCGTCGTAAGGACCGGCGCTGCGATCATCCGCGCCGATATCGCGGCGCACGCCCGTCGTGTTGTAGGCATAGCCGGCGCAGGTGTTGTACACGGGCACGCTCATGCGCGCGCCGCCGCCCAGCGCGATATAGAGCGGCACACCCTGGCGCTGCGCGGCCAGGTCCCACAGGGCGATGTCGATGGCGCTGGCCGCGCGCACTTCGGCACCGGAACCATTGAAGCCGACATAAGGGTTCAACAGATGACGGGAAATCGCCTCGATCTGGGCGGAATCGCGGCCCAGCAGCCAGGGCGCGATCTCCTCGTGCAGCAACGCTTCGACCGTGGGCGCGCCACGGAACGTCTCGCCCAAGCCCGTCAGGCCATCTTCGGTCTCCAGCTCGACCCAGATCAGGCTGGGCCGCTGCGGTGTGCGCAGGGTGCGCACGCGTGTGACTCTCGACATCCGAACCTCTGCATCAAGCGGCAGCCGCTGACTGCCCGTGGGCGCCTATCATCGGGATATCGCCACAAGTTGTCAACACATGGCAATAGGCATGCCATAATCTGTCTTACAGCTTTCCCGCATAACAAGAGGACTCCGCCATGCCGACCTCCACCACCGACTTGCTGCTCGGCGACAAGGTCTATCAACAACTATTGGCATTACTGGGCACAGGGGACTACACCACGGGCACGAGGCTGCCCGGCGAGATGGCGCTGGCCAGCCAGTTCGGCGTTTCGCGCCCGGTATTGCGGCAGGCCTTGGCCCGGCTGCGTTCGGAGGGCCGCATCCAATCGCGCAAAGGCTCCGGCCATTTCGTCGGCGACACGCAGCCGCAGACCAGCCTGGTCAGCTTCGGACAGCTGGCCAGCATCCCGGACATCCGCAACTTCCTGGAATTCCGCTGCAGCGTGGAAGGCGAAACCGCCGCGCGCGCGGCGGTTCACCATGGCGCGGAAGACCTTGCCCACATTGGGCGCCGCCGCCGCGCGTTCGAAGAGGCGCTACGGACCGGCGCATCCGGCATCGAAGAGGACATCGCCTTTCACCTTGCCATCGCGCGGTCCTGCGGGAATCGTTTCTTCGCCATGACCATGGAAGCGCTGGTGGCGCAAACCCGCTTCAGCATCGAACTGGTTCGCAAACTGTCGGACAGCCCCGCGGCGCAGCGCTATACGCAGGTCTGCGCGGAACACGCCGCCATCGAAGCGGGGATCGCATCCCGCGATGCCGACGCCGCCCGCGACGCGATGGTCGCGCACCTGCGTGGCGGCATCGCGCGCCTGTTCGGGCAGGCGCCCGATCAGGCGAGGCAGGTCTAAAACGGCGAGCCCAATTCCTGAAAGTCCGCTACCCGGCGCACATGCCGGCCATCGCCAGCATCACGCGACCGGTCCATCGTCTGGTGTTCAAGCAGGGTCCGATAGCGGCCCCCTTCGATCCGTACCAGCTCATCGTGGCTGCCCTGCTCGACGATGCGGCCTTTGTCCATCACCAGCAACCTGTCCAGGGCGCGCACCGTCGATAGACGGTGCGCGACCACCAGCGTCGTCCGTCCTTCCATCAAGCGGCCCATCGCCTGCTGGATCAGGCCTTCGCTTTCGCTGTCCAGGCTGGACGTGGCCTCGTCCAGGATCAGGACGGGCGCATCGGCCAGGAACGCCCGCGCGATGGCGACCCGTTGGCGCTCGCCGCCGGACAGCTTGACGCCGCGTTCACCCACCGGCGTGTCATACCCCTTGGGCAGGCGCATGATGAACTCGTGCGCGCTGGCCAAGCGGGCGGCACGCTCGATATCCGCGCGGCTGGCGTCGGGGCGCGCATAGGCGATGTTCTCCGCCAGCGTGCGATGAAACAGCAGCGGTTCCTGCTGCACCAGCGCGATCTGGCGGCGCAACGAGGCCTGGGTCACTTTGGCGATATCCTGTCCATCGATGGTGATGCGGCCCGCATCCACGTCGTACAGCCGCTGGATCAGCTTGATGAAGGTGGTCTTGCCGGAACCGGATCGGCCCACCAGGCCCACGCGCTCGCCGGGCTTGATATGGACGTTGAAGTCGCGAAACAGCGGCGTGGCGTGCGAGCCGTAGCGGAAGGTGACGTCCTCGAAGCGTATGCCGCCGGCTGTGATCGCCAATGTGGTGGCGCCCGGGCTATCGCTGACACCCAGCGGCTGGCGATCCAGCATGACGAGTTCTTCCATATCGTTGACGGCGCGCTGCAGGTCGTGCAGCTCCATGCCCACATCGCGCAGATAGCCTTGCAGGACGAAGAACATGGTCATGGCGAAGGTGACGTCGCCGACCGTCGCCTGGCCGCGCAGCCAAAGGTACAGGGATGCGCCTATCATGGCCATCTGCAACAGGGTCAGCAAGGCACCCTGCGCGCCTCCGGTCACCGTGGAGCGAAACCAGGTGCGGCGCGTACGGCGATGCCATTTGTCCATGACCCCGCGCAGATGCGCTTCTTCACGCTCCTCGGCGCCAAAGGCCTTGACCACGGGATTGCAGCCGATCGCATCCGCCAGCACGCCGCCCATGCGCGTATCCCAGGTGTTGCTCAGCGTGGCCGCCGGCGCGACATAATTGAGCGTCATCGACACGGCGACAGCGATGTAGGCAATGCAGCCGGCACCAACGATCAGGCCCATCAGCGGCCAGTAGATCGCCAGCAGCGCCGCCGCACCCACCAATACGGCGAAAGAAGGAAGCAGCGTAAGGAACAATGTGTCGTTCAGCGAATCGGCCGCCCACATGCCGCGAGTGATCTTCCGCACCGTGGAGCCCGCGAAGCTGCTGGCGTGCCATTCGGCCGACAGACGCTGCACATGGCGGAAACCGTTGGCCGCCATGCCGCGCATCATCGTCAACGTAAACGGAATGACCTGATGATAGGCGACCTGTCGCAGCAGCACGGCACTGGCGCCGAACGCCGCCAGCAACCCGAATGCGGACAACGCCGCCTGCTGGCCGCTGTCCGCGTCCGGCGTATTTCCGGAAAGCGCATCCATCAGCCTGCCGGCGAAGAGCGGAATCAATGCGTCCGCCAAAGCGGACAGCAGGATCAGGATGATCAAGGCCGAGGCGCGCCATGGCTGCTGGCGCCAGTATCGGGATGCGAAGCGCAATACCTGTATGAACGTGCGGCCGCGCCGCTCGCCGGGGGATAAGGTCGTATTCATATTGATTGCGGCGCGCTCGTGCGCGCCGGTCCTTCCATGCGTAAGGGCCGTGCACGTCCGTGCCGTAAGGCGCGGGCGTCAACTGGCAAGATGCATTGCAGCGGGGTCAGGCCGCCGGCCTACATGCTGGCGCACGCGTCGCCCGCTATGCGGTCGACACTAGCCGAGCAAGGATGTCGGATGTAGGGGCGTGGCGGACCCGTCGCCGGACAACAGACGGGCGACGGAACCGCGCGGCGGACGACTTAATGTCGTCGCGGAGACATGCGCGGGATGGCGGCTTGGACGATTGTGGTTTGCATCATGCGCCTCCCTGAGATGTTGGATGTATGACAGTGACGAGATGGGAAGCCGCGGGGATGGCTGTTTGGATACCCGCGGCCCGGCGACGAATTATGTGGCATCAGCATCAATGCCGTCAACAACGGGTAGGCCGAAAGCACCACGTTGCTTCCATGCGGCATCGCAATGAACGCTGCCTGACGGCGCGGCTGAACTCACTCGGCGACGATGCCTTTTTCCCTGATCAGTTTCCCCCAGACCTCGCTATCCGTGCGCGCGCGGCTCAAGAATCCGGCCGCGTCGCCTTGCCACAGGACCAGGCCCTGCGCGTCATAGAAGGCCTTGACCTTGGCGTCCTGCTGCGCCTTGTGCATCGCGCCGGCGAGCGTCGCCGAGATCTCCTCCGGCAAGCCCGCAGGCCCCACCAATCCTATCCAACCCGCGATCCGCGGCAAGGCATAGCCCTGTTCCGACGCCGTGGGCACATCGGGCAGTAAGGCACTGCGCTGTTCCGAAAAGACCACGATCGGTATCAGCTTGCCAGCCTTGACCGGACCCTGCACCGCGCCGACTACGTTCGAAAGCAGGTCCGTTTCGTTACTCATGACGCTGGTCAACGCGGGGGCGGTGCCCTTGTAAGGCACGTGCAGCAGCGACACCGCCGCGCGCTGTGCAAGCATTTCCACCGACAGCTGGGAAGCCGAGCCCACGCCGGAACTCGCGAAGGTAATACGTCCGGGCGCGGCCTGCGCCTTCTTGACGAGCGTCTCCAGGTTCTGAATGCCGCTACCGGCACTCGCGGTCAGCACCATGACGACGTCCGCCGCGGGGGCGATATACGTGAAATCCTTGAACGGGTCATAGGCCGCTTTCTTGAAAAGATGGGGCCCGAGGCTGAGCTGGGATGCGATGCCCATCATCAGCGTGTATCCATCGGGCTTCATCTGCGCGACGCTGGCGGCGGAGATCGTGCCGCCGGCGCCGGCCTGGTTCTCGACGACGAGGGGCTGCCCCAGGTACTTGCCCATCTCGGTCGCGAGCAGGCGTGCAACGCCATCCGCGGCCGAACCAGGGGATTGTCCGACTATGAGACGAATCGGCCGCTCCGGATAATGGTTATCGGCATGGGTAGACGGATGCATGGCGATCAACGCCCAAAATGCCGCGCAAACCAC
This sequence comes from Bordetella sputigena, assembly GCF_965137885.1. Classification (NCBI taxonomy): domain Bacteria; kingdom Pseudomonadati; phylum Pseudomonadota; class Betaproteobacteria; order Burkholderiales; family Alcaligenaceae; genus Bordetella; species Bordetella sputigena. The sequence goes on from NZ_CBCSCA010000003.1 coordinate 112,984, forward strand.
TGAACGTTTCATGATTTCCCCTTGTGTGGATCGGGCGGCGGACGAGAGCCGCCTCTGGCCGCCAAGATAAGTATTGTTGCAGCGATCGCCTTCGTAGATTCGTGACAACGTGCAGTACAAACGGGACAGGCAGCGGAAAGCGCGCATTGTTTGTGACACGGAGGCCTGATGGATTGGGAAACCCGATTGGAAGACTCGGTCCGCGAAACCGGCCGGCCCGACCTGGCCGTCGGCTTTGTCCTCCTCCCGAATTTCACGCTGATGGCGCTCAGCTGCTTTGTCGAAGTCCTCAGGCATGCCGCCGACAAAGGCGACCGCGGCGGCCAGCTGCTTTGTTCGTGGACCATCATGACGCAGGATGCCGCGCCGGTCCGCTCGAGTTGCGGCATACAGATCACCCCGACCTGCGGATTGCTCGACCCCGGCAATTTCGATTATGTCGTCGTCGTCGGCGGACAGCTGCCTGGCGGGCTTGAGTACGACGGCCGCATCCTGTCCTATGTGAAGCGGGCCGAACGCGAAGGCGTCGCCCTGATCGGCGCCTGCACCGGGTCGTTCGTCCTGGCCAAGGCAGGACTGCTCGACGGGGTGCGAACCAGCATACATTGGTACCACTACGAAGATTTCCTGAGCAACTTTCCCACTGCCCTGCCCGTCACCGACGAGATATTCACCCTGGACCGACGCATCATCACCTGCGCGGGTGGCGCCTCGACGGGCGATCTGGCCATGTATCTGGTGGAACGTCATTGCGGCGCCGAACGCGCATTGAAATGCATGAGGCAGCTGGTTCTCGGCCAGCTCCGGCCTCCCGCGCACCCGCAGTTCCACTCTGTCTCACGCGGCGCTGTCCCCCCCGATCCCCGGCTCAGAAAGGCCATCTTCCTGATGGAGAGGCACTTGCATAACCCGCTGTCACTGGAAGCCCTGGCGAAGAAGGTGAACGTCAGTCCGCGCCAGCTCGCGCGGCTTTTCAAGTGCCAGTATGCAGAAACCGTCACCCAGCACTACCGGTCATTGCGCCTGACGTACGCGCGCTATCTTCTGGAGAACACCCGCCACACGCTGGAGCAGATCGCACACGAATGTGGATTTACCGATGCCTCGCACATGAACAGGCTGTTCCGCGCGAAGTTCTCGCTGTTACCGAGCCAATGTCGCGCTTCGCGGCCCGGCAACGCGTAGCAATCCGCGGCTACGGACGCCTGGGCGCAGCGATCCTGGCCGCCGCCGGCCCCCAGGTATCGGCCAGCACGTAGCCATCGGGGTAGGGATCGTCCGGATCGCGGCCATACTGCTCCATCGAATAAATCCATGCCCGTCCCGATATTCCAGGGATCACCGCGGCACGCGACCCTACGCGCGTCGTGCGCGCGATCCGGCAATCGAAGCGGCTATCGATCAGGCTGTACATGGCGGCCTGGTCGCCCACGTCCAGAAGACCGCGTGCGTGCATCACCGCCAATCTGGCGGCGCTGCCGGTGCCGCAGGGAGAGCGGTCGATGCGGCCGGGAAAAATGATATTGCAGTTGCGGAACCCTTGGGGATGAGACCCGGCGAAGAGCGCATACTCGATTTCACTTGCTTGCTCCAAGACCGGATGCCGGACCGAGATCTGCGCGGCAGCAGCCTGTTGGATCGCCGCGCCGATCTCCACCAGCCGGCGCGCCTCCGTCCTATCCAACGCCAGGCCCAGCTGGCGCGGGTCGACCAGGGCGAAATAGCAGCCTCCGTACGCCACGTCCACGGTGATCCGGCCCAGCCCCGGCACCTCGATCGGGTGGTCGAGATATTCGACGAAACTGGGCACCATCTCCAGTGAAACGCGCTGGCATTTACCGTCCTTGCATTGTGCGGCCACCTGGATCAGTCCGGACGGCGTCTCAAGGATCAATCGGGTTTCCGGTTCGTGCATGGGCACCATGCCGGTTTCCAGCAGCGCGGTGGCGACGCACATGCAGTTCGAACCGGACAGGGCGTGCGCGCCGTCCGGTTGCAAGGGAATAAAGGCCGCATCCGCGTCAGGGTGCACCGGGGGCAATAGCACGTTCACCGTCATCTGAGCGGCGCCCCTGGGCTCGAACAGCAGGAAGCGCAGAAGCGCATCGTCGGCTGTGTTGATGTAATGCATTTTTTCCAGCAGCGTTCTGCCTGGAATATGCGGCAGCCCGCCGGTAATGACGCGGCCGATCTCGCCTTCCGCGTGCACACCCAGTGCGGAAATCACTCGGTTCCAACGCATGGCTCTACATCCTCATCGCGATTCATTGAACTGCCATCAGGATAAGAGACGCGGCATTATTCCTCGTTGGTAGATTTCGGCCATGTTCGAGTACCGCGGGGACGCCATGGCGCGCGCTAACATTGCTTGATATTGATGGCCAATCCGCCACGCGACGTTTCCTTGTATTTCGTCTTCATATCCTGGCCGGTCTGCCACATCGTCTGGATGACCGCGTCCAGCGATACATGGTGGGGAACGCGGCTGCGCAGCGCCAGCCGGGCCGCATTCACCGCCTTCGCGCTGGCCACCGCATTGCGCTCGATGCATGGGATCTGGACCAGCCCGCCCACCGGATCGCAGGTCAGGCCAAGGTGATGTTCCATTGCGATCTCGGCGGCCTGCTCGACCTGTCCAGGCGTACCGCCGAGCACCTCACACAAGCCGCCCGCGGCCATGGAGCACGCCACCCCCACCTCGCCCTGGCAGCCGACCTCCGCTCCCGAAATCGATGCATTCAGCTTGTAGAGCATGCCGATGGCCGCGGCGGTCAGGAGGAAACGGCGGACGCCGTCGATACCCGCGCCGTCGATGAAGCGCATGTAGTAATGGAGGACCGAAGGAATGATGCCGGCGGCGCCGTTGGTTGGCGCCGTCACCACCTGCCCTCCGGATGCGTTTTCCTCGTTTACCGCCATCGCCCAAACATTCAACCAGTCCATGGCATGCAGGGCATCCTTTGCGCCCGCGCTGCCCGAAAGGAGAAAGTCGTGAAGGTCCTTCGCACGCCTGCTCACCTTGAGCGGACCGGGCAATTCACCCTCGGCCGCCACGCCGCGGCGCACGCAGTCCTCCATCGCACGCCAGATCGCATCCAGGCGCGCATGGATTTCACCGGCGGGGGTCATGCACGCTTCGTTGGCGTAGACGAGCTCCGAGACCGAACATTGCCGATCCTGGCATAAGCGCAGCAATTCCTGGCCCGAGCCAAAGGGATGAGGAAGGCACACACGCGGCGGGCTCTCGTTGCCGCTATCGTCGCCATGGAGCAGCGCGCCTCCACCGATCGAGTAGTAGGTCCGCTGCATCAATTCAGCGCCCTCGACATCGAATGCGTGGAACGTCAGGCCGTTGGGATGTCTGTCCAGCGGCCTGACGCGAAAAACGATATCCGTGCGCGGGTCGAAGGCTATCCGCCGGCTTCCCGACAGCACCAGGGAAGATGTCGTGCGCAGCATGTCCAGAATGCCGCTGATCTCCGGTCCCGTGACCGTTTCCGGCATCTTGCCGGCCAGGCCCAGGATGACACCCCGGTCCGTCCCATGCCCCCTTCCGGTGGCACCGAGCGATCCATACAGCACAATGCTGACCCGGGCAACGCGTGGCAGCATGCCGGGGTCCTTTAGTTCACGAAGAAACGCGGCGGCGGCGCGCATCGGGCCGACCGTATGCGAACTGGACGGACCGATGCCGATATGAAAGATATCGAAAACGCTGAACCGCGCGACCGCGGTACCGCCAGGCGGCGCTGCCGAAGTCCGCATCACCAGGCCAGCGCGTAGGCTTCCCGACGCGGGTCGGCGCCGGCATGGAACAAACGGGTATGCGGATCGCGCAGCACGGCGCACACGGCGCCGCTCATCGCGGGCAGGACAGGGATAGTCTGCACATCATGCCCCAGCGCCCGCATCGCATCGAAAACCGCCTGCGGCATATTTGCCTCAAGGCAGAGGCGGCCCGGCATATAGTCGTGCGGCGCGAACGAATTGGGAAAGTTCGCGCTGGAGAATCGGGGCGCCTCGACGGCCTGCTGCACCTGCATGCCGAACTCCGTGATATTGAGGAAGACTTGCAGCATGGCCTGCGATTGCACATCGCCACCCGGGGTGCCGAAGCAAAGGTAAGGCTTTCCATCGCGTAGCGCCATGCCCGGACTCGGCGTCAAGCGCGGCCGTTTGCCGGGCTCGACCCTGGCCGGGTGGCCGTCCTGTAGCCGCGACTGATGGCCACGCGTGGAAACGACTATGCCCAGTCCCGGCACCACGGGGGCATCATGCGAGGTATCCGACAATGTCGCCGAATAGGCGTTGCCGTACTTGTCCATCACGCAGGCATAGATGGTGTCCGGCGACATGCCCACGGGTCCGGATGAAGGATGGTCCGCGACAGGACCGCCCTTCCACATTCCGTGGACATCGCCCGGATCGGGCATTTCGCCGAAACAGGCATCGGGCCGGATGCGTGCACGCTGCGCCCGCGCATAGGCATCCGAGAGCAGCGTTGCCGTCGGGACGTCCACAAATTTCGGATCTCCGATATACGCCTCCCGGTCCGCGAAGGACAGATTCAGGGCCTCGGCCAAGAGATGGACATAGGCTGGCGAGTTCCGGCCCAGCGCGCGCAGATCGTCGTGCTCGAGGAGCTTGAGCGTTTGCAGCAATACGATGCCCTGGCACCAGGTATCGCAGGAGTGAACCTCCGTGCCATGGTAGACGGCGTGAATGCTGTCTTCCGGCTCCACTTCGAACGCGGCCAGGTCCTCATGGCGAAGGAATCCCCCGCTCTCCTGCTGGAACCGGACGATCGCATCGGCGATCGGCCCGCGGTAGAAATGGTCATGCACGGCTCGCAGTTTTCTATCGCGATCACCATGCGTGCTACGTTCGGCGTCGGCCAGGCTCGCCAACGTCCGCGCAAGATCACGCTGGACGAACAGCTCGCCGACGTCGGGCGTCCGCCCGCCCGGCACGAAAATCTCCCTGCTGGAAGGCCAACGCTCGTATCTCCATTTGGCCTGGCGCAGGCTTTCGGCCAGGAAGGGATAGGTGGCGAAGCCGTCCCGCGCAAGCTCCAGGGCGGGCGCCACGGCCTCGGCGAACGAGATCGTGCCGTACCTGCGCAAGGCGGTAATGTGGGTAGCCGGGGCGGCCGGCACCACCGTGCGCAGCACCCCGTCCGGCACGGAAAACCCGTCCCCTTCGGCGAGCAGGCGCCGGATATCCGTGGCGGCCGGCCAGTGTCCCAGGCCTGGCAGGGATACGACGCGGCCCAGCTTCTGCACATAGATCAGTGTCGGCGCCACGCCGGCAACCGATACGATGTCCGGCTGCAGCACCGCCAGCGCGAAAGCGGCCGTCACGCCGGCATCGATCGCATTACCGCCGGCGTCCAGCACGCGATTCGCCGCAATGCTTGCAAGATAGTGCCCGGACGACACCGCATGCTGCCTGCCCATGGGAGTGGGCCGCATACTGACGGCGGGAATGGCCAGCGACACGGGTCCGCTTTCGGTTTGCTTGGGATGTTCCATGTGTCAACCCCTGGTGTTCAGTAGCGTAGGTTTGCCTGCTGGATCGGCTTATAGGCGTCAAGCAACATCAGCATGAGGTACTCCGCGAAGCTGCGCCTGATGATCAGGTCGTAGATGCCGGAGCCACCGGCGCAGACTATGACTGGCGCCTTGAAGCAAACGCTTTGCGCGCACGCTCCCATGGCGAACGCCCGTGCGCTCAGGTCCAGTGGGCAACCGCGCGCAAGGACAAGCGGTGCTTTCCTGCCGCTCAGCGTCACGCTGGTATAGCCGCTGGTCACGTCGACGACCGAATAGTGCCCTGGACCCAAAGCATGCCGTAGCCTGGATTCCATATCGCGTGCCGGCCAGACGGCGGATGCCAGCATCCATTCGTCCGGCCCCAGCCATATGGCGCGGGCATCGGCGCCTTGCGTGTACGTATTCGGCCGGAGCGGTAATCTGATGCCTATCGCGGAGGCCACGCCAGCGTGTAGCGCGGTTTCATCCGGCGAGGCCCGGAATATGCAGAAGCCGACCAACGGGCGGCTATCCACCTCGAACTCGCCATTCGGCGGCCCGTGTTCCGCCAGCAGTTGCCCAATACCCGTGAGCGGAGACTCATGCCGCGGAGCCGGCCAGGCGGCTTTCCGTTCATTCAACATTTTGGCGCAGCCCCTCTTTGTCGAAAAACACCGTGTCGCAGACTTTCGCGGCTACGCTGGAACCGTTCGCCAGCGCGACCATCACGGTCTGGCCCTTCATGTTCGATCCATCGCGCAACATGGCCAGCGCAATGGATCGCCGCAATATCGGACTGAAATAGCTGGACGTCACATGACCGGCGGACTTGAAGGCGTGTCCGGCGCCGGGGCCTTTTGCCGGCAGTATCTGGCTGCCCTCGGGCAACACAAGGGACGCATTCTCGGTCAGCAGGCCGACATACTGTCGTCTTCCTTCGCCGGCCGTATCCGCGCGGGACAACGATCGTTTTCCCAGGCATTCCTTGTTCTTCGATACCATCCCGCCCATACCCATATCGGCCGGCGTCATCGATCCATCCGTATCCTGGCCGACGATGATGAAGCCCTTTTCCGCGCGCAGAACGTGCAGCGCTTCGGTACCGTAGGGAACGATGTCGTACTCCGCGCCAGCCGCCATGAGCGCTTCCCATACCGCCCGGCCATAGTCCGCGGGAACGTTGACTTCATAGGCGAGCTCGCCGGAAAAGCTGATCCGCATGACGCGGGCGGAAACACCGGCGACAGTACCTTCGCGGTAGCTCATGAAGGGAAAGGCCGCATTGCCGAAGTCGATGTCATCGCAGACCTTGCGCAGCACCTCGCGGCTGCGCGGCCCGGGTACGGCGATCGTGCACCAGTGGTCGGTGACGGAAGTCAGGCGCACGCGCATATCCGGCCACTCGGTCTGCAACCACAGCTCCAGCCAGTTCATGACGGTAGCGGCATTGCCCGTGGTCGTGGTCATGAGGAAATGTTCCTCGCCCAGCCTCACCGTCACGCCGTCATCGAAGATCATGCCGTTTTCATTGAGCATCAACCCATAGCGGGCGCGCCCGACGGCAAGCTTGCTCCAATCGTTCGTATAGACCCAGTTCAGCAGTTTGACCGCGTCCGGTCCCTGGATGTCGATTTTTCCCAGCGTGGACGCATCCAGCAGGGCGACCGAGCGCCGCACGGCCAGGCATTCGCGCGCCACCGCGGCGTGCATATCCTCGCCGTTCCTGGGGTAATACCAGGGCCGTTTCCACGCGCCCACGTCTTCGAATACGGCTCCGTGTTCGGCATGCCAGTCATGCAGGCAGGTTTTGCGGACAGGCTCGTGATGTAGCCCCAGATCGCGGCCGGAGAACGCGCCGAAGCTCACCGGCGTGTAATTAGGGCGGAACGTCGTGGTGCCGACATCGGCGACCGGCTTGCCCAGCAGCCCGGCCAGAATCCCCATGCCGTTGATGTTGCCGAGTTTCCCCTGATCGGTACCGAAGCCGAGCGCGGTGTACCGCTTGACATGCTCGACCGATTCGAAGCCCTCGCGCACAGCCAGCATGATGTCGGCGGTGGTCACATCGTTCTGGAAGTCCACGAACTGCTTGGGACCCCGGCTGGCCGTGACATCATCGGTCACCCGCCACAATGGAAGAATCGGCATTCCCTGGTCTGCATCGACACGAGTCCGCGGTTCCTGCGCCGGCGGTTCGTAGCCGCATGTGGACGCCGCCGCGCGGCCCGCGGCGACGCCTTCGTCCATCGCGGCGGCCAGCGCGAAGGTGCCGTTGGCCGCGCCTACGCTCTGTTCCGCCTGTCTGCTCGCACCCGGAACGAAGCACGACCGTGCGTCGTCCCACCGCGCCTTGCCGCCCGACTGGCTGAACAAATGTATGGCCGGGTTGAGTCCGCCCGACACGGCAACCAGGTCGCACGGCAGGACGACGTCCTCTCCTTCACCGTCGTGGGTGTGCCGGCGCACCTTCACGCTGCTTACGCGCCTATCGCCCGAAGCCGCCACGACCACGGATTCATGGTAGACCCTGATGCGCGGCCGCAGCGCCGCGTCGATCAGTGCGCCGTGTCCCGCCTTGCGGGCGTCGACCAAGGCCACGTTCGCGCCCACCGCCGCCAGCGCGCCCGCGGTACGGTAGCCCTCGTCGTTATTGCAGAACACCACGACGTCGCGGCCGGGCAACACGCCATAGCGATGGATATACGATGACACGGCCGACGCCAGCATGATGCCGGGCAGGTCGTTGTTTCCGAACACGATGGGACGCTCGTGGGCACCCGTCGCCAGGATGACGCGCCTGGCGCGAATCTTCCACAACAGCTCGCGGGTACCGATGCGCTCGTCGAGCGGCAGATGGTCGTGCAGCCGTTGCGTCACCGTGACCAGGTTGTGGTCGTGATAGCCGAACGCGGTGCTCCGGTTCAGGATCGTGACGGAGGTCGAGGCCGCCAGTTGCCGCCGCGCCCTGGCGATCCACGCCGCGGATGACTGCGTCCCTATCGCACAAGGGCTGGATAACAGGAAGCCGCCCAGTTCCGCCTGATCGTCGACCAGGACAATCCGTGCACCGGTGCCTGCCGCGGCCAGCGCGGCGGAAAGCCCCGCGGCACCTCCCCCCACGATCAACAGATCGCAATGGGCGAACCGCTTGTCGTAGCGCGACGGATCGCGCGCCGACGGCGATGTCCCGAGACCCGCGGCATCGCGAATACGGCGCTCGTACCTGGGCCAGAAGGAGCGCGGCCACATGAATGTCTTGTAGTAGAACCCCGCGGGGAGGAGTCGCGCGATGCGCTGGTTGAACGCCATGCGGTCGTTTTCCAGCGTCGGGAATGCGTTGACGCTGCGCGCGACCAGGCCTTCATACAGCTCGATCTCGGTGGCCTTGGCGTTCGGTACGGTATGCGCGCCATCTTCCAGCTGCACAATGGCGTTGGGCTCTTCGGGACCGGCCGAGACGATACCGCGCGGCCGGTGATACTTGAAGCTGCGCGCGACGAAATGCACGTCGTTCGCGAGCAGGGCCGACGCCAGGGTATCGCCGTGGAAGCCGATATACCGCTTGCCATTGAAGGTGAACGCAACGGGCCGGGCCCGGTCGATGGTGCCGCCGCTCGGGATTCGATTTTGCTGCTTCATTATTTATCTTCCTGGGCGCCGTCGTCGGCGGTTGGACCCGAGCCGAACCGCGCTGTCCGCAAAATTTCGTAAGTCACCGTGTCCCGCTCCACCTTGAACCAGCGCCGGCAACCCTGGGCATGCAGCCATTGCTCCTCGCCTGGCCCGCGGTGGTTCTTGCGCATGAACAGGTAGTCGGCCCATTCGATGTCCGTCACTTCGGCCGCCGGCGCGGGACGGCGGATATTCGCCTCGCCACCGCAAGAAAACTCGATCTCCGCGCGAGGCCCGCACCAGGGACATTCAATCAATAGCACGTCTATCCTCCGTCAGTGCGCAACGTTCGCGGCGCCATACTCGTCGATCAGCCTGCCGGTGGTGAACCGGTCCAGGCTGAACGGCGCGTTCAAATCGTGGGGGCGATCCAGCGCCACCGTGTGGGCGAAGACCATGCCCGATACAGGCGTAGCCTTGAAGCCTCCCGTGCCCCAGCCGCAGTTGAAATAGAGGCCCTTGACGGGCGTCTTAGTGATGATCGGGCACGAATCCGGACTCAGATCCACGATACCGCCCCACTGGCGATTCATGCGGACCCGGGAGAAGACGGGAAACATCTCCACGATGGCCGTGATCGTGCTTTCTATGGTCTGGAAGCTTCCGCGCTGGCCATACCCCACATACTGGTCCGCGCCGGCGCCGATGACCAGGTCGCCTTTGTCCGATTGGCTGATATAGGCGTGCACGGCGTTGGACATCACCACCGTATCGAGCACAGGCTTGATCGGCTCCGAGACCAGCGCTTGCAGGGGGTGGCTTTCCAGGGGCAGGCGTATCCCCGCCATATCCGCCAGGACGGTGGTATTGCCCGCCGCGACCACCGCCACCTTTCTGGCCTTGATCGTGCCCCGTTCGGTTCTCACACCGGTGACCTGGTCGCCATTCCGGTCGATACCCAGGACGGCGCAATTCTGGATGATGTCGACACCTGCCCGATCCGCCGCCCTGGCATAGCCCCACGCCACGGCATCGTGACGCGCCACGCCGGCCTTCCTCTGCATGGCTCCGCCCCATACGGGAAAGCGGCAATCCAGATTCAGGATGGGGATTTCGCGCTTGAGCGCTTCCCGATCAAGGTATTCCACGTCGATGCCGAGCAGCCGGTTCGCATGAATGCGACGCTGCACATCACGGAAGTCCTTCTGGGAATGAACCAGGCTGACCACGCCACGCTGGCTGAACATGACGTTGTAGTTCAAGTCGGCGGACAGGTTTTCCCACAGCGCGATGCCGGCGTCATACAAGGCCGCCGATTCTTCCCATAGGTAGCTGGACCGGACGATCGTGGTATTCCGTGCGGTGTTGCCGCCGCCTATCCATCCCTTTTCGACGACCGCGACATTGGTGATCCCATGATTCTTCGCCAGGTAGTAGGCCGTCGCCAGGCCGTGCCCGCCGCCACCGACGATCACCACGTCGTATTCCGGCCGAGGATCGGGACTGCGCCATTGCCGCTCCCATCGCTCGTGATAGGACATGGCATTCCTGGCGATACTGAAAATCGAATACTTCATCCGTTACTCCCGGGCTGCGGCCCGACATGCCGTCGAGGATGCGTACGCCCCGGCCCGCAGGGCGGCGGCATACGTGTTTTTCATCAACATGGCGATGGTCATGGGACCGACGCCCCCAGGCACCGGCGTAATAAAGGATGCGACTTCGGCCGCCTCGTCATAGGCCACATCCCCGGCTATCCTGTGCGCGCCCGCCTCGCCGGCGATGCGGTTGATGCCGACGTCGATAACGACCGCGCCGGGCTTTATCCAGTCGCCCCGAACCAGTCCGGGAGAACCGGCGGCTACCACGAGAATGTCGGCGGTGCGGCAGAGTTGTTCGATATTCCTGGTATGGATGTGAGCGACACTGACCGTGCATTCCGCGTGCATCAATAGCGTCGCCATCGGCCGGCCGACGATGTTGGACTTGCCGACGACAACCGCGTTCAGGCCCTTGAGCTCATGCCCGATGGCCCGCCGGATCAGGTGCATGCAACCCAATGGCGTACATGGGACGAAGGCGGCGAGGGTCGACCGGATCGTCATGCGGCCGACATTGACCTCGTGAAAACCGTCGACGTCCTTCCCGGGCGCGATCTCGCAAGCGACCGCCTCGGCGGATAGATGCGGCGGCAGCGGCAACTGAACGAGGATGCCGTGGACGGATGCATCAGCATTCAGGCGCTGTATCACGGCGGACAGCTCCGCGCTGGATGTCTGTGCTGGCAGGCGGATCTGCAGTGACGCGAAGCCGATACGCTCGGCCTGCCTGGCCTTGTTCGCGACATAGACCGCGCTTGCCGCGTCCTCGCCCACCAGGACGACCGCCAGTTTTGGGATCACGCCCGACTCGCGCATTTGCCTGGCGACTTCGGCGGTCACTTCGGCCGCGGCCTCGATGCCGCTGAGCGCAACGGCAGTCCGGGCATCAGAAGATGATGGTGCGGTTTTCATTCAACAGGATCCGGTGTTCAACATGGGTCTTGACGGCCTTGGCCAGCACCTGGCATTCGGTATCCCTTCCGATCGCGACCATTTCGTCGGGACCGGTCGCATGGTCCACGCGCCGTATGTCCTGCTCGATGATCGGCCCTTCGTCCAGGTCGGCGGTCACGTAGTGGGCCGTCGCGCCTATGAGCTTCACCCCGCGCTCGTAGGCCTGGTGGTAAGGCTTCGCGCCCTTGAAACTGGGCAGAAAGGAATGATGGATATTGATGACCTTGCCCGGCAGCCTGCGGCACAGGTCATCGGACAGAATTTGCATATACCTGGCCAGCACGACCAGATCGACCTCCAGGCTATCCAGCAAAGCCAGGAAGATCCGTTCCTGCTCCGCCTTATTATCCGGCGTCACGGGCAGATGGTGGAACGGGATGCCCTCGTGCTCGACCCGCGCCCGGTATACCGTGTGATTGGAAACGACGCCCACCAGCTGCAAGGGCAACTGATCGATGCTATTTCGATAGAGCAGATCGTTAAGGCAATGGCCCAACTGGGAAACCATGATGAGAACCCGCGGCTTTTGCGACAGATCGAATGTCTCCATCCGCATCCGGTAACGCTGCACGACCGGTTCGAAATGCCGCTCGAGCACTTCCCGCGACACATCGCTGTCGAACTGGAAGCACACACGCATGAACAGGCGGCCGGTCGTCGGATCGACGAATTGGCCGCTTTCCGTGATGCAGCCGCCCAGCGCGGCAATGCACTGCCCTACCGCCCCGACAATGCCACGCTGATCCTGGCACGTCACCTTGAGTACGAATTTTTTCATGGCCCCGTGGTTACCCATTCCTGTCGAGAATGACTTTCTCAAGCTTTTTATTCGGCTTGACACTTGCTATGATGGCCTTCGCCGCGCCAAACCACTAGCGAATTGCGCGCACCACTCATTCCCTAATGGAATCGATACCTGGGTCTTGCCATGCTTGATATCAACGGTCCGCGCCTCTTCTCCAGGCTGCCCTCCATGGAAAACCTGGTCTGTTTCGAAGCGGTTGCGCGCTGCGGAAGTTTCACCCGTGCCGCCCAGGAGCTTGCCCTGACCCAAAGCGCGGTCAGCAAGCAAATGGCCATGCTGGAGGACAGCCTCAAGACCTCGCTGTTCGACCGCGTAGGCCGCGGCATACGCTTGAGCGCGAAGGGCCGGGAGCTGCAGGCGGAACTGCAGCCGCTGCTTCTCAGGCTGAACGATGTGGTGGCGCGGCTCCGCAGCACGAATGCCGAACAAACCGTTACCGTCCGGTGCACACAGGCTGTGGCGCATAGCTGGCTGTTTCCCCAGGTGGTTTACTTCAATCAGGACCATCCTGAAATCAACGTCAATATCATCGCCAGCAACTCGATCAACGAGGAGAGCTGCAGCGACGGTTCGTTCGGCATCCTGTATGGCGACGGCGACTGGAATTCACTGGACGCTACCCCGCTATTTCAGGAAGTCGTATACGCGGTCTGCCGGCCGGATCTTCCTTTGCCTTCCATTGAAACCGTCGAGCAGCTGCGGGAAGCGCCGCTCATCCAGCTCGACTCCCGAGAATGGAATTGCATGGATTGGCCGGCCTGGTTCGAGCAGTTCGGCGTCGAGTACACCGCGCCGACTCGCGCATTGACGTTCAACCAAGTCACGCTGGTGTTCAACGCCGCCCTGCAGGGACTCGGCGTAGGGCTGGGGTGGGACTACATGGTGCGCGAATCGATCGACCGGGGGCAGTTGCGCGCAATCGGCGATTTCGCCTGCCGTACGGGCCGCTATGACTATCTCGTGCACTCGCGCCACAGGACGCTCAGCCCCGCGGCCCGCTTGTTCCGGGATTGGCTGCTGCAAAGGAAGCCGCTTTGGACTCATTCGTAGGTGATCGCCAGTTCCTTGCCAAGCGGCACCCATTTCTTGATTTCCGTGTCGATGTCGGCCGCGAATTCGGCGGATGATTCCGGCGTCAGCTGAATACCCAATTGGGCAAACCGGCTCGCGACTTCTGGATCCGCCAGCACCCGATTGATCTTTGCATTGAGCAGCGCCACCACTTCCGGGGGAGTGCCCGCCGGCGCAACAAAACCGAACCACTGCATGACCTCGAAGCCCGGCAGACCCTGGGATGCAATCGGCGGAATGTCGGGCGCGATGGACGCAGGCGCCAAACTCGTCACGCCGAGCGCCTTTAGCTTGCCTGACTTGATAAGCGGCAGCGCTGCCGACAGGCTGGGATAATTGAGGCTGATCATGTGGCCCACGACATCGCTCATGGCCTGCGCCGCGGATTTGTAGGGCACATGCATGATGTCGATATCAAGCCGCTTATCCACCAGGGCGCCTATCAGGTGGGAATAGGTGCCTATGCCAGCGCTCGAATAGGTCAACTTTCCAGGATGCTGCTTGGCGTATGCCGCCATGCCGGCGATGTCTCCAAAGGGGGCGTCAGGCGCGGCCACGAGAACACTGGGCGCCGCGCCGACTTTGGCGACCGCGACAAAATCCTTGGTGGGCTCGTACGGTACCCGCTTGAAGAAATACGGCGTATACGCCCATGGAGAGGCGGCGAACATCAGCGTGTAGCCATCCGGTTTGGCGCGCAGGACGTACTGCGCGCCGATGAAGCCGCCGGCGCCGTCCTTGTTCTCCACCACGAGCGATTGGCCAAACGCCTCGCCCAGCTTGGCGCCTATGACACGGGCATAGGTGTCGCTCGCGCTACCGGCCGAGAACGGCACGACGACGGTAATCGCACGCGCAGGATAGGCCGGCTCGCAGCGAGCGGGGGTGGACAGGCCAAGGATGGCGAACGCAAGCGCGCCGCCGAGCAATTTGGGAATTCGGATGTCCAAGATAACCCCTTGTATGCGTGCATGACGGATCGTCGGTGCCCGATGCAATCTTTTCTTTATGTAGTGGATACAGCATACAAATGCAGGGCCGGCAGGACTAATGAAAGAATCGCACGACTCATTCCCGGGAGAAATGTGTCATTCGGCCCTGCGCGGAGCGACCGGGCGCTTGCGAGCGGCTGCCCCCCCCGCCGCACGCATGTTCTTCAAGGGGTCTATAGGCAATCTCGCCACCCCACCGTGAAATGCCTGAAAGCCTCGCTCCGGTCAGCCCATAGGAAAAGGCGAGACCAGGACTGGCTCCGTGCGCAGGATCTGCTCGATGAAATGCCGCACCGTGGGCGAGCGCTCATGACGCCGGTATATCGCGGCGATGGACGACGGGATGTCCGCGCCCGCGACCTGGCGGAACACGACGTTGGGCAAGGCCAGCACGTCCTTGACGATGGTGGGCAGGACGGCGACGCCCACGCCCAGCGACACATGCGTCACCACCGCCAGCAAGGAGCCGGGCACGGCGGCGATGCGCGGCGTGAAACGGCCGCGCCGGGCGACCTCGCGCAAGCCGAGATCCTGTTCGGGCACAATGAAATCCTCTCCTGCCAGGTCGCGCGCCTTGACCGCCGGACCGTGCCGGCGCCCGCCCTCCCCGGCCAGACGATGACCGGACGGCAAGGCCAGGCAGAATCCGTCGCGCACCAGCACATGGCTGGCGATGCCGTTGGGCAGCGGCACGGGCAGGCGAACGAAGCCGATATCCACCGTGCCGGCCTCCACGCAGGCCGCGATCTGGTCCATGAGCAGCTCGCGCGCATGCAGCGTGACGTCCGGCCACTCGGTACGGAAGCGTTGCATCTGATGCTGCAGCACACCCGAATAAGCCGCCGAGCCGACATAGCCAAGCGCGATACGGCCCAATTGTCCACGGCCCGCCCGACGTCCGACGTTGACCGCGCGGTCGAAGCGGTCGAGCACGGCCAGCGTCTCGTCAAGGAAGGCCTCGCCGGCCTGCGTCAATGCCACGGAACGCTTGGTGCGGTTGAACAGGCGCGCCTGCAGCGCGCGTTCCAGCTCCTGGATCTGCAGGGTCAGCGTGGATGACGAGACGCCGAGCGCTTCGGCCGCCCTGGCGAAGTGCAATTCACGCGCGGCGACGACGAAAGACCGTAGATGGCGCAGCTCCATGATGCATGCCTCCAACATGGGCGAGTCGTAATGGCCGAAGCGCCTCGATCGAGACACCGAGTCGTGACGTCGGGACGTGGTTCAAATATTCGATTTTCTCGAATTATCTCGCCAGAATACTTTATTGAACTCAATGATACCGTCGTGCTGCAATGAACGCTTTCAACCCCTTGTGCAAGGTATCCATGGAAGCCACCATCGCCGCGCGGCCGGCCAACAGGCAGACCGCCGTCCTGCTGATCGCGTCGTGCGGTTGCGCAATGACGGTGCTCGACACCAATGTCGTGGGCATCGTGCTGCCGACGATCGCGCGCGACCTGCAGGCGACCTTCGCCGAGATCGAATGGGTGATCAGCGCCTATGTTCTGTGCTTCGCGTCGCTCCTGCTGCCGGCGGGTTCGATCGCCGACCGCTATGGGCGCAAACGGGTGTTCCTATGGGGGATCGCACTGTTCGCCCTGTCTTCGCTTGCTTGCGGGCTGGCGCCTTCGCCGGCTGCGCTCTATGCGGCACGGGCGGCGCAGGGCGCCAGCGCGGCCTTCCTGCTGGCCCCGGCGCTGGCGATCGTCGGCCACACCTTTCATGACGAACATGCGCGGGGGCGCGCGTGGGCCGTATGGGGCGGCATCATGGGACTGACCATGGTGCTGTCGCCCTTGCTCGGCGGTGTCATCAACAGCCTGCTGGGATGGCGCTGGGCCTTCCACATCAACGTACCGATCTGCGCCGTGCTGGGCACGGCCGTATTGCGGCGCGTGGACGAATCGCGCGATCCCACGCCGCGGTCGCTGGACTTTGCCGGGATCGCGCTGTTCGCCGCCGCCATGTTCGCCGTGACCTGGGCGTTGATACTGGGTCCGGGGCTCGGCTGGGGCAGCGTTGCCGTGCTAGGCCGCGCGGCCGTCGGGCTGATGCTGTTCGTCGCATTCTGCCTGGTGGAGCGCGCGCGGCCGCACCCCATGCTGGACCTGACCTTGTTCAAGGCCTGGCCCTTCGTGGGCGCGGTTATCGCCATGTTCGCCTATGCCTCGTCGGCCCAGGTCATGGCCTCCGTGTTGCCGCTGTTCCTGCAGAACGGGCGCGGCGATACCGCGCTGATGGCAAGCGTCGGCATGCTGCCTTTCGCCCTGGCCATGCTGGTCTTTCCCCAGGTCGGGCGCCGCCTTTCCCGATGGCTGGACAGCAAGGGCATCCTGACGCTCGGCCTGGCGATCGTGGCCCTCGGCAACGCGCTGATGGCCTATGCGGCCTTGCAGTCCGGCCAGGCCATGGTGATTATCGGGATGGCATTGCTTGGCACCGGTGGCGGGCTGCTCAATGGCGAAACGCAGAAGGCCATCATGGGCAACGTGCCGCCGCATCGGGCCGGCATGGCGTCGGGCATCAGCACGACGGCGCGCTTTTCCGGCATCCTGCTGGGCTTTGGCGGACTGGGCGCGGTGCTGGCGAGCAATACCGGCGCGGCCATCCGCGCGGCGGCGGAAGCGGCCCACCTGCCGGTCGACGACGCCTTTATCGGACGCGTGGTGGCGGGCGACATCCAGGACGCCGTCGCGGCCTATCCATCCAGCGCGTGGGATGCGCTTGCCGACATCGCCCGCGTCGCCTACGGGGCCGGCTTCTCCGGCGCATTCCTGCTGGCCGCGAGTAGCGCGGGGATCTGCGCGTTGCTTGTTTTCCTGTCGATGAGGCGATCAGGCAAACGCCCTACGCTGGTCCGATAGGAAGGGCCGATCGATCTGGCGCTCCAGCGTCGCGATATCGGCCGGATTCACACCGAGCCGGACGCAATGGTCTTGTCAGTATTGTCGATCAGGATATTGAAAACCATGCGCCTGAAGAGCTCCTGCATCTGCTCCAGATTGCGATGATTTGCGGCCACCCCTATCGTGTTCCGGGGCCGCGATTTCGGTAAGCGCCTGCGAGCGACCCATCATCCATAGCGCCGTTGCGTAAACACCCATCGAAACGCTGGGATCGCCTTTCTCCATGCGTATAAGCGTCGGCTCGGAAACGCCTATCCGTTGGGCCCGGGACTTAAGGGCCTCCCGGCGTCGTTTCCGCGCGATAGCAAGTCCTCGCCCAGCGCACGCTTAGCTATGCGGCGACGAGGCTCGTACGACCCCTTGTGCCCGTACGCGAGTCACTTGCCCAGCCGTGCCGGTTGAGCCGCTACTGGACGCTACTGGCCGGCCACTTTTCGCCTATGACGCCGACTGCCCAGCGGCACGCAGCCATCCCAGGCCGGCGCGGGTACCGTTGGCGGGCCGGTATTCGCAGCCTATCCAGCCGTCGTAGCCGAGTTCGTCGAGCACGCGGAACAAGTGGGGATAGTTGACTTCTCCGGCGTCCGGCTCGTGGCGCGCGGGCACGCCGGCGATCTGCATATGCCCTATCCGGCCGGTGGGCAGGTATTGGCGTATGCGCATTTCCAGGTCGCCCTCCACGATCTGGCAGTGATACAGGTCCAGCTGGACTTTCAGGTTGGCCGCGCCGACGGCGTCGATGATGGCGTGCGCGTCGGCCTGGCGGTTGAGGAAATAGCCCGGGATATCGCGCGTGTTGATGGGTTCTATCATCACGTCGCGCCCTGCCTTGGCGGCGGCTTCGGCGGCCCAGGCCAGGTTATGCACATAGGTTTCGCGCAGGCGCGCGCGGTCGGCGTCCTGTGGGACCAGCCCGGCCATGACGTGGATGCGCGGGCATGCCAGCACATCGGCGTATTCCAGCGCCCGCTCGATGCCGGCGCGGAATTCCGCTTCGCGCCCGGGCAGGCAGGCCAGGCCGCGCTCGCCGGCGTCTTCCCTGCCGGGCGGGCCGTTGAACAACGCCTGGATCAAGCCGTTTTCACGCAGCCGGGCGGCGAGTTCGGACGCCGGCCAGGCGTACGGGAACAGGCATTCCACGCCCTTGAACCCGTCTTCCGCGGCGGCCTGGAAGCGATCCAGGAAGCCGTATTCGTTATAGAGCAGGCTGATATTCGCGGCGAACTTCAACATATGGGGTCCTCCAACCTTAGCGGGTGGCTTCCAGCACCGAGCCCAGCGCCGCGCCATCGACCGTCACGGATTGCTTGTCCAGCAGGCCCTGCAAATAAGCCTGCGCTGCCTGCTGCTGCCGTTCCTGCCGCATGCCCAGCCGGAGGCGGTCCCGCACCTGCGCGAAGGTGGCGGTCTGCTGCGGGCGTTCGTCCACCAGCTTCAGGATATGGAAACCTTGCGCCGACTGCACGGGCGCGGATACCTGACCCTTGCGCATCGTGGCGACCACGGGCCGGATCTCGGGCAGCAGCTGGGACAGGGCGATCATGCCGGTGTCGCTTCCCTGCTGGGCGCCCGGGTCCTGCGAGTACTTCTTCATCAAGGCGGTGAAATCCGCCTTCGGCGCCTGGGCCTGCCTGGCGACATCGTCCGCCTGCTTGCGGGCGCGCGCCACGGCGGCGGCGTCGTTGATCGGCGCCGGCAGGAAGATCTGCGCCACGCGATACATGGCGGGATCGACCCAGTTCGATCTGGTGCGCTCGTAGGCGGCGTTCAACTCTTTGTCGGAGGGATAGTCCGCGGGAACCGCGCTGACCGAAGCCAGATAGGAACGGAACACGATCTCGCGCGTGGCGGCCTCGATCTGTGCCTTTACCTCCGGACGCTGCGCCCAGTTCTGGCTCTGCGCCTGCTGCAGCAAGGCCTTTTCCGCCAGGCGCCCACGGACCATATTGTCCAGCAGCGTGCGGTTGGCCTTGACCTGCGCGCGGGCCTGCGGCGCCAGCGCGTTCAGCATGGCCTGGACTTCGCCACGCTGCACTTCCACGGAGCCCATCCTGGCCACGACCGCGCTGTCGGCGCTGTCCGCCGCCGAGGACGCCTTGGCGCCGGGCTTGGCGGCATCCGCCGCCTGGGCCTGCCCGGCGCAGGCCATGCAGATCGCCGCCGCGGCGATCCATCCGTAGTTCTGGATTTTCATCGGATTCGTGTCGATATGTGGACGCGGGAGCGGCAACGATAACGCGAATACGATAGGCCGGCCTCTGCCGTGTGTTGAAATCAAAACCCGGTGAACGCGACGCTGAGCGTCGATCCGCGGCCGCCACGCCGCCCCGGGCGGACCGCCGTCGGCAGAGCCATAGATATCGTTTTATCCAGGATAACCAGATATCTATAGCCGCCCATGGCAAGACATGGTGTTTGATTTCCGTCATAAAACTCGGTTTAATTGAAATAACCCGATATTTATGATGACCCAATGCCGAAGAAGATCCAATTGCCGGCCTCTGTACCCACTCTGGTGGCGGAGCGCCTCCGCATCTGGGGACGCTGCATAAGGACGCAGCGGGTGGCGCAACATATCCCCGCCGCTGATCTCTGCGCCCGGATGGGTATATCCGACGCCACGCTCCGTCGCGTGGAGCGCGGGGACCCCGGCGCCGGCGCGGCCGTGTATTTATCCGCCCTCTGGGCTCTGGGCATTCTGGACACTGCCGTCCCGCCGCTCGATCCGCGCTACTGGTCGGCCGATCCCAACGCGCGCGCGCGCACCCCGGCATCCGAGGCGGACGATGACTATTTCTAAGCCCCTGTATGTCTATCTGCAGCGCCCCGACACCGAAGAATGGGTCACGGTGGGGCGATACGCCAGGCGCGACGCAGTAGGCGTCTTCCGCTATGCCCCCAGCTATCTCGACGCCCGGCTGCCCTGGTCCATAGACCCGGTGAACATGCCTTTGCTGCGGGATGTCGATTTGCCGGCCCACCGCTACGGCGGACTGCACGACGCCCTGCGCGATACCTGTCCGGATTCCTGGGGCAGGCTGCTACTGCATCGCGAATACGGCATGGCGGACAACGCGCCCGACGTCGAATATCTGCTTCGCGCGCGCAACGGCGACTTGTGGGGAGCGCTCGCGGTCGGCACATCGCGTAAGCCCTCGATCGATATTATCCAGAGCCCGAAGCTGCCTCAACTGGAGGAGCTGACCACTGAGCTCCTGGCGTTGTACGATCGGCGCCCGTCGGTGCATCCCCGGTTGCGCAAGATGCTCATGGCTACGCCCAGTCTGGGCGGCGCGCGCCCCAAGGGCACGCTCAAGGACGGAGACGACTACTGGCTGGTCAAGCCTCTGCTCCCCAGCGATATCGTCGACATCCCCGCTCTCGAGCACTTCACGATGAAGTGGGCCGCGACGGCTGGTTTGAACGCGGCGTCCACTGTTCATCATCGGGAAGGCATGAGCGTGTTGCGCGTGCATCGATTTGACAGGCACGGCGGACGCCGGACCATGGCCGTCAGCGGTGCGACGTTATTGAGCACCGAGTATCCGGGCGCGGCGCGTGCATCGTGGAGCTACCCCCGCCTGGCGGAACAATTGCGCCAGATCGGCGCGCCACACGAAGACCAGGTCGAGGTTTTCGACCGCATGGTGTTCAACGCCATCGTCGGAAATGATGACGATCATCCGCGCAACCACGCGGCGATTTACTGCGTCAGTGAAAATCGCTGGCGCTTGTCGCCGGCCTTTGACATCGTGCCCAATGCGGAAGAAACGCCGCGTACGCTATCGATGCAATTGTCGGCGGGCCGCTTCGACATTGCGCGCGACGCCGTCCTGGCCGGCGCAGCGCAGTTTGGCCTATCGGATGAACAGGCGAGGGTACATCTGCACGCATTGATTCAACGTATTGCCAATGCGTACGGCACGGTGGACGCGACGCTGCCGAAGGACCTGCGCGAGCTGCTCGCCGCCAGGCTGGCACACAACGTCCATATCCTGGGGGCATAGCTCGCCGCGCCAGCACCGACCACCTGCGGGCGCCGACGGGCGTGAGGCGCCGCCCGGCAGCGCCGCACCAGTGCGGCCCCTGCGCGCCCCGAAGGCTGACGAAAGGGTCCCGAAAGCAAACATCGGGCACCAAACCGCGGCGTCGCAGGCACCACTATCGCGCCATCACGGGCATGACACGCCTCTTGTTGGTGCGCGATTTCACGATGACGTGCGTACCGCCGAGCATGGACCACGCCGCTGTCGACCGGCGCGCTCCCGATCCCTATCCATTGCCGTCCGACCGCGGCGCGCCCCAAAGACACGCCCGCTTTGCGACAAAAAATTGGCATACGTTTTGCTTTTCATGCTCGTGCCCCGCGCATCGACCGACGCGCGGGCAGCGGCTGTACGACGCTTTGCACGCACTCCTGCCGGCCCGGACCGGCTCACCGTTAAGGATCCCGACAACATGAACCGCAGACACGTACTCAAACAATTGACGGCCGCCAGCGTGATGGCGATGACGGGATGGCTGCCGGAGGCCCTGGCCGCCGAAGACACCATCAAGGTCGGCATCCTGCATTCGCTGTCCGGCACGATGGCCATTTCCGAAACGTCGCTGAAGGACGTCGCCCTGATGACGATCGAAGAGATCAACGCCGCCGGCGGCGTCATGGGCAAGAAACTCGAACCCGTGGTGGTGGATCCCGCGTCGAACTGGCCCTTGTTCGCGGAGAAGGCCCGCCAGCTGCTGTCGCAGGAAAAGGTCGCCGTCGTATTCGGCTGCTGGACCTCGGTATCGCGCAAGTCGGTGCTGCCCGTCTTCAAGGAACTGAATGGCCTGCTGTTCTACCCCGTGCAGTACGAAGGCGAGGAACTGGAACATAACGTTTTCTACACCGGCGCGGCCCCCAACCAGCAGGCCATCCCGGCGGTGGAATACCTGATGAGCGAAGACGGCGGCGGTGCCAAGCGCTTCGTGCTACTGGGCACCGACTACGTCTATCCCCGCACCACCAACAAAATCCTGCGCGCCTTCCTGCATTCCAAGGGCGTCAAGGACGACGACATCCAGGAGGTCTACACGCCCTTCGGTCACTCCGACTACCAGACCATCGTCGCCAACATCAAGAAATTCGCCACCGGCGGCAAGACAGCCGTGGTGTCGACCATCAATGGCGACTCCAACGTGCCCTTCTACAAGGAATTGGGCAATGCCGGCCTGAAGGCCACCGACGTGCCGGTCGTGGCGTTCTCCGTGGGCGAGGAAGAACTGCGCGGCGTCGACACCAAGCCGCTGGTCGGCCACCTGGCCGCCTGGAATTACTTCGAGTCCATCAAGAACCCGGTCAACGCCGAGTTCATCAAGAAATGGAAGGCCTACGCCAAGGCCAAGAACCTGCCCAACGCGGATACGGTCGTCACCAACGACCCGATGGAAGCCACCTACATCGGCATCCATATGTGGAAGCAGGCCGTCGAGCAGGCCAAGACCACCAACGTCGACAAGGTGATCGCGGCGGTGGGCGGGCAGAAGTTCAACGCGCCGGACGGCTACACCATCGAGATGGACAAGACCAACCATCACCTGCACAAGCCCGTCTACATCGGCGAAATCCGCGCCGACGGCCAGTTCAACGTGGTCTGGAAGAGCAAGGGCCCGATCCGCGCGCAACCGTGGAGCCCCTACATCCCCGGCAACGAAGGCAAGCAAGGCCTGTAAAGGTGATCCTTGCCGGGACGGCCCGCAAGGCCGGCCCGCAAGGACGCCGCCAGGTACGGAAACGCATAGGAAGGAACGGCATCGCCATGCGCCTAGCGCTCTTCGCAATCACGCTGCGCCGCCTGCTGGCCGCCTGGCTGCTCGCCCTGCCCATGGCGGCGGCGCTGGGCGCGGGGCTCGATGCCTCGCTGCTCGCGCCGCTGGCCGGCGACGATACCGACGCCAAGCTGGAGGCGATCGGCAAACTGGGCCAGTCCACCCAGCCCGAGGCCGCCGATGTGCTGGCGGCCATGGGTTCGGATCGCCTCTATGCGACCGCCGACGGTCGTGTGCTGGTCGACACCGGCAAGGGCGCGCTCGATCCGGCTACCGGACAGACCTTGTCCATGCCGGCCGATGCAAGCTCGGTCATGATCAATAACCGGCTGCGGCGCGCCATCGACGGCGCGCTGGCGGAGTCGCGGCTGCATGCCGCCGACCCCACCCAGCGCCTGGCCGCCGCTCAGCGCCTGCAGCAGACCTCGCAGGCCAGCGTGCTGCCGCTGATCGTGGCCGCGCTGGACAAGGAAAAAGACCCGCAGGTGCGGGCCGCGCTGGAAATCGCGCAAGCCAATCTCGAACTAAAAAGCCCGGACGCCAATGTGCGCCGCCACGCGGTCGACATCCTGGGCCGCAGCCTGAACACAGGCTTCATCCCCGTCCTGACGGCGATGACCGGCCGCGATGCGCAGGGCAACTACACGGAAGCGGATGCAGGCGTTCGCGATGCGGCGGCCGCCGCGCTGCGCGCCATCGATCGCCACCTGGCCGCCATCGAATGGGCCGGCAATCTGTTCTACGGCATCAGCCTGGGCAGCGTGCTGCTGCTGGCCGCGCTGGGCCTGGCCATTACCTTCGGCCTGATGGGCGTCATCAACATGGCGCACGGCGAACTGCTGATGATAGGCGCCTACGCCACCTTCGCCGTGCAGGGCGCCTTTCGCGCCTGGGCGCCGGCCTGGCTGGACTGGTATGTGATCGCCGCCCTGCCCGTCGCCTTCGTCGTGACCGCGCTGGTGGGCATGGCGCTGGAACGCACCGTCATCCGCTGGCTGTATGGCAGGCCGCTGGAAACGCTGCTGGCGACCTGGGGCATCAGCCTGATCCTGATGCAATTGGTGCGTTCGCTGTTCGGCGCGCAGAACGTGGAAGTCAGCAACCCTGGCTGGATGAGCGGCGGCGTCACCGTGATGGGCGGCCTGGTGCTGACCTACAACCGGATCGTGATCATCGTGTTTTCGCTGCTGGTGCTGTTCTTCGTGTGGCTGCTGCTGAATCACACCCGGCTGGGCCTATTTGTGCGCGCCATCACGCAGAATCGCCGCATGGCGGACTGCGTGGGCGTGCCCACCGGCCGCATCGATATGCTGGCCTTCGGGCTGGGATCCGGCATCGCCGGGCTGGCCGGCGTGGCGCTGTCCCAGTTGGGCAACGTGGGGCCGGACCTGGGCCGCGGCTACATCGTCGACTCCTTCATGGTGGTCGTGCTGGGCGGCGTCGGCCAGCTTGCCGGCACCGTCATCGCGGCCCTGGGCCTGGGCGGGCTGAACAAGATCATGGAGCCCTATGCGGGCGCCGTGCTGGCCAAGATCGCCATCCTGGTGCTGATCGTGCTGTTCGTGCAAAAGCGGCCGCAAGGCCTGTTCGCCCCGCGTGGCCGGAGCGTCGAATGAAGATGTCGCCTTCCATGGACCTGGCCGCGATGGCGCGGCCGCCCCTGTATTCCCGGCGCGCCTGGACGGCACTGGCGCTGGTCGCGCTGATCCTGGCCCTGCCCCCGCTGCTGAACCTGGCGTTTCCCCCGGGCAGTCCGCTGCACATGTCCTCGTACATGGTGGCGCTGCTGGGCAAATTCATGTGCTATGCGCTGGCCGCGCTCGCGCTGGACCTGGTCTGGGGCTACGCGGGCATCCTGTCGCTGGGCCACGGCTTGTTCTTTGCGCTGGGCGGTTATGCCCATGGCATGTACCTGATGCGCGCCATCGGCCACGATGGCGTCTACAAGAGCGACCTGCCGGACTTCATGGTGTTCCTGAACTGGAAGTCCTATCCCTGGTACTGGTCGTTCACCGAGCACTTCTGGTACGCCGCGCTGCTGGTGGTGCTGGTGCCCGGTGTGCTGGCCTTCGTGTTCGGCTACTTCGCCTTCCGCTCGCGCATCAAGGGCGTGTACTTTTCCATCATTACCCAGGCGCTGACCTTCGCCGCCATGCTGCTGTTCTTCCGCAACGATACGGGCTTCGGCGGCAACAACGGCTTCACGGATTTCAAGCGCATCCTGGGCTTCGACATTACGTCGGCGGGGACGCGGGCCACGCTGTACTGGATCACGCTGGCCTTCCTGGCCGGTTGCCTGGTGCTGGCGCGCGCGGTCACGCAGTCCAAGCTGGGGCGTGTGCTGACCGCCATACGCGACTCGGAAAGCCGCCTGCGCTTCATCGGCTACGAGCCGCTGGGGTTCAAGCTGTTCGTCTGGACGCTGTCGGCGGTGATGTGCGGCATTGCCGGCGCCCTGTATGTGCCACAGGTCGGCATCATCAACCCGGGCGAGATGTCGACGGAAAACTCCATCGAAATGGTGATCTGGGTGGCCACCGGCGGGCGCGGCACGCTGATCGGCCCCATCCTGGGCGCGGGCGTCGTCAACGGCCTGAAGACCTGGTTCACCAGCGTATTTCCCGAGTTCTGGCTGTACGCGCTGGGCCTGATCTTCGTGCTGGTCACGCTGTTCCTGCCGCAGGGCATCGTCGGCCTGGTGCGGCAACTGGCGGCGGCGCGGGCCGACCGGCGGGCACGCGCGCAAGGCACGCCACCATCCGTCGACGCGGGTCCGAACGGTGAAAGGAGGGTCACGGAATGAGCCGCGAAGCAATACCGCCGCACGTGCCGGTCGAGCCGCCGCTGATGGAAGGCGACGGCCCCAGCGGCAGCGCGAGCTATGGGCGCGTCAACCCCAAGGACGTCGACACCGCGCATGGCGCGATCCTGTATCTGGACGGCATCACCGTCAGCTTCGATGGCTTCAAGGCGCTGAACAACCTGACGCTGGACATCAGCGTGGGCGAACTGCGCTGCATCATCGGGCCCAACGGCGCCGGCAAGACCACGATGATGGATGTGATCACCGGCAAGACGCGCCCCACCTCCGGGACCGCCTTTTTCGGCCAGAACATCGACCTGACGACCTTGAACGAAGCGCAGATCGCGCATGCCGGCATCGGTCGCAAGTTCCAACGCCCCACGGTTTTCGAGAACCATACGGTGTTCGAGAACCTGGAACTGGCGATGAAGACCGACAAGCGCGTGCGGCCCACGCTGTTCGCGCGGCTGGACAGCGCGCAGGCGGACCGCATCGCCGACACGCTGGCGCTGATCCGCCTGACGGCGGAAGCCTACCGCCCCGCCGGCCTGCTGTCGCACGGGCAGAAGCAATGGCTGGAGATCGGCATGCTGCTGATGCAGGAACCGCGCCTGCTGCTGTTGGACGAGCCCGTGGCCGGCATGACGGATGCCGAAACCGAACGCACCGGCGAACTGCTGAACGAACTGCGCGGCCGCCATTCGCTGATGGTGGTGGAACACGATATGGACTTCGTCACCGGTATCGCAGGCGACGGCAAGGTCACCGTGCTGCATGAAGGCTCGGTGCTGGCCGAAGGCAGCATGGCCGACGTGCAGTCCCATCCGCGCGTCATCGAAGTCTATCTGGGGCGCTGAGGATGCTTGACGTACAAGCCATCAATCAATACTACGGCGGCAGCCATACGCTGCGCGGCGTGTCGCTGGACGTCAGGCAGGGCGAATGCCTGGCCCTGCTGGGCCGCAACGGCGTGGGCAAGACCACGCTGCTGAAATGCCTGATGGGCGTGCTGCCGCTGGCCAGCGGCAAAGTGCTGTTCGACGGGCAGGACGTTTCGAAGCTGCCGCCGCACCGGCGCGCCGCCATGGGCATGGCCTATGTGCCGCAGGGGCGCGACATCTTCGCCCGCCTGACGGTCGAAGAGAACATCGTCATGGGCATGGCGGCGTTCTCGGGCGCCAAGGCGCGCCGCATCAAGGACGAGGTCTTCGATCTGTTTCCCGTGCTGAAGACCATGCTGGCGCGCCGCGGCGGCGATTTGTCCGGCGGCCAGCAGCAGCAACTGGCCATCGCCCGGGCACTGGTCGCGGAACCTAAACTGATCATCTTCGATGAGCCGACCGAAGGCATCCAGCCTTCCATCATCAAGGACATCGGCCGCGTGATCCGGTTGCTGCGGGAACGCGGCGACATCGGCATCCTGCTGTGCGAGCAGTACTTCGACTTCGCGCACGAACTGGCGGATCGTTTCGTCGTGATGTCGCGCGGCGAGGTGGTGGCGCGCGGCGAACAGGCGGCGATGGGCGACGCGGAAGTCCGGCGCCATCTTTCCGTCTGAAGCTTAGAAATTCCAGCCCACGCCCGTACCGTAGATCGACTCATTCATGCTTTCGCGCGTACCGGTGACCAGGTCGCGCGCATATTTCACGTACAAGGACAGCGTGCTGTTGATGTTGTAGCGCAGGCCGACCTCGCCATTCAGGCCGAATCCCGAAGTGTCCAGGGCCCGATAGAACTCACCGCTGGTGTACACCTGGAACTGCTTGCCACGCAGATAGCGCGAATAATTCCAGCGCAAGCCCCCGGCATAGAAGCCGTCATGGCCGCCATCGCTATAGCCGTATTCCACCCGGCCCACCAGCGCCGATAGCGCGAACGCGCCCAGCTCGTCATCCCAGAACTGATAACCCGGTCCGGTGCCGTAGGCGGTCTGCCGGCTGACCTCTTCGACGAAATCGCGCTTGTAGCGGATGCGCCCTTGCCAGAAGGCCTTGTCGGTCAGGAAGCGATCCAGGGCGTAATCGCCGCCGTAGTTGTCGGTGCCGACATCGTCGCCATCCTTGCTGCGGTTGTACGCGGCGCTAAGGACATTGCGCCACAGGCCGCGGCGCGCATCCAGCGAGAACGCGCCCGCGAAGTTCTGTGAATTGACGGACGCGGTCTTCTGCGCCAGGGAAACGTCCAGTTTGCCTTTCACCGCGGTTTCGCCGAGCAGGGACTTGGGCGCCGTCATGCTGTCCAGCGATGACAGCGCCACGTCGGTCTTGACGTCGTTCTCGCCGTCGGGCCTGCGCTCCACGCCTTCGACCACCACCTTGCCCTGGTCGGCGCGCACCAGCTTGGCGTAGTAGTCGTGCTCCACGGACTTGTCGCGTATGACCAGCTCCTTGTCGCTCTGCAGGGTCTTCACGTGCTTGAATTGCAGGCGCACTTCCCCGCCGTAGGGAGTGTTTACCAGCAGGACGCCGCTGTCCAGGGACAGGATATCGCCGGTGATGCGGTCGCCGTTGTCCATCCAGACCGTAGCGGCCTGCGCGCAGGCGGCGAACAAGGCCAGCAAGGACAGGAGCAGGAAACGGGCAATGCGGCGGCACGTCGCCGCGTAGGCGTGATTCGGCATGGCGTATTCGAGAGGTGTGGCGTGTTTGGAAGGGCGAGCCGCGCGCTGCCAGGCAGCTCTGCCATCAGAGCCCACATCCTAAAGACTCCACAGGGATGGATGTAACGATAGGCTGAGCAGGTAAGCGGTCGTAGCCCGACGCGCGCCCCCGTTCCAAGGGGCATACGCGGCTGCTGATGCTTCTTGTATCTTCCCCGTTGCCCCTGTGTGACGCCGGAAAGACAGCCGCGAAGATTTATGTATAATGCCGGTCTTGCTGCTGACCGAGGCCCCGCGCCAGGGCAGCCAGTATGCGGGAATAGCTCAGTTGGTAGAGCGCAACCTTGCCAAGGTTGAGGTCGCGAGTTCGAGACTCGTTTCCCGCTCCAGATTCCAAAAAGCCCAGACTTCGGTCTGGGTTTTTTTATGCCCTGGCGACACTCAGAACCGCATCGCCACCTTGAACACCCCCGCCTGCTGCCGGTTGCCGCCGCCGAACTGCGCGTCGTAGCTGATGGCGGCCGTGGTGTTGCGGGTGATGGCCATTTCGATGCCCAGCCCAAGGACGGCGGCGTCGCGGGCGATGGGGACGCCGGCGACGGTGAAGGTACTGCCGCCGTCGAATGCCAGGTCCTGCCTGGGCGTCACGTCGCCCATGGCGTGGCGCCAGCCCAGCGTGGCGGTCAGACGGCCCGGCGCGCGGGCGGATTCGAACAGCCACGCGCCGCGCAGGCCGAGCGTGGTGCTGGTCACGTCGCTGGAATCCGCCGACCCATGCAGGGCCGCCGTGCCGCCCGACTCGTCGAAAGCGCGCGTGCGCAACTGGTTCCACGCCACGCCGGCGAACGGTTCTATGGTGTAGGCCTCGCCCAGCGGCAGGTTGTAGCCGAGCTCGCTGAACAACTGCGTCGACGATGCGTGATAGGAGGACTCCAACTGCTGGTTCAGGCTGCCCGCCGCCACGTCGCGCTTCGTGTCGATATCGTGCCAGGTGTAGGCGGCGCCGGCCGTGAAGCGGAAATGGCCGGGGCCGGCCGGGAAGTTCCTTCCGCCGAACACCGTCGCGGTATAGCTGTCGATGCTGCTGCGCGAGGACACATCATCGATGGAACTGTGGCTGCCGATGTAGCCCACCGCGCCGCCCAGTCGCCAGCCGCCACCCACCGCGCCGTCCCCGCCGACGAACAAGCCGCCATCGGATTGCCGCACGCGTGACGCGTTGCCGTCGCCCGAAAACGTGCGCCAATTGCCGAATACCTGCGCCCAGACCGGCAGCGCGCCGCTCTGCGGTAACGCATCGGATGACGGCGCTCCGAGTTGAGCCGTCGGCCGCCCCGCCACCGCCGGTGCGTCGAGATTGGCGCGCAAGTGGGCCATGGGCAGGGCGCGGACGGTATCGCTCAGGCCCTGCAGCACACTGGCGTTGCTGGCGTAGGCCTCGCCGGACAGCATGTTCAGGGCCGAGCGTGCCTGATCCGGCGTCATCGCAAGAACCGCCTCGGCTACCTGGCTGGCTCCGGTGCCGCTGGCCGCGCCGGCCACGGACCCGGCGAGGCCGTTGCCGCCAGCCGACCCGGCACCCGCCGCGCCCGCGCCGCCAGTCCCGCCGGAACCGCTTGCGCCGCCATTGCCCGCCGAAGGCGAGCCGCTCCCGCCAGCAGGCGGCGCTTCGTTGTCCAGCGCGCCGCCCACGCTGCCCTGGTTGCCGGTGTTGCCGACGCTGCCGATAGGCACGTCGTTGCGCGTCAACGTCATGAAGGCGTTCTTGGGATCGTAGGTCAGCGTCGGCGTCAGGAACGCATAGTTGCTGGATACGCCCGCAAACCGGCCTTGTATGCCCCCATCCGCCGTCAGGATGTTGTACGTGGCGCGTGGCGCATAGTTGCCATCGGGCCCCACATGCGCCACGGTGCCGTCCAGGTAGGCGATGCCGGTGACATGGATGTGGTCGCTGGCGCTGCTGGCCGGATCGGCGTGCACGCGATAGATCGAGTCCTGCCCGAAGGTGAGATTACCGTTGACCGTCAGCGTACCGATCGGGGAAGCATCGTTGCCCGGCGAAATGACGGCGGTGGGATAGAGCGTGGTGGTTCCCACCTGGCCCACACCCGCCAGCACTACCTCACGGCCGATATCGACGGGACCGTTCAGCTTGCCATTGATTTCCAGCGCGCCGTCGGCGATCAGGATGGGGCCGCTCAGCCCGCTGCTGTCGGCGTTCAGGATGACCGATCCAGGGCCGGTCTTGACGAAGCCGCTGGTGCCTTGCAGGGGGTTATCGATGGTATCGACGAACTGGCCCGAGGCGTAGGTGCCGTCGCCGACGACGATGGCCGGGGGATTGCCGCCGCTGGCGACCAATGTGATGGGAGCCCCCTGCAGCCGGTATCGGTCGGTGGCGAACTGCAGTCCCGACACGCGGACCGGGCCGGCGCCGCCATCGACGGTCACCAGGCCGGGCGCGCCGGTAAAGATGGCGTATGCCCCGTCAGGCAGCGCTCCGGTGGCGTTGGCGGGGCTGTTCCAATTCGTGCCGGATGCCGTCCATGTGCCATCGCCGCCGCCGGCGCGGGTGGCGGACGCCAGGCCATTGCCGTTCCACAGATTGGTCGTGCCTGGGCCGAGGATAAGGTTGACCTGCTTGTCGCCCGTCAGCGATTGGATGGTCGCGGCGGGCAGCGAGTCGCCAGTGACCGTGCCCAGGGCAAGGCCGCTACCGCTCAAGGTTCCGCCGTATGACAGGATGCGGTAATAGCCGGCGTTGACGCCAAGCGTATTCACCGAGACATTCAGCGTCGCATTATTGAGGGCGACGTTGCCGCCGACGGTGATGTTATCGCCGGTGCCGGGCTGCGTGATGGGCAGCCCCGCATAGCCGGTTTCGAAGTCGAATACGGCATTGTTCATCGACAGATTGCCGGTAACCACCATATTGCCGTTGGACACGCCCGTAGGCGTACCGACGGGATACCCGGGCGCGATACGTGAGCCCCCGGTCATGCTCAGATCGCCGTTGATCGAACCAAACCCGCCGATGGTCGCGCCGGACGTCGCCGCAACGCCGCCGGTGATGGAAACACCCGCGCCGGGACCATTACTGCCCACCACCAGCGTGCCGCCATTGACATCGACGCCGCCTGGAAAGCTGGCCGAGCCATCGAAGATGCGCGTATCGCCCGGTCCTATGACGAGGTCCGCGGCCATCGCGCCGCCGCAGCAGGATGCGCCGAGCGCGAGCGTCGCCTTGAGCAGTTGCTTCGTTTTCTTCATCGAGGTGGATCCCCTTCTACGCTTGCCGCCGCCTCCGCGGGACGGCGTCCATGGATTTGCCATACCCCCAACACTCCCCGGAAGGATGAGCATTCGCAAAAAAGCGCAATGTATATGTCTTTTTTGGCAATACCAAGCATTTAGTGCGTAGATACCATCCATTTCGTCGAAGATACATACTAGATAGCATCCGAACGATGTATGCGGGCACACTGGATACCATCCGGACCGGCCGGGCTGCGGCCC
The DNA here is from genome assembly GCF_965137885.1 of Bordetella sputigena. NCBI lineage: Bacteria > Pseudomonadati > Pseudomonadota > Betaproteobacteria > Burkholderiales > Alcaligenaceae > Bordetella > Bordetella sputigena. The sequence continues at coordinate 145,185 of NZ_CBCSCA010000003.1, forward strand.
CTTGCCGGGGCAGTTCGGATTCCCGGATTGCGAGAACCCGGGGAGCACTCCGCGCAGGAAGGCGCGCCAGGACGCTAATCGTTTTCCCGAGAATTTATTGCTATCTGGGAAAAGCCCATATTCCCCTTTGACCGTGTTTTCGCCACGCCACTAGGATCGATTCCGACAGTGCAGCCGCCCGTCCCCACGCATGGAAACGCGACGCGACCGAGGCTGCCTCTCACCCATCCAAGCCTGGGAGTCGGCACATGGCGGAAGCGCTACTGATCGATCAAGTCACCGATGTCACGCATGGCGTATATCAGCCTTACGGCTGGCATCACTGGCCCAATTACCCCTGGATGAGCTATCAGTTTCGCCGCGCGCTCGGTGAAACCCAGGAAGGCGGCGGCGCGGTGTCCGAATGCTTTCTGGCGGCCAGCCGCATGGTGCCGGGCGACAAGGAAAGCTGGCACCGGGAATGGCAGCGGATCGCCGATTTCAACCAGGCGCGGGGCGACGAAGCCTATGCCAAGGGGCACATCCGCACCGCGATGAACTGCTGGCTGCGCGCCGCGAACTATTACCGCCACACCGAGTTCTGGCTCGAGTATTCGGACCCGCGCCGGCTGGTCGCCTTCACCAACATGGAGGAATGCTCGCGCAAATTCATCGAAAACCTGAACCCCGCGGGCGAGGTCGTGCGGATCCCCTACGAAGAGGGCAAGCCGCTGTACGCCTACTTCGTGCGCGCGCCTTTCGACAACGGCAAGCAGCCGGTCCTGATCTGCATGGGCGGCCTGGACTCCATCAAGGACGAGATGTGGTTCATGCAGGCGCACAGCGCGTTGCAGCGCGGTATCTCGGTCCTGATGATCGATGGTCCGGGCCAGGGCGGGACCCTGCGCCGCCACAAGATACCGACCCGACCGGACTACGAAGTACCGGTCGGCAAGTGCATCGATTATCTACTGACGCGCCAGGACGTCGATCCGGCGAGGATCGCCGTCTGCGGATCGTCGCTTGGCGGCTACTACGCCGCCCGCTCAGGCTGCTATGAGCACCGGCTGGCGGCCGCCATCTCGCATGGCGCGATCTGGTCCATCACCGAACTGTGGGCCAATGCCGGGGAAGACCATGGCCTTGCCGACCACATCAAGACCGTGTTCGGCGCGGCCTCCATGAAAGAGGCGCTGGAAAAAGCGCGGCCCTTCACGCTCGAAGGGCACCTCGATCATATGCAATGTCCTTACCTGATCGTCCACGGCGGCCATGATGTGCTTGGCGTCGCCGCGGCGCAAAAGGTCGCCGATTACGCGCAATCGAAGGGCGTCGACGTGACGTTGCGCTTCGTCACCGAAGACGAAACCGGCGCCGACCACTGCCAGCATGACAACCCGACCATAGGCCAGGAATTGATGATGGACTGGCTTGCCGACGTGTTCGGGATCGATGAGCGCGAACTGCGCAAGTCGGCGATGTATCCATTGATCTGAAGTCGACCAGCGGCGGCACTGGTCCTGCCGGCGTCGCCGACCGGCCGCGCCGCGAGCCGTCCCCAAGGGAGAAATATCATGCAGAACCGCTACGCCGCGCTTGCCATGTTCCTTATCCTGCTGTTGTCCTACGTGCTGAACGCCGTCGACCGCACCCTGTTCTCCGTCCTGGCCATCGAGGTGCGTAACGCGATGAATCTATCGCTGCCGCAGGTAGGCCTGGCGTCGACCTTGTTCACCCTGGGCATGGGCCTGGCCGCGATACCGACCGGCTATCTGCTGGGCATACGCTCGCGCAGATCGGTGGTGATCCTGGGCCTGGTGATTTTCTCCCTGGCCACGCTGATGACGGCCTATGCGCAAGGGCTGGCGGACCTGCTGGCCTATCGCTTCATCTCCGGCCTGGGCGAAGCCATGCAAGCCACGGCGATCATCGCCATCGGCGCCAGCTACTTCTACAAGCATCGCGCGCTGGTCACGGGGTCTGTTTCGTCCGCCTATGGCGTCGGCGCGTTCCTGGGCCCGACCAGCACGGCCGCCCTGCTGAACGCATACGGCTGGAAGCAGCCCTTCATCGTCTTCGGCGCGGTCGGCGTCGTTGCGATGGTGATGGTCTGGCTATGGGTCAAGCCGTGGTTCAGCGAAAGCCGTGCAAACGAATCGTCGACGAACAGCGCGGACAATCGCACCCCATACCGCGCCAATGAAACCATCTGGAATCCGACCACGGTCACCTTGGGCCTGGCCGCGATCTGCGCCGGCGTCGCGGTCTATGGCTTCTCGGGCCTGTACCCGACCTATCTGCGCAACGCGCTGGGGTTCACACCGGCGCAGGCGGCCTATGTAATGAGCGCCATCGGCATCGGGGGCTTCGTGGCGCCGCTCAGCGGCTGGCTGGGCGACCGTCTCGGCTATCACAAAGTGCTTTTCCTGGCGCTGCCGCTGGCGGCGCTGTCCGGGGGCATCGCGTTCACCGAACTGGACCGTTCGGTGTTTCTGCATGCCCTGGCCGCCGGCGTGTTCGGCGTGTCGGTGTTGAGCCTGCTCTATTCCAACCTGTCCGCCATCATCATCGAATCCATGACCCCGGCCAAGACGGCCCAGGGATCGGGCATGTTCATCGCCAGCTATTACATCCCCGCTGCCTTCGCCGGCTACCTGCTGGCCGAGCTGAAGGAAGTATTCGGCTGGACGGCGGCCGGCATTATCCAGACCTCGGGCTTCGCGATCCTTTCCATGATCCTGGTGCTGATCGCCACCACGATGCGCCACAAGGCCGCGCGCCCGTCCGCCGCGGTCGAGTTGAGCCCGGGACACCAGCCGGCGCACAGACTCTAGGTCCAAGCGCCACCATCCACAGGAGATCCACAATGGCGGAAATCGACGATCAAGCGCTTGCTTCAGGGACCGATGCCGAACGCATCGTCGGCGTCATGCCGGGTGGGGGCACGGTACCCCTGCGGCTGCCCGCCGGCGCCTTGAACTATCTGGACCGGAACCAGTACATCTCGAACATGGAGGTCATCGACTTCTTTCCGTCGATCAAGCTGACCATCTTCGGCGACGAACACTCCTGCATGTGGGCCAAGGGCGAACGTCGCCTGATCGCCTTCGAGGGCGGCTGGGTCGACATCACCGATCCCCGCAAGGCGACCGTCATTCCGGAAGGCAAGCTGTCGACCTTCCAGAGCTGCGTCTACAACGAAAACCTGAAGAAGTGGATACGCGTCGTCGCGCATCAGATGCCCTTAACGCCCGGCACGATGGAGTATCCCCGCGGCAAGTACCACCAGGAGTACGCCGACAAGGCGAAAAGCCATGCCGGCTTTCGCGGCATCAAGACGTATGACGTCACCGATCCCGAAAAAACGGTGCTGTTGAACGAGTTCGAAACGGGCAGGACCGGCCATGGCGTGCACCTGCCCTTCTACGACGGCGGCAAGTATGCCTATCTGGCCTGCGGCTGGGACGACCAGTTGCGCATGGAAAGCACCGAGCGCGTCTACAGCAACGGGCTGATGATCGTCGACATGTCCGATCCGGCCAACGTAAAGGAAGTGTCGCGTTGGTGGGCGCCGGGCCAGCGGCTGGAGGAAGAGGAGTATTACCGGGCGACCTATCCCTTCGCCGGCGACCAATGTTCGTGGACCTGCAACCGCACGCCCTGCATCGTGCCGGTCCGCGTCGAAGATGGCGGCACCGTGGGCTACGGCGGCTGGGGGCATTTCGGCATGTACGTCCATGACCTGTCCGACATCCGCAATCCCAAGGTGTATGGCAAGGTCACGCATCCGCTGGAAGCGATCGGCGGCATCCCCTACCACCATGTCGTGCCGGTGACCGCCGATCCGCGGCGCTATCCGCAATTGCAGAACCTGGTGATCGCGATACCCGAGTCGCTGGAATCCGACTGCCGCGAGCCCTTCCACACCAGCTACGTCGTCGACGTAAAAGATCCCGCCCATCCACGCATCATCGGCCTGTTCCCGCGTCCGATGCCGCATCCGGATGCGCCCTACAAGGACTTCGCGATGGCGCGCGGCCGCTTCAGCTCGCGCGTCATGCAGCATTGGATTGCACCTGGCCAGGCGCGCCCGGATATCGTGGCGTTGTCCTATCTGAATGCGGGCCTGCGTCTCTTCGATATTTCCGATCCGACGGCACCGAAGGAAGTCGCGTACTTCGTGCCGGCGCGCGACGGCGACATCCACGACTACATGAGCTGGCGCCGCGGCACATCGGAAGCCGTCTTCATCGAATGGGACCGCAAGCTGATCTGGCTATCGACGCATGCCGGCCTCTATCTGCTGTCCGCCCCCTTCCTGGGTACGCCGGTACTCAAGCCCATGGCCGTGAGCCAGTGGTCGGTGCCGCACGTGAACGTGGGCTGGGAAGGATAACGAGCGGGAGCGCCGCAACGCCATGCAGATCGATATCCATAGCCACGTCATTCCCGATCGCATCGTCGCCGCAATCGCCGCCGATCCCGGACGCTTCCAGGCGCGGATAGTCGGCGATGGCGCCGCGCGCAAGGTGATCCACGACCAGGGCTACGTCTATCCCCTGTTCGACGAATTCCACGTCGTCGATGCCAAGCTGGACGCAATGGACCGCAAGGGCATCGAGATGTCGGTGATCTCGCCGGCGCCGCCGATGTTCTATTACTGGGCGGACGCCGATCTGGCGCTGGAAGTCGCCGGGCTGGTCAATGACGGCATCGCCGACATGGTGGCCGAGAAGCCCGGCAGGCTGCGCGGGATGGCAACCGTGCCCATGCAGCATCCCGACGCCGCGGTCGCCGAACTGGAGCGCGTGGTCCGCGAATTCGGCTTCAAGGCGGTGGAGATCGGCACCTCCATCGAAGGCGCCCAGCTTGCCGAGGAGCGTTTCCGGCCTTTGCTGCGGCGCGCCGCCGAACTGGGCGTCTTTCTATTCGCGCATCCTTACTACGTCGGCGCCAAAAGCGGCCTGGAAAACTACTATCTGACCAATCTGATCGGCAACCCGCTGGACACGACCGTGATGCTGGCCAACCTGATGTTCTCCGGCCGGCTGGACGAACTGCCCGACCTGCGGATCGTGCTGGCGCATGGCGGCGGCTTCGCACCCTACCAGATCGGCCGGCTGGTCCACGGACACGCCGTGCGCGCCGAAACGCATGGCGCCAGCAAATCATCGCCCAAGGAATTGCTCAAACGCATCTACTTCGACAGCCTGGTGTTCGAACCCCAGGCGCTGCGTTATCTTATCGATCTGGTCGGCGCCGATCAGGTCTGTATCGGCACGGACGCACCATTCGACATGGCCGATGACGATCCGGCGGCTACGCTGGACGCGGTGCCCAGGATGACACCCATGGAGCGCCATTGCGTCTGCTGCGGTACGGCCTTGAAGCTGCTGCGCGAAGGTTGAAGCCATGCATCGGCGCCGCCCGGTGCGTCGGCATGAAGCAGGAGGAAAGCGTGACCGGCGCCACATCGACTTCCCAAACCGTCGGCCGGGCCATCCAATTGATCCGGTTGGTCGCATCGAGCAAATCGCACAACCTGCGCCTGATCGACATCGCTGAAATGGCGTCGCTGGACAAGTCCACGGCGCACCGGCTGCTGCAGCGGCTGGTGCAGGAACGCATGCTGGCGCGCGATCCGGGCAGGCGCGGCTACCGGCTGGGACCGCTGCTGCACGAGCTGGGCCTGGGCGCCCTGCCGGAAACGAATGTGGAAGAGGCCGCCGAGCCCGCCCTGCGGCAACTGGCCCGGATCACGGGCGACATGGCATTCCTGAGCGGCCGCAGCGGGCTCGAAATTGTCTGCCTGCGACGTATCGCCGGCAATTTCGAGATCCAGACCCTGGCTCGCAATGTAGGGGACCGGCATCCGTTGGGCATAGGCGCCGCCGGCCTGGCGATCCTGGCGGCGATGAACAATAACGACGCGGACGTCGCGATCGAGGCCATCGCCCCGCAACTGGGCCGCTACAACCTGACGGAAGAAGTCCTGCGCGAGCGGATCATACAGACCCGCCGGCGCGGCTACGCACTCGATGAAGGCAGCGCCGCGCTGGACATCGTTGCGCTGGGCCGGGTCGTGCGCAACCGCGGCGGCGTGCCGAGCGCGGTGGTCTTCGTGGCCTCCATCAGCAGCCGCATGACGGAAATGCGACAGCGCATGATCGACAAGCACGTCCTGGAATGCGTCGCTTCGATCGAGGCCGCGTTGGTCCGATAGCGATCCGGGCCGCGTCCTTGTCCGCCGCAGGTCAATCGTCTTGCTCGTCCTGCCAGGGAATGATCCGGGCGCGCAGCGCCACCAGCCCCCTGTCCAGCACGACACCGGACAGCAGCATCAACACAATGCAAACGAACACGGTAGGCGTTTCGAAGAAGCGCTGTGCATACATCAGCACCGCTCCCAGTCCGCCGCCGCCGGCGACCATTTCCGCCGTATAAGCGGTGATCAGGGCCACCGGGACGGTAACGCGTATGCCGCTGAAGATGGCGGGGACGGCCGCGGGCAGGACGACGCGCCACAGCACACGGCGCGGCGTGGCGCCCATGGCGCGGGCCGACCACAGCATGACTGGGGGCACCGAAATCGCGCCTTCGTACGCCGCGATAATCATGGGAAACACGCAGGTGAACGCCACCAGCAGCACCTTGGACAGGCTGTCTATTCCGAACCAGAGAATGAAGATGGGCATGAACGCGATCTTCGGCGCCGGAAAAGCCACCGCCACCAAGGGGTCCAGCACACGCCGGAACCAGCGGATGCGAGCCATGCCCAGCCCCAGCGCGATACCGGCGGCGACCGCCAGCAGCAGGCCCAGGAAGGCGCGATACAGGCTCAGCAGGACCGGCTGCACGACTTCCTGCGAGGACAACAAGGCAAGGAACTGGCGCGCCACGGCCATGGGCGAAGGCAGGAACATGGGACGCGCACCGCCCCACTCCGTCATCGCGAACCACGCGGCGATGACCAGGGCGAACGGATAGAGCCCGAGCAGCCCCCGCCATAGACGGCGCAGCACGGCGCCGCCGGACCGGTGGGCGGAGGCGCCGGCATCGACCTGCGCGGACATCACCGGGCGCTTCGATCCGGCCATCATGCGGCCTCCCGCGCCTGCGAGGATTCATGCCACCGCAGCAACCGCCCGGTCAGCAACACCATCAGCCTGTCCATGGCATAGGCCAGGATCACAATGGCCAGTATGCCGGCGAACATATAGGCATAGGAGCCGTTCTCGCCATACTGGAACACCAGTTTTCCGATGCCCGACTTCGCGGCGATCATCTCGGCCGACAGCGTGAGCACCCAGGAAAAACCCAGCGCAATGCGCACGCCGGTCAGGATATGGGGGGCGCTGGCGGGCAGCAGTACGCGCGTCAGTATCCGGTGGAACGGCGTCCCGAAGGCGCGCGCGCTCCACACCAGGGCGGATGGCACCGCCTTCACGCCGTGATAGGTATTGACTACCACCGGAAGCAGGCTGGACAGGAACACCGTCAACATATTCGTCGTGTCACCCACCCCGAACCACAACACGAATAGCGGCACCAGGGCTGCCTTGGGCAAGGAATAGGTCGCGGCGACCAGCGGCCCGAAGAAACCGTTCGCGCGGCGCGACGTCGCCATGAGCAGCCCCAGCATCACGCCCGCCGCGGAACCCAGCACCAACCCGCCCAGCGCGCGATACGCGGATATCGACAAGTCGCGCCAGATGTCGCCTTCGCCCACCAATTGCCAGAACGCCGCCGCCACCTGGTGCGCGGGCGGCAGGAAGGCCGGATTGACGAGGCCCGCCACGACCACGGCTTCCCATAACAGCAGCAGGCCCAGCAGCGGCAAGGCGCGGCGCAGATGGAATGCGGCGGAAGTCATGCGGGCTCCGTGTCCACCACGGCCTGTCGGCGCACCGACAGCCATACCCGGTTGCGCAAGGCGTTGAAGGCGTCGGACAGCATCAGCGCTTCGCGTCCCTGCGCGCGGTCGAGGTCGACGTCGAATTCCTCCACCACCGTACCGGGACGGCGGCTCATCACCACGATGCGGCTGGACAGGTATACCGCCTCGCTGACGTCATGGGTGATCATGATGACGGTGGTCGACGTAGCCTGCCAGATGCGCAGCAGCTCGTCCTGCAGGCCTTCGCGGGTTTGCGCATCCAGCGCTCCCAGGGGTTCGTCCAGCAGCAGTATGCGCGGCCCGCAGGCCAGCGTGCGGGCAATGGCCACGCGCTGCTTCATGCCGCCGGAAAGCTCCTTGGGATAGCGGTTCTCAAAGCCGGCAAGCCCGATCAGGCCGACGTAATGCCGGACGATGCGCTCGCGTTCCGGCGCCGGCTTGCCAGCCTCTTTCAGCCCGTATTCGATATTGCCCGCGACGGTCAGCCAGGGAAACAGCGCGTACTCCTGGAACACCACGCCGCGGTCCACGCCGGGACCGGTCACGGGCTTGCCGGCCGCCTCGATGGCGCCCTGCTCCGCTTGCAGGAAACCGCCGATCAGGTACAGCAGCGTGCTTTTGCCGCACCCCGAGGGACCGACGATGGAGACGAACTCGCCTTCCCGTATGGAAAGATTGACGTCGCGCAGGGCCATGACGTCGCCATGGCGGGAGCCGTAGCGCTTGGAAAGATTGCTGACGGCGATGAAGCTCATGACCCGCAGGTTCCTGGCAACAGGCTGGAATCCAGATAGTCGGCGATCTTCAAGGGCCTGGGTATCAGGCCTTGTTCCACCATCGCGTCCACCGGCCGCTGGATCAGGTCGGCATTGACGCAGGCATTGCGGTCGCGGTAATAGTCCTTGCCTGTCATGAAATACGAGTCCAGCACTTCGGGCGGCGACTTGGTGAACGCCGCGGTCAGCGCGATAGCCTGCTTGCGATTGGCGGGATCGTAGAACCACTGCAGTCCGCGCACATAGTCGGCCAGGAAGGCGGACACCGCGGCGCGGTTGGACTTGATGAAGCCGCGCGTCGCCACCTGGAAAATCGGCGCATAGGTGCCGAAGGCATCGCCGCCGTTGAACAACGCGCGCAGGCCGCCCTTGGCGGTTTCATTGACCATGAAGGGGATCACCAGGACGCCGCAGTCGATGCGCTTCTCGCGCAGCGCCGCGCCGATGTTGGGAAACGCCACCTCGACGATTTCCACGTCCTTGCGGGCATCCAGGCCGCTCTTCTTAAGCCGCACGCGCAGCCCCAGGTCCACCGCCGAGCCATAGGCATTCACGCCTATGCGCTTGCCGCGCAGGTCTTCCACCTTCCGGATCGGCGAACCGTCGAGCACGAAGAAAGTGTTCGCCGCATAGCCCGGCTTGGCGTCCTGGTAGTTGTCCGCGACGATGGACAGGCCGTCCGGCACCGCGCCTTTCAGCATCAGCGTCGCGAAAACGGAAAACGATAGGGTGGCCATGTCGGCCTGGTCCGCCGCCAGCAAGGTGGCGGCCTCGGGCGTGCCGCGCGTATAGGTCATGTCGACCACGTAGGCTTTACCGTACTGCCGCAGGACGTTCTTCTGCATCCAGTCCAGGAAAATCACGGTCTCCATTTCGTTGGGACCTATGCCGCCGCCGGTGGCGTAGCGGATTTTCACCGGTGACGGTTGGGCGACCGCCCATGCCGGCAGGCCCAGGGCCGCGCCGCCGATGGCCGTGGCGCCCGCCCGCAGCAGCGCGCGCCGGGACCGCATGATTCCACTGTTGTTTCCGCTCATCGTCGTTTTCCCTTGTGTCGTATTTTCTTCGGGCCCGGCCGCCTTGCCCGCGCAAATCGCGGCAGGGTTCCCGCTACTGGTTCCCGCTGCAATGCCGGGATATTTCCTATGGATGCGTCCGTTCCGCCGCTTACGCCGTCGGCGGCGCGAGGACGGCCATTGCTTCTATTTCCACCATGAAATCCGGATGCGATAGCCGGGTGACCTCGACGGTGGTGCTGGTGGGCAGACTGGTCCCCAGGTACTCATGGCGCGCATCGACGTGGCGGAAGAACTCATCGATCCTGGTGGTGTAGGTGGCCGTGCGCACCAGGTCATCCAGCGTCGCTCCCACCGACGACAAGGCAATCTTCAGGTTGGTCCCGACCTGGTGTATCTGCGCGGCCATATCACCGGCCCCGACGATATCGCCATCGGCGTTGCGGGCCAGCAGCCCCGACACGAACACCAATTTATAGCCGCCCAGATCGACCGAAACCACCGGCGAATAGAGCGTCCTCCCCCCTACGATGCGTTTGGACAGGCCGTCCGGAAACACATTGGCGCGCATGAAAATCTCCGCATTGGTGCGCCAGGCACTGATACAGTGCGGCGCGAGTCGCCGCGCGCGGCGGCATGGATGGCTTGCGGAAATTCTATGGGCGCGCGGCGGCTGCGATAAGCCGTCCGCCTGGAATTTATCTTTTTCCATTCGTTGACGAATCGGCGCACCGTTCGTAACCTTTGCGAGAGCTGAATGCCGCCGCCCTGCTCCGCCGATTCGCTTCGCCGCCGTTACGCCACGGGTACAAGCCTGTATGCACAATCCCATCGACATGATCGTGTTCGCCAAGGTCGTCGAACACGAAAGCTTTTCGGCTGCCGCCCAGCATTTGCAGATGTCCGCGTCGGCGGTCAGCAAGCATGTATCGCGCTTGGAGCAGTCGCTGGGCGTGCGGCTGCTGAATCGCACCACACGCCGGCTGAGCCTGACCGAAGTCGGCGAAGCCGTGTTCGCCCACTGTGCCCGCATGTCCAGGGAGGCCGAGGCCGGCGAGCGGGTGGCCGGCCATTTCGCGGCGGAGGCGCGCGGCCTGCTGCGCATCGGGGCGGCGTCGGCGTTCGGACGGCTGTACGTCGCGCCCGCCATCCCGGAATTCCTGCGTCTGCATCCCCATCTATCCATCGAACTGACGATGAGCGATCGCCTGGCGGATTTCGTGAAGGAGCGCTTCGATCTGGCCATCGGGGCCGACGTGATACCGGGCGCGAACCTGGTCGCCCGCAAGCTTGCCGACGTGCGGTGGGTCGTGTGCGCCAGCGATGAGTACCTGGCGCGCCACGGCACCCCACGCACGCCCGCCGACCTGGAGGCGCACAACTGCGTGTTTTATCGGTCTTCGGTAACGTCGGGCGAGGTATGGCGCTTCCGCGCCGGCACCGCGGAGTTCGCGATTTCCGTGCGCGGCCGCTACCTGGTCAACGATAGCGAGGCCGTCTACCGCGCCACCCGGGCGGGCGTGGGCGTCGGTCTGATGCCGACCTTCGCCATCGGCTCGGATGTCAAGGATGGCCGGCTGCGGGTACTGCTAAGCGAGTACGAGGCCCTGGGCACGTTCGGTTCGCATGTGTGGCTGCACTACGTCGCAGGGCCCTTCGTATCGCCCAAGATACGGGCATGCGTGGATTATTTCGCCGAACGCTTCCGGCATGACCTGTATTGGGACAAGCTGGAGTTGACGGCCGCGAGCTGACGCCGCCCATGGAGCCGGCCGCGACCGCCCGCGTCGCGCTGGTCACGCCTGGTCCGGCAAGGTTCTTGCCGGGTTCCACCCCATGGCGTTGTAGACATGGTAGCGCGCGATGCCGATGAATTCATGCAACGCGAAATCCGCCACGGCAAAGTTGTACGACAGCGGCAGCCAGGATCCCACCGCCTGCAGGTATTCCGCCCGCACCGGCACCGGGGCCACGCCAAAATGCGCGAAGTACATCAGGCCGCGGCGCAGATGTATGCCCGACGAAACCAGCACCACCCTGCCGGCGCCGTAATTGGCCAGCGTCAAACTGGAAAACTGCGCGTTCTGCCAGGTGTTCATGCTATTTGCTTCCGACAGAATATCCGCCGCGGGAATGCCGATATCCATAAGGGCGGTTCGGTAGACGGTGGCTTCCGGCATGCCATGGCGCCGGGCGTCGCCGCCGCTGACGATGATCTTGCAATCCGCCTGCGTCGCATGGCAGTTCCGATAAAGCGCGGCGGCCTCGACCAGGCGCGGGTATGAAAAGAAGCCTGGCTCTATGCCTTGCGAGCCGGGTATCCTGGCGGTGCCGGCCCCCAGCAGCACGATGGCGTTGCGTTCCACCCATTGCACCGTGGGCCGCGCCGCGTAGGGGGATTGCAGATCCCCCAGCAGCCAGGCGGGAATGGGACCGCAGCCGACCGCCAGGAATAGCGCGACCGCGCCGCCATAGCAGGCTTTGCCGGTGCGCCGCCATCCAAGAAAAAGAAACAAGGTGGCGATCGCGACGATGGCGACAAGCACAGTAAGCGTCATACGAATTCAGCGTGTTTAAAGGAAGAGCGCCTGAGTGCCGCGACTCCGCGCCGGGTTCATATCCGCGGCGCCGGAACTGACAGCACCATGAATCCATTTCAATCGCTGCTCAGCATTTTGACAAGGCCCGGGTCCATGGCGAGAATGTAGGCCGCCCGGGCCCGCCGCCCCCCGGCTGCGCGGTGCCCGGCGCCCAGGGAGCCCGGCCGTGGACCTTGAACCCCACCATAACGATCTGTGAATCCGCATAGCAACTTTCGCATCATCGCCGTGGTGGTCGCCACGACACTCTTCATGCAGAACATCGACAGCACCGCCATCGCGACGGCGCTGCCCGCGATGGCGCGCGACATGAACGTGAACGCCGTGCACCTGAGCGCGGCCATCACGTCCTATCTGGTCGCGATGACGGTTTTCATCCCGGTCAGCGGCTGGGTGGCCGACCGCTTCGGCGCCAAGCGGATTTTCATGTGCGCGATCTTTCTGTTCACCGCGGCGTCCTGTTCCTGCGCCCTGTCCAATGGCTTGGGTGAACTGGTCATCGCGCGCATCGTACAGGGCGCCAGCGGCGCGATGATGGTGCCGGTGGGCAGGCTGGTACTGCTGCGCGGCGTGCGCAGGGAAGACCTGCTGTCCGCGACCACCTGGCTTTCCATGCCGGCGATGGTGGGACCGGTGATCGGGCCGCCGCTGGGCGGTTTTCTGACGGACACGTTCTCCTGGCGCAGTATCTTCTGGATCAATCTGCCCATAGGGATACTCGGCCTGGCGCTGGTCTGGCGGCTGATTCCGCGCTCGGACACCGAGCGGCCGCCCAGGCTCGACATCCCCGGGATGACGCTGATGGGCATCGCCATCAGCGTCTTCATGATCGGCGTGGAGACCGTCGGCAGAGGCATCGTGGCGCCGCAGCTGCCCTGGCTGGCGATCACCGTGGGCCTGCTGTTCTTCGGTTTGACGGTATGGCATTGCAAGCGCGTGCCCAATCCGGCCATCGACTTTTCGCTGCTGTCCATTCCGACCTTCAAGGCGGCCACGGCGGCGGGCAGCCTGTTCCGCGCGGGGGCGGGCGCCCTGCCCTTCATGGTGCCGCTGACGCTGCAACTCGGCTTCGGGCTGTCGGCTTCGCGTAGCGGCATGCTGACACTGGCCAGCGCCGTGGGGGCGTTCTGCATGCGGCCGATGGCGCAGTTTTTCCTGCAACGCTATCGCGTGCGCACCATTCTGTTGGGCGGCTGCTATGCCTTCACCGCCACACTGCTGATCTGCGCGACGCTGACTTCCGCTTGGCCGGAGAGCGCCATCTTCGTGCTGTTGTTGTGCGGCGGCCTGGCGCGCTCGCTCAACTTCGCCTGCATGAATGCGCTGACCTATGCGGACATTCCACCGCCCAAATTGTCCGCCGCGACCTCGTTTTCCGGCACGGCGCAGCATCTGCCGCGCGCCGCCGGCGTCGCCGTGGCCGCGGGCGTGATGCAGCTTTCCATGCTGGCCGCCGGGCGCGACCATGCGGAACATTGGGACTTTGCGTGGTCCTTTATCGCGATCGGCGTCGTGGTGCTGGCTTCCGTGCCGGGCTATGCCGCGCTGGCGCCGGAAGCCGGCGCGGGCATTTCACGCGGGCGGTCACGCAAGGTGACCTGACCAGCGCCGCCTCTACCACCGTGCCACTTCGAGGATCGCATCCGCGAACTCGCGCGGCGCTTCCTGCGGCAGGTTATGGCCCACGTCGCCGGGCAGGTCGATGTGCCGGTACTTGCCCGTGAACTTCTTCGCGTAGGCGGCGGGCGGCGGGTGCGGCGCGCCATTGGCCGCGCCCTCCANTGGTGATGGTCGGCACGCCGATGGCCGGCAGCTCGGCCAGGCGCTTTTCCAGCACGTCGTATTGCGGCTCGCCTTCGGCCAGGCCGAGGCGCCAGCGGTAATTGTGTATGGTGATGGCCACATGGTCGGGATTCGCCAGCGAAGCCGCGGACCGTTCGAACGTCGCGTCGTCGAAGCGCCATTTCGGCGAGGCGGTTTTCCAGATCAGCCTGGCGAAGTCATGCCAGTTCTTTTCGTAGCCCAGGCGGCCGCGCTCCGTCGCGAAATAGAACTGATACCACCACGCCAGCTCCGCGTCCGGCGCCAGCGGCGCCTGGTTCAAGGCCTGCGTGCCGATCAGATAGCCGCTGACGGACACCATGGCCTTGCAGCGCTCGGGCCACAACGCGGCGATGATATTCGCCGTGCGCGCCCCCCAGTCGTAGCCGCCGATGACCGCGCGCCGGATCTGCAGCGCATTCATCAGCGCGATGATATCGGCCGCGACCGCCGCTTGCTGGGCCGTGCGCCCGGTATCGGCGGACAGGAAGCGCGTCGTGCCATAGCCGCGCAGATGCGGGACGATGACGCGATAGCCCTTGGCCGCCAGCATGGGCGCGACGTCGACATAGCTATGGATGTCGTAGGGCCAGCCGTGCAACAGGATCACCACCTGGCCGTCGCTCGGGCCCGCCTCCGCATAGCCGATGTTCAGCGCGCCGGCGTCTATCTGCTTGATGACGGGGAAAGAACCGGCGGCACGCCCCGTCCTGGCGTTCGGAACGCGGGCGTTGCCGGTGTCGGGGCTGCTCGCGGGTGGCGTGGCGTCGGCGCGCGCCAGTGCGGTCATGCCCAGCTCCACGGCGCCGATACCGGCGGCCGCGGTGCCCAGGAAACGGCGGCGACGTTTGTTGATCTGATCCGACATCGGTGGTGCTCCTGTACGTGGTGGTTGCGGTGCGAATCGCGTCTTGCGGATTGCAGGCATTACAGCGGGCCGATGTATCAGGCGTTTCTTCGGTTGGTATGGTGCCGGTATCGACGTGTACCGTCCCGGGGCGTCCGTATACAGTGCGATACATTGCGACGCGGCCAGCGGCTAAGATGGGCGGTCGTCCGCCGCGATGGCCGGTCACGTCCCACACAGTTGAGCGCGGGAGGATAAGCGCATGCATGCAACGACGGTATTCCCCCGGACCGGGCTGCCCCGGCTGACCGCATCGGCTGTTTTGGCGGCTTCGGCTGGATTGGCCGCTCTGGCCATGTGCGCCGGAAACGCCGCCCGGGCGCAGCCGGTAAGCTGGCAGGAAGCCATGGTGTGCGGCGCCGATCCGCAACGTCCCGACGCCCAGCCAGGTCGCGGCGGCCAGCTTTCCCAGCGCTACGTGATCACGCCGCAGGCCACCATCGGCTATTACCGCTTCGGCCAGGGTACTCCCATCGTACTGGTCACGGGCTATCGCGCCACCATCGCCAACTGGAATGCGTACTTCCTGGGCGAACTCGCCAAACGGCATGAGGTCATCGTGTTCGACAATCGCGGCATCGGCGCTTCGGCGCCGCGCACGGCGGACTACGGTATCGACGACCTGGCGCGGGACACGGCCACGCTGATGCAAACCCTGCGGCTGCGGGACGTGACCGTGGTCGGATGGTCCATGGGCGGCATGATCGCGCAGACGCTGTTGACGCATCAGCCCGAGCAGGTCCGCAATGCCGTGCTGATGAACACGGCGCCGCCCGGTCCGGCGGGCGTGCCGGTGCCGGAACAGGCCATGCACGTCCTGTCCGGCGGACCCGGCATCACGTTTTCGCAGGTCATGGCGGTGCTGTTCCCGGCGAATGTCCGCGAGCAGGCGGACCGCTGCTTCGTCCGCGACATGTTCCGCCCCGCCGACTATGGCGCGGTACAGGTTCCCGCACAGGTCGCCCAGGCGCAGGATGCCATCCTGCGGGCATGGACGGCGGACCGCCAGGCCTTTGCCGCGCTGGAGCACATCGGCGTGCCGGCGCTCGTCGCCTACGCAAGGGACGACGCCATCCTGGCGCCCCGCAATAGCGAGGCCTTGCTGCAGGCGCTGCCGGGCTCCGCGTCGCTGGAAGTCGACGATGCCGGCCACGCGATGATGTATCAGTATCCGCGCGCGCTGGCGCGCCGCATCAGCGAATTCGCCGATACGGGCCGCTAGGGTTGCGGGCTACCGCACCAGAAAGCCGTTCTTCAGCGGATCGCGATCGTCCAGCACCCAATTGGCAAATCCATGGATACTGGCCTGCCCGGACACCTCCGGGACCACGGCTTCGTACGGTCCCACCGCGGTACGACGGAGCGCCCGCCCGCGCATCAGGGTGCCGATAACGGACTCGTTCTGGAATGGTTCATCCATCGCCAGCTCGCCGCGCGCCACCAATTGCGCGATACGACCCGCGGTGCCGGACCCGGTCGGCGAACGATCGACCTGCCGGTCGGCGAAGATGCAGCAGTTCGCCTGCGTCGAGCCGGCATGGCGCGGCGCGCCACTGATGATGGTGCCGTAGATGTGATTCAGCTCCGGCACCAGCGGATGCACCACCGGATATGCCCGGTTGGCGGCGGCCTTCACCTCCGCGCCGAAGCGGATCAGTCTTTCGATATCGGATTCATTGACGACCAGGCCGTGCGGCGCGCCGTCGGTATAGAAATAGAAAGCGCCGCCGAAGGCGATATCGCCGGTGACCCGGCCAAAGCCGGGCGTATCCACCGATACATCGCGCATTACCAGGAAAGACGGCACATTGACGAAACGCACGTCGCCCGCGCGCTCGCCGTCCCATTGCACGAAGGCCTCGATATAGCCGCAGGGCGCGTCTATGCCTACGCGCGTTTCCGGCTTCGTGCGTGCCACCCAGCCCAGCTCTACCGCGGCCGTCGCCAAGGCAATGACGCCGTGGCCGCAGTGATCGCTATAGCCTTCGTTGTGCACGAAGATCACACCGAAGTCCGCGCCCGGCGAGACGGGGTCGGTCAAGTATCCGGCATACATATCCGCATGGCCGCGCGGTTCGAAGATCAGCGCCCGCCGCAGCTCGTCCAGGTTTTCCTTGACCCAGGCGCGCCGCTGCACGATGGAAGCGCCCGGAAAGCGCGGCAGCCCGCTGGTGACGATGCGGAACGGCTCGCCTCCCGTGTGCGTTTCCACGGTGCTGATCATGCGTTCGAATTTCATGCGGGTTTCCGGGCGGTCAGTTCGGCTGTATGCCGGCGTCCTCCGCCACCTTCTTCCACAAGGGGATTTCTTCGGCGATGCGCGCGGCGAATGCCTTGGACGTACTGCTTACAGGCGTGATGGACATGCCTTCCACCCGCTTGCGCACGTCGGGATCTTCCATGATGGTCTTCATGGCGGCTTCCAGTTTACCCACCACGGCGGGCGGCGTGCCAGCCGGCACGAACAGGCCGCTCCAGAGCTCCACATTCATGTCGATGCCCAGTTCTTTCAGCGTGGGCGTGTCGGCCAGGAAACTGGTCCGGCTCGGCGACGTGACGGCCAGAGGCCGCACACGGCCGCCTGACACGCCCTGCATGGCGGGCCCGGAATCCGCCAGCGTCATCGTGGCGTCGCCGGTGCTGACGGCCATCACCGATTCGTAGCTGCCCTTGTACGGGATGTACTCGAACTGCGTATTCGTGCGGCGCTTGAACAGCTCCGTGATCAGTTGGAACGATGCCGAACTGGCGCTGTAGTTCGACTCGCCGGGATGTCCCTTGGCATAGGCGATCAGATCGGGCAGCGACCCGGTGTCGGGATTGGACTTCTGCGTCAGCAGCACAAGGGGAAAGGTGCCGACCAGCGACACCGGCGTCAGGTCTTTCTGCGGGTCGTAGGGCAGCTTCTTGTACAAGGAAGGATTGAAGGAAATCGGGCCGCTCGCGCCCATCAGGAGCGTGTAGCCGTCGGGCCTGGCCTTGGCCACGAAATTCGCGCCGATGATGGAGCCGGCTCCGGGCTTGTTCTCCACGATCACCGGCTGTTTCAGCAAGGTGGACATTTTCTCCGCCACGACGCGTGCCAGGAGGTCGTTGGCGCCGCCGGTGCTGTAGCCGACCACGATCGTGATCGGCTTGGAAGGATAAGCGTCATCGGCGCGGGCCGACGGCGCGGCCAGCATGGCGCCGGCCAAGGCCAGCATGCCGAGGCCGCGCAGGGTGCAAAGCATCTTCATTCATGTCTCCAGGGTTTTGTATGGTTCGCCGTCTTATGGCGACGGCTTGGGTGACGGCTTCTTTGGCTGTCGTGCGTCTCGCGTCGGCCCGGCCGAGGTCGCGAGCTGGCGGACGGATCGGGATCGGGATCGGGATCGGAAGAAGGCTAAGCCGGTGGCGCGCCCTCCTCCAGCTGGATCCTGCGCGCCAGCTCCAGGCCCTTGACCAGGCGATAGACGGTACGGCATGCCGTCACGTCCACGCCCAGGCGATCACCCTCGCGCACGACAAAGCCGGTCAGCTCGTCGATTTCAGTCGCGACGCCACGCGCGATGTCCAGCGCCATGGAGCCCGCATGACGAGTAATCGGCCGCTCGCCCGCGCGCGTCTGCTTGACCAGCTGCATGGGGTCGAAGGCCAGCCGGCCGCCCAGCGCGGCAACCACATTGGTGCATTCGCGCGCCAGATCGTCGATCAGGTCGCGCACCTCGGGCGTTTCATAACGCGCGCGGTTGACGCCCAGCAGCAGGGCGCCGACGGGATTCATTACCGCGTTGAACACGAACTTGGACCAGACCGCATCCATGGGGTCGGTGATCGCCTGCGCCGGCATGCCGGCCTCGCTCAGCAACCGTGCCAGCCATGCGCAATCGTCCAAGGTGCCGCGCACGGGGCCGATCCAGGTCGTATTGCCGTGGATCAGGTGCTGGACGCGGCCGGGGCCCAGATAGCGGCCCGCGTCCAGCGTGACGCCGCGCGCCACCGGCGCATCGCCACCGTCCCGCAGGGTTTCGCTATTGCCCATGCCGTTCTGCAGCGTGAGCAGCAGCGGCGCGCCGGCCAGGACCCGCCGCAGCGCCGACCACGCGGCGCCGGTCTGGCCCGACTTGGTCAGGAAGATCAAGGCATCGAAGGACTCGCCGGCGATCTCGTCGGCCGACGCCACGGCGCGCAGCGGGACGGTACGCGATTCGGGGCCTTCCACGCGCAGGCCGTCCGCGCGTATCGCCCGGACATGTTCCGCGTTGACGTCCAGGGCGGTGACGTCCGCGACCTTGGCGAGATGGGCGGCGAAGATGCCGCCCATGGCGCCGCAACCCACGATCAATATGCGTCGCATCGCCGCTCCTTTACAGCGCCGCGATGCGCACGTGCATGACCGCGGCCTGGCCCGCGTCCACGGCGGCCAGGCAGCGCGCGATCGCGGCCTCCAGCTGTTCGGGCTCGGTGACGTACTCGCCATGCGCCCCGAAGGCCGCCGCCACCTGGTCGAAGCGGCGCTCGCCGTGGTCGGCCAGCCGGGCCTGGAAGTTGTCCACGCCGGCCGCCTCGCCGTCGGGATACACGCGCAGCACGGCTTCCTTGACGGCCTGCCAGCCGCCGTTGTCCAGCACCACCGTGAAGATAGGCAAGCGATATTGCTGCGCGACGGCGTAGACCGATGTCGGCGTGGAGAAATGGAAGCCGCCATCGCCGACGATCTGCACCACGCGGGCATCCGGGCGCGCCAGCTTCACGCCCAGCGCCATGCCGCCGCTATAGCCCAGGCCGCCGCCCGAACACCCAAGCAAGGTCAGGGGCTGGCTGCGCGGAATTTGTCCCAGCACCGCGGGCGAATTGCGGATCGCCTCATTGACGACCACATCGTCGCGCGCGATGGCGCGGCCGACTGCGGCGCAGACATACTGCGCGGACAGCGCGCGCGACGAGCCCGGCTGTGATGCGGCGCGCGCCAGCGTGGCGTTGCGCCGCTCGTTGTCCGCCGCCCAGCCGTCGCGGCGCTGCCGCGCGCGTGCATCGAATTCTGCCGTCGCCAGCCGCTCGACCGCCGCCAGCACCTGCTCCAGGGCGCGTCCGCAATCGGCCTGCAGGCGCCGGTGCGTGGCGAAGCCCCACATCGGAAAGTCCTGCTTGACCGCATCCACGTCGATGTGGGTCCACGCGGTGCGCGGGTTTGCCTCGGCGAAGGCCGGCAGCCATGGAACGTCGACGTCCAGCAGCATGCCGAAGTCCGCCGCCGCCAGCCCGGCCTTGGGATCGAACCCGCCGAAGCAGGCCGCGTCGCGCGGCACGCTCATGTAGGTCGGCATGAACTCATAGACCCGCATGCCGCAACGGTCGGCCAGCCGGGTCAAGGCCGCGACCGCCGCGGGATTGCGGCCCAGGTAGGCGGTCACGGCGATGGGCGATTGCGCGGCGATCAATTCACGCGCGATCGCCTCGGCCTGTTCGGCGTCGATGCCGCCGCGCGCCACCGCGCCATAACGATCGGCCGGGAAGGCCGGCATCTTCGTCTCCGGCCAGGACTCGGCCAGCGTTTCGCGCGGCAGCGTCATATAGACCGGGCCCGGCGGATCGCTTTGCATCATCGTATGGGCGCGGCGCAGCGCTTCCTTCGCCACCACGCCGGACGGCAGCGTGTACTCCCATTTGACGTAGGGCCGCACCAGGCTGCCGATATCGAAAGGATCCTGCACGAAATGCACATAGTTGTCGCGCGAGGCCGGCAGCTCGCCCCGCAGCGTATAGGGCGCCTTGCCGGCCATCAGCATGACGGGCAGGCGGCTGCGGAACATGTTGTGCATGCCCATGGCGGCGTTGGCGGTGCCGGCATCCACGTGCACCATGACCGCCTGTCCGCGCCCCGTCATGGCCGCATAGCCGGCCGCCATATGCATCGCGACGTTTTCGTGCGGGCACAGCACGGTGGCTGGCGCGCGCCGGCCTTCGCGCTGCCAGCGGGCCAGCTCTTCGATCAGCGTCACATGGTCGGTGCCCAGGTTCGAGAAAATATATTCGACGCCCGTATCGGCCAGGCCTTCCAGGAAATAGTGCGCCGTCGTGCGCCGGATTTCCGCGCTGGAAGCGGTTTGCTGCGTGTCCATGTCGTCTCCGCTGTGGTTGTTTTCGTTGTGGTCGTGTCGTTGTGGCTGTCGTGGCTCAGGCGCCCGTCTCGAAGTAGTAATGCTTGGTTTCGAGAAAATCGTTCAAGCCTTCCACCCCATGCAGGCGGCCATAACCGCTGTCGGCATGGCCGCCTGTTTCCGCTTCGGCGAACAGGCGGTTGTGGGTATTGGCCCAGACGGTGCCGAAGCGCAGCCTGGCGGCCACGCGCTCGCCGCGCATGGCGTCGGCCGTCCACACGCTGGACGCCAGGCTGTAGCGCGTGGCATTGGCGCGGCGGATGGCGTCTTCTTCGTCGCTGAAGCGTTCGACCACCAGCAGCGGGCCGAACAGCTCGCGCTGCACGTACTCCGATTCCAGGTCATCGATGGCGACCAGGCTGGGCGCCAGGAAAGCGCCCTTGCCCAGCGCGCCGCCAGGGATTTCGCCGTGGACCAGGACTTCGCCGGCATCGCCGGCGCGCGCCACGAGCGCCGCGACGCGGTCGCGGTTGGCGACATCGATCAGACTGCCCATCTGCGATCGGGGATCGCTGCCCGGGCCCACCCGTACCGCACGAAAGGCTTCCGCCAGGCGACGGGTGAAGTCGGCATAAATGCTGTCCTGCACCAGCACGCGGCTGATGGCCGTGCATTGCTGGCCGGCGAGTATCAGGCTGCCCGCGGTAATCCCCTGGACGGTGGCATCGGAAGCGCCATCCGCGAACACCAGGGCGGGGGCCTTGCCGCCCAGCTCCAGCGACAGCCGCTTGAGCTTGCCCGCCGCGGCGGCGGCGATTTTCTTGCCCACGGCGGTGGATCCGGTAAAGCTGACCACGTCCACCTCCGGCGACGCGCACAACGCCTCGGCGACCGCCGATCCGCTTTCGATCACGGAATTGACGATGCCCGCGGGCACGCGCGCATCCACGGTCAGGCATTCCAGCGCGAGGTTGTGAGCCAGCGCGGTCTGGAACGCCGGCTTGATGACCGCGGAGCAGCCGGCCGCCAGCGCCGGCGCCAGCGACCGCACCAGCAGCGTGATGGGCGCATTCCACGGCAGGATGATGGCCGCCACGCCCGCGGGCTCGCGCCGCAAGGAGGCATGGCAGCCCGGCTCCACTTCGATGATGCGGCCGAACACATTGCGCGCCAGGCCTGCGTAGTACTTGAGTTCGGATACACCCGCCAGGATTTCGCCCATCGCTTCGCGCCGCAGTTTGCCGTTCAGCGTCACCAGCCAGTCCGCGATTTCATCCTTGCGGGCGTCCAGGCGCATGGCGAAGTCCCACAGCACGTCGGCGCGCAGCCGTGGCGACCGGCGCCAGGTGGTCTGTTCGAAAGCGCGCCGCGCCGCGGCGATGGCGGCCTGGGCGTCTTCGGCGCCGCCGTCGACGTAGCGCGCCGCCGGCTCCGACGTCGCCGGATTTCCGGACAGGCCCTGCCGGTCCCGCCCGGCGATGGATTCGGTCCACGTCCCGTCTATGTAGTGTTTGGCAAGCTGCATGCGCATGGTCCTGTAGGTGTCTCGATGTAGAGGGCCGCGCCCGGCGTGGCGGCAACGGACGCACGTAGCCATCGCGCTCGACGCCCATGGATGGGCGCCCGAGGCACATGGCGTTCAGATAGCGGCGTGGCGATGCGGCACCGCGGGCGGTGCCATGTCGACAGGGTCGGGAGGACCCGGGATCAACTCCGCGGCCGTGGCGCGGCGCGCCTCGGCGACAGCAGCGCGGCGCGCGAGCGGTATCTCGGAATGAGCTGGGCGCGACGAAGCCGCGCGCGGCGAAGCATGGCCATGACTGTCTCCATATAGCCGGCCGCATGGCGCGGCTGCTATGTCCGCCACCTACGGCATTGCGCGCCGTGGTTGGCTTTCGCCGGACGGATCGCGTGCGCGGCCGTGCCGCCCCGATCCCCGTGCTGTTATGTCTTTCGTCTTCGCGGAATTATCCGGTCGGAGCCATGCAGTCTGAAATGAATTTAAATTATCAACCATAACGCCCCGCATATACCCCACGGAGCGCCATGGCTCACTTGATGACGCCCAGGGCCTTCAGGCGGGCATCGACCCAACTGGTGTCGTGCTTGCCGGACGCGATGTTGGCGAAGGTTTTTTCTTCGGCGGCGTGCTTGGCCTTGGCCGCTTCATAGACGGCATCGACCTGGTCGAACGGAATGCACAACAGGCCGTCGTCGTCGCCGACGATCAGGTCGCCTGGCTCGATGGTCATGCCGTCCAACGCGATGGTGCAGTTCACTTCGCCCGGGCCATCCTTGTATGGACCGCGATGGGTGACGCCCGCCGCGAACACCGGGAAATCGCCACGCCGCAGCGCGCCGGCATCGCGGATGGAGCCGTTGATGACGATGCCGCCCAGCTTCCGCGATTTGGCGTACGACACCATGATCTCACCGATGATGGCGTTGGTCAGATCGCCGCCGGCATCGACCACGATCACGTCGCCGGGCGCCGCCAGGTCCAGCGCCTTGTGCACCATCAGGTTGTCGCCCGGCCGCGTACGGACAGTCAGGGCCGGGCCGGCCATGAAACTGCCGTCGTGCATGGGCCGCAGCCGCGGACCGCCGGCGGTCATGCGCGACATGACGTCGCTGATGTTGGCGACCGGCAGGTCGACGTACCTGGCGACGATGTCGGCGGCGACGGCGCGGCGGCGGGCATGGATTTCAAAACCGATCATGGGAAGTTCTCCGTGTGTGGGACGACAGATTCGGGCAGGCGACGCGCCCATGCCGGCGCGGCCTCCTGGCCGCCATGCGGCGCATCCGCGACATCGTAATCGACGCAAGCTGGCAGCACGCTTGCAAGGGCGCGGACGTCGATCGGCGGCCGCGAACACCCGGCAATGGCAATGGCGGGATGTCAACCGACGTTCGATTGACAAGTTGTACTTGTCAATAAAATCAGCGTTCCGTGGCTAGGCCGGCCACGGCCCAACTCCTACAGTGGCATCCAACGCGGCACCGAGCTTCAGGCACATAACACGCCGCGCCCTTCAATCACGATCCCGATGCCTACTGGAGAATTGCCATGACGACCCAATCCTCTTCCTCTTTCAAGCGCGTGTGGTTCATCACCGGCGCCGCCCGCGGCCTGGGCGCGCTGATCGCCGACGCGGCCCTGGCCGACGGCAATGCCGTGGTGGTGGCCGGCCGCAACATCGCCACCCTGGCGGAACGTTTCGGCGAGGTGCCCAACGTGCTGCCGGTCCAGCTCGACGTTACCGACGAAACCCAGGCCCGCGCCGCCGCGAGCGCGGCCATCGCGCGCTTCGGCCGCATCGACGTCCTGATCAACAACGCCGGCTTCGGCCTGCTCGGCGCGGTCGAAGAAGCCGACGACGCCGACGTGCGGCGGATGTACGACACCAACGTCTTCGGCCTGTTGAACGTGACGCGCGCCATCCTGCCTTATATGCGCGAAAAGAAGGCCGGCCACGTCATCAACATCTCGTCCATCGGCGGTTACCGCAGCGCTGCGGGCTTCGGCGTGTACTGCTCCACCAAATTCGCGGTGGAAGGCCTGACCGAAGCGCTGCATGACGAACTCGCGCCCCTGGGCATCTACGCCACTGTCGTCGAGCCCGGCTACTTCCGCACGGATTTTCTGGATGCGACGTCGCTGGTGAAGTCGCCGACGGTCATCGCCGACTACGCCGAAACCGCCGGCCAGGTCCGCGAGCGGGCGGCGCGGCTCAACCACCAGCAGCCCGGCGACCCCAAGCGCCTGGCCACGGCCATGCTCAAGCTGGTCGACGCCCAGCGTCCCCCGCTGCGCATGCCGTTCGGCACCGATACGCTGGCCGCCATCGCCGCAAAGAATGCCTACGTCACGCAGGAAACGGCGGCGTGGCGCGAGCTGGCCGCGTCGACGGACTTTCCCAAGTAAACAGCTTGCGGGGCGCCGGCCCGGATCTCAGCCTGCGCGCTGCCGACGCAGGCGCGCGGGCTTGCCGGCGCGCAATTCCTCCGCGCCCAGATGCCACTCCGTACTGGCCAGCAGCCGCTCCGTCATGAAGTCGATGAACAGCCGCGCCCGTTTCGGCATCTGCGCACGGCGCGCGTAGTACAGGTACATCGCGATGCGCTGCACCGTATGGGGCAGCAACAGGGGTACCAGTTGGCCCGCGCGGATCAAGGGCACGGCGTTGAAGCTTCCCAACTGCCCTATGCCCAACCCCGCCAGCACGGCGCGCGTCTCCAGGTCGGGATCGTTCATGCACATGGCGGGCTGCAGGTCGCGGTAAACGATCTCGTCACCCACCTGGAATTCCCAGGGCGCCACCTTGCCCGTATTGGGCTGCAAATACCCGGTGCAGCGATGCGCGGCCAGATCGTCGATGACAGCTGGCGCGCCATGCCGCGCCAGATAGTCCGGCGACGCGCACACGATCAGTTGTATGGGCAGCACCCGCCGCGCGATGATGCGTCCGTCCGGCTGCTGCCCGGCACGAAACCCCACGTCGATGCGCTCGGCCACCCAGTCCTGCAGGCGATCCTCCAACTGTATGTCCAACTGCACATCCGGGTGCGTCCGAGCGAAGGCCTCGAACAGCGGCCACAGCACCGAATATCCCAGGCTGCGCGGCGCCGTCACCCGCAATGGCCCGCTGGCCAGATCGGCGTGCCGGGCGCTGTGCATGGCCTCGTTCAAGGCTTCCAGCGGCGACTGCACGGACTCCAGGAAGCGGCGGCCTTCATCGGTCAGGCTGATCCGCCGGGTCGTTCGATGGAATAGCCGTATGCCCAGGTGCTTTTCCAGTTGCGTGACGGCCAGGCTGGCCGCCTGCGGGGTCACGCCCTGCTCGATGGCGGCCTGGCGCAGACTGCCCAGCGTGGCCGTCCTGACGAAAAGCGAAATGGCGCGGATCTCGTTCACGGAATCCCCTCGGCTGTTCCGCGCGGATTTTATGCAAGCGGGCGGCGCGATTACATGCCGGACAACCGGCGCTGCAAACCGGCCACGGATGATGTTAGAATGCCGGGCTTCTCTCCGGTGATCCAAACGCCGGCGACGGATATTGCGGTACCGCGGTATTGAAGGGCAATATCCGAAGAGCAGTACCCAAGAGTACTCAAAGCAAGCTAAGCCATGGGCGACCACAGCCCACGGCAACAGCCAAGGCGCAATGGCAGAGTGGTTATGCAGCGGATTGCAAATCCGTGTACGTCGGTTCGATTCCGGCTTGCGCCTCCAGAATTCGTTCCCGGCACTTCGTCGCCGCGGACCTTAGCCCCAAAGCACGTCAAGAAGACGGCTTCCCCGCGGAAGCCGCCAGCAGCGCACGCCCGGAAAATTCCCTTACGGAAACTGTCACGGCCGTGCGACGCATAGGGGATTGTCAATGCCCCAGCACATTGCTCTTGCTGCCTCGCGTACCCGCCGTACCGCCGGCCGGATCGCCGACCGAACCCGGCGCTCCCTTGCTGCCCTTCACGGTGCCCTGCCCCGGCATGGAAGAGGATGGCGCGCCGGAGGGCACTTTGGACGTGGGCGGCGCCGTGGTGCCAGCCGCCGGGGCCGGCGTGCCGGGCCGCTGCCCGGTCGGCCCCATGGTTGAGCCGGGCACCGGCTGGTTCAATCCCGTTCCAGCCGGCTGGTTGCCCGGCATCAATGGACGCGACGAGCCGGAGGACGAACGCTGGTCGGCGGCCTGTACGCTGGAGGCCGCCCAGGGCGCCATGGCAAGCGCCACGGCCGTGGCGATATAGAGCGCGATCAGGACGGCCGGATGTTTTCTCGCCGGATGCTTTCTCGTCTTTTTCATGGTTGGGCTCCCTGCACATAATGACGTCGCACACCTGCTTCCCGCAACCTGCAAAACCTGTTCCCGCCGGGCGGAGGCGGGCAATCGAGCGCCAGGGGGATGGGCCATAATCCCGTCATGGACGACACCACACTGCGGCTGCAACACGGCGACGCCAGCGTCGATATCTGCCCGGCCCTGGGCGGCACCATCCTGCGCTACACATGGCGTGGCATCCCCATCCTACGCCCTAGCGACGGCGTGCCCGACATCGCCAGGCTGACCGCCTGTTACCCGCTGCTGCCCTACTCCAACCGCATCGCCGGCGGGCGACTGACTTTCGGCGGCAAGACTTACGCCATTCCGCGAACGGTCGATTACGCGCCATTGCCCATGCACGGTCTGGCCTGGCAGCGCCCCTGGCGCGTCGCCTCCCGCACGGACGACCGGATGGTGCTGGAGCAGAACCACGTGCCCGAGAGCGCGTCTCCAGCCTGGCCTTTTCCTTACGCCGCGCGGCAGAGCTTTCAACTGGACGCGGACGGATTGCACATGACGCTGTCCATGCGCAATACCGGCGCCACGCCGCAGCCGGCCGGCCTGGGCTGGCACCCGTATTTCCCGCGCACGCCGCAAACCTGGATACGCGCCGGCGTCGGCGACATGTGGGTCAACGACGGCGCCAACCTTCCCATAAGCCTCTTGCCGCCCCCGGCGTCGCTGGCTACCGGTATGCCGGCGGCGGGCACGGACTACGACAACGTGTTCCGCGACTTCGATGGCCACGCATACGTGGCATGGCCGGAACGCGACACCGCGGTGACGCTGCGCGCCGACTCGACGTTCAGCCATCTGGTCATCTTCACGCCGCCCGGCAAGCCGCATCTGGCCGTCGAACCGGTATCCCATATGACCGATGCCTTCAATCGATACGCCGGCGCTTCGGGCGGCCAGGCCGCCGCCACGGCCGGCGGCACCCTACCGGTGGTCGACCGCCACACCGGTACCTTCGTCCTGCCCCCGGGGGCAACGCTGACCGGCAGTATTTCGCTGTTGCCGTCGCCATTGCCTGAAGCCGGCATGGCCTGGACGCCGACACCATAAGGAAAGACCAGGAGCCCCCATGGACGCATCCGTGCTGGAAGCCATCGCCCGCTGGCCCAATGTCCCCGCCGTGGCCGGCTGGCTCTCGCTGGATGCGCAGGGACGCTGGAAACTGCATCCGCGGGGTGACGCCGCGAAAGGCGAACCGGGTGTCTCCATCGGCAATACGGCCATCCTCGCCTTCATGGACCGCAACTACGGCCATGACGATCAGGGCCGCTGGTTCTTCCAGAACGGCCCCCAGCGCGTCTACGTCCGCCTGGACGCGGCGCCCTACATTCTGCGCACCGGCGCGGACGCCTCGATGCTGGAAACCCATACCGGCCAGCCCGTGCGCGACGTCCGCGCCTGGTATCTGGACGAATCGCACCGGCTGTATGCCCGGACGGACGTGGGACCCGGCATGGTCGCGGGGCGTGACGTTGCCGTCACGATGGAATCGATGCGACTCGAGGACGGCAGCGACGCGCTGGAAGCGGCGGCCGCGCTGAATGAGGGCGCCATGCTGCGGGTATGCCACCCGGCGTCGAAAGCTTGCGTGCCCCTGCGCCGCATACCGCGCCATGAACTGCCGCGTGAAATGGGCTTCGTCGCCCATCCCGAACCCGGCGATGACCCAAGCCGGTAGAATCGGCATCATGAGTGAAAAGCCCCCACACTACTTCCCGGCGCCGCGCCGCGCCAAATTCTGTAGCCAGTGCGGATCGCCGGTCGACCGGCGCGTGCCCGAGGGCGACAACCGCGAACGCGACATCTGCGACCATTGCGGCGCCATCCACTACCAGAATCCGCGCGTCGTGGTGGGCACCGTGCCGGTATGGGAAAACCGCATCCTGCTCTGCCGCCGCGCCATCGAACCGCGCTACGACACCTGGACGCTGCCGGCCGGTTTCATGGAACTGAGCGAAACTTCGGCGCAGGGCGCCGCCCGCGAAACCCTGGAAGAATCGGGCGCCCGGGTGGAATTGGGGGAGCTCTTCACCGTCATCGACGTGCCGCAGGTGGACCAGGTCCACATCTACTATCTGGCGCGGGCCTTGGGGCCCGAGCTGGATCCCGGGCCGGAAAGCCTGGAAGCACGCTACTACGACGAAGCGGAAATCCCTTGGGACGACCTGTCGTTCCGCACTGTTGTCACGACGTTGCGGCACTACCTGGAAGATCGTCGGCGCGGCGTCTTCACCACCCACCGCTACTCGCTCGAACATCATTGAAACTGCCCTGGGTCGATCCCGACACGCCGCTGCCGCCGGTTGAGTGCGCGATGAGCGAGCCCGACGGCCTGCTCGCGGCCGGCGCCGACCTGTCGGTGGAGCGCCTGACCGAAGCCTATTGCCGCGGCATTTTCCCCTGGTATTCGGCAGGCGAACCGGTGCTGTGGTGGTCGCCGGATCCGCGCATGGTGCTGGCCTGCGCGGACTTCGCGGTGTCGCATTCGATGGCCAAGCTGCTGCGCCGCCTGGCGCGCGACGAACAGCAGCCTGATCCGCGCGTCCAGGTGCGCGTGGACACCGCGTTCGAGCAGGTGCTGGAAGCTTGCGCGGCACCGCGCGACCCCTTGTCCGGCACCTGGATCACGCCCGAAATGCGCGAAGTCTATACGGACTGGCACCGTGCCGGCGCCGCCCACAGTGTGGAAACCTGGATCGACGGCCGACTGTGCGCGGGACTGTACGGCATCAGCCTGGGCGCGATGTTCTTCGGCGAATCGATGTTCACACGCGTGACCGACGGGTCCAAGATCGCCCTGGCGCATCTGGTGCGCTTCCTGTCCGCTCACGGCGTGCCCTGGATAGACTGCCAGCAGCAAACCCGCCATCTCGCCAGCCTGGGCGCGCGGCCGCTCCCGCGCGCGCAATTCGTCGCCCGGGTGGCCGAACTGGTGGCGCGCCCCGCGCCGCCATGGCGTCCTGGCCGGCTCGACACCCAGGGCCGCCTGCTGCCGTTGCCGGCGGCGCAAGGCGATGGCGCGCGCTAGCGTCGTAGGCGTTATCATGTCCGCACCGCCGCCGGGCCTCACACCGGCCGGCGGGCGCGCATGAGCCAGCTAAAAGAACTCCCTTTTTCTACCCTACAGTTCTATGCCACGGCCCCCTACCCTTGCAGTTATCTGCCAGGGCGTCAGGCGCGCTCGCAAGTGGCCGCCCCCGGCCACCTGATCCATGCCGGCACGTATTCGCAACTGGTGGAGCAAGGCTTTCGCCGCAGCGGACTGTTCACTTACAGGCCGCACTGCGACGGCTGCCAGGCGTGTATTCCGGTGCGCGTCGACGCGAAGGGCTTCACGCCCAGCCGCTCCCAGCGCCGCGCATGGAAACGTCACGGCGACCTGCGTCCCTTCGTGGCGGAGCTGGCCTGGTCTCCGGAACATTACGACCTGTACACCCGCTACCAGCAAGGCCGCCATCCCGGCGGCGGCATGGACGAAGACAGCCGCACGCAATACGCGCAGTTCCTGCTGACCAGCCGCGTCAACACCCGGCTGGTCGAGTTCCGCACCCCGGACGGTACCCTGGCGATGGTTTCCATCATCGATGTGCTGGACGAAGGCTTGTCGTCGGTCTACACCTTCTACGATCCGGAAATCCCCGGCAGCCTGGGTACCTATAGCATCCTGTGGCAGATCGACCAGTGCCGCGTGCTGGATCTGCCCTGGCTGTACCTGGGCTACTGGATCGCCGCCAGCCGCAAAATGGCCTACAAGGCGGGCTTCCGGCCTTCGCAGTTGCTGATCGACGGCCACTGGCAAAGCCCGCCCGCGCAAGACGCCGCGCCGCGCTGATACGCGCCACGCCACGGGCGGATGGCTCTACAATGCCGCCCCATGTCTATCCTGTTCCATGCCTATCCCCTCGCGCGCCAGGCCTTGTTCGCCATGGACGCCGAAACCGCGCACGAAGTCACGCTGAAAAGCCTGCAGCGCGCCTATGAATGCGGCCTGACGCGCTCCCTGCTGCACGCCGCGCCGCTGGCGCCGGTGACGCTGATGGGCCTGCGCGTGCCGAACGCCGTGGGGCTGGCCGCCGGCCTGGACAAGAATGGCGCTTATATCGATGCGCTGGGCAATCTGGGCTTCGGCTTTGTCGAGGTCGGCACCGTGACGCCGCGTCCGCAGCCGGGCAACCCCAAGCCGCGGCTGTTCCGGCTGCCCAAGGCGCATGCGCTGATCAACCGGCTGGGCTTCAACAATCTCGGATTGGATGCCTTCATCGCGAACGTCACGCGCAGCCAGTGGCGGGCACGCGGCGGCATCCTGGGATTGAATATCGGCAAGAATGCCGATACGCCTATCGCGCAGGCCGCGGACGACTATCTCAAGGGTTTGCGTGGCGTCTTCCCGCATGCCGATTACGTGACGGTAAACATCTCGTCGCCGAATACGCAGAACCTGCGCTCCCTGCAGGGCGGTGACGAACTCAGCGACCTGCTGAGCCGCCTGCGCGATACGCGCAAGGAACTGGCCGACATGCATGGCCGCGACGTGCCGCTGGCCGTCAAGATCGCGCCTGACCTGACCCACGAACAAGTTGACGCCATTGCCGACATATTGACCCGCTATGGCGTGAATGGCGTGATCGCCAGCAATACCACCTTGTCGCGTGCGGCGGTGACCGGGCTGCCGCATGCCGATGAGGCGGGCGGGCTCTCCGGTCCGCCGGTGCATGAACTCAGCCTGGCGGTCATCGCCCGGCTGAAGCAGCGCCTGGGGTCCAGCCTATCCATCATCGGCGTGGGCGGCATCCATAGCGGCCGCCAGGCCGCGGAAAAGATGGCGGCGGGCGCGGATGCGGTACAGCTGTACACCGGCCTGATCTACCGCGGCCCCGAGCTGGTCCGCGAATGCGTGGACGCGGTAGCGAAGCGCGGCGGCTGACGCCTGTCCCCTCCGTGCAGGGAAAAGCCCCCGACGGGGGCTTTTCGCTTGTCGGGCGGCGAGCTGGCAACAGAGAAAGCCCCGGGTTCCGGTAAGCGGCCTACCCCGCTTCGGGCGCAAAAAAGGGCCGCCCATTGGGCGGCCCAGCTCCAGCTCTGCTCAAACTGGCTTACTTTCTTGACGCCGCAGTGCGGCGCGCCCTGTGCCTGATGAATCTCAGGCGGCGGCGCGGCGGCTGCGAGGCGTGGCGACCTTGTTCGCTACGTCGGCGGCATCCGAAGCAGCTTTGAAGGTCGCGTTGGCGGCGGCATTCAGGTTCGATTCGGCGACTTCGGCAGCCTGCTTGGCGGCCTTGGTCATCGAGTCATATGCGCTGGTGGCGGTCGCCAGCGACGACTTGATCAGGGCCACGGCGCCTTCGGTGCCGGTGGGCGCGTTCTTGGCCAGCTGGTCGATGGCTTCCGACAGCTGCGCCTGGTTGTCGGCGATGTGCTCTTCGCCGAGCTTGACCAGCTCGCCTTGCACGCCGGCGACGATGTCATAGACATGCTTGCCGTAGGCCAGCGCCTTTTCCGCGCTGGGCTGCACCAGGCCGGTGGAGAATGCCAGGGCTTCCTGGGGATCCTTCACATCGGCGGCTTGCTGCGAACGCAGGGCGACTTCATCGATCGTGGCCTTGATGACCTTCAGGTTCAGATCGACCAGCTTTTCGAAACCGGAGAACAAGGCCGACTGGGTGGCGATCAGGGTATTGACGCTCGCTTTCTGGCGGGCGAACACTTGTTGCGGAATAGCGCTCATAGGGATCTCCTCGAATGCCCCTTCGCGGGGGGCGGATTGACGTCGGATGCGGAAGACTAGGGGGGCCCGTACTGCTGGAAACACCCCCGGCTCGCGGCCTACCACATATCCCGAGCCGTTGTTGCACTGCACAATTCACATTGTAGGCAGTCCGGTTTCGATGTCAAGGCTTTTTGGTGCATCGCAACAAAGAAAAACAAATCCCTGGCGGCATAAAGCAAAAACGCCCCGACGAGCAAATATGGCGCCGCAATATGACGACCTCACTACTCGAACGAAAGATAGAGACAGCGTGGAGCAGGCGCAACATGGGGAAACAACTAAGGTGACGTGTCCCTGCTTATTCCCTAGACTGGCTGCAGAGTGAGCCTCGACGGGTGCCCCCCGGCGGGTAGTCCCCACAGGCGCTCATGACCATAATGCATCCGCAAATCCAGGAGACAACATGCCTTTTCCTACCCGTCGGCTAGCCGCCGTCCTCGTGGCCGTCACGCTGTCCGCCGCAGGCGCCGCGCAC
The DNA here is from genome assembly GCF_965137885.1 of Bordetella sputigena. Classification (NCBI taxonomy): domain Bacteria; kingdom Pseudomonadati; phylum Pseudomonadota; class Betaproteobacteria; order Burkholderiales; family Alcaligenaceae; genus Bordetella; species Bordetella sputigena. The sequence goes on from NZ_CBCSCA010000003.1 coordinate 178,343, forward strand.
GCTGAATATCCGGACCACGTCATCAATATGGTGGTTCCGTTCGCCGCCGGCGGGCCGACCGACAACGTCGCACGATCGCTGGCCGAAGCCATGCGGCCCTCGCTGGGCCAATCGGTCATCGTCGAGAACAAGGGCGGCGCCGGCGGCACGATAGGCACGACCTTCGCCGCGCGTGCGCCCGCGGACGGCTACACCGTCCTGCTGATGCACGTCGGCTTTTCGACGGCGCCGTCGCTCTACAAGGATCCGGGTTACGACCCCTTCAAGAGCTTCGAGCCCATCGGCCTGGTGGTCGACGTTCCCATGACGATCCTGGCCCGGGATAACTTCCCGCCCAACAACATCAAGGAACTGGCGGACTACGTCAAAAAGAACGCCGACAAGATCACCCTGGCCAATGCCGGTATCGGCGCCGCCAGCCATCTGTGCAGCACCATGCTTAACGAAGCTTTCGGCGTGCAGCTGCTGACGGTGCCGTACAAGGGGACCGCGCCCGCCATGAACGACCTGCTGGGCAAGCAGGTGGACATGCTGTGCGACCAGACGACCAATACCACCCAGCAGATCAATGCCAAGAAGGTCAAGGCCTATGCGGTCACCAGCCTGAAGCGCGTGGCGACGCTGCCGGACCTGCCAACGATGGACGAATCGGGCTACAAGGGCTTCGAAGTCGGCATCTGGCACGGCATGTGGGTCCCGAAGGGCACGCCCAAGCCCGTCGTCGACAAGCTGGTCCAGGCGCTCCAGGCCGGTGTAAAGGATCCCAAGTTCCAGGAACGCATGCAGACCTTGGGCGCCGCCGTGCTGGTCGACCAGGCCAACCCGCAGGCGCTGGACGCCAAGGTGAAACAGCAGGTGCCGCAATGGGCCGAGCTGTTCAAGAAAGCCAAGGTCGAAAAGCAATAACGACCACGCCGCGCGACCCGCGAATCCCGGGCTCCCGGGGTTCGCGCCAAGCTAGATCAACCCCGCGTTCACCATGCCCGCATTGGCCAGCGCCTCGCGCAATCGAGGCACGGCCGGGTTGATGCCATCCTTTCGATAGGCCGCGTACAGGGTCGAACACGGCAGGACCTTCGCCCTCAGCGGCAGGTACCTGACACCGCGCGGCCGCAATTCGCTGATCGATGCCGGCACCACCGCCACGCCCACGCCGGCCTCGACCGGTGTCAGCAAGGTCGGCAGCAGGCTTTCCATGACGATGTCGGGCGCAACGCCGTTCGCCCTGAACAGCTCGTTCAGCAGCGCGTGGAAGTATTCCGATTTCGCTCGCACGAAGCCTACCAGCGGCATATCCGCCAGCTCGGTGATGTCGATCTCGTCCCGTGCGGCCAGGGGATGGCTCGCGGGCAGGGCCACGACCAAGGGCTCGGTATCGACCGGCTCCATGTGCAGGTCGTCATCCGCGATGTTCTCGTGGCGACGCGTCACGGCGATGTCCAGCCTGTCGCTGCGCAGCAGCGCATGCAGGTGCGCGGTATCGGCCTCGATCATGGATAGATGCACGCCCGGGTACTGCCGGCGGTACATCCCGACCGCGGCGGGCACCAGCCGATAGGCAGCCGTGGGCGTAAAGCCGATGCGCAGCAGGCCGGCTTCCCCGACGGCCACGCGCCTGGCGGCGGTGAGCGCGGCATCGCCATCGTCCATCAGGCGTTGCAAGGCGTTGCGCAGCGCCAGCCCCGCCGCCGTCAGCCTGACGGTGCGGGTGGAACGCTCGATCAGCGGCACGCCGACTCTTTCTTCAAACAGGCGGACTTGCTGGCTCAGGGGCGGCTGGCTGACATGCAGGCGTTGCGCCGCGCGGCCGAAATGCAGTTCCTCGGCCACCGCCATGAAGGCAATCATCTGACGGGAAAAGAGCGCCACGGGTTCTCCGGATCATTGGGCAAGGCTGCCCGGTCACGCAACGGCGCGAGCCGGCCGATTGAGACGATTATCGTATCAACGGCCGCAGAATTTTATATTGGATATATGGACGGCCCTTTCCTACCATGCCGGAATCTCAGGGCGCGAATCGTTCGGCCCATGGATCCAGCCATCAAGGGAAAACACATGTCCATCCGCAAACGCCGCCTGGCCACTCTCGCCGTCGGCCTGACGCTGGCCCTGGCCGCCGCGCCGGCCACCCACGCGCAGGCTCCCGCCTATCCCGCCAAGCCGATCCGGCTGATCGTGCCGTTCGGTCCCGGCAGCGTGACGGACCAGTTGGCGCGCATCGTCGCCTCCGGCCTGGCGGAACGCCTGGGGCAGTCCGTCGTCGTGGAGAACAAGGCCGGCGCGGGCGGCAATATCGGCGCAGGCTATGTGGCGGAGAGCGCCCCGGATGGCTATACCTTGTTGATGGGCGCGGCCAGCACGAACGCCATCAATCCCAGCCTGTACTCGAACCTGAAGTTCGACCCGATGAAGGATTTCGTTCCCATCGCGAATGTCGCGTCGGTCACCAATGTGCTGGTCGTCAATCCGCAAGTGAAGGCGCGCAGCGTCGCGGCCCTCATCGAGGAGCTGAAGGCGAACAACTACAGCTATGCGTCCGGCGGCGCCGGCGGCAGCCAGCATCTATCGGCGGAGTTGTTCAAAAACATGTCCGGGACCGATATGGTCCACATCCCCTACAAGGGAGGCAGCGAGCCCTTGCCCGACTTGATGAGCAATCGCGTACAGGTGATGTTCTGCAACCTGCCCGTCTGCCTGCCGCATATACAAGCCGGCAAGCTGGTGGCGCTGGGCGTCACGTCCACGCAGCGCTCGCCTTTGCTGCCGAACGTTCCGACGATCGCGGAGGCCGGCCTGCCGGGCTACGCCGTGGATGGCTGGTTCGCCTTGTTCGGACCGGCCAGGATGCCGCCCGAGATCGTCGCCCGCCTGCATGACGAGACCGCCAAGGTATTGGCCTCGCCCGCGACCGCGGAACAGATCCGCCGCCAGGGCGCCGAGCCGAACTCCGGCAGCCAGCAGGACTTCGCGCGCTTCGTGCAGGCTGAGCACGACAAGTGGGCCAAGGTCATCAAGGACGCCAACATCCGCCTCGAGTAGTAGAAGATGGAACGATCGAATGTATTGCCCGGCATCGCGGAGGCGCTGCGCCGGATGGAGGCTGGCCAGCTACGCGCGCGGGAATTGGCCGAGATATGCCTGGCGCGTATGGCGGCGCGCGATGCCCAGGTGCGGGCCTATGCCGCCTGCGATCCGGCACGCGTACGCGCACAGGCCGACGAGGTCGATGCGGGCCGTCGCCGCGGCCTGCTGCACGGCATCCCCTTCGCCGTCAAGGATGTTATCCAGAGCGCCGATTACCCCACGACCTATGGCTCGGCGATCTATGCCGGGCATCGCACCGGCCGCGACGCGGCCTGTGTGGCCCTGTCCCGCGAGCAGGGCGCGGTCCTCATGGGCAAGGTCGTTACCAGCGAGTTCGCCACGCAAACGCCCGGTCCCACGCGCAATCCCTTGAATCTGGCGCACACCCCGGGCGGTTCTTCCAGCGGCTCGGCGGCCGCGGTGGCGGACGGCATGGCGATGGTGGCCTGGGGCACGCAGACCACCGGCTCCATCACGCGTCCCGCCATCTACTGCGGCGTGGTCGGCTACAAGCCCAGTTTCGGCCTCGTGTCGACAGCGGGCGTGGGGCTGCTGAGTCCCATGCAGGACACCGTGGGGGTCCTCGCGCGCGATGTCGGCGATGCCGCGGCCACCGTGCTGGGCATCCATGGCCGCCGTTTCGAATCGGCGCCCGCGGATAGCCGCTACAGGCTCGGCATCTGCCTGTCATCGCAGTGGCGATACGCCAGCCCGCGGGCGGTTCAGGCCCTGCGGTCATGGGTCGACCGGCTGGCGTCCGCGGGTTTCGCGATCAGCGAGCGTTCGCTGCCCGCCGACTTCGAAGCGCTGATAGAGGACCAGGGCCGCCTGGTGGCCTATGACGCTCGCCACGCCCTTGCCCACGAGCGCCGCGCGGATGCCGGCCGGCTCAGTGCACGCCTGACCGCGCGCATGGCCGGCGGCGAGGACATTGATTTGCCCTCCTATATGGCCATGCAGCGGCGCGCGGCGCTGGCCCGCGCCCGCGCCGGGATGCTATTCGACGACGTCGATGCCCTGGTCTATCCGGCTACCGATGGGGAGGCGGAGGCCGGGCTGGAGAACTCCGGCTCGCCGCGCTATGGCGCACTGTGGACCCTGCTGCATCTGCCCACCGTGGCCCTGCCGGTCACGCGCGGACCGGGCGGTCTCCCTTTGGGCGTACAGCTGGTGGGTCGCTATGGAGAGGACGAAGACTTGCTGCGGATTGCCGAGCATGCCGCGGCACGCGGTGGAACCATCGACGGCTGATCCTGCGGGCGCGCGCGGGATCTTCCGCCGCCCTGCTGGGCCGTCCTCCGGCGTCATTTCCGACCGCGCCTGTTCTTAGCGGCCGTCGCCATTTCCCGCGGCACCGATCTGTCCGAACCCGGCGTCGACCGAACGGATGTCATAACCCAGCGACGCCGAAATCCGCGCGGCGGTATCCCTCAGCCGCCCGATCCATTCGTCCCGCATGCGCTCGGCAGGCGCGGAAATGGACAGGCCCGCCACCAGCTTGCCGCTGTCGTCGTGGATGCCGGCGGCGATACAACGCACGCCCACTTCCAGCTCCTCGTTGTCGCGCGCATAGCCGTGGCTGCGTACCGTGGAGAGCTCCTGCTCCAGCTGGTCCAGCCGCGTCAGGCTGTTCCCGGTATGGCCGGCCAATCCCGTGCGCGAGGCGTAGGCGCGCACCTGCCGCGGCTCCGCCATGGACAGGAACAGCTTGCCGGTGGACGTCAGGTGCAGTGGCGCGCGTCCGCCTATCGCGCGCACCACTTGCATGCCGGAGCGCTCGCTCCAGGCGCGATCGATATAGACGATTTCGTCGCCCTGCTGCACCGAAAGATTGATGGTCTGTCCGGTCAGCTCGTGCAGCTCGTGCATGGGCGCCTTGGCGGCATCGCGCACGTTCAGGCGCCCTTTCACCAGCGAGCCCAGTTCCAGCAACCGCATGCCCAGCTGGTAAACCCCGTTGTCCACCCGCTCCACATATCGGCCCACCACCAGATCGTTCAGGATCCGGTGCGCCGTGGACGCGTGCAGGCCGGTGGTCGATGCAAGTTCCTTCAAGGTCACCGGTTCCGGCTGCGCCGCCAGTGCGTCGAGCAGCCGCATGGCGCGCTCGATCACCTGGATCGCAATGGTCGTGTGACCATCGCCTTGCTGCTGGGCGGGGTTGCCTTGGGAGGAGAGGCGGGTCATAAGCTCTATGCGCCGGTCCCGCGTACCGGCCAGGGTGGCAGGCCTATGCGGCGGCGCAACAATTCGTTATTTCCCGTATTGTGAAATACGCGACCCGGTTTGGCAACTGGCCCGCGGCACCGTTCCCTGCTGCCCCGCCGCCCTGCATCTGCCCGCGCGCCCGCCGGCGCGCGGCGCGGGGACCGGGGATCGGCTCCGGCGCGAGACCCAGGCGAGGCTCACACGGGCGGCGTCAGCCGCCCGCCCAGACGTTCGACTTCCGCCCGCAGATGATTCATGGCTTCGGCGGCGGCCGTCGGCTCCCCCTTGACGCCCAGATCGATATGCGGCGATCGGCCGTCTTCGCCGACGCTGGGGAGGCTGAAGGCCTTCACGCCCGGCCAGCGCGCCTGGATTTCTTCCATGACCGGCGCGATGCGGGACTCCGGCAGCCCGTAGACCAGAAAGGCATGCTCGGCATGCGCCGTCTGGTGCTGCAAGTGGCGGTAGCGCGTATCCAGCGTCCATTCCAGCATGGGCCAGGCCATGACCGGAAAACCCGGCACAAAGGTATGGTCGCGGATGAAGAACCCGGGTATCCGGTTATAGGGATTGGGCACGACTTCGCAGCCTTGCGGAAATCGCCCCATCTCCAGGCGGCGCTGGTTCTCCGGGGTGCTCATATCCGCGGAGCCCTGCCCTTTCTCGGCCATCTCGGCACAGCGCAGGGCGATCTCCCGTTCGGCGTCCGGATGCAAGACCAAGGGCAGGTCCAGCGCGGCGGCCGCCGCCTGGCGCGTGTGGTCGTCGGGCGTGGCGCCGATGCCGCCGCAGGAAAACACGATGTCGCCACTGGCGAAGCTGCGGCGATAGCCGGCGATCAAGGCCTCCCTATCATCCGGCAGGATTTCGGCCCAGGCCAGGCGCAGTCCGCGCGCGGAAAGCAACTCCACCACCTTGGAGAAATGCTTGTCTTGCCGGCGGCCGGACAGGATTTCGTCGCCGACGATGATCAGCCCGATGCGGGGCGTGGCGGGATCGAGAGACATTTTGGATTCCGGTAGGGCATGAAAATGGGCCGGTGGCGCGATGGCCGCCGACCCGCATTATCGCCCCATGGCGGACGATCAGCGCGGCGCCATTTCGATGACCTTTTCCTGCCGCAGGCGCTGCAGCGCGTCCAGACCATAATGGGCGAATACCAGCGCCGAGAACACCGGCAGGAACACCCAGGCCGGCGGCAGCAGATTGATCAGCGAACATATCAATCCCACGGTCCAGAAGCCCAGGTTGTTCCGGCGCAGCAGGATGCGCCGTTCTTCCGGACTGGCGTGCTCGACGATGGCATCGACGCGCATCATGCGCGAAAACGCGAAGGCCCACCAGAAGACCGACAACAGCACGGCCATGGGGGGCACCAGCCACAGGGGCAGCGTCAATAGCCACCCCAGGGCGAAGGCCAGGCTCACCCACAAGGCATTCCAGACGCTGACCGCGGTGCCAAACCTGCCTTGCTTGCTGACCGCCGCGTATTCCCGTTGGCTCACGTGGCGCAGTACCAGGGGCATGACGAATATCGCCGCGATGGCCAGTCCCAGTATTCCCGACACCGGCAGCAGAATGGCGGCGGCGACCACCGGCACCAGATAGACCTTCAGCGAGAACAGTCCCACCGTGACCAGCCACTCGTCGACATTGTTGACGACGCTCCAGTGGGACGCTTCGTCGCGCAGCCAGTCCGTCAGCGGGGTCCAGCAGAACCACAACAGCAGGATCGCGCCCACCAGCGCGATCAGGAAAGGCAGCAGTACCGCGAACAGCATCGCCGGATGGCACTGCGACACAGCGGCACGTTTGAAGGCTTGCCACACGCCGGCCATGCCGGCGGAGAGCGGCGGCGGGTTCGGCGATGGATAGGAGGATGCGGGCATGAGGATGGTCCGGTTGTGCATCGCAGGTATGATAAATAAATACTCGTCCCGTCGCCCCGTATGTTCGATGCATACGTTCGACCCATATGCCCGCCCCCCATGCCCGCCCTAGAACCCGGTAACGATACGGCCGCCCTGCGCGCCCTGCTTCAACGCCCCGACATCGACCTGGTCGCTTGCTTCTGTGCCGCCTGGTGCGATACCTGCCGGGAATACCGGCCGAAATTCGACGCGCTGGCGGCGCAGACGCCGGCCGCGGCTTTCGTGTGGGTGGACATCGAAGACCATCCGGATCTGCTGGGCGACGAAGAGGTGGAAAACTTTCCTACGCTGCTGGTGCAGCGCGCCGGCAAGACGGTCTTCTACGGCCCCATGCTGCCGCACATCGGTCATCTGGAACGGCTGCTGGCTACGCTGGGACCGGATAGCGCCGCCGTGGCAACGGGCTTGCCGGACGTGCGCGCACTGCTGGCGGCGTAGCGTTGCGGCTCCGCCGCCGCCCGCACACGGGCGCCGGACGGTAGCGCCGCGCTGTGGCGCCGGACTCGTTGCCGGCGTCGCTGTCGGATCAGGAAGGCTTGCGGCTGCCGCCCAACAGCACGGCGACCTTGCGCTTGGGCGCGGCACGCTCGGACGGCGCCTCCGCCGGCGCCGACTCGGGCGCCGGATTGCTGGGCACGTAGGGCTTGAAGAAAAAGTCGTCCACCGGCGCCTGGCGCGGCCCCGATTGACGGGATCCCGATTGACGTGAACCGCCCTGGCGGGCGCTGGACTCGCCATAGCGGCGATCACTGGAACCTCGTCCCGAGGACTCGCGGCCTTCGCGGCCGCCGCGCGCGTCGTCGCCGTGTCCACGGCTGCGCGCGATCAGTTCGGCCGGCACGTCCAGATGGCCGCGCGGCACGGGCCGCTTGATCAGTTTTTCGATGTCCAGCAGCAGGCGTTCTTCGCTCGGCGTGAACAGGGCGATGGCCTCGCCCGAGGCGCCCGCGCGGCCGGTGCGGCCGATGCGATGCACGTAGTCTTCGGCGTTGTACGGCAGATCGTAATTGATGACGCAGGGCACGCCCGCGACGTCCAGTCCGCGCGCGGCGACGTCGGTGGCAACCAGTACTTCCAGCTGTCCCGCCTTGAATGCTTCCAGCGCCTTCATGCGATCGGCCTGGCTTTTATCGCCGTGGATGGATTCCGCCTTGACGCCGTCGCGTTCCAGCTGCCGGGCGAGCCGCGCCGTGCCGATCTTCGTATTCGAGAACACGATGACCTGGTTCAGGTTGCGCGACTTCACCAGGTGCACGACCGCGGCGCGCTTGCCTTCGCTGCTCATTTCGTAGGCGATCTGCGTCACGGTATCGGCCGTGGCATTGCGCGCCGCCACTTCGATTTCCACCGGCTGGTTCAGATACGAACGCCCCAGCTTGCGGATTTCATTGCTGAACGTCGCGGAAAACAGCAGGCTTTGACGCTGGGCCGGCAGCAAGCGGATGATGCGCTCCAGATCGGGCAGGAAGCCCATATCGAGCATGCGATCCGCTTCGTCCAGCACCAGTATGCCGACCTGTCCCAGGTTGACGTTCTTCTGCTCCACGTGATCCAGCAGGCGGCCCGGCGTGGCAACCAGGACTTCGCAGCCGTTGCGCAGCGCTTCCTTTTGCGGACCGATATCGACGCCGCCGAATACCACCGCGGAACGCAGGGGCGTGCGCTTGCTGTAGCGCTTGACGCTTTCGGCGACCTGATCGGCCAGTTCGCGGGTCGGCGTCAGGATCAGCGCGCGCACGGGATGGCGCGCGGGGGACGCGCTGCTATTGGCCATCGGCATCAGGCGATGCAGGATGGGCACGGTGAAAGCGGCCGTCTTGCCGGTACCGGTCTGCGCCGCCCCCATCACATCGCGGCCGGATATCACGACCGGGATGGCCTGGGCCTGGATGGGGGTGGGGGTGGTGTACCCCGTTTCAGTGATCGATGCCAGCAGCAGCGGATGCAGATCGAAATCCGAAAACGCCATAGTCGGCGCATCCGTTGAAGGCGCTGCGGAAGAAGTGGTTTCAGTCATGGAGTAGGCAGATTCCGAGGCCACGTGCAAGCACGAAAACAGAAGGAATCAGGCCCGGATTGCTGTGGATAACTGGATTTTAACGCAGGTAGCACCGCTTGACAGTCCGGCACCCGATTTATGAGGGACGCAACAGGCGCGACACCACGGCGGCGGAGGTGCGCGCCGGGTGGCGGCCGGCGCGGTGCCGCGCATCAAGCTGACATCAGGGCGCCAGCCAGCGCAGGCCCCACAACACTAGCATGCCCGCGACAATCACCAATACGGCGCTGCGGGTGCGCAGAAACACCAGCACCCCGACCACGCCGGCCAGCAGCCTCATGTCCAGCTGAGGGCCCACGCCCTCCTTCCAGGGCAACAGATCCGGGATGATGATGGCGGTCAACGCGGCGGCGGGCGCATAGCGCAAGGCACGGCGCACGCCATCGGACAGCGGCAGATAATCGCCGAACAATTGGTATCCCGCGCGCGTGATGACGCTGCAAAGCGTCAACAGCGCGATGGCGGCGTAGACATAGGCGTCTTCCGAGGCCAGGTCCAGGTTCATGCCCGCCCCCGCGCATAACGTTCGGCCAGCATGCCCGCCGCCACCCCGGCGACCACNGNCGCCGTCAGCCCCAGGCGCAGCGGGAATACCTGTCCAACCCAGGCGGTCGCGGCCGCGGCGATCATGGCCGCCAGCATGGGCCGCGTGGTGGCCAGCGGCACCACGATCGCCAGCAGCGCCAGCACCGCGGCGAAGTCCAGCGACCAGGCCGAGGGCACCAGCGCACCCAGGTAGATCCCGGCGATGGAAGAGCCCTGCCAGACGAACCAGCCCGGCGCGATCGCGCCGACAAAGAACCACAGCTGTTCGCGCGTGCCGCGCACGCGGGCGTCGCCGTAGCGCGGCACGAACATCACGAAGCCCATGTCGGTGGTGAAGTACCCCAGCGCCAGACGGCGCGGCCAGGACAGATGGCGAAAATAAGGATGCAGCGCCGCGCCGAAAATCAGGAAGCGCAGGTTGACGATGAAGCCGGCGGCGAAGATCAGCCACAGCGGGGCGCCGGAGGCGATCAGCGGCAGCGACGTCAACTGCGCCGAGCCGGCATACAGGGCCAGCGACATCAACAGCGCCTTCGATTCCGTCAGGCCTGACTTGACCATGGCGACGCCGGTCACCAGGCCCCATGCACCGGTCGCGATCAGCGTGGGCGCGACGGCCCGCACGCCTTGGCGGGCGGCGCTCCACCGCTCCTGCCGGATTGCTAGCGTATCGGTATCGGAAACTGTCGGCTCGGACGACAACAGCGGACCTGATCGAGTGGTTGATGCCGCTACCAGGGGCGGACAAAAATGGCGCATAGCGGGGCATGACCCGCACCGGAATGGGGCATATTGTAGCCGGCTGCTTGATACAATACCGGCCACTCAAGGAGAACGAACATGTCGATGGCCGACCGCGACGGATTCATCTGGTATGACGGCAAGCTGGTTCCCTGGCGCGATGCGACGACGCACGTGCTGACCCACTCGCTGCACTACGGCCTGTCCGTGTTCGAAGGCGTCCGTGCCTACAAGACGGCCAACGGTACGGCGATCTTCCGTCTGCGGGATCACACCAAACGGCTGTTCAACTCCGCCCACATCTATCAGATTCCCATTCCCTACGACGCCGAAACGCTGGAAGCCGCGCAGTGCGAAGTGGTGCGCGCCAACCGGCTGGAATCCTGCTACCTGCGTCCCCTGGTGTTCTACGGCTCGGAAAAAATGGGCGTATCGCCCAAGGGTGCCAAGGTGCACGTCGCCATCGCCGCCTGGCCCTGGGGCGCCTACCTGGGCGAAGAGGCCCTGGCCGAAGGCATACGCGTCAAGGTGTCGTCCTATTCGCGCCAGCATGTGAACGTCACCATGCCGCGCGCCAAGGTGGCCACCACCTACGCCAACTCCATCATCGCCAACTCGGAAGCGCTGCAGGACGGCTATGACGAGGCCCTGCTGCTGGACACCGAAGGCTTCGTCGCGGAAGGCGCCGGCGAAAACATCTTTATCGTCAAGGACGGCGTGCTGGTCGAACCCGAAATCGCCTCGGCGCTGACGGGCATTACGCGCTCCACCATCCATGCGCTGGCGGCCGACCTCGGCATCCAGGTGCTGACCCGCAGGCTGACCCGCGACGACGTCTACATCGCGGATGAAGCCTTCTTTACGGGCACCGCGGCTGAAGTCACGCCGATCCGGGAAGTCGACAATCGCCGCATCGGCGCCGGCCGCCGCGGCCCCGTCACCGAACGCCTGCAGAAAGCGTTTTTCGACCTGGTGCAGGGCCGCAATGCCAAGTACCAGGCGTGGCTGACCCAGGTATGACGCCCGCACCTACCCGTACACCGAATCCTCCGCTATCGTTGCGCTATTCGAAGCACCCATCGTTTCAGGACCTGCCATGACCGCTGCCGCCACTGCCTCCAAACATGAAATCATCGAGGTCGGCGCCGAAGACGTGCCCGTTTACTGCCCCGGCCCCAAGGCACCGCTGTGGAGCATGCATCCACGCGTGTTCCTGGATGTCGCCCATACCGGGTCGACGCGCTGCCCGTACTGCGGCGCCGAATACCGCCTGAAGCCGGGCACCGTGCTGAGCAGCCACGGGCACTGACCACCCTGCCCGCCTGCCCGCCCTTGATTCGCTGATCGCGATACGCCGGCCCCGGGCCGACCCTTTCGCCATCGGCGGCAAGCCACGCCGGCTTCGCTTTCCGTCCACTTCGTTTTCGTTCGACCAGCCCATGTTCGCCACGCCGCAAGAAACCGAAGACGCCTTCTACGAAGCGCTGGAACACGCCGACCTGACCCGCCTGATGCAGGTCTGGGCCGACGATGAGGAAATCGTATGCATCCACCCCGGCGGCATGCGCATCGTCGGCCACAAGGCGGTGGAAGAATCCTGGCAGACCATCCTGGCGGCGGGCCCGCTGCACGTACGGCCGATGCGGCCGCTGATCATGCAAAGCATGGGCAGCGCGGTGCACATCCTGGTCGAACACGTCGGCTCTTCCAGGGGGCCGCATGACGGCTATGTCAGTTGCTACGCCACCAACGTCTACCACAAGGGACCGACCGGTTGGCGCATGGTCATGCACCATGCATCCGCGGCTCCGGCGGAAGCCGGGCTGCTGGACCTGCACGACGTCCCCGACATGCTGCATTAGGCGGGTGACAGCTTTTGGCCTCCGCCCGCCTGGATACCACTCCCTGCCCCGTGCCCCGCTGGCTGCCCGACGGGCATAGCCAGACCTTGTACGCCGCCACGCTGGCGCGCTATCACCGCATTGCTTTCGTGCGGGAACGCGTCGACACGCCGGATGGCGACTTCATCGACATCGACTGGACCGGCCCCGGCCTGTTCCCCCATAAATCCGCGGACGGGCAACCCGCCGTGGCGCCGCCGGTCGTCACGGCCAAGACCGCGGCGGCGCGCTGGATCGTCGACGCCGATTGGGCGTCGCTGCCGCAGTTGCCCGGGACGCCGGCGCTGGTCCTGTTCCATGGGTTGGAAGGCGGCAGCCTGAGCCGTTATGCGCAGGCCATCGCGCACTATTTCCGCGCCCGCGGCTGGATTGTCGCGATTGCGCATTTCCGTGGCTGCTCCGGCACGCCCAACCGCCTGGCGCGCGCCTACTATTCCGGCGATTCGGAAGAAGTCGGATTCATGCTGGCCAGCGTGCGCGCGCGCGTGCCGCATGCCCGCTGGCATGCGGTGGGCGTATCGCTGGGCGGCAACGCGCTGCTGAAGTACATCGGCGAACAACAACAGGCGGTGGATTGGCTGGCGGCGTGCGCCGGCATTTCGGTGCCCCTGGACCTGGTGGCGGGCGGCAACAGCCTGTGCCGCGGCTTCATCAATCGCCGTATCTATAGCGCGTACTTCCTGCGCACCATGAAGCACAAGGTCCTGGAAAAGGCGCGGCGCTTTCCCGGCGCCATCGACGTCATGCGCATCGCGCATGCGCGCAACCTGCGCGATTTCGACGATGCCTATACCGCGCCCATGCACGGCTTCCGCAACGCACTGGACTACTGGACGCGCGCCTCCAGCAAGCCCTGGCTGGCCGCGATCGCGGTGCCGACGCTGGTGCTCAACGCCCGCAACGACCCGTTCTTCCCGGAGCCCGCGCTGCCGGGGCCGGCGGATTGCTCGTCGCAAGTGCTGCTGCACCAGCCGGCCAACGGAGGCCACGCGGGCTTTCCCACGGGAGCCTTCCCCGCGCATCTGGGCTGGCTGCCTCAACGGTTGGGGCGCTTCTTCGAAACCGGCGGCTGAGCCGCCGCCGGGCCGGTCAGCTCTTGAACCGCTGCAGCAGTTCGCGCTGCTCGTCCAGCTTGTCCCTGACCTGCTTGATCTGCACGTCGATCTGCGACGAAACATAGAAATCGCGCGACATATCGCGCGCCTGGCGCAGCTGCGCCTCGGCGGCGGGGAAGGCGCCGATCGCGGTGTAATAGGTAGCCATATCACGCCGCGCCTGCACGCGGTCGCCGGCCTTTTCCTCGCTTTGCGCCAATAGCTGGTAGAACACCGGCTCGTCTTCACCCCATTGCTTGATGCGTTCGCGCAGGAAAGCCTGCGCTTGCGTATCCCGCCCGGCCTGCTGCAAGGCCTGCACGTAGGCAATCGCGATCGCGTAGCGGCCCGGCCAGGCCTTCCACGCCGCCTCCGCCAGCGACAGCGCGCGCGCCGGATCCTTCTGCGCATTGGCCAGATCGATGGCCAGCCTGTCCAGTTCCGCCGAAGAACGGCCGCCCGCCATCGCCTGCTTCAGATAGCGGTCGGCGCCGGCCAGATCTTCGCGCCGCAAGGCGCCCAGCGCCAGGCCGTAATAGGCCGCCGATTGCTGCACGCCGGTGAGCGTGCGCGCTTCGTCCTGGAACTGCTGCGCCGACGTGCGCAGGCCCGCCGTATCCTGGCCCTGGATAACGCGCAGCTTGGCACGCACGTACCAATAGTCGTCGCTATCGATATGATGTCCCGGCGGCAGGTTGCGCACGCGGTTCTCGATATCGGACATACGGTCGATGGACAGCGGGTGCGTCGACGCCCACGCGCCGCCGCCTATGCCTTCGTTAAGGCGCGAGGCGTTCATCAGGCGCTCGAACATGTGCGACATACCGCTGGGGTTGTAGCCCGCGCTGGTCAGCATCTGGAAGCCGGCGCGGTCCGCTTCGCGTTCGGCATCGCGCGAGAAGCCCAGTTGGCGGTCGATCGCGGCCGCCTGCCCGAAAGCCGCCACGCCCACGGCCAGATTGCCCCCGCCTCCGGCCAGCCCCGCCAGCAGCGCCGCCGCCAGCGAGGCGAGCATGATGGCGCCGGTCTGCTTGCCCTGCGTCATGCCTCGTGCGATATGCCGCTGTACGACGTGGCCGATTTCGTGGGCCAGCACCGCGGCCAGTTCGGATTCGCTTTGCGTGGCGACGACGAGGCCGCTGTTCACGCCGATATAGCCGCCCGGCATGGCGAAGGCGTTGATCTCCGGATCACGTACCCCGAACAGATCGACGGTCGGGACCGTGCCGGGCGCATAGGCCGCCAGCTTGCGGCCCATGGAGGTCAGGTACTGGTTGACTTCCGGGTCGCTGATGTACGTCGGATCACGGCGGCCTTCAGCCATGATCAGGTTACCCAACTGCCGTTCCGCGTACGGCGACAACTGGTCCGCCGACGCGGCGCCCATCGAAGGTAGCCCAACCGGCTGAGCCCAAGCAGCCGATGGCGGCCCGGCCAATAATGAAGCACAAAGCAACAGCATGAGCGGCTTGCTTACGCCGAACGATGGCCGCGGGGTACGGCGTTTCATGCGAGTATCATAGCCACGCACAAAGATCCCTTTCCTAGCGATACCGATATTCCATCATACCGAGGTTCCAATGCGACCCATAAGAAAAGCTGTCTTCCCTGTTGCGGGCATGGGCACCCGCTTTCTTCCGGCCACCAAGGCCATGCCCAAGGAAATGCTGCCTGTCGTTGACAAGCCCCTGATCCAGTACGCCGTGGAAGAAGCCGTGGCGGCCGGCATCACGGACCTCGTATTTGTCACTGGCCGCAACAAGCGGGCCATTGAAGACCATTTCGACTCGGCGCCCGAATTGGAATCGGATCTGGAAAAGAAGGGCAAGGTCGAGCTGTTGAACATGGTCCGCGGCATTCTGCCCCCGGGCGTCAATTGCATTTATATCCGCCAATCCGCGCCGCTGGGACTGGGCCACGCGGTACTGACCGCCGAGCCCGCGGTGGGCAATGAGCCCTTCGCGGTGGTGCTGGCGGATGACTTGATCGACGCCGACACGCCGGTGCTCAAGCAACTGGTCAACACCGCCATCAAGTATGACGGCAGCGTGCTCGGCGTGCAGGACGTGCCGCGTGCGGAAACCAAGAAATACGGCATCGTGGCCGCCCGCCAGGTCGACGAGCGCACCGAGCGCGTCACGCATATCGTGGAAAAACCCGAACCGGATCAGGCGCCTTCGACCCTTGCCGTCGTCGGCCGCTATGTGCTGGAACCGGAGATATTCGAACACCTGCGCGCGACCAAGCTGGGTGCCGGCAATGAGATCCAGTTGACCGACGGTATCGCGTCGCTGATGCGCGAACGCGCTGTGTTCGCGCATCGCTACGAAGGCACGCGATACGACTGCGGCAACAAGCATGGCATGTTCGAAGCCACGGTGGCGCTGGGCCGCAAGTACCACGGGCTGGAGCCGAAGTAACGCAGCCACTGACGCCCGTCCCGGCTTGCAGGCGCGGCCGGGACCGAGCCGGCCTCGCCGAATCGCGGACGACTGCGCCCGGCAAAGCGTGGCCCGGTATGTCCAGGCTAACGGGCGGCCGGCGGCGCGGCCACTCCCATCCTTCCGCGCCGTCCGCGCACCGGCAGCCGGCCCTTGCCGGACAAGCGCATCAGATTGCCCAGGGCGACCAACAGGCCGACCAGCTCCACCAGCGCCGCGGGTATCCACATGGTCAAGCCGCCTATGCTCTGATCCATCAAGGCGGGCATCGGTATGGCGCGGCCGCACAATTCGAACAAGGGATACAGATCGTTCTGGGTCAGCGCGATATAGGCCCCCGCCACCATTTGCGGCGCCATCGTCAGGATGGGAGAGATGACGCGGCCTCCCGGCGACATCGCGGCGGGCGGGCTGGGACGGCGGTCCAGGATCAGATTCCAGTACAGGAAACCGGTGATCACGACCGACCAGTTCATCAGGCGGTACAAGCGCCAATCCAGCATGGAGTAGAACTGCACGGTGGGCAGCAGCCACACCACGACCAGGAACACGAATAAGGCCGGCACCAGGATCTTGTGCGTCAGCGTGGCTTCCACCAGGCGCCCCAAGCTTGTGGCGCGAAAGCCGTGCAGCCAGCGGCGCGCGCCAGCCGGCAAGCCGGCGCGCATCGCGGACCCAGGATAGGCGGCCATGATCACCAACGGACCGAGATGATGCAGGACCAAGTGCTGGATGCGATGGATGAAGAACATCCGCTCCGCGTAATAGTCCAGCCGCGTATGCAGCGACAGGTAGAGCAGCGCCATGCCGGACCAGAACAACGCCTTGCGCGTGGCCGACACGTGATGCACGCGACCGCCGCGCACGAACAGCACTCCGCCGGCGACGAACAGCGCCACCAGCGTCGGCGAAAATTCCCAAGGGGTGAGCCAATCGAGCAGCAGCAAGAGCGGGATCCCGAAATGCGCCGCGCCTGCATGGCGGCGGACGAAAAGCCATTGTAGTCGCCGCGACCGTCATCGCGCCGAGCGTCCTCAACCATGCCGCGCGACGGCGCCCCCGGCCAGTCACGGACCAGCCACGGTCAGAACTGATGCGTCATACCCACCGCGACACGCGTCGTGTGGGAGTTGCCCGGATCGAACTGATTGTCCAACGTGTAGTTACGCGCGTAGCCGACGAAGGAATACAGGCTGGTGCGCTTGGACAGCGGGTAGATATAGCCCAGCGTGGCCACCTGCGCGGTGCGGGCATGCTGGCCGTCTTCCCATGACCAGGACGGCTTGGCGGGAGACCATTGCGCGACCAGGCTGCCAGGCCCCATCGGCACCGTGGCGCCAAGGTACCAGGCATCGACCCGCCCGCCGTGCACGAAAGCGGCTGGCCCCAGATCCAGGCCCAGGCCATCCGGATCGGCGCCGTCCAGGCCCACGAACCCATCCTGCTGGCGCGTCCATGCCACGGCGATCTTCACCACCTCGAAGTCATAGGACAGGCCAAGCTGCAGCGCGCGCGGGCGCGCGCCACCGACGTCGGCCGCGCCCAGCCGCATCTGATCCCAGGTGGCGACCGCGAGCAGCGGTCCCTGCTCGTAACGCAGGCCGACACTATAGGCGCGGTTGTTGTCCGCGGTGCGGAAGCCCGATGCGCTGCCGTCGTCCGCGTTGAAGGAATAGCCCATTCCGAACTGCAGGCCGCCGAAACTGGGCGACAGGTAATTCACGGTGTTGTCGAACTGGAACGTGTCCGAAGCCTTGAACGTCGCGCCCAGGCCCATGTCCTTCCACCCCGCCTGTTCGAGATCGCCGGCGAACTGGTTGGCGATGGTCGCCTGCCGCCCCAGGCGCAATTCGCCGAAGGAGGCATGGCCCAGGCCGACCCAGGCGTTGTAATTGAAGAGGCGGTTGCTGTCGTCTTCCACCAGGCCGTTGGAAGCATTGAATCCCGTTTCGAGCTGGAACGACGCGCGCCACCCGTCGGCCAGGTCTTCCTTGCCGCGCATGCCCCACAGGGAGTCGGTCTGCCCGCCGGTAATCATGCTGTTGCGCGTGCCCTGCCCGGAGGTGTGCTGGCTGGCGACGCCTATATCGATCAAGCCGTACAGCGCGACGCCGGCAGGCATGTCGTCATCCGCGCCGGCATAGCCGACCGCGGGATAAAAGAAAGCCGCGCTGGTCAGCGCGGCGGATAAAACGTATTGCTTCATTGCACGCAGCCTCAGAAAAGCTTCCGGCCGCGGGCTTCCTATTGGCTCAAGATGCGGCGCGGCGAAGGTCACCGAAGTGTACGTGCTTGATGCTCGGATGCGCCTGCAATTGGCGCGCTTGAGACATAAGTATCGTTCTCATTTCCGCAGGGCATTTAACGGTTATGCATGCCGAAGCCAGTTGCCGGTCGCGGCCCTGGTCGACCTGCATCTGCGATACGGTCAACCCGGCCGCCTTGAAGTCGGAGACGATCTGCTTGCGCACCGCGCCCAACGCGTCGCGCGGACAGACCACCGTCAAGCGCGAACTCGCACCGCGACGATCGGGCATGGTGGCACGACCGACACCGGCACGGCGCAGGAACAAATCGAAAACACGCATGGTGGCCTCCTTGCTGAAGCGGGGTCCCGCGTGAACACGCGTCACGGCGCCACCCGGGTCATGTATGCATAAAGCAAGGCATGGCCGCGGATCTGACGACGGACGATTCAAACGACTGCGCTGCGCAAAGGCAGGCCGTACCGCTGATCCAGGTACGCGTATGCCTTGTCGCGGCACACGGCTCTGGCGGGCCTTGCGCCATCGAGTATGGGCAGGCCAGTGGAAGCGGAACGGGGAAGTGAGCGGTTTGGAAACCGCACCCTGCGAAATAGGGTGCGGCAGAGCTGATCTGCGTGAACCCTATCAGGCAGCGACGCCGACACTAGGTCGACTACTACTGTCGCCGGAATCTGTATTCACGTAGCAACTCCTGGGGATTCGAAGTCCCTATTGTAAACGGGTTTACCCCATCAGCTCAATGACGTAGCGTCTCTTCAGGCGTAGAAATGCCAGCCTATGTAACCGGCGAACAACGCATACAGGCCGCCGACGGCCGACAGCGTGCCCAGGCTCATGGAATTTTGCCGGAACCGCAGCCACAGGACGCCGATGGACAGCATGGTAAACAGGCCAGCGGCCAGCAGGGTGCCGTCGAGCATCCAGGGCGTCAGGAATATCCCCAGGGCGCTGGGGATGGTCGCCTGGATCATCATCGCGCCGGAAATGTTGCCCAGCGCCAGGCGCTCCTTGCCCTGCCGCACCCAGATGATGGCGTTCATGATTTCGGGCAGTTCGGTGGCGACGGGCGCCAGCAGCAGCGCCGCGACATGGGGCGAGACGCCAAGCAGCTCGCCGAGCGACTCGATCTGCAACACGAATACCCGTGAAGCGATGGCGATCGCCACCACGGCCAGGACGGTCTGGAAACAGGCCCAACCCATCGTGGGCCGCGGGTCGCGCGGCCGCAGCTTCAGCGGCTCCAGCACGTCGGCTTCCGTACAAGTCTCTTCCGCCGCCAGTTCGCGTTTGACGTACAGGGCATAGGCGCCCAGGAACAGAATGCCCAGCCACGGCTTCCAGGCGAATGCGATCAGGCCCAGTCCCACCTTGAATACGAAGATGCCCATGAACCAGCGCTGGTCGCGCGCCAGGCGTTGCTGGTCGGCCTTGATGCAGGCATCGTCCGCGCCCGCGGGACGCCGCCCGTGCAGGCGCAGCAGCGCCAGCCCCACCACCGCGTAGGCCAGGGTCGACAGTACCAGCGGACCGCCCATGGCCGCGCCGACGCCGATGTCTTTCTGGTCCGGCGTCGTGCCGAAGACGACCGCCATGAAGGTTACGGCGCTTTCCGGCAAGGCCGTGCCGAAGGCCGCCAACACGGTACCTACCGCCGTCGCCCCCAACTCCAGCCGATGGCCCACCCATTCGACGCCATTGACGAAATACTCGCAGGCGAAGTAAATCACCGCCGCCGATGCGAAAAACAGCACGATAGACGCAATCATGATCACGCAGCCGGACGAGCAGATTCCAATGGCGCGACGATACGGCTCGCCCGGCTGGGTTAGCGTATCGTGGCCAAAGGTCTCGCCTGGCGGGTCCGTCCGGCGCGCGAAAAGCGCGGCCGTTACGGAAGCCGTTTGCGCCATGGGGTCGTGGACCGCCAAGTGTGTTGACGCAAACTCCTTGGGGAAGGATGGCTACTCCCCGATGACAACGGGCCGGATT
Source organism: Bordetella sputigena (assembly GCF_965137885.1). Taxonomy (NCBI): domain Bacteria; kingdom Pseudomonadati; phylum Pseudomonadota; class Betaproteobacteria; order Burkholderiales; family Alcaligenaceae; genus Bordetella; species Bordetella sputigena. The sequence goes on from NZ_CBCSCA010000003.1 coordinate 198,604, forward strand.
GTAGCAGCGAATAGATCATGCTGTACCGTGAAACTTGCATGACGCGCGGTAAAGTAGCCCATCGGACACAGCCGGATATGCCATGAGCCTGCCTCCACTAGACCCCGCCCCCCATATCGCCCGCCGCCAGCGGCTGCAGGACATCATGCGGGCGGCCGGCGGCGGCATCGCCCTGCTGCCCGCGGCGCGGCCGGCCATCCGCAATCGCGATGCGGAATATCCGTATCGGCAGGACAGTGACTTTCTCTATTTGACCGGCTTTCCGGAGCCGGAGGCATGGCTGGTACTGCTTGCGGGCGACACCGATCGCGCCGTGCTGTTCTGCCGCGACAAGAACGAAGACCGCGAACTCTGGGAAGGACGCAGCTTCGGACCGGACGCCGCCCTGGCGCATTTCGGCTTCGACGAGGCCTATCCGGTGGAAAGCCTGGACGATATGCTGCCCGCGATGCTGCTGGACCAGCCCACGCTATTCGCGTCGGTGCTGCGCGACAGCCGCATCGACGAATGCCTGCGCCGCGCCACGGAAGCGGCGCGCCGGCAATCCAGGACGGGACAACGCCCGCCCGGACGGCAGCAGGACCTGCTGCCCATCGTCGCCGAAATGCGGCTGGTAAAGGATGCGACGGAAATCGCCACCATGCGGCGCGCCGCGCGGATCTCCGCGGGCGCGCACGCGCGCGCCATGCGCCACGCGCGCCCCGGCATGCGCGAGTACGAAATCGAAGCCGAACTGCTCTATGAGTTTCGACGACATGGGGCGCAGTCGCCCGCCTACGGCAGCATCGTCGCCACGGGGCCGAACGCCTGCGTCCTGCACTATCCCGCGGGCGACGCGGTGCTGGAGGACGGACATCTGCTGCTGGTCGACGCCGGCTGCGAAGTGGACGGCTATGCCTCGGACATCACGCGCACCTTTCCGGTCAATGGCCGCTACAGCGGACCGCAGCGGTTGCTGTACGACCTGACAGTGGCGGCGCAGGATGCGGCCAGCGCGGCGACGCGGCCGGGCCTGACGTGGAACGACGGCCATGACGCCGCGGTACGGGTGCTCGCCCAGGGCATGATCGACGCCGGCTTGCTGCAGGGCTCCCTGGACGGCGTGCTGGAATCCAAGGCCTACAACCGCTTCTACATGCACCGCACCGGTCACTGGCTGGGGCTGGACGTGCACGACGTCGGCGACTACCGCATGCCGGATGCGCCCGCTGGAACCGAGCGCCCCTGGCGCGTATTGCAGAAGGGCATGATCCTGACGATAGAGCCCGGCATCTACGTGCGGCCGGCCGATGGCGTGCCGGAAGAATTCTGGAATATCGGCATCCGCACGGAAGACGACGCGCTGGTCACCGATGAAGGCTGCGAGCTGATTACGCGCGCGGTGCCGGTGGATGCGCGGGAAATCGAGGCGCTGATGCGGGAATAGGCGGCGTCAGAGCACGTAGCCTTCCAGCCAGCCCATGGCCTGCCAGACATAGACCACCACCATGGCGATGGCGAACATCGCGCAGATCGAACCGATCAGCAGCGCGCCCAGCGCCACCAGCACGGGTCCCCATCCGGTCCGCGGCGAGGCGGGCAGACCGGCGTTGTAGGCGCGGTCGAATTTTTCATCGGCGCGCAGGCACAGCACCGCGCTTTCGATGAAGCCGTCGATCATGGGAATGAACAGCAGGAAGAAGGCCGGGTTGTCGTACCAGACCGGAAACCAGCGCGTGGCGAACAGGCAGACGACCGCGTAAAGAGTGACCCAGACGGCGCCGCGGCGGCCCAGATACCACCAGTGCGCGCCCATCCAGCCGAAGAACAGGGCGAGCAGGCCGGCCCGCACCTTGGTGCGCGGCGCGCGGCGCGGCGGTTGCAGAACGGAAGAAGCATCGACCATAGGAAACCCCACGCGGACTAGGCAGCGTCGGCGATTGTAAGCGGATCACGCGCTGGCGGGCGGCGTGCGCGGGGGTGCGCCGAGGTGCCGAAGCCGCCGACGGGCTGCGCCACCGTAAGGTCCCACGGTTCGCGGTGCGGCGCGGGCCCGCCCGCGGCGGCCGGGATAGAATCGCCGCATGAACGACTCCGCATTTCCTATCGCGATTCTGGGCGCGGGCCCGGTGGGACAAGCGCTGGCGCTGATGCTGGCGAGAGTGACGGACGATGCGTCGCGCATCGTGCTGGTCCAGGGCGCCGCGCCGGCCAAAGCGCCATCCGCGGCGGCGGCCGCCCAGGCCGCCACGGCCGACTCGCGTGTCCTGGCGCTGAACCACGGCAGCCTGGTCCTGCTCGACACCCTGGGCGCGCGCCCCGCTCCGGCGGCGCCCATCGAAACCATCCATGTCTCCCAACGCGGACGCCTGGGCCGTACCGTCATCCGCCACACCGATTTCCAGGTGCCGCAACTGGGCGCGGTGGCGTCCTACCCGGCCGTGCGCGAGGCGCTGACGCGCGCGGTGGCCGGCTCGGGCGTCACCGTCGTGCACGCCGACGGCGCGCGGGTGGCCGCGCGCACCGGCGACGGTGTAATCGTGCGCGCCGCGGACGAGCGGGAGATTCGCTGTTCGGTGGCGGTCGTCTCCGACGGCGCCGCGACAGGGCAATTGCGCCGCGAATACGGCCAGGACGCCGTGCTGACGGCGGTACGCGCCGCCAGGCCGCGGCGCGGATGGGCATTCGAGCGCTTCACCCGCGAAGGGCCATTGGCCCTGCTGCCCCATCCCGCGGCGGCCGACTGCTACGCGGTAGTGTGGTGCTGCGCGCCTGAACGCGCGGCAGCGCTGGCGACGCTGGAAACGGCGGCTTTCTCGCGCGCATTGACCGAGGCCTTCGGCGATCGGCTCGGAACGCTCGACTGCATCGGCGAACGCCATGTGGCGCCTTTGTTCATGAGCATGCGGCGCACGCAGGTCGATGGCCGCGTGGTGGCGATCGGCAATGCGGCGCAAACCCTGCATCCGGTCGCGGGACAAGGCCTGAACCTGGGGCTGCGCGACGCCGCCAGCCTGGCTCAATCGCTGGCGTCCTGGCTGCGCGATCCGGCCGGGGACCCGGCCGCGGCCTTGCGCGAATTCGCCGGCGCCCGCCGCGGCGATCGGTGGTTGACCACCGCGCTGACGGATCTGCTGCCGCGCGTCTTTACCACCGGCCTGGCTCCCGTCGAGCACGCCTGCGGGCTTGCCCTGCTGGGGCTGGATCTGGCCGCGCCGCTGCGCGCGCCGCTCGCCAGGCATCTGCTGCAAGGATGGCGGGCCTGAACCGCAAGGCCCCTCGCTCGCGAGGCTGTCGGCGACCCGCTGTCGGCGTGGTGTCCTGGTCATGGTGATCGCCGCGTAGCGACTTCCCCGACGATAGCGGTCGGGGACTGTCAAAAAACAGGGGCAGCTACGCCGCTACCAAGGCAGCAAACCAGGCGTGATCCGACAGTTGTCAACTGCGTTGCGCCAACAGTCGCCAACCCGGCGTAATTCGGGCCATATCGGGCCCGGGTAAAATCCGCCGGATGCAGATCGGCTCCTGGACTCTTCCCAACAACGTGCTGGTCGCGCCCATGGCGGGCGTGACCGACCGCCCTTTCCGGCAACTGTGCAAGCGGCTGGGGGCGGGCTACGCCGTGTCGGAAATGGCGGCCAGCAATCCGCGCCTGTGGGACAGCGTCAAAACCTCGCGCCGCCTGAACCATGACGGCGAGATCGCGCCGGTGTCGGTGCAGATCGCCGGCGCCGACCCGGCCATGATGGCGGAGGCCGCCGTGTTCAACGCACAGCGCGGCGCCCGCATCATCGACATCAACATGGGTTGCCCGGTCAAGAAGGTCTGCAATGTGGCATCGGGGTCCGCCCTGCTCCGCCATGAAGACCTGGTGGCGCGCATCCTGGACGCCGTGGTGCGCGCCTGCCAGCCGCTGGGGGTGCCGGTGACGCTGAAGACCCGCACCGGCTGGGACCGCGAAAACCGCAACGCGCTGCGCATCGCCAGGCTGGCCGAGGAAACCGGCATCGCCGCGCTGACCCTGCACGGCCGCACCCGCGCCGATCTTTACACCGGCCACGCCGAATACGACACCATCCGCGCCGTCAAGGCCGCCATCCGCATCCCCGTGGTGGCCAACGGCGACATCGACAGTCCCGAGAAGGCGCGCCACGTCCTCGACTACACTGGCGCCGACGCCGTGATGATAGGCAGGGCCGCCCAGGGCCGGCCCTGGATCTTCCGCGAAATCGACCACTACCTGCGCACGGGGGCCAGACTGGCCCCGCCCACCTACGGTGAAATGCGCGACCTGCTGCTCGAGCACCTGGACGACCATTATCGGTTCTACGGCGAACACACAGGCGTCCGTACCGCCCGCAAGCACATCGGCTGGTACGTCGAAGGCCTGCCCGGCGCGGACGATTTCCGCGCCGCGATGAACCGCATCGACGATACCGCCGCGCAGGCGCGCGCCGTCGGCGCCTGGTTCGATCATTTTCCGCGCGACGGGCGGCCTGGGCAGGCCGGCCACGCGCAAACCCTGCTGGCGGCCTGACCGCCAGTCACATAAACAAAAATAGTTGTGCCTCGACATGAGTAAAAAAGATGGTTTGGAAGAATGCGTGCGCGCCAGCCTGGAGCGCTATTTCGAAGACCTGGGTGACGCCGAACCCCACGATATGTGGGATATGGTGATGCGTTGCGTGGAACGGCCGGTCCTCGAAATGGCAATGGAACGGGCGGGCGGCAATCAGTCCCGCGCTTCCGAAATGCTGGGCATCACGCGCAATACCTTGCGCAAGAAGCTGCTCGCGCACAACATCCAGGTTTGACTCCATCCGCCGCCCGCGATCCGCGTCGCGCTTTCCCGACTCCCATCATGAAAATCGAAACCGCCCTAATTTCGGTCTCCGACAAGACCGGTATCGTTGAATTCGCCCGCTCGCTGGCGGCGCGCGGCGTGCGCCTGCTGTCCACCGGCGGCACCGCGAAATTGCTGGCCGACGTCGGCCTGCAGGTCACGGAAGTGGCCGCGCATACCGGTTCGCCGGAAATCCTGGATGGCCGCGTCAAGACGCTGCATCCCAAGATCCACGGCGGCCTGCTGGCCCGCCGCGACAGCGAAGAGCATATGGCCACGCTGCAGGCCCAGGGCATAGACCGCATCGACATGCTGGTCGTGAATCTGTACCCCTTCCGCGAAACCGTGGCGCGCGATGACTGCACCTTCGCCGACGCGGTCGAGAACATCGACATCGGCGGCCCCGCCATGCTGCGCGCCGCCGCCAAGAATCACGGCACGGACGCCGGCGGCGTCACGGTGGTGATCGATCCCGCGGACTACACCCGCGTGCTGGCGGAAATCGATGCCAGCGGCACCACCTCCTACGCGCTGCGGCTGGCGCTGGCGACCAAGGTGTATGCGCACACCGCCGCCTACGACGGCGCCATCGCCGCCTACCTGAGCAGCCTGGCCGACGCCGCGCCGGCCCAGGAAGCGACGCCGGCGCGCAATGCCTGGCCCGAAACCTTGACGATCCAGATCCGCCAGCAGCAGGCCCTGCGCTACGGCGAGAATCCACATCAGTCGGCGGCCTTCTACGTCGACCCGCAACGCCCCGCGGGCGTGCTGGGCAACTACCGCCAGCTGCAGGGCAAGGAACTCTCCTACAACAATATCGCCGACGCCGATGCCGCGTGGGAATGCGTACGCACCTTCGACAGCGCCGCCTGCGTCATCGTCAAGCATGCCAATCCCTGCGGCGTGGCCGTTGCCGGGCATGCGCTGGAAGCGTATCGCAAGGCCTTCAAGACCGACCCCACGTCGGCCTTCGGCGGCATCATCGCTTTCAACCGGCCGGTGGATGCGGCCATGGCCGAAGCCGTCAGCGAGCAATTCCTGGAAGTGTTGCTGGCGCCCGCCTATGACGGCGCCGCGCTGGCGCTGCTCGCCAAGAAGAAGAACGTCCGCGTGCTGGAAGTGCCGACCGGCGCCGGCCACAACGCCTTCGACGTCAAGCGCGTGGGCGGCGGCTGGCTGGTGCAGACGCCGGATTCCTTCACGGTGGCGCCCGATGCGCTGAAGGTCGTGACCCGCAAGCAGCCCACCGAGCAACAGATGCTGGACATGATGTTCGCCTGGAAGGTCGCCAAGTACGTGAAGTCCAACGCCATCGTGTTCTGCGCCGACGGCATGACGCTGGGGGTGGGCGCGGGCCAGATGAGCCGCGTGGACTCCGCGCGCATCGCCTCCATCAAGGCGGAAAACGCCGGCCTGACGCTGAGCGGATCGGCCGTGGCGTCCGATGCGTTCTTCCCCTTCCGCGATGGCCTGGACGTGGTGGTCGCGGCGGGCGCGAACTGCGTGATCCAGCCGGGCGGCAGCGTGCGCGATGATGAAGTCATCGCCGCGGCCGACGAACACGGCATTGCGATGGTGCTGACCGGCACCCGCCACTTCCGCCACTGATGCGCATCCTGGGCGTCGATCCCGGCCTGCGCCGCACCGGCTTCGGCGTCATCGACGCCGACGGACCGCGCCTGCGCTACGTGGCCAGCGGCACGGTGGTCGTGCCGCCCATGAACACGCTGGCCGACCGCCTGAAGGTGATCCTGGACAACCTGCGCGAAGTCGTCCGCGAGACGCGGCCGGACGTCGCCGCATTGGAAATCGTCTTTCTGAACACCAACCCCGCATCCACGCTGCTGCTGGGCCAGGCGCGCGGCGCGGCGCTGTGCGCCATGGCCGACAGCGGGCTGGCGGTGCATGAGTACACGGCGCTGCAGATCAAGAAGTCGGTGGTGGGCACCGGCCGGGCGGCCAAGGAGCAGGTGCAGGAAATGGTGCGCCACCTGCTCGCGCTGGACGGCTTGCCGGCGCCCGATTCGGCCGACGCGCTGGCCTGCGCGATCTGCCATGCCCACGTCGGCCCGCTGGCCGATCGGCTGGCGGCGCTGAACCAGCCGCTGGCACCCGTTCGCCGCCGCATGCGTCTGCGTGGCGGACGGCTGTCGGGGTAGGATCGGATCCGGCCGCGCCTGGCCGGCCGCGCCTAGCCGGCCGCGCCTGGCCGGCCACACTTATTCAACACCTCAGAACGAATCGATCATGATCGGAAGACTCACCGGCACGCTCATCGAAAAATCGCCTCCCACCGTTTGCGTGGACGTCAACGGCGTGGGCTATGACGTCGACGTGCCCATGAGCACGCTGTACTCCCTGCCCGAGAACGGCGCGCGGGTCGCGCTGTACACGCATCTGACGGTGCGCGAGGACGCGCATCTGCTCTACGGCTTCGCCACGGTGGCGGAACGCAGCGCCTTCCGCGAACTGATCAAGGTGAGCGGAATCGGCGCTCGTACCGCCCTGTCGGTGCTGTCCGGATTGTCCGTGGCGGACCTGGCGCAGGCGATCACGCTGCAGGAATCCGGGCGGCTGACCCGCGTACCGGGCATAGGCAAGAAAACCGCCGAGCGCCTGCTGCTGGAAATGCGCGGCAAACTGGGCGCCGATATAGGCGCGACGCCGCATGCGGTGCCCGATAGCCAGTCGGACATCCTGAACGCCCTGCTGGCCCTGGGCTATTCGGAAAAAGAATCGCTGGCGGCGCTCAAGACCCTGCCGGAAGGGGTCGGCGTGTCGGATGGGATACGGCAGGCATTGAAGTCGCTGGTGCGCTGAAGCACGGCTCGTCTCCTGGGCGGGCTACATGCCGCGGGCCCGCGGCCGGCCCAGGTATCCCGGCACGACGGCTTCCATCGCGGTGGGTATGATGCCCAGCTCCGTCGACATGCTGGCGCGGCTGACGCTGTCCACCTTCAGGCTGTCCAGGTTGTCCGGCGTCATCAGCGGCCGCCCCGGCAGGCAAGCCAGGACGGCGGCCTGGAGACGGCCCAGGCCCATCGGAACGTCGATGACCATGCGCGGATGACCGCTCCATTTGGCGCACATACCGGCGATCGCGCCCATGGTGTGCACCTGCGGCCCGGCCAGCTCGTAGACCTTGCCGTAGGTGTGCGGGTCGGCGAGCATGGTGTCGATGGCGGCGGCGACATCCTCCACATAGACGGGCTGCATGCGCGACTGCGCGCCGGCCAGCGGGAGCACCGGCAGCCAGCGCGCCAGGCGCGCGAACAGGTTGGTGAAGTTGTCGTCGTGGCCGAAAACCACGGCTGGCCGCACGATGGTCCATGCGGGGTCCGGCACACCGGAGAAAGTATCGCGGACGGCCGCCTCGCCGGCGCCCTTGGACCGTAGATACATGCTGGGGCCATCAACATCGGCGCCGATCGCGCTGACGTGAATCATCCGCCGTACGCCATTGCGCAGACAGCCCTGCGCAATACGGCGTGGCAAATCCACGTGCGCGCGGGCGAAGCCGGGACCATACGGACGCCCCCGGCCATCGTGCAGGATGCCGACCAGATTGACGACGGCATCGCAATCGCCCAGCAGCTCGTCCAGCGTGGCGTCGTCGTAGACGTTCGATTGGGACAGGGTCACGGTGGGCACGACCTGCAGATCGCGGCCCCGCGCGTACAAGCGCGTCGGCACGTGCACCTGGTGCTTGGCCACGCCCAGGCGCGCAACCAGATGACGGCCGATGAAGCCGGTGCCGCCTATGACAAGGATGCGCATCCGCCGCTCCCGCGTCGATCCAAAACAGGGTCGATTCTGCGCCGTGGCGACCGGTTGATGCAAGCGGGACAAACGGCGCCGGCCGACCGCGGGCCTGGCCGATCGGCGGCATGGGCTGGCCCGGCCCGGCTGGACGGCCGCCTGGCCGCGCCGGCTCGGGCCACCATGCCGGGCGATCAGGAGCCCAGGAAGCCGGCGTAGGCTTTCAGGTCGACGTTGCCACCGCTGATGATGACGCCGACCCGTGCATCGCGGGTCGGAACAATCTGGTTCAGCACCGCCGCCGCGCCCAGGCAGCCGGTGGGCTCGACCACCATCTTCATGCGCTCGGCGAAAAACTTCATCGCATCGATCAGTTGCGCGTCGCTGACCGTCACGATGTCGGTGACGTGCTGGCGGATGATGGGGAAGGTCAGCTCGCCCAGATGCGTGGTCAAGGCGCCGTCGGCGATGGACTTGGGCGTGGGAATGGGGATGACGTGGCCGGCGCGCAGCGACTGCTGGCCGTCGTTGCCGGCCTCCGGCTCCACCCCGTACACCTTGCAGGAGGGACTGAGCGCGGCCGCCGACAACAGCGATCCCGACAGCAGGCCGCCGCCGCCCAGGCAGACGAACAGATAATCCAGCTCCCCGACCTCTTCGAACAATTCCTTGGCCGCGGTGCCCTGCCCCGCGATGACGTCGAAATGATCGTAGGGCGGAATCAGCGTGGCGCCGGTTTCAGCCTGCAGGCGCTTGGCGACGGCCTCGCGGTCTTCCTTGTAGCGGTCGTAGGTGACGACCTTGCCGCCGTAGCCTTCCGTCGCCGCGCGTTTGGCCGCGGGGGCGTCCAGCGGCATGATGATGGTGGCCGAGACGCCCTGCAGCCGGGCCGCCAGCGCGATGGCCTGGGCGTGATTGCCGGAAGAAAACGTCACCACGCCCGCGCGCCGCTGCTCGGGCGTCAACCGGGCGATGGCGTTGTAGCCGCCGCGGAACTTGAATGCCCCCATGCGCTGGTAGTTCTCGCACTTGAAATAGATGCGCGCACCCGCCCGGGCGTCGGCGGTGGTGGACGTCAGGACCGGCGTGCGATGCGCCGCGCCGCTCAGTCTTTCACTGGCGGCGGCGACGTCGGCATAGGTGGGCAATTCGCGGGACATGTTTTTTCCTAGGCGAGGAGTTTGGCGAAAACCGAAGGATGATAGTGCAGCGCGCCGTCGTTGTCCCGGCGGCAGCGTGGCGGCGGGCGCGGTGTGGCAGCGGGCGCGGCGTGGCGGCGCGGGTCGCGCCGGGCCCCGTGGTGTACGATAATCACGGCATTCTTCGCCGCTCCCCTCATGGCCATCCAGTCCGACTCCCTCTCATCCCGCCCAGACGCCGGCCGACTCGTCGCGCCGCAGCCCGTATCCCCGAACGAGGAGTCGATCGAGCGCGCCCTGCGCCCCAAGATCCTGCGCGACTATGTCGGCCAGGACCGCGCGCGCGAACAGCTGGAGATCTTCATCGCGGCGGCCCGCAAGCGCGGCGAGGCGCTGGACCATGTGCTGCTGTTCGGCCCTCCCGGGTTGGGCAAGACGACGCTGGCGCACATCATCGCGCATGAGATGGGCGTGCAGCTGCGGCAGACTTCCGGCCCCGTGCTGGAACGCCCGGGTGACCTGGCGGCGCTGCTGACCAATCTGGAAAAGAACGACGTCCTGTTCATCGACGAGATCCACAGGCTGTCGCCGGTGGTGGAAGAAATCCTCTACCCCGCGCTGGAAGACTTCCAGATCGACATCCTGATCGGCGAGGGTCCGGCCGCGCGCAGCGTCAAGCTGGACCTGCAGCCCTTTACGCTGGTCGGCGCCACCACCCGCGCCGGCATGCTGACCAATCCGCTGCGCGACCGCTTCGGCATCGTGTCGCGGCTGGAGTTCTATAACGCCACCGACCTGGCGCACATCGTCAGCCGCAGCGCCGCGCTGCTGCAAGCCGCCATCACGCCGGAAGGCGCCGATGAAGTCGCCCGGCGGGCGCGCGGCACGCCGCGCATCGCCAACCGCCTGCTGCGCCGCGTGCGCGACTACGCGGAAGTCAAGGCGCAGGGGCGCATCGACGCCAAGGTCGCGGGCGCCGCGCTTGCCATGCTGGAAGTCGACCCGCAGGGGCTGGACCTGATGGACCGCAAGCTGCTGGAGGCCATCGTGCACAAATTCGATGGCGGCCCGGTGGGCGTGGACAGCCTTGCCGCCGCCATAGGCGAAGAACGCGACACCATCGAAGACGTCATCGAACCCTATCTGATCCAGCACGGGTATCTGCAGCGCACGCCGCGTGGCCGCATGGCCACGCAAACGACCTGGCGCCACCTGGGATTGACGCCACCCGCGGGCGCCACAGCCGCCACGGGCGATCTCTTCGGCGGGTAAGCAAGGCGCCTCAAGCGCAGCCGGCCACGCACTCCAGGATTTCGTCGCCGTAGGCTTCCAGCTTGCGCGCGCCCACGCCGCTGATCCCGCCCAGCTCGTCGGCCGACCCGGGACGGGCCAGGGCGATCTCGCGCAACGTGGCGTCATGGAAGATCACATAAGCCGGCACGCCATGGTTGCGAGCCACGCCGGCCCGCCAGGCGCGCAGCGCTTCGAATACCGGCTGCGCATCGGCCGGCAGCTCCACGGCCGGCGCCCGGCCGCGCGTTCCGGCGCTCTTGGCGGCGCGCGCCGCCTTGGGCGATTCCCGCCGCAGCATTAACTGGCGTTCGCCCTTGAGCACCGCGCGGCTGGCTTCGGTCAGCGCCAGCGTCCCATAGCCCTCATGGTCGACGGTAAGCAGCCCCTGCGCCAGCAACTGCCGCAACACGCCGCGCCACGCCGAGTCCGAAAGATCCGCGCCGACGCCGAACACCGACAGTGTCTGATGCCCGTATTGGTTGACGCGGTCCGTGGTCTTGCCGCGCAGGATATCGATGATGTGGCCGGCGCCATAGCGCTGGCCGCGCTCCTTCCATAGCCGGTACACGGCCGACAGCACCTTCTGCGCCGCCACGGTGCCGTCCCAGGCCTGCGGCGGATCCAGGCAGACGTCGCAATTGCCGCAGGGGCCGATCTGCTGGCCGAAGTACGCCAGCAAACGCACGCGCCGGCATTCCACCGTTTCGCACAGGCCCAGCATCGCATCCAGCTGCTGGCCCAGCCTGCGCTTGAAGACGTCGTCACCGGGCGATTCGTCGATCATGCGGCGCTGCTGCACCACATCCTGCAGCCCGTAGGCCAGCCAGGCCGTCGCGGGCAGCCCATCGCGGCCGGCCCGGCCGGTCTCCTGGTAGTAGCCTTCCACCGATTTCGGCAGATCGATGTGGGCGACGAAGCGCACGTCCGGCTTGTCGATGCCCATGCCGAAGGCGATGGTGGCGACCATGACGATGCCGTCCTCGCGCAGGAAGCGCGACTGGTTGGCCGCGCGCACGGTAGCGCCGAGCCCGGCGTGATAGGGCAAGGCCTGGACGCCGTTGTTGCAGAGAAATTCCGCGGTTTCCTCCACCCGCGCGCGCGAGAGGCAATACACCACGCCCGAATCGCCGGCGTGTTCGTTGCTGATCAGGTCCAGCAGCTGCTTGCGCACCTCGTTCTTTTCGACGATGCGGTAGCGGATATTGGGACGATCGAAGCTGGCGACGAAGTGGCGGGCCTCATCCAGCGCCAGGCGCTGGGCGATTTCGGCGCGCGTGGCCGCCGTGGCGGTGGCCGTCAGCGCGATGCGCGGCACCTGCGGCCAGCGCTCGTGCAACAGCGACAGCCCCATGTATTCCGGCCGGAAATCATGGCCCCACTGCGACACGCAATGCGCTTCGTCGATGGCGAACAGGGCGATGCGGCCACGGTCCAGCAGGTCCAGGCAGCGGTCCGTCAGCAGACGTTCCGGCGCGACGTAAAGCAGGTCGAGCTCGCCGTCCAGGAATGCGCGCTCCACCTCGCGCGCGACGCGCCAATCCTGGGTGGAATTCAAAAAGGCGGCCCGCACGCCCAGTTCGGTCAGTGCATCCACCTGGTCCTGCATCAGCGCGATCAGGGGCGACACGACCACGCCGGTGCCTTCACGCACCAGCGCGGGCACCTGGTAGCACAGCGATTTGCCGCCGCCGGTCGGCATCAGGACGAGCGCATCGCCACCCTGGATCACGTGATCGACAATGGCCTGCTGTTCGCCGCGGAAGGACTCGTAGCCGAAAACGCGCCGCAGGACTTCCAGGGCGCGCGGCTCAGACATGAAGAAAAGCCGATAGCATCATGGCGGGCATTTTATAGGAGCGGCGGACCGGCGGCGCGGGCGCCGGGACATCGCGAACACGCGACCTCGCGGCCGGGCGTCGCCGCGGCGGCCTGGCGCCGGCCTAGCGTCCGCCCAGCGGCATGGTCAGTTGCATGTTCACGCCGTAATCGCCGGTGATCACGTCATGGTCCGCGCCCACCGCAAGACGCACATTGGGCGACAGCATCATGCTTTGCGAAATGCCGTAGCGGCGTTCCAGCATTTCGCCGCTGGTGTCGCGCAAGCCGGAATAAGTGCCGCTGAGTTCGCCCCAGCCGCTGATGGGCACTCCGGCGGAGAAAGTATTGCGCCACTGGCTGGTCGCCGAGGTCCCGTCCTGGTAGGTGGACAAATCGCCGTAGCCGCTGCTGGTCAATTCATTGCCATAGCCCAGCCTGACCGCGTCGAATACCTTGACGTTGTAGCCCAGGTTGTAGCGCCGGCCCTGCGCGGTATCGAAATGGCTTTGCGTCGCGCCGCCTTGCAGCGTGCCCCACTCTCCCATCGAATACGTGGTGCCCAGCCCCGTCGTGGTGAGCGCCCGCGCGCTCTGCACCTGCCCTTCGAGCGTGAGGTCCGGCGTCAGCCCATAGCGCACGGCGTTGCTGCCCGCGGGCGCCCCGTACTGGACGCCACCGGCCGTGACCGCCGGATCGGTGTTGTTGATGCGTCCCCACACGGACGAATAACCCAGCTTGCCTTCGGGCACGGTGCTGTCGCTGCTCGCCGTCAGGTTGGAGACCTGCACGCCGCCTATGGTGGCGGCGCTGCTCCAGGCAGGCGCGAACGGCGTCAGGCTGCCCAGCGATACGGAGGGACCGTCGACGCCGCGATAGGTCAGGCTGCGTTCGCCCAGTTGCATGCCGCCTTCGGGCGTCACGCTGGAGAACCACGGTTTCGGGGTACCCAACGGGCGGCCCCATTTGACGGGGGTGGAGCCCGGCGGCAGCGGGACATAGTCCAGGGCCAGACCGCCGGCCATGGAATCGGCCGCTTCCGACGCCGCGGTGGGCACGACCGGGCAACCCAGGAGTTCGCCTTCCGGGCCGGAGCCGCCCGGCTGCGCGTCCAGCCGGGATATGCCGGCGGCCGCACCCGCCTCGGCGGGGTCCGCCAAGGCGACGTTTCCCGACGTCGCGTCAGCCGACGCCGCATCCGCGGATGGTTCGTTCCCGGCGGCGACGCTTGCTGGGGCGGCGTCTGCAGAGCCAGCGTTTCCCGGGCCTGCATTTCGTGAGGCGACATCCGCGGAAGCGGCGCTCGCCGACGCGCCGTTCACCTCAGCGCCCGCGGCGCCGGCCTCGCCCGCCGGCGCTGTCACGGGCGGGCACGGCAGGAGCTCGGCGGTGACACCTACCGAAGCAGGCGGCTTGACCGGCATAGGGAGCGCGGGCGCCAGCACGCCCAGGCCGCGTCCGGCCTGCGCCAACAGCACCGGTTCGCGCGCGGGGCTAACGGTGCCCGTCACGGGCAATGTGGAGTTCGCGGGGACTGTCGCCGCTTGCGCGCCCGGCTGGGCGCCGCCAGCCACCGCGGCGGCAAGCGCGGCGCGACACACACGCCGCCAGACTAAAACATGCATAAGGCCAAATTCCGGTGCCAGGGGGCGTATTCATCCGCGCGGCGTCTAGGCCCGCTGTAGCGGAAGGCGTCGCCCTGGCCGTTACATATCCGCCTCCTCCTCGAACACCGCATTTTAATCGGCCCGACCCGCTGCTGTGCCTTATAGTTGCCGTCGATTACCGATTTCAGTTCATTTCCTCCCCTTGCCGGCGGGGCGCCGGCCTCGCAATATGCGGACATGGAAACGCCTCATACCAAATTGCTGGTCGTCGACGACGACCCGGCCCTGCGGCAACTGCTGGCCGACTACCTGAACCGGCACGGATACGACACCCTGCTTGCGCCCGACGCGGCCGACCTGCCGGCGCGCATCGCCCGCTACGCGCCGGACCTGCTGGTGCTGGACCGCATGCTGCCGGGCGGCGACGGCGCGGACGCCTGCCGCCGCCTGCGCGAACAAGGCGAGGACATTCCCGTCATCCTGCTGACCGCCCGCGACGAAGCCGTCGACCGCATCATCGGCCTGGAAGCCGGCGCCGACGACTACCTGGGCAAGCCTTTCGACCCGCGTGAACTGCTCGCGCGCATCGAGGCGGTACTGCGCCGCAAGAAAGGCCCGTCGGCGTTGACGCGCGACGCGGCCGTCAGCTTCGGTCCCTTTGTCTTCGAACCGGCCACACGGCAGCTGCTGCGCGACGGCGTCGCGGTCAAGCTGACCGGCGGCGAAATCAACCTGCTGGAAGCCCTGGTCCGCAACGCCGGCAAACCGCTGTCGCGCGAACGGCTGCTGGCCCTGGCCCGCGACGACGACGCCGGCGAACGCAATGATCGCGCCATCGACATCGCCATCCTGCGGCTGCGCCGCGCCATCGAGGAAGACCCCAAGCAGCCGCGCTGGATCCAGACCGTGTGGGGCATAGGCTACCGATTCTCTCCGTGATGAAATTTTCGCCGCGGTCACTGCTGCCGCGTTCGCTGCGCACCCGCCTGATCCTGCTGGTACTGGGCTGCATGCTGGTGGCGCAAGCCGGCACGCTTGCGGTCGGCTCGCACTATCGCGAACGCTTCATCGACGACGTGGTGATGGACTACATCGTCACGACCATACGCACACTGCGCGCGGCGGTGTCCGAAGTGCCCGCGGAAGACCGCGCCGGCTTCGTGCGCGACGCATCGGGCGGGCAATGGCATCTGTGGGCCCGCTCCCTGCCGGCCGAGGCGCAACTGGCCCGTTTCCATCGCGGCGGCCTGCCGCCGCCGCCCCCGCGCGACGGCGCTTCCGACGCGGATCGCGAAGCCCGGCTGGCCGAGCTGCGCGAATACCGCCGCCAGCGCCCCGACGGCCCGGACGACGACATCCGCCGCGACCTGCGCGGGCTGGTGCGCCAGCTCAACGAACGCCTGAACGACGGCACGCGCGTGGCGCTGTCGCGCGGTCCGCGCCCGGAGGTATTCATTTCGCTGGCGCCCAATCCCACCAGCGAAGATACGCCACAGCTGCGCGAGTGGCTGGTCATTCCGCTGGACCGCCTGGACCCGCCGCTGGCCACGCCCATGGTGATCACCTGGCTGGCGGTGTTCGGCGTGGTCCTGATACTGGCCGGCGGGTTTTCCTGGCACATCACGCGCCCCATCACGCGCCTGGCCGAAGCCGCGGACAAACTGGCCGCCGGACAGCCGCAGCGCGTCGAGCCCTCGGGCCCGCACGAAACGCGCGTGCTCGGCGAGCGCTTCAATGCCATGCTGGACGCATTGCAGGAGTCGGAGTCGGTTCGGCGCACATTGCTGGCCGGCCTGCCGCACGACCTCAAGGCGCCCTTGTCACGCATGTGGCTGCGCATCGAAATGTCCGACGACGCCGTGCTGACCGAAGGCTTGCGCAAGGACCTGCACGATATGCAGTACATGGTCGACCAGTTCATCGGTTTCGTGCGCGGCACCGATCCGGCCGGCTACCGCTATGCGCCCATCCCCCTGGCCGAGTGGCTGACGGAAAGGGTGCAGGGCTGGCAGGGCGCGGGTTCGCCGGTGACGCTGCGGATCGATAGCGACCCGTCCATGACCGTGCATGGCGACGCGGTCGCGCTGGCGCGCCTGCTCGACAACCTGATCGCCAATGCCCTGCATCATGGCGCGCCGCCGGTGGAAGTTTCTTTGGCGGAACAGGACGGGAAAGCGGTATTGCGCGTATCCGATCACGGCGCGGGCATACCGGCCGAGCGCCGCGCCGAAGCCCTGCGTCCCTTCGCGCGGCTGGACGATGCCCGCACCCGCACCGGCAACGTCGGCCTGGGCCTGGCGCTGGCCGACGCCATCGCGCGCGCGCATGGCGGCACGCTGGCGCTGGGCAGCGCGCCCTGGGGTGGATTGAGCGTCGAGATCGTTCTGCCCTTGCAGACCTGAGCCGCGGCGCGGCCATGCGCATGCGGGCCGATCCGCCCGATCCCGGGCGGACTGGCCCGCTTAGCCCGGCACCCTGCGCGCCTTGCCGAACACGGACCGGTACGCCAGGATGTTGAACACCAGGAGCAAGGGAATGGCCACGATCGCGCCGGACAGGACCAGGCGCATCGAACCCAGCGACGCGGCGCCGTCCCACAAGGTCATATCGTCCAGGATCAGGAACGGAAACATGCTATAGGCCAGGCCGCCCAGCATCAGCAGGAACAGGCCCACGCAGGTCACGAAAGGCACCCAGCTGAAACGTTCGGCATGGCGCGGCAGCCGTATCAACACCATTTCGGTGCCGACGAAGCCCAGCAGCATCGCGACCCACACGGCCACCGCCAGGCCAAGATGCGACAGGTTGCTCCATTTATAGAAGATGCCCGCATTCGCCAGCCCCAGCGTGACCGCGATCGCCACCATGCCGGCGGCCGTCCAGCGAATCGCATGACGCGCCCAGTTCACCGCGCGACGCTGCAGATCGCCATCCACCCGCATCGTCAACCAGGTGGCGCCCAGCAGCACATAGGCCGCCACCGCGCACAACCCCACGAACAAGGAAAAGCCGTGATAGCCGGCGGTATTCTGGTAGCCGGTGGCGATCCGTCCGAGCGCCATGCCCTGTCCGAACGCCGTCATCAAGGATCCGATCCAGAACGCCGTCACCCAGCGCGGCTTGGATTCCGTACGGGCGCGCAAGCGGAATTCATAGGAGACGCTGCGCAGCACGACCCCCAGCACCATCAATGTCAACGGCGCATAAAGCTGCCCCAGCACCGTGCCCCAGGCGAATGGAAACGCCGCCGCGAACAGGCCTATACCCAGCAGCAGCCAGAATTCGTTGGCGTCGCGCCAGGGGCTGAGCAGCCCCAGCATGCGCCCGCGTTCTTCCGCCGGCGCCAGCTGCAGGAGAATGCCCACGCCCAGGTCGAACCCGTCCAGCACTGTTCCCGCCACCACCAGCACGAACAGCATCCCCATGAACACCAGCGGCATCCAGAACGATGGATCGTCCGGACTGAGCCCCAGCGATGCGGCCAGCGTCGCGATCACGATACCGCTCCCGCCGCCTTGCGCACCGGCACCACGCCGTAGCGCGCCGCATGGAAAAGCATGCGCACGAAGGCTGTGAAAAGCACCCCGTACAACACCATATAGCCCAGGGTGCCGTACAACAGCGAACGCGGCGAAGCCGTGCCCAGGATTTCCGATTGCGTGATGGCCCCGTTGACCGCGTAGGGCTGCAGGCCGACGATGGTGAAGACCCAGCCGAAAACCACCAGCGCCCCGCCCGCGAACGTCATCGCCGCCAGCGTCCGCAGCCAACGCCGCGACAGGAAAGATGGATCGAAGCCGCGTTTGCGCAGCTTGAACAAGGTGGCCCAGGCGGCGCAAGCCATCAGGCCCGCCAGGATCACGATGGCGCGCAGGGACCAGAACGTCAGCGCCACCGGGGGCTGCATGTTGGCGTAGTTTTCCAATGCCAGGAAATGGCCGTTGACATTGCGGCCCAGCCAGCGCGCCGCGGCGCCCCGCACCGTCCAGGCGCCGCGATTGGCGGACAGGTCGGCGTCGGGCCAGCCCAGCAGGACCAGGTCCGGCGGATCGCCTTCATGCCAATAGGCCAGCGCGGCCGCCGCCTTGGCCGGCTGGTAATGGGCGGTCAGCTTGCCCATGCCTATCCCTACGGGCACCAGCAGCACGACCGAAATGCAGGCCAGGCCCAGCGCTGCCCGGAAGCCCAGGCGCTGGCCGTCGTCCAGCGGCCGGCGCAGGGCCTGCCAGGCGGTAATGCCCATGATCAGGAATGCCGCCGCCAACAGGGCGCCCAGCGTCGTCGAACCTATCGTCCATCCCAGCGAAGGATTGAAGACCACCTTGGCCCAGTCGTAGATCTGGAAACGGCCGTCCACCACGACGGCGCCGTCGGGCGTCTGCATCCAGGACACCAGCGCCAGCACCCAGAACGCGGTGGCCACGTGGCCCAGCGCCACCATCAGCACCGACAGGGTGTGCACGGCTTCCGAGACGCGCCGCTGGCCGAACAGCATGACGCCCAGAAAGCAGGATTTCAGGGCGAACACCGACAGCACGGCGAAACCCAGCAGCGGCCCGGCCACATTGCCGATCTTGTCCATCAGGCCCGACCAGATGGTGCCGAGCTGCAGCAGCACGGGCACCCCGGAGGCCAGCGCAAGAATGAAAGCCAGGGCGAAAATCCGCACCCAGAAACGATAGGCGGCGGTCCAGCCTGCGTCGCCGGTGGCGCGGGCACGCAGCTTGAAATACAGCAATAGCCAGGACAAAGCCAGCGCCAGCGCCATGAAAAGCGCCACGAAGGCCAGGCACGCGATGAACTGCAGACGTCCCAGGAATAAGGGGGGGATGCTCATGGTGGGCGCTAGTTTAGACGCGTTTGCGCCCGCCGGGCGGCCTTGCCGCGGCCCGGCGCGCCGGTTCGCCATGGAGGCTGCCGAGGCGGCCGCGGCCGAACGTGGCAAAATTGTCCCTTTGCCGCCGCCTTTACGACGCACAGCATGACCACTGCTTCCCCGCCCCCCGCCGCTGCCAACTTTCTGCGGCACATTATCGAGGCCGACCTCAAGGCCGAGCGCTTCAAGGACAAGCATTGGGCCGGCGTTCCCGGTCCGGCGGCGGTGCAGGCCCAGGGTGGCCTGGACCCGGCCCGCATCCGCACCCGCTTCCCGCCCGAGCCGAATGGCTACCTGCACATCGGCCACGCCAAAAGCATCTGCGTGAACTTCGGACTGGCGCGGGACTACGGCGGCACTTGCCATCTGCGCTTCGACGACACCAATCCCGAAAAGGAAGACCAGGAATACGTCGACGCCATCATCGAGGCGGTGCGCTGGCTGGGCTTCGACTGGAAAGCCGCCGACGGCCGTGAACAGCTGTATTTCGCCAGCGACTACTTCGACACCATGTATGCCTTCGCGCAGGCGCTGATCCGCGCCGGCTACGCCTACGTGGACCAGCAATCGCCCGAAGAAATCCGCGCCAGCCGCGGCACGCTGACCGAACCGGGCAGGAACTCGCCCTGGCGCGACCGGCCGGCCCAGGAATCGCTGGACCTGCTGGCGGAAATGCGCGACGGCAAGCATCCGGACGGCAGCATGGTGCTGCGGGCGCGCATCGACATGGCGTCGCCCAACATCAATCTGCGCGACCCGGTGATCTATCGCGTGCGCCACGCCACCCACCACCGGACGGGCGACAAATGGTGCATCTACCCCATGTATACCTGGGCGCATCCGATCGAGGATGCCCTGGAAGGCATCACCCACAGCATCTGTACGCTGGAGTTCGAAGACCAGCGGCCGTTCTACGACTGGACGCTGGACCGGCTGGCCGAACTGGGCCAGCTGGCGCGCCCGCTGCCGCACCAATATGAGTTCGCGCGCCTGAACCTGACCTATGTCGTGACCAGCAAGCGCAAGCTGCTGCAGCTGGTGCGCGACGGCCACGTGGACGGTTGGGACGATCCGCGCATGCCGACCCTGTTCGGCATGCGTCGGCGCGGCTATCCGGCCTCCGCCATCCGCCTGTTCTGCGATCGCACCAGTATTTCCAAGTCGGATTCGCGCATCGACTACAGCCTGCTGGAAGCCGCGGTGCGCGACGAACTGGACCCGGTCGCGCCGCGCTCCGTGGCCGTGCTGCAGCCCTTGAAGCTGGTCATCACCAATTACCCGGAAGACCGCGTCGAGATGTGCAACGCGCCGCGCAATCCGCATGATCCGGCGCAGGGCCAGCGCGAGTTTCCGTTCTCGCGCACCCTGTGGATAGAGCAGGATGACTTTCGCGAAGAGCCGCCCAAGAAGTATTTCCGCCTGTTCCCGGGCAATCTGGTGCGGCTGAAGTACGGCTACGTGGTCCGCTGCACCGGCTTCGTCAAGGACGACCAGGGCAATGTGATCGAAGTCCAGGCGGAGTATCTGCCGGAAACCAAGAGCGGCACCCCGGGCGCGGATAGCGTCAAGGTCAAGGGCAATATCACCTGGGTCAGCGCGGCGCACGCCATCGGCGCCACGATCCAGCTTTATGACCGCCTGTTCGCCGATCCGCATCCGGACGCCGGCGACAAGGACTTCATCGCGGCCTTGAATCCCCATTCGCGCCAGACCGTGTATGGCTGGCTGGAGCCGGGCACCGAACTCGTGCCGGGCGTCACGTGGCAATTCGAACGGCTGGGTTATTTCACCCTGGATAGCGCGACCTCGACGGCGGAAACGCCTATCCTGAATCGCGTGGTCACGCTGAAGGATTCCTGGGGCCAGGGCTGAGTCGACGATGGCGCGGCCCGGGCGGATGCCGGGGGCGCGCAACGCGATCCGGTGACGGACGTCCCCACCCTCCCCGGCCGGCGGCTACGGGCGGCGCCGGCCGGGATCCGGATCCAGGTTCGTGGGCGATGAGCCCGTGTCGTCGGGCCGGTCCATGGGTGGCGCCGCCACGTTATTGGACGGCAGCAGCCCCTTGCGCTCGGCCTCGCCCAATGGATCGGACGAGGCGGTCTTTCCGCCGTCCTGCCCGGCATGACGCGATGACCCGCCGTCCGCCGGGCGGCCGGAAGACGCCTTTTCACGGCCCCGCGGATCCATTGCATCGTCACCGGGCTTGCGGTCGCGATCGTCATGTACGGGCAATTCCTTGTCCGGCAAGGCCCCGCCATCCGGGTCGTAGCCCTTTTCCAGCGTGCGCAGCGCTTCTTCTTCCTGGCCGCTCAGACCGGTAGGGCGGCGCGGTGTATCGCGATTGCTCATGGAAATACTCCTGTTCAGCCGATGACGGTTCGCCAGCTGTCGCGCAAGGCATGTGCCCGTCCCACCGTCCGGCGCGCGGCAATGTCGCGGCAACGGTCGGGCCGGTGGCCGCTCGGTTATCATGCCCGTCGTTGCCGTAACCGGCGGCCATTTCCGGTTTTTCGCCGCAAAGATGAGCTCTGATTCCCTTGCCCTGGATTTCAAAAGCGCCACGCTTTATGCCGTGCGCGTCGTATTGCATAGCGCGGATATCGCCCGGCTGACCGCCGCCCTCGATCAGCGCATGGCTGACGCGGGCAGCTTTTTTGAAAACGAAGCCGTTGTGATCGACGCCAGCCGCGTCGATGGCCCGGTGGACTGGCCCGCGCTACTGGACGCCCTGCGTGGACACAACCTGCCGCCCATCGGCGTAGTGGCCGAAGGCGACAATCTGCAGGCCGCCCAGGCCGCGGGACTGACGCCGGTAGAGCTATCGACACCGCCTGCCCGGACGGCCCCGGCGGATGCCGGCAATTCGCCGCCGCCGATGCCCACGCAGCCGGCCGCCGCCCTGACCGCGGCGCCGGCGCCAGCGCCGCAAGGCGGCACTGAAGAAGCGACGCCGGCCGCCACGATCAGCGCATCGCCGGCCGCGACCGGACGCACGCGCGAGCCCGTGCCCTCGCGCGCGGCGCGGGAGACGACGTCGTCGCCCTCGCCCACGCCCGCCGACCCGCAATCTTCATCCGCCCTGGTGATCAGCCGCCCCTTGCGTTCCGGGCAGCGCGTCTACGCGCGCCACACCGACCTGGTGGTGATCGGCATGGTCAGCCCAGGGGCGGAAGTCATCGCCGACGGCAATGTCCACGTGTACGGGCCGCTGCGCGGCAAGGCCATGGCCGGCGCGCGCGGCGACACGTCGGCGCGCATCTTCACCACCCACCTGGACGCCGAGCTGCTGGCGGTCGCCGGGGTGTACCGCGTCGTGGAAGACAAACTGGACGCCACGCTGCACGGTCAGCCGGCCCTGGTCCGGCTGGACGGCGACACTTTGCGTATCGAAGCGTTGAAAGCGTGACGGCCTCGGCAGGCCGCCCCGCATGGGGACTTGGTGACCAAGGGTTGCCAGGAGCGTTGAAGAAGCGCTAAACCCGCAGTTTTGCTTTACGATACTGCGATTTATTTGCTCAGGACATAAGGGTTCTATCAACATGACGCGTACTGTTGTGGTCACTTCCGGCAAGGGCGGGGTGGGCAAGACGACTACCAGCGCCAGTTTCTCTTCCGGCCTCGCGATGCGCGGACACAAGACCGCCGTTATCGACTTCGACGTCGGCTTGCGCAATCTGGACCTGATCATGGGCTGCGAACGGCGCGTCGTGTACGACTTCGTCAATGTCATCCAGGGCGAAGCCTCGTTGAAGCAGGCGCTGATCAAGGACAAACAGCTGGAAAACCTGTTCATCCTGCCCGCTTCGCAAACCCGCGACAAGGATGCCTTGACGCAGGAAGGCGTGGGCAAGGTCATCGACGAATTGAAGGAGATGGGCTTCGACTACATCGTCTGCGATTCGCCCGCCGGCATCGAAACGGGCGCCTTGATGGCGGCCTACTACGCCGACGACGCCTTGGTGGTCACCAATCCGGAGGTCTCCTCGGTGCGCGACTCCGACCGCATCCTGGGCATCCTGGCGGCCAAATCCAAGCGCGCGGTGGAAGGCGACGAACCCGTCAAGGAATATCTGCTGTTGACGCGCTACAACCCCAAGCGCGTGTCCGAAGGCGAAATGCTGTCGCTGACGGACATCGAAGACATCCTGCGCATCAAACTGATCGGCGTCATTCCCGAATCCGAATCCGTTCTGCAAGCGTCCAACCAGGGCGTGCCGGCCATCCACCTGAAGGATACCGACGTCGCGGAAGCGTACAAGGATGTGGTGGCCCGGTATCTCGGCGAGGAGCGTTCGCTGCGTTTTACCGACTATGCGAAGCCCGGTTTCCTGAAACGCATATTCGGAGGCAAGTAATCGATGTCCCTTCTGTCCTTTCTGCTCGGTCAGAAAAAGTCATCCGCCAGCGTTGCCAAGGAGCGTCTGCAGATCATCCTGGCGCATGAGCGTTCGGGCCGCGACGGCTCGCCCGACTATTTGCCGCAACTGCAGCAAGAGCTGATCGCCGTCATCTCGAAATACGTGAAAATCAACCCCGAAGATATCAAGGTGCACCTGGAACGCCAGGACACGCTGGAGATACTCGAGGTCAAGATCGAGATGCCGCAGCCTTAGCTGTCGCATACGCTCAGGCAAGGACGCGAAAGGCCCGTCCCGCGCAATGCGGGACGGGCCTTTTTTTGATTGCCTGGCGGGCGCCGGCGAGCCGGCGCCCGCGCGCTTTACTTGCCGACCTGGTTGCCGATGACGCCGCCGATGGCCGCGCCGCCCACCGTGCCCAGCACACCGCCGTTGGTGATGACGGCGCCGGCCACGCCGCCGATACCCGCGCCCGTGACCGTCGCCTTCTGCCTATGGCTCATGCTGTCCCAAGTCGAGCATCCGGCGGCGGAGGCCGTGATCAGCGCAACCGCGCACAGTTTGGAAAGTGTTTTGATCTTCATGATTTCTTCTCCTGACATCGAAGGCGCCAAGCGGGGAATCAGCCTGCCCCCGCGCCGTCTTCGGCGATGCCGTCATGGACGACATGACCAGCATTGCAAAGGAATGACGCCCGGGGTGTGAACATTGCCCAACAGTTGTGTCAATACGTTCAGTCCCGCGCAAGCCGCGAGGCGCGGTGTTGCTCGACCGGCAGGCTATTTGACCAGACGTAACACGTCACGGAACCGCGGGTGACCGCAGCTGCCCAGCCATTCGAACAAGACCATCTCGACAGTGAGAACGTCGATATCGTGGGCCCTTGCGCGCTGCATCGCAAAATGGAAGTCGGCATGCCGGCGCGAGCCGCAGGCATCGGCCACCAGGCATACGTGCCGGCCCATGCGCCGCAGATCGAGCGCGGTTTGCAGTACGCAGATGTGCGCTTCGCAGCCGGCGACGAATACCGTGCCGCGGGCGTTCGGCAGCCAGCTGTCGAAACCCGCCTCGGCCGCCGCGGAAAAATGCATCTTCTGGAAGATGGCGCGGACATGGGCCGCGACCTCGGGCAGCGTTGGCCCCAGGGCGGCGCGATGGTGTTCGGTGGCCACGACGGGCACGTCCAGCAGGACCGCGCCGGCCGCCAGCTTCACGGCGGCGGCCAGGACCGTGTCGCCGTCTTCGATCACCGGCATCAGCCGCGCCTGCATATCCACGATCAAGAGAGTCGAATCCGCTGCGTCGTGGACAGGCATGGCGTTCTCCGAGGGTTCTTGTGCCGCGGCTGGCCTCAGCCGCGGCATCCCGGCCGCATTACAGAACGCGGCCCGTTCCTGCGCGCATTACTTCAGCGGCTTATAGCGCAGCCGCTTGGGCTTGGCGCCTTCTTCACCCAGGCGGCGCCGCTTGTCGGCCTCGTATTCCTGGTAGTTGCCATCGAAGAACACGACCTGCGAATCGCCTTCGAAGGCCAGGATGTGCGTGGCGATACGATCCAGGAACCAGCGATCGTGGCTGATCACCATGACGCTGCCCGGGAATTCGAGCAGGGCGTCTTCCAGCGCGCGCAGCGTTTCCACGTCCAGATCGTTGGACGGCTCGTCCAGCAGCAGCAGATTGCCGCCGGCGATCAGCGTCTTGGCCAGATGCAGGCGCCCCCGTTCGCCGCCCGACAGCTGGCCGACGATCTTGTTCTGGTCGCCGCCCTTGAAATTGAAGCGGCCCAGATAGGCGCGCGACGACATTTCGAACTTGCCGACGGTCAGCACGTCCGCGCCATCGGCGATGGCGTCGAACACCGTCTTGTTGTCGGTAAGCGAATCGCGCGACTGGTCCACGTAGGCCAGCTTGACCGTCTGGCCCAGGGTGACCTTGCCCGAATCGGGCTGCTCGCGGCCGGCCAGCATGCGGAACAGCGTGGATTTACCCGCGCCGTTGGGACCGATGATGCCGACGATGGCGCCCGGCGGCACCTTGAAGCTGAGGTTGTCGATCAGCAGGCGATCGCCATAGGCCTTGCTGACATTTTCGAATTCCACGACTTCATTGCCCAGCCGCTCGCCGACCGGGATGAAGATTTCCTGGGTTTCGTTGCGCTTCTGGTATTCGTAGGAAGACAGCTCTTCGAAACGCGCCATGCGGGCCTTGGCCTTGGCTTGACGGCCCTTGGGATTCTGCCGGACCCACTCCAGTTCTTTCTTGATTGTCTTCTGGCGCGCGGATTCGGTGGCTTCTTCCTGCTTGAGGCGGTCTTCCTTTTGCTCCAGCCACGAGCTGTAGTTGCCCTTCCAGGGGATGCCGTGGCCCCGGTCCAGTTCCAGTATCCATTCGGCGGCGTTGTCCAGGAAATAGCGGTCGTGGGTAACGCCGACCACGGTGCCGGGAAATTTCTGCAGGAACTGCTCCAGCCACTCGACGCTTTCGGCATCCAGGTGGTTGGTGGGTTCATCCAGCAACAGCATGTCGGGCTTGGACAGCAGCAGCCGGCACAGCGCGACGCGGCGCTTTTCACCGCCCGACAGATGCTCGACGGATGCGTCCCAGGGCGGCAGGCGCAGGGCGTCGGCGGCGATTTCCATCTGATGCTCGATATCGTCCGCGCCGCTGCTGGCGGCGGCGGCGATGATGGCTTCCAGTTCCGCCTGCTCGGCCGCCAGCTTGTCGAAATCGGCATCCGGCTCCGCATAGGCGGCATAGACCTCGTCCAGCCGCTTGCGCGCGGTGACCACGGCGCCCAGGCCTTCTTCGACCGCCTGCCGCACGGTGTGCGAGGGATCCAGCTGCGGTTCCTGCGGCAGATAGCCGATGTTCAGGCCCGGCATGGGCACGGCTTCGCCTTCGATGTCCTTGTCGACCCCGGCCATGATTTTCAGCAGGGTCGATTTGCCCGAACCGTTCAGGCCCAGCACACCGATCTTGGCGCCGGGGAAGAAAGACAGCGAAATATCGCGCAGAATCTGACGCTTCGGCGGCACGATTTTGCCGACGCGGTTCATGGTGTAGACGTATTGGGCCATGGAGGAAGCTTGAAAATATCCGATCGAATTGGTGATTGTAGGGCGTGTCGGCGCGCGGAGCGACCGTCACGCGTGCCGGCGACGACACGCCGCAATCAACGGCAAGAAAGAAAAAGCAGGGACGACCCATTGGCCGATTCTCCTTTTGCCGCTCTTTCGATATTCTTACAGTTCTCATTGGCGCCTCGCGAGGCGTCGCGCAGCAGCAGGAACACATAATGTCCGCCTCAGCCACTCCCCCCGATTCCGTTTCGCGCTTCCAGGCCGCGGAACTGGACATGCTGGCCAAAACCGCCGACGCGCTCAGCGCCTATCTGGGCAAGCCGGTGCTGGCCGAAGTCGGCACCGCGGACGACGGGCTCGAATGGGTCACCTTCGGCATACCGCTGGACGCCGACGCGCTCGAAGGCGGCGAGCACGACCCCGTGCGCGTGCAAATGGGCGGTCCCGATGCCAGGCTGCTGGGCAGTCGCGGCGGCCTGACGGGCACCGACGAGCAAGCCTACGATTGCCTGTACCTGTGGGCCATACAGATCACGCTGGCCGAAGGCGAACGTTTCGTGAAGCTGGACCAGGACGGGGAGGAATCCGCCTGGTCCGACACCTTGGCCGACGTATTGCCCTTTGTCCTTTCCGATGAAGACCTCGCCGCCCTCGAAGACGACGATGACGATGACGAGGACGAGGACGACGATGAGGATCACGGCGGCGCGCCGAACGGCGAGCGCGGCGGCCCGCCCCGCCATTGAGCGGCCGCGGGCATGATGACAGGAGTGTCGCGCGGCCATGCGCGGCATGCCCGCCGCGTGGTTCAATAGCGGCCGTTGCCTGATCCATCCCGATCCTGGAGCCCACCATGCCGTCCAAAGCCTTGCGTGCCGCCATGGCGCTGCTGGCCGCCTGCCTAACCCTGCCGAGCTTCGCGCAAATGAAGATCGGCGTCGTCACGTCCTCGACCGGCCCGACGGCGCTGGTCGGTATCCCGCAGAAGAACACCGTACCCCTGCTGCCGACGCGCATCGGCGACCTGACGGTGCAATACATCGTGCTGGACGACGCCAGCGACACGACGCAATCGGTCACCGCGGTGCGCAAGCTGATCAACGAAGACCACGTCGACGCCATCATCGGACCGCCCGGATCGCCCAATACGCTGGCCATCCTGCCCTTCATCGCGGAAGCCGGCGTCCCGCTGCTGGCGCCGGTCGGCACGGCGGCGGCGGTGCTGCCCATGGACGCGCAAAAGAAGTGGGTTTTCAAAACCACGCAAAACGACGACATCATCGCCCAGGCCCTGGTGGACCACATGGCGCTGACCGGCGTGAGAACGGTGGGCTTCATCGGCCTGAACGATCCCTATGGCGAAAACTGGCACAAGGTCTTCGCCGACCTGGCCGCGCGGCGCCGTATCGAGATCGTCGCCGACGAACGCTATGTGCGCACGGACAGCTCGGTCACCGGCCAGGCCTTGAAGCTGCTGGCGGCCAAGCCGGACGCCGTGCTGATCGCGGCCCCCGGCGGCGCCAGCGTACTGCCCGAAACCACGCTCGTGGACCTGGGCTACCGGGGCCGGTTCTACCAGACCCACGGTGCCGCGCTGCCCGACTTCCTGAAGCTGGGCGGCAAGAAGGTGGAAGGCACCATCCTGGCGGCCGGCCCCATGCTGGTGCTGCCGGAAATACCGGACGACAACCCGTCCAAGAAGGTTGCCACCGCCTACATCGACGCCTATCGCGAGCGCTATGGCGCGGCGCCGGCCACCTTTGGCGCGAATGTCTACGACGCCGGCCTGTTGCTGGAGCACGCCGTTCCCCAGGCCGAGAAAGCCGGCGAACCGGGCACGGCGGCCTTCCGATCGGCGCTGCGCGACGCGCTTGAGCAAACGCGCGACCTGGTCGGCACGCAGGGCGTGTACAACATGACGCCCCAAGACCATAGCGGTTTCGATCAACGCGGCCGCGTCCTGATCACGGTGAAGAACGGCAACTGGGCGCTGGTCAAGTAGCGGCGGCGATGAGTGCGCAGATCGCCCTGATCCTGGGCCAGGACGGCATTGCCAATGGCGCGGTATATGCCCTGCTGGCCCTGTGCATACTGCTGGTGTTTTCGGTCACGCGCGTACTGCTGATCCCGCAAGGCGAATTCGTCGTCTACGGCGCCCTGTGCATGGCCGCCATGCAGAGCGGCCGCATGCCGGCGCTGGTGTGGCTGCTGGCCGGATTCGCGGTGGCCGAAGCCATCGCCGACGCCGGCGCGCGCGGTCCGGAAGCCCATGGCATCGCATGGCGCCGGCTGCTGGCCAGGACCGCCTACCCTTTCCTGCTGGCGGGCGTGTTGTGGCTGCTGCCGCTGGCCTCGCTGCCTATCTGGCTGCAAGGCCTGCTGACGCTGGCCATCGTCGCGCCCATGGGCCCGCAGCTGTATCGCCTGTTCTACCAGCCCGTGGCGGACGCATCGGTACTGACGCTATTGATCATCTCGATCGCCGTGCACCTGGCGCTGGTGGGACTGGGCCTGCTGGCCTTCGGGCCGGAAGGCGCGCGCGCCGCGGCTTTCAGCGATGCGCGCTATCCCCTGGGACCAGTCACCGTCGCGAGCCAGACCCTGTGGATCGTCGCGGTATCGGTGGTGTGGATGGCCATCCTGTATCGCTTTTTCGGCCGCACGCTGGCGGGCCGCGCCTTGCTGGCCGCCGCGGACAACCGCCTGGGCGCGCGGCTGGTGGGGATTTCGCCGGCCTACGCGGGCCGCGCGGTGTTCCTGGTGGCCGCGACCCTGGGCGCGTGCTCGGGCATCCTGGTCGGCCCGGCCACCACCCTGTATTACGACTCGGGCTTCCTGATCAGCCTGAAGGGCTTCGTCGCCGCCATCGTCGGCGGACTCGTCAGCTACCCCTTGGCGGTGGCCGGGGCGCTGGCCGTGGGGCTGGTCGAGGCCTTCGCGGCGTTCTGGGCCAGCGCGTACAAGGAGATCATTGTCTTCACGCTGATCATTCCTTTCCTGCTGTGGCGCTCGCTGCGCCAGGGCCCCATCGAGGACGAAGCCGAATGACCGCCCGCGGCCCCGGACGCGCGATAGCCGGCTTCATCGCGATACTGGCCTGCGCGCCATGGCTGTTGCCGCCCTACTACGTCGGTCTGCTCCACACCATCGGCCTGTATGCGCTGGTGGCGCTGGGACTGGTGCTGTTGACCGGCATCGCCGGGCTGACGAGCTTCGGCCAGGCCGCCTTCGTCGGCGTCGGCGCGTACACCGCCGCGCTGCTGGCCACGCGCGCATCGGCGCTGCCCGGATGGCTGGCCTGGCTGGGCGCCACGCCATGGTTGTCGCTGGCGGCGGGCCTGGCGCTGGCCTTCGTGCTGGCCTGCCTGCTGGGAGCGATCACCCTGCGGCTATCCGGCCATTTCCTGCCGCTGGGCACCATCGCGTGGGGGCTGGGCCTGTATTTCGCTTTCGCCGCGGTGCCCGGCCTGGGCGGCTTCAGCGGCATCGGCGATATTCCTCCCATACGCATCGCCGGCTGGGCCCTGGGCGATCGCGGCATGTATTACCTGATCTGGCTGTTCCTGCTGCTGGCGGTCTGGACCACGCGCAACCTGCTGGATTCGCGGCTGGGACGCGCCATGCGCGCGCTGCGCGGCGGCCGCGTCATGGCCGAGGCCATGGGCGTGGACACGACGCGCATGCGGGCCGTCATCTTCGTCATTGCCGCGCTGCAGGCCTGCGCATCGGGCTGGCTGTATGCGTACCTGCAGCGCTTCGTGAACCCCACGCCGTTCGGCTTGCAGATGGGGATCGAATACCTGTTCATGACGGTCATCGGCGGCGCCTCGCACGTAGCGGGCGCGCTGGCCGGCGCGGGCATCTTCACGCTCGCCAGGCAGTGGCTGCAGGACTGGCTGCCGCGCCTGCTGGGGCAGAATGGCAATTTCGAGATCATCGTGTTCGGCTTCGGCATGGTGCTGGTGCTGCATCGCGCGCGCGGCGGGCTGTGGCCCGCGCTTGCGCGGCGCCTGCCCATCAAGCGGCAGCCTCGCAACGTCAATATGTCGGCCGAACCTTTGCCACGCCGGCCGTTGCCGCCGCGCGGCGACGTGGTGCTGGAAGCACAAGGCCTGACGCGGCGCTTCGGCGGCCTGGTGGCGAACGATGGCGTCAGCCTGGCTGTCGAAGCAGGACAGATCGTCGCGGTCATCGGCCCCAATGGCGCCGGCAAAAGCACCTTGTTCAATCTGCTGTCGGGCGTCGATGCGCCGACGGCCGGATCCATCCTGTTCCAGGGCGAAGCGGTCGCGGGCCGCGGCGCGCGGCATATCGCCGCGCAGGGGATGAGCCGCACCTTCCAGCACGTGCGCCTGCTGCCGCGCATGAGCGTGCTGGACAACGTGGCGCTGGGCGCGCATCTGCGCGGCACCCATGGCGTCTGGGCATCGGCGTGGCGCGCCGACCGCCGCGAGGAAGCCCGCCTGCTGGCCGAATCCGCCAGACAGGTGGAGCGCGTGGGCCTGGGCGCGCATATGCACGACGAAGCCGGCACCCTGCCGCTGGGCCGCCAGCGCATTTTGGAAGTGGCGCGCGCGCTGGCGGCGGACCCCTGCCTGCTGCTGCTGGACGAGCCCGCGGCCGGCCTGCGCCATCAGGAAAAACGCGAGCTTGCGGCGCTCCTGTCCAGGCTGCGCGCCGGCGGCATGGCCATCCTGCTGGTGGAACACGATATGGATTTCGTCATGGAACTGGCGGACCACGTGATCGTGATGGATTTCGGCCAGAAGATCGCCGAAGGCACGCCCGCGGAGATCCAGCGTAACCCCGCGGTCATGGAGGCTTATCTCGGCGCCATCGACTGAATACCGTAAAATCCGGCGCATTCCCGCGGAGCTTGCCGCTGATTCGCACGGGACGCGTATGGACGCCGCCACGGTTCAACTGAACGACATCGCGCTTTTCGTAGAAGTCGCGCGCCGCAAAAGTTTCAGCCTGGCGGCGCGCGCGCTCAATATTCCGACTTCCACGCTGTCGCGCCGCGTCAGCGAACTGGAACGCGCGGTCGGCATGCGCTTGCTGAATCGCAATACGCGCCGCCTGGATCTGACGGAAGCGGGCTCGCAGTATTTCGATCGTTGCCAGGGACTGGTGGACGAAGCCCGCTTCGCGCACGAGCAGCTGTTTTCGCGGACGTCGCGCCCTGAGGGCAAGCTGACGGTCTGCCTGCCCGGCAGCCTGGCGATGCTGCTGATGGCGGAGCCGCTGCAGGCATTCACCGACGAATATCCGGAAATCGAATGCGAGCTCGAC
Source organism: Bordetella sputigena (assembly GCF_965137885.1). Classification (NCBI taxonomy): domain Bacteria; kingdom Pseudomonadati; phylum Pseudomonadota; class Betaproteobacteria; order Burkholderiales; family Alcaligenaceae; genus Bordetella; species Bordetella sputigena. Next base: position 230,648 of record NZ_CBCSCA010000003.1, read on the forward strand.
CTGAGCCTGCGCTCGGCCGATCCGCATGCGGCGCCGTTCGATGTCATGCTGCGCTTTGGCGAACCCGCCTCGACCGATGGCATGGAAGTGCGCGAGCTGATGACGCTGAAACGGAACCTGTACGCGTCCAAGGATTACGTTGCCCGCCATGGCGAGCCGCAAACGCCGGCCGACCTGACGCGTTTCGAATGCCTGCGCAGCGGCTCCAGCGACGTAAGCTCCACCTGGATATTGAGCCGTGACAGCGTAGTGGAACGAGTAACCGTCTATGGGCGCATCATGGCGAACAACATGGGACTGTTGAGCGACTTCGCCAGTATGGGGCTGGGCATCGCGCCCCTGCCCGTCTATGCCGCCACGCACGGACGCATCTCCAGCGAACACAGCTTGCATCGCGTTCTACCGGAATGGTCGACCGCGCCGCTGCCGGTGTACGCAGTGTTCCCGTCGCGGATCCTGCCGGCCAAGACGCGGGCCTTCATGGAATTCATGATGCCCAGGCTGGCGCCGGTGAACGGCGACGGCGCCTGACAGACGGGGAAGGAAATAAAAAACCGCCGGCGAAGGCGGTTTTTCATTTCGTGCCGGTTGATCTCGTACGATCAGGCGCGCTTGATCTTTTCCAGCATCTTGAACACGCCCTTGGGGGCGTTCACGAACAGACGCTTGAAGGACTTGCCCAGGCAACGACGTTCCAGGGTATTACGACGCACACGCTTGCGCTCAGCCATGATGAATCTCCAATCTAGGGTCCGGGGTTCAGTCCGGGGGGTTCATTCCCGGGCCGCGGCAACGGCCCGGATACGACGCGCCCAGCGGAATTCCGTGGCGCCGAATGAGGAAAACCTGGCATTCTACCCGGTTTTTCGCCAGGCCGCCGCCGGGGCCTGCGTCCGGGCCGTGGCGGGGCACATCCGCTGCGCGACCGCCGGGGGACGTTGCCCCGGCGGAGGCGGCAAGGTCAGGCCCGCAGAAAGGCTTCCACCTCGACGGCCGTGGGCAAGGGCTGGACCGCGCCGAAACCGCGCGTGGACAGCGCCGCCGCCGCATTGGCATAGTGGACGGCAGCGCCCCAGTCGGCCCCGCGCGCGCGCTTTGCCAGCAGGCTGCCGGCAAAGCAGTCGCCCGCCCCGGTGGCGTCGACGGCATCCACGACCAGCCCGGGCACGATGATGCGGCCATGGCCGTCGTCCAGGATGGCGCCTTCCCGCCCCAGCTTCAGGACGATCACGCCCGGCGCGCCCGCCGCGCGTATCCAGTCCAGCGTGCGGCCGGGATCGGCATGGCCGGTCAGATGCCGCATATCGTCCATGCTGGGCAGGAAAATATCGGCCAGGCTCATGGCCTCGCGCAAAATGGCGCGAGCGCGATCCACCGGCCATAGCCGCAGGCGCAGGTTGGAATCCAGGCATACCTGCGTGCCGGCGGCACGCGCCCGCTCGATGGCGGCGAACACGGTGTCGCAGGCGGTGGCGCTGATGGCCAGGCTGATGCCGGACACGTGCAGGAAGGCCGCGCGCTCCACCAACCCATGCCGCAGGTCTTCCGGGTTCATGCGGCTGGCCGCGGACCCATGACGCATATAGCTGAACACATGGCCTTCCGGCCCATGCTGGACGAAGTACAGGCCGGTATGCGCATGCGGATCGATCATCGCCCCGCCGGTATCGACGTTTTCGTCGCGCCAGAGCTGCATGAGCTGCTCGCCGAAGACGTCGGCGCCGATGCGGGTCAGGTACGCGCAGCGCGCGCCCTGGCGCGCCGCCGCGATGATGGCGTTGGACGTATCGCCCCCATAGCCTTGCAGGAACTCGGGATGGCCGGGACGCGTCTGGTTGAACTCGATCAGCGGTTCGCCCAGGCCGACGATGTCGAAATCACGCATGGGCGGCCTCGCGTATGCGCAGGATCTGCGCGACCAGCGCCGCGGTATCGCGGGCGGCGAATGCGGCCTTGTCGTACAGATTGCTGCCTATGCCGACCAGCGACGCACCGGCCTTGAAGTAGTCGCCCATGTTCTTTTCCGTCACGCCGCCGGTGGGGCAGAACTCCGTGTCGGGAAAGACCGATTTGAGGGCCGCCAGATGACCGGGACCGCCGGTCTCCGCCGGGAATATCTTGACCACATCGGCGCCTGCCCGACGCGCCTGGATGACCTCGGATGGCGTAAAGGCGCCAGGCAGGCACAAGGCCGAAGCGGCATGCGCCAGCGCCACCATTTCCGGCACCAGGCCCGGCGACACCAGGAAATCGACGCCGGCCACCAAGGCGTCGCGCGCCTGCGCTTCCGTCAGCACGGTGCCCAGCCCCAGCAGCAGCCTGTCGCCGTGCTTGTCGCGCAGCGCCTTGACCAGGTCGATGACGTTGGGGATGGTCCACGTCAGTTCCAGCGTGGTGCAGCCCGCCGCGATGGCGACTTCCGCGGCATAGGCCGCGGTGGTGGCGTCACCGTAGCGCAGCACGGGCACCACGCGGGCGGCCATCAGCGTCTGGCGCTTGAAGGCACGCGCGTCTTGAGTGGGAGTGGTGGCGTTCATGAGTCCTCTCGAAAAAGTGCGCCGCCGGCAACCGCCGGCCAGGCGCTGAACCTGGCATGCGCCGCATCGCGCAGGCGGATGAGCGGCGTGATATAGCGTGCGGGCGGGATGGCCTGCCGGCCCGTCCGGCCGCCCGTGAACTGCAGGGTACTGACGCTGACGCAGGCCAGCGGCCGGCCGCCCTGCCCGGCGACGGCGACGCTATAACAGACGATGCCGCGCTCGTTTTCTTCGTCATCGACCGCATAGCCGCGCTGGCGGATACACGCCAGTTCCTGGCGCAGCGCCTCCTTGTCCGTGATGGTCGCCGGCATGCGCGCGGGCAGGTCCAGCGCGGCGATCAAGGCATCGGCTTCCGCCGTGGGCAGCGCCGCCAGGTAAGCCTTGCCGGCCGCCGTGCAATGCAAGGCCAGGCGGCCGCCGACCCGCGACGCCATGCGCACGGGCCCCTGGTTTTCCAGCTTGTCGATGTAGATCATTTCACGGCCCGCCGGCACTGCCAGGTGGATGGTCTCGCCGGTTTCGTCGCGCAGCGCCTGCAGGTCGTCGGCCAGGGCCGCGCGCAGGTCCAGCCGCGACCAGGCGCGGCTGGCCAATTGCAGCAGCCGCGGTCCCAGCGCGTAACGGGCCGCCGGACCGGCGCCGCCCGCGGCCTCGGCGATCAGGCCCTGTTGCAGCAAGGCGGCGACGATGCGGTAGACCGTGCCGCGTGGATAGCCGCAGGCCCGCACCAGCTCCGCCATGCCCAGCGGGGCGGCGGCATCCGCCACCACCTGCAATACGGTCATGAATTTGGAAAAGGCGGCGGTACCGGCCACCGGGGTCGGATTGTCCATAATATGGTCATCACATCCACAATATAGGCGATTATCCCATAGTGCCGGTTCTCGCCGGCTGTCCGCGCCCAGCCCTTGAAAGCGCTCCACGCGCCCCCAACCACCCTGGGGTACGCCGCGGCAGCGCGGCGGTCCCACCCCTTGGCACCTCCAGCCGCCGTCATCGACTGCCTTTATCCTGACACCGACAAGGGCATAGTCCGCCCCCTATTGACGCCCAGGCTACGATACGTACATGACATCCGAAATCCGCATTGTTGGCGCTCGCCAGAACAACCTGAAAAACCTGGACGTATCGTTCGCCACCGGCGAATTCGTCGTCGTCACCGGCGTATCCGGCTCGGGCAAGAGCTCCCTGGCCTTCGATACCCTTTATGCCGAAGGGCAACGGCGCTACGTCGAAACGTTTTCCCCCTATGCCCGCCAGTTCCTCGACCGCATGGACAAGCCGCAGGTCGATCGCATCGAAGGCATACTCCCCGCCATCGCGATCGACCAGACGAATCCGGTGCGCAGCTCGCGCAGTACGGTCGGCACCATGACGGAGCTGAACGACCACCTGAAGCTGCTGTTCGCGCGCGGCGCCCGGCTGTATTGCCGCGGCTGCGGCAACGTGGTCCGGCGCGACACGGCCGACTCCATCTTCCGCTCGCTGCAGGCGCGCACCGCCGGCGCGGATGACCGTCGCCTGGTGGTGACCTTCCCCATCAAGGTCCCGGCCAACTTCACCGAAGACGAGGTGCGCGGCTTCCTGGAACAGCAGGGCTATACCCGCGTGCATGCGCAGGAAGGCGAGCCCGCCGCGTCCGAAACGGAAGGCCCGACAGTCGATTCCGCCGCCAAAAAAGGCAAATCGAAAAAAACCAAGACCGGCGCCACCGGCCAAGCCGAGGCCCTGCGCGTGCTGCACGTCGTGCAGGATCGCTTCCGCTTCGGCTCGGTGGAACGCGATCGCGCGATGGAAGCGCTCGACACCGCCCTGCGCATGGGCGCCGGCCATCTATCGGTGCACGTGCTCGACGACGACGGCAAGGATGCCCAGGTCTGGAAATACAGCGATCGCCTGCATTGCGCGGACTGCGATATCGAATACACCGATCCGCTGCCCAGTTCCTTCTCGTTCAATTCGCCGCTGGGCGCGTGCGAAACCTGCCGCGGCTTCGGCCGCGTCATCGGCATCGACTTCGGCCTGGTCGTGCCGGACGAAAACAAGACCCTGCTGGAAGGCGCCATCAAGCCCTGGCAGACCGCCAGCTACAGCGAATGCCAGGACGATCTGCGCAAATACGCGCCCAAGGCGGGCGTGCCTTTGTCGGTGCCCTGGAAGAGCCTGACGCCCGAGCAGCGCGACTGGGTCCTGCACGGCGATCCGGATTTCAAGGGCGGCAGCCAGGCGTGGAAAACGCAATGGTATGGCGTGCAGCGCTTCTTCGCGTGGCTGGAAACCAAGGCCTATAAGATGCACGTGCGCGTACTGCTTTCCAAGTACCGCAGCTACACGCCCTGCCCCGTCTGCCATGGCTCGCGGCTGAAGCCCGATGCGCTGCTATGGCGCGTGGGCAGCAAGGAAGAAGCGGACAGCGTGCTGCCGCCGGACGACGGCCGCTACAAGCGCTTCAAGCCCGTGCAGGCCAATTGGTCGGATGACTTGCTGAACCTGCTGGACGGCCTGTCCATCCACGACCTGATGCTGCTGCCCATCGAACGGGTGCGCGGGTTTTTCGACAAGCTGAGCTTCGTGGGCGTGCTGGACGCCGCCACCGACCTGCTGCTGACGGAAGTGCGCGCGCGCCTGAAGTTCCTGTGCGACGTGGGGCTGGGTTATCTGACACTGGACCGCCAGAGCCGCACCCTGTCGGGCGGCGAAGTGCAGCGCATCAACCTGACCACCGCGCTGGGCACGTCCCTGGTGAACACACTGTTCGTGCTGGACGAGCCTTCCATCGGCCTGCACCCGCGCGATATGCATCGCGTGGTGGAAGTCATGCATCGCCTGCGCGACGCGGGCAATACGCTGGTGGTGGTGGAACACGACCCGCAGGTCATGGTGGCCGCGGACCGCGTCATCGATATCGGCCCGGGTCCGGGTGAACGCGGCGGCCGTATCGTGTTCGATGGCACGCCGGCGCAGCTGCGCAAGGCGCGCACCTTGACCGGCGACTATCTGGGCGGACGCCAGCGCGTGGAAGCGCCGCGCCCCATGCCGGTGGCGGCCAATACGCCGCGCCTGCTGTTGGAAGGCGTCAACGCCCATAACCTGAAGAACGTCTCCGTCGATATCCCGCTGGGCCGCCTGGTCTGCGTGACGGGCGTGTCCGGATCGGGCAAGTCCACCCTGGTCCAGGACGTGCTCTATCCGGCACTGCTCAAGCTCAAGGGCAAGCCGTCGGAAGCGCCCGGCGCCCATGCCCGGCTGCTGGGCGCGGAGCAGATTGCCGATGTCGTCATGGTCGACCAGGCGCCGATCGGCAAGACCGCGCGCTCCAATCCGGCCAGCTATGTCGGCGCCTTCGATGCCATACGCAAGCTGTTCGCGCAGGCGCCTGTATCGAAAGAACGCAGCTATACCGCGGGCATGTTCAGCTTCAACAGCGGCGAAGGCCGTTGCCCCACCTGCGGCGGCACCGGTTTCGAGCACGTCGAGATGCAGTTCCTGTCCGACGTCTATCTGCGCTGCCCCGACTGCGACGGCAAGCGCTTCCGCCCCGAAGTACTGCAGGTGCGCGTCGAGCACCTGGGCAAGAGCGCGTCGATCGACGAAGTGCTGGACATGACGGTCAGCGAGGCCATCGAGTTCTTCAAGGGCCTGCGCGACGTGCAGACCGGCCTGGCGCCACTGGCCGACGTCGGCCTGGAATACGTGCGCCTGGGCCAGCCGGTGCCGACCCTTTCCGGCGGCGAGGCGCAGCGCCTGAAGCTGGCGGGGCATCTGGCGGAAGCCTCGCGCAGCGGGATTTCGTCGGCCAGGGTCGCCAAGAAAGGCAGCCTGTTCCTGTTCGACGAACCCACCACCGGCCTGCATTTCGACGACGTCGCGCGGCTGATGCGGGCGTTCCGGCAGTTGCTGGCCGCGGGCCACACGCTGCTGATCATCGAACACAACCTGGACGTGATCCGCGCCGCCGATTGGCTGCTGGACCTGGGGCCGGAAGGCGGCGATGCCGGCGGCCTGCTGGTCGGCGTCGGCACGCCGGCCGACCTGATGAAGAATCCCGCTTCGCACACGGGCGCGGCCTTGCGCGACTACGAAGCTGCCATCGTGCCGGCGGCGCGGGAAGTCGCCGCGGCCACGGCCGTGGCGGAGCCGGCGCTGGCCTATGGCGAAGGCGACGGCAATGGGGCTGCCTATGGCGACGGCAATGGCGATGACGCCGATGCCGGCCTCGCGACCCGCGACGACGCCGACGCGGGCACGCCGCTGCAGACCGCGGTGCGCCGCCGCGCCACCCAGGCCATCGAAATCCGCAATGCGCGCGAGCACAATCTGAAGAACGTCAACGTCGAGATCCCACGCGACAAGTTCACGGTGATCACGGGCGTGTCGGGCTCCGGCAAATCCACGCTCGCCTTCGACATCCTGTTCAACGAAGGCCAACGTCGCTACCTGGAATCGCTGAACGCCTACGCCCGCGCCATCGTGCAGCCGGCCGGCAAACCGGACGTCGACGCCATCTTCGGCATTCCCCCGACGGTGGCCATCGCCCAGCGCACCAGCCGCGGCGGCCTGAAGTCCACCGTGGCGACGATGACGGAAATCCATCACTTCCTGCGCCTGCTGTACGTCAAGCTGGGCGTGCAATATTCGCCCGACTACAACGTACCGGTGGAACCGCAGACGCCGGACCAGATCGTCGCGCGCATCATGCGCGAGCGTCTCGGCCAGCACATCGGCATCCTGGCGCCGCTGGTTACCGCGCGCAAAGGCTATTACACGGATCTGGCGAAATGGGCCGGCGGCAAAGGCCACACGCATCTGCGCGTGGACGGCGTGTTCACGCCCGTCAGCCCGTGGCCGCGCCTGGACCGCTACCGCGAACACACGATAGAACTGCCGGTCGCCGACGTGCAGGTCAATGCCGCCAACGAGCCCGCCCTGCGCGACGCCATCAAGCGCGCGCTGGAATACGGCCAGGGCGCCTTGAGCGTGCTATGGCCGCTGGACAACCTGCGCGACAATCCCGCTACCCCGCTGGAGCAGGCGCACTTTTCCACCAAGCGCACCTGCCCCATCAGCGGCGTCAGCTTTCCCGAGCTGGATCCGCGCATGTTCTCCTATAACTCCAAGCATGGCTGGTGCCCGACCTGCTACGGCGCCGGCGTGGTCATCCCGGAGTTCGACGAAGAGCAGACCGGCGAGGAAAGCGCCTGGACCGAAGGCGCGGGCGAAGCCCAGGTCTGCCCCACCTGCCACGGCCAGCGCCTGAACCGCGTGGCGCTGGCGGTACGCTGGCGCGATCGTTCCATCGCGCAACTGGCCAGCATGGCGGTCAGCGAAGCCCACACCTTCTTCGAAGGCCTGGTGCTGCGCGGCCGCGAGGCCGAGATCGCGCGCGACATCCTGCAGGAAATCCGCAGCCGCCTGAACTTCATGAAGGAAGTCGGCCTGGACTACCTGGCCCTGGACCGTTCCGCGCCCACGCTGTCGGGCGGTGAAGCGCAGCGCATCCGCCTGGCCGCGCAGCTCGGTTCCAATATGCAGGGCGTGTGCTACGTGCTGGACGAACCCACCATCGGCCTGCATCCGCGCGACAACCGTATCCTGCTGGACGCGCTGAGCAAGCTGGAAGGCAACGGCAACACGCTGGTGGTGGTGGAGCACGACGACGACACCATACGGCGCGCCGCCCACATCATCGACATCGGTCCCGGCGCCGGCGTGCGCGGCGGCCGCGTGGTCGCGCAAGGCACGGCGCAGGACATCATCGATTCGCCCGATTCGGTCACCGGCCGCTATCTGGCGCAACCGCTGCGGCATCCGCTGCAAGGGCGCCGGCCGGTCGACAAGGACACGGCCTTCATCGAAGTGCGCAACGCCCATCTGCACAACCTGCGCAATGTCACGGCCCGCCTGCCCATCGGCCGGCTCAGCGTCGTGACCGGCGTATCGGGGTCGGGCAAGTCCACGCTGGCCCGCGAGGTGCTGCTGGACAACCTGCTGCAGGCCGTCTCGCAAGGCCAGGCGCCGGCATGGAAGGGATGCACCGCCATCAACGGCTGGGAAGTACTGGACCGCGTACTCGAAGTGGACCAGACCCCTATCGGCAAAACCCCGCGCTCCTGCCCCAGCACCTATATCGGTTTCTGGGACGAGGTGCGCAAGCAATTCGCCGACACGCGCGAAGCCCGCATGCGCGGCTGGACGCCGGCGCGCTTCTCCTTCAATACCGGCGACGGCCGCTGCCCGATCTGCGAAGGCCAGGGCATGCGGACGATAGAAATGAATTTCCTGCCGGACGTGAAGGTACCCTGCGACGCCTGCAACGGCGCGCGCTTCAACGCCGATACGCTGTCCGTGCAGTTGCGCGGCAAGCACGCCGGCGAAGTGCTCGCCATGGAAGTCGACGACGCGCTGGCCTATTTCGAAGCCCATCCCAAGGTGCGCCGGCCCCTGCAACTGATGCAGGATGTCGGCCTGGGCTATCTGACGCTGGGGCAGCCTTCGCCCACGCTGTCGGGCGGCGAGGCGCAGCGCATCAAGCTGGTGACGGAGCTTTCCAAGGCGCGCCTGACGGAAGGCGTCATCACCACTGGACGCGCCTCGCGCGCGCCGCATACGCTATACGTGCTGGACGAACCCACGGTCGGCCTGTCGATGGCGGACGTGGAAAAGCTTATCCACGTCCTGCATCGTCTGGTGGAAGCCGGCAATACCGTGGTAGTCATCGAGCACAACCTCGACGTTATCGCGGAAGCCGACTGGCTGCTGGACCTGGGCCCCGAAGGCGGCACCGGCGGCGGCCAGCTGGTCGCCCAGGGCTCGCCGGAGGAAGTCATGGCGCTGCGCGACCGCTCGCATACCGGCCGGGTCCTGGCCGAGTTCCTGGAGCGGCAGTAGAGGTTCCGATGTTCTGCCGTTTCGAAGACCGCCTGGCGGGGCGGGCCTTGCAGCTGGATGGCGCGCGCGACCGCATCGAGGCGCGCTCGCCGGATCAGCTGCAAGCCGCCCTGGATGCCATCGAAGACGCGCGCCGCGCGGGCCGCTGGGTCGCGCTGCTGCTGGATTTTGAATTGGGAGAATGGTTGCTGCCGGTACCGGCCGGCAGAAGCGCCGCTGTCGACCCCGGCCGGCCGCGCCTGCGCGCGCTGGTATTCGACCAGGCCCGCCACGAAGCACCTTGGGCGGCCGGCGCGGCGCCCGCGGGCGGCGCGCGCGCCATCGCCGCCATCACCGCGCGGCAGGATCGCGCCAGCTATCTCGACCGGATCCAGGCCATCCGCGACGGCATAGGCCGCGGCGCCTACTACCAGGTCAACTACACGATGCCGCTGGACCTGCGCGTGCAAGGCGACCCGCGCGACCTCTATCGCCGCATCGCCGACCGCAACCCGGTCGCGCACGCCGCCTATATCGAGGACGGCGGGCAAACCGTGCTGTCGTTCTCCCCCGAACTCTTCGTGCAGCGGCGCGGCGACGTACTGACCACGCGCCCCATGAAGGGGACAGCGCCGCGTGACGCCGATCCCGAACGCGACCATGCGCTGGGCCAGGCCCTGCTGGCCAGCGAAAAAAACCGCGCTGAAAACCTGATGATCGTCGACCTGCTGCGCAACGACCTGGGCCGCATCGCCGAGACCGGCAGCGTCCGTGTCGAAGCCTTGTTCACGCTGGAGCGCTATCCCACGGTGTGGACCATGACCTCCACCGTGACGGCCCGCGCGCCACGGGCCGGCCTGGGCGACGTGCTGCGCGCCCTGTTTCCCTGCGGTTCGGTGACGGGCGCGCCCAAGCTCGCCGCGCTGACCCACATCCGCCAGGCGGAGATCGCGCCGCGCGGCCTATATTGCGGCAGCATAGGCTGGCTGGCGCCGGACGGCGATTTTTCGCTGAACGTGGCAATACGCACCCTGGTGGTGGACGCCGACGGCCGCGGCGTCTATGGTGTCGGCGGCGGCATCGTCCACGACTCCGAGCCGGACTCGGAATGGCAGGAATGCCTGTGGAAGGCGCGCATACTCGACCCGGAGCTCCAGCAGGCATGATCACCCGCCGACATCCCCCCAGTCCCGACCTGATCGAGACCATCCGCATCGACGAAGACGGCCGTATGCCGCTGCTGGAGCGGCACCTGGACCGACTGCGGGCATCCTGCGTTGCGCTGGCCCATGCCTGGGACGCGGACGACGTCCGCGGCAGGCTGCTCGCCGCGGCCGGCACCGCGGAAGGCCCAGGACCCCATCGCCTGCGGCTGCTGCATCATGCCGACGGCACGCTGACCATCCGCACCGCGCCGCTGCCCCCGCTACCCGCCCCCCAGGGCGTCTGCCTGTGGACCACGCGCCTGTCGTCGGACGAAGCGCTGCTGCGCCACAAGACCACGCATCGCCCTTGGTACGACAGCATCACGGAATGGCTGACCCGGCATCCGGACCTATTCGACGTACTGTTCTGCAATGAACGCGGCGAACTCTGCGAGGGCAGCCGCACCAACGTCTATCTGCAACTGGGCGGTGCCTGGTTCACGCCGCCCATAGAATGTGGCTGCCTGCCCGGCGTACAACGCGCGGCGCTGCTGGACGCGGGCCTGGCCCGCGAGCGCATCCTGTACGAGGACGACGTGCGGCGCGCCACCCGCATCCGGCTGTCCAATGCGCTGCGCGGGTGGATGGACGTTGAGTTCCGCCTGGGCGCGAAGGCCTCGACGACCCGCTAGGGAAGATCGGCGCCGCGATCGCGGGCGACGGGCACGAGTTCGACCGCGCCGCCATCCGGGCACGGTGGAACGCCGGCATGGCGCGGCGTACATAGAGGGCTTCGTTCACGACGCCGCGAGTCCAAATGCCATCGCCCTTGTCCTGCGCTTCGAACAGCGCCCTGTTTCCTCCCGCGCAGCTTGCCGGTACGCAAGCGCCACCACAGCCGAACTACGGTGACCACCAGACGGCATTGCTGCAGTTGCTGGGTACCGCCTACAAAGAAGCCTTCGATCCGGCGCGGATGGCCGGACTGACGGCGGCGGTCGCAGGCCCGGGAACGTGCTTGGCCACCACGGCGATGCCCGGGGATGCGGCTACGCCCGGATCGCCTCATGGCCTCATGCACGCCCAGGCGCCGGCGGCCGATCCCGCGGAGATCGAGCGCATGCGTGCCGCCTGGAACGCGCATGTCTGCTACCACATTCCGCCGGAGCTGCAGGGCATGCTGAAGAAACCCGGCTTCGTGCCGACGCCCCCCGCGGGCCTGCTCCGATTCGCCGCCGCCCATCTGCGCGAACACGGCATCGATGATCCATCAGCCTTCTTCCAGCAGTTCCGTGTGCTCGTCCAGCGCGGCATCGCGATTCCGGGCGATATATCGGCGGCTTTCGAGCATGGCGTCCTGCCTTTCGACACGTTCAGCAAGCTGGTCTCGACTTACATCGCCGCGTTGCCGTTGATGATGCCCTCGCAATTCACGGCCTTCGGCTGGGATCCCGCTACCCGCTGGACGCACAGCCTTCAGGCCATCTGCTCGCCACTGGCCATTTCGCTGTTGAACAGCGGCCGGGTAACGGCCGATACGCTGCTGGACTGGGCAGGCCTGGAGGAATTGGTGTATCAGGTCACTTCCGGCGATCGCACCGAGGCTGCCCAATTGGCCGCGTCGCGCAACATCTATTCCATCCATGCCGCCAAACCCATTACCCTGCTTCTGGCCAATTGGTCTGTGCGCCGTTCGGATCCTCCGCCGGCGACGGCGTCCGCAGCCAACGCCGCCCATATCCAGGACCCCCGAAAACTGCGCCTGCTGAGCGACAGCCTGGTGCCTTTCGACCACATACGCTACCTGGTGTCATGCGCCGGCCGCCTGCCATGGCCGCTGCTGGCGCGCGAGATGGACCGCGTGGCGGCCGACCATGCCGGCCTGTACGCAAACCTGCAGGCCGCGCGCCGCTTCTATTTCTATAACCCGCAACCAAGCCCGATGACGCAGGAACAGACGCAGCGCCTGGCGCGCTCGCGCGAGGCGCTCGCGCCCTTCCTGATCGATGATGGGCAGCGGCAAACCGTGGACCGTTTCCTGGCACAGGGTTTCGATGAAACCTGGGCGCTGGAGACGGTGCGGGCCCATGCGGCCGATCTGGAACACTTGCAAGCGTGGTTCGCGCATGGCGACGGCCCGCGGCTGGACTACCACCTGGACAAAGAAATGAAGGCCGCGGTGCACACCTGGCTATCCAGCCATGCCATACCGCCGGAGACGATCGCGCTGCTGCCGCGCATGATCGAAAGCGATATGGGCGCCGAAAGGATAGATCGCATGCTCGTCGCGCCCATCCCGCCGCGCCGATTGGAGGCGGTCTTCGGCCCAGGGACGAACATACCGGAGCAGGTGCGGCTGGGCATGATCCTGCCGGACGAACTGTGCGAACGCATCATCAATGGCGGCGAATCGATGGAACAGCTCAGCGAAGCGGCACGCCAGGATCCGCCGCGCATGTCGGACCTGCGCCGAAGCGCCGTCGAGTTCCGGGATCGCCTGCGCGCCGCCCGGCATGCGGTACAGGCGCTACGCCGTGACGTTGCGGCCGGCAGCGCCCGCGATCAGCGATGCGCCAGCCTCTCACGAGCCTGGGATGGCGCGATCGCCACACTGAACGACCTGTTGCGGCCGTCGCTTGAAGACCGTCAGCAACAAGAGCCCGAAGCGCTGGCCATGACCTTGTCGTCCATGACGGCAGGACTGATCCACGACACCACGGATCTACGGGAACCGCGACCCGAGGCGGAACCGATGGTACGCGTGTAAGGACGGCAAGCGCGGGGCGGAGCGCCGCGCCTCATTTCCGCCGCGCTGACGGAGCTGTCGCCCGGCTGGGCTTCCAGACCACGAACCTGCACATGCCCGAACGGCGGACTGTCCCGCCGACGGAGCTGGCCTGAGCCTACCCGTGTTGCAATACCAGGCGCAGCGTCTGGTCCGCCGCCGCCATGCCCATGGTGGCGGTGATGGTGATGGATGATCCGTAACCGGCGCAGGACAGGCCTTGCGGCGCCAGGGGCTGGACCATGGCGCCGACATCGTCTTCGGCCTCCGCGCCGGACGTCCAGGCCGCCGGCAGGATGGCGGGCTGGTCGAACCACAGCGCCCGCACCTGCATCTTCGGCGTCCTCGACGGCGCCTTGCCCGCCTTGGGGGATGCCTTCGGATAGCCATGCTCGCGGCGCAGCTTGTTGCGCAGCTTGGCGAGCAAGGCATCATTGCAAGCCTGGGACAGGTCCCCGGCGCGCAGGGCCAGGGGATCGGTCTTGCCGCCGGCCCCGCCGCAGACCAGCAGCGCAAGGCCGCGTTGGCGCGCGTGCAGGATCATGGCGATCTTCGCGGCGGCCTGGTCGGTGCAATCGACCACCACGTCATAGTCTTCCGCAAGCAACTCCGCCACATTGCCCGGGGTGACGAAGTCATCGACCTGGCTAACGATGCATTCGGGATTGATGCCGGCCACCCGCGCCGCCATCGCCGCCACCTTGGCCTGGCCCAGCGTTTCCGACAATGCATGGATCTGGCGGTTGATGTTGGATTCGGCGATATGGTCCAGGTCGATCAGGGTCAATGCGCCCACGCCGCTGCGGGCCAGGGCTTCCGCCGTCCAGGAGCCGACGCCGCCCAGCCCGACTACCGCCACCCGCGCCGCGCGCAGGCGGGCGGGCGCCCCCGGGCCGTACAGGCGCGCCAGGCCGCCGAAACGGCGCTCGGCATCGATATCGCAAGCCACGGTCGGGATCGGCGTATTCATGATGACCGGCATTTTCGCATGCCTGCGTTGCGCGATGCCTCAGTGCATTTCCAGCTTGTACCCCACGCCGTAGATCGAACGGATCAAGTCATGTCCCGGCAGCACCGCTTCGAACTTGCGCCGCAGGTTCTTGATATGGCTGTCCACCGTGCGATCGGTCACGACGCGATGATCCGCATACAGGTGGTTCAACAACGCGTCGCGCGACAGGATCTTGCCTTCCGCCGCCGCCAGCGCCTGCAGCAGGCGGAATTCGACAGGGGTCAGCGACAAGGGCTTGCCGTCCAGCGTGGCCATGTGATGCTCGGGGCGTATCTCCAGCAGCGATTGGTGATGGCCGCCGTTGGTGGCGCCGCGCGCCCGGCGCAGGATGGCCTTGACGCGCGCGACGACCTCGCGCGGACTGAAGGGCTTGCAGATATAGTCGTCGGCGCCCATCTCCAGGCCGATGAGCCTGTCGATTTCCTCCACCCGCGCCGTCACCATGATCACCGGAACGTCGCTGAACGTACGCAGCTCGCGGCAGACTTCCAGGCCATCGCGGCCGGGCAGCATCAGATCGAGCAGCACCAGTTCAGGCTTGAGGCGGCGGATCGCCGCCAGCGCTTCCGCGCCGTCGGCCAGCGATTCGGTTTCGTATCGCGCGGCGCGCAGGTAGTCGGTCAATAGCGCCGCCAGCTTGGGTTCGTCTTCTACGATCAAAATCATGATGTGTCTCAGGACGCGGCCGCTTGGGCCAGGGGAAAAACGATGCGCACGCACAGCCCGCCCAGCTCGGACGGCATGGCCTGGATGCTGCCGCGGTGCGATTCGACGATGCGCTGGCAAATGGCCAGCCCCAGGCCGGCGCCGCCGCTCTCGCGCGAGCGCGACGGGTCGACGCGAAACAGCCGGTCGAACAGCCGGGGCAGGAATTGCGGCGGCACGCCCGGCGCGGAGTCCTGGCATTCCACCACGACGGTATCGCCTTCGGCGCGCACGGCCACTCGCACCACACCGCCCGGATCGGTATAGCGCAAGGTGTTTTCCAGCAGATTGTTCATCAATTGGGTCAGGCGCTGCCCATCGCCTTCGACGACGCAGGCATCGCCGCCGATATCGGTATCCACGCGCAGGCCGCGCGCGCCAAGACGCTCGCGATACGCATCCACGGACTGCTCGACGATGTCCGCCATGCCCACCGGGGCCATGCGGTAGGACAGCGCGCCGACGTCGGCCAGCGACAGCTCGTACAGATCGTCGATAAGTTTGCTCAGCATCGAGACCTCCGCCTGCAGCGAGGCCAGCGCCTCCGGCGAAAACGGCCGCACGCCATCCTGCAGCGCTTCCATCTCCCCGCGCAATACGGCCAGCGGCGTGCGCAGTTCATGCGAAATGTCGGCAACCATTTCGCGCCGCAGGGCCTCGTTGCGCTCCAGGGTATGGGCCAGGCGATTGAAGTCCTGGCCCAGGCGGCCCAGCTCGTCCGCCGAGGTGACGTTGACGCGGGTGGCATAGTCCCCCGCCGACAGGCGGTGGGTGGCGCTGGCCAGCCGCCGCACGGGCGCCAGGAAAATGCGCGCCAGGAAGATGCTGACCGCCGCCGCCAGCAGGGCCGCCAGCATGCCGATCACCCAGGTGGCTTCGGACTGTTCGCGCTGGAAGCGCTGGTCGGCCTCGCTGGGCAGACGATTCGGAAACGGCGTGACCAGCCAGCCCACGGTCATGCCGTCCACGTCGACGGCCCGGCGCGGCGCGCCGGGCGCCGGCGCCGAATAGCCGGCCACCACGCGCATCTGGTTGTCCAGCAGGGTGAAAGGCAAGGCCAGGAAATCGCGGCCGCGCGCCCAATCGGGTTCCGGAGGATCCACGGGCGGACCTGGCGGCGTCAGGTTGGGGTCCATATCGGAGAGCCATTCGAGCACGCCGCGGGGCGCCGGATGGCGGCGCGCGGTCGCGTCCGTGGCCGGGATCGTCAGGATATGGTTCCAGAGCGACGGGTTGCCGCGCAGCGCATCCCAACTGCCGCGCTCGCGGTACAAATCCGCCAGAGTTTGCCGCATCCGATCGACTCGCCGTAGTTCCCTTTCCTTGACGTACGAAAGGAAATGTCGCTCGAAGTTCCACCGCACGGCGGAGCCCATGGCCAGGGTCACCGCCAGGCTGGTGGCGAGGATGGCCAGAAAAAGT
The DNA here is from genome assembly GCF_965137885.1 of Bordetella sputigena. NCBI lineage: Bacteria > Pseudomonadati > Pseudomonadota > Betaproteobacteria > Burkholderiales > Alcaligenaceae > Bordetella > Bordetella sputigena. Next base: position 247,124 of record NZ_CBCSCA010000003.1, read on the forward strand.
TTGAAGGTGATGCCTAATCTCATGGCTCGGGGCGTACGGTGCGCGGGACGGACGGCGCCCACGCCCGTGAAGGCAAATCGGGCAGATGTTAACCAGCATGGCGGCGCCGCGGGACAGCCTGCGCCACTGTTCCATAATCTTTACGCCTTGCCACAGGCCGCGCAGACGTATTCCTGCATACTGTTGCTTAAATGTTACTGACGACCACCATCTACCAGGCTGACTCGACATAGGGAGAAGTTAGGCACAGAATAAGACCAATTCACCGTGCCACAGCCTGATTCTTCCCCCTCGATCGCGCCGATTGCCGCCTCCGCCTCTGGAGCCGTGTCGCTTTGCCTGATCAATATGCTGAATCACGTGGCGCTGACCGGCGGCCGTGTAACGGTTTCTCTCAGCGCCCTGCATATTGGACTTTCGACCTTCACCGTCGGCGTGCTTATCGCGGTTTTCGCCGTACTTCCCATGGTTTTCTCGGTAAAAACCGGGAGATGGGTGGATAAAGTCGGGATACGGCGCCCGATGTTCATCGGCACGGGCCTGCTGGCCCTGGGGACGCTGGTCCCCGCCCTGGCGTCGACCCGCATTTCGCTGCTGTTTGCCTCATGTTGCCTGGGAGTTGGCTTCATGCTGCACCAGGTTTCCACCCAGAACGTGCTCGGCCAGGTGCGCTCGGACGAGCGCTTGCGCAACTTTTCATGGATGTCCGTGGCGCTGGCGGCGTCGGGTTTCTGCGGGCCGCTGGTCGGCGGCTTCGCCATCGATCATATGGGAGGCGCGGCGGCGTTCGCCCTGCTGGCCGCCGGCCCGCTGGGCGCCGCCACCGGCCTGTACCGCTTGCGCCGGCATCTGCCCCGCAAGCGCCCGCGCGGCGGCGAAGGCTACCAGCTGGAGCAGCGGCGGGTCACCGAACTGCTGGCGTCGCCACCCCTGCGCCGGATTCTCCTTGTAAACACCATCCTGTCGGGGGCCTGGGACAGTCACCTGTTCATCGTGCCGCTGTTCGGGGTGGCGATAGGCCTGTCCGCCACGACCATAGGCCTTATTCTGGCGTCGTTCTCGGCGGCAACTTTCCTTATCCGGCTGACTTTGCCGCTCATCCAGCGTCACGTGCGATCGTGGACGCTGATCCGGGTCGCCATGGGCACCGCCGCCGCGGACTTCATGATTTACCCGCTGTTCACCGATGTTGCGATCCTGATCGGCTTGTCTTTCGCCCTGGGACTGGCATTAGGCTCCAGCCAGCCTAGCATCCTGGCCCTGCTGCACCAGCACTCGCCACCGGGTCGCGCCGCCGAATCCGTCGGGCTGCGCATGGCCTTGATCAATGGGTCGCAGGTCTCCCTGCCGCTGACCTTCGGCGCCCTGGGCGGCCTGATCGGCATCGCCCCGCTGTTCTGGGCGTACGCGCTGACCCTGGCGGCGGCGGGCTGGTTGAACCGTATGCCGCCGGCCGGGTCCGATGGAAATGCCTGACCGGAAAAGCCTTGTCGACACGCCAGCCCGGGCGCCAGCCGCGGTGGTCGACCCCGCTGCGGCCGCGGCCGCGGCCGCGCCTGGCGCCGTGCGCGCCACCGCCATACCTTTCCGGCTGTGGACACAGGAAGAGCGCCATGCCTCGATGGAGGACGCGCTGAAGCATTGGCGGCCGGGCGAGGATGTATGGATCTTCGGCTATGGATCCTTGATCTGGCGGCCGGAATTCGAGTACGTCGAAAGGCGGCTCGCCACCCTGCATGGCTACCACCGCGCCTTGTGCCTGTGGTCGCGGGTGAACCGCGGAACACCCGAATCGCCGGGGCTGGTGTTCGGCCTGGATCGCGGCGGATCCTGCCGCGGCGTGGTGTATCGGCTGGACGGCGCCATGGTGCCGACCTTCTTCCCCCGGCTCTGGGCGCGCGAAATGTCGACCGGCGCCTACCTGCCGCGCTGGCTGTCCTGCGCCACGGACGAAGGCACAGTCCGCGGCCTGGTGTTCGTCATGGACCGCACCGGCCCGGCCTATATCCCGGCCTTGCCGGAAGAAGAGCTGGTGGCCATCGTGCGCCGCGCCAGCGGCCGTTATGGCCCATGCATCGACTATGTCATGCAGACCGCCGACGCCCTGCACCAGTCCGGCATCCACGACCGCCGGCTGATGCGCGTGGCGCGCCTGTTGGCGGCGCAACGTCATACCCTGCCGGATAGCTGAGGACCGCGTCCCCGCAAGAGCGGTAAACTGGCGGTTTCGCCCCCTCAGGCAAGGCCGCGACGCCCTCTTGTCCATGCAAGCGCGCGATGTCGGCCTCCTCCGTGAGCCCGCCATGTCCCTTGCAGATCTGCGCCAAAGCTACGAAAAGAAAGTCCTGCTGGAAAGCGACGCCGCCGCGTCGCCTTTCGACCAATTCACCACCTGGTTCGACGAAGCGCTGGCCGCCCAGGTACCCGAACCCAACGCCATGACGCTGGCCACCGTGGACGAGCGCGGCCACCCGTCGGCGCGCATCGTGCTGATCAAGGGCGCGGATCCGCGCGGTTTCGTTTTCTATACCAATTACGAATCGCGCAAGGGACACGAGCTGGCGGCGAACCCGCGCGCCAGCCTGCTGTTCTTCTGGCAGCCGCTGGAGCGGCAGGTCCGCATCGAAGGCACCATCGAAAAGACGTCCGCCGAGGAGTCCGACGCCTACTTCCATAGCCGCCCCCTGGGGTCGCGGCTGGGCGCCTGGGCTTCGCGGCAAAGCCAGCCGGTCGACCGGGAAACCCTGGAAGCGGCCTTGCGCGACTGCGAACAACGCTATGGCGACGCGCCGCCACGCCCGGGACACTGGGGCGGCTACCGCCTGGTACCGGATCGCTTCGAGTTCTGGCAAGGCCGTCCGTCGCGCCTGCACGACCGGCTCGTCTACGAACCGGACGGCAGCGGCGACGGCAAATCGTGGCGCATCGTCAGGCTGTCTCCCTGAAGCACATGTCCGCATCCGCTCCCGATTTCGACGCCGCCTACTTCCGTACCGCGCTGGGCCGCTTCGCCACCGGCGTTACCGTGGTTACCGCCAGCGGGCCGGACGGCAAGCCGCTCGGATTGACGGTCAGTTCCTTCAATTCCGTCTCGCTGGACCCGCCATTGGTGCTGTGGAGCCTGTCGGCCTTGTCCGGATCGCGCGACGCCTTCATGCGCTGCGAACGCTACGTGGTCAACGTGCTGAGCGCCGATCAGCTGCATCTGGCGCAGCGCTTCGCGCGCGGCAGCGTGCTGGAGCGCTATGCGGGCATGCGCGACGCCTACGCGCCGGGCGGCACGCGCATGCTGGACGAACACTGCGCGGCCTGGTTCGAATGCTATAACCGCAGCCGCTACGAAGAAGGCGATCACATCATCATGGTGGGACAGGTGGAACATTGCGGCCACAGTGGCGCCCTGCCGCTGGTCTATCACGCAGGCGGCTTCGACCTGACGCCCGATCCCGCCGCGACGGAACGAGGGTAGGCGCCGCATGAGCACCGATATCGATTGCGTCGTGATCGGCGCGGGCGTCGTCGGCCTGGCCATTGCGCGCGCGCTGGCCCTGTCCGGCCGCGAAGTGCTGGTCGCGGAGGCCACGGAAGGCATAGGCACGGGCACCAGTTCGCGCAATTCGGAAGTCATCCACGCGGGCATCTACTATCCGGCCGGCAGCCTGAAAGCCGAACTGTGCGTGCGCGGCAAGCACATGCTGTACGCCTATTGCGCCGAACGCGGCATCCCGCACCGGCGGCTGGGCAAGCTGATCGTCGCCACGGATGCGGCGCAGGCCGCCATGCTGGACGATATCGCGCGGCGCGCCGCCGCCAATAGCGTCGATGACATGGAACGCCTCTCGGGCGACCAGGCGATGCGGATGGAGCCCGCGCTGCGCTGCACGGCCGCGCTGTTGTCGCCATCGACCGGCATCGTCGACAGCCATGCTTTGATGCTGGCTTATCAGGGCGATGCGGAAAACGCCGGGGCCCAGTGCGTCTTCCACACGCCCCTGCTGTCCGGCGAGGTGCGGGCGGAAGGCGGCTTCGATCTGCGTTTCGGCGGCGACGACGCCATGGAACTGTCCTGCGCCACGCTGATCAACGCGGCGGGCCTGCATGCGCCCACGCTGGCGCGCAATATCGCCGGCGTTCCGGCCGACAGCATCCCCGCCGAATACCTGTGCAAGGGCAGCTACTTCACCCTGGCCGGGCGCGCGCCGTTCACGCGGCTGATCTATCCCGTGCCACAGCATGCCGGCCTGGGGGTGCACCTGACGCTCGATATGGGCGGCCAGGCCAAGTTCGGTCCGGATACCGAATGGATCACGCGCGAGGACTACACCCTGGATCCGCGCCGCGCGGATGTGTTCTACGATGCAGTGCGCAGCTATTGGCCGGGGTTGCCCGATGGCGCGCTGGCGCCGGGCTATACCGGTATCCGCCCGAAGATCTCCGGCCCGCACGAACCCGCGGCGGACTTCGCCATCGTGGGTCCCGCACGGCATCGCATTTCCGGCCTGGTGAATCTGTTCGGCATCGAATCGCCCGGACTGACCGCCAGCCTGGCGATCGCGGAACGCACGCTGGCCGCGCTACACGATTGAGCGTGGCCGCCACGATTTGCAACGAGCCCGCCTGGACGTATCCCCGACAAGCCCGCCTGGGCGCTACCTGATAAGCCCGCAGGGCCCCAAAAAACCAAAGCCGGACGCCACGTACCCATCATGCAGCACAACGACTACATCCTGACGCTTTCCTGCCCCGACCGCACCGGCATCGTGTATCGCGTCAGCGGCCTGCTCTTCGAGCTGGGCTGCAACATCCTGGATTCCCAGCAGTTCGGCGACGACGAAACGGGACGCTTCTTCCTGCGCGTGCATTTCGACCTGCCGGCGGCGACCGCGCCGGACGACCTGCGCGAACGCTTCGGCCGTCTGGCGCTGGACCATGCGATGGACTGGCAAATCCACGACGCGCGCCGCAAGGCCCGCCTGCTAATCATGGTCAGCAAACAGGGGCATTGCCTGAACGACCTGCTGTTCCGCGTACGCAGCGGCCACCTGCATGCGGAAGTGGCCGCCATCGTATCCAACCACCCCGACTACGCGGGCCTGGCGGCGTCGTACGACATTCCCTTCCATCACCTGCCGGTGACGGCGGATACCAAGGCCGCGCAGGAGGCCCGGATCCTGGAGCTGGTCGATGCGCTGAACATCGACCTGGTGGTCCTGGCGCGCTACATGCAAATCCTGTCAGCCGACCTGTGCCGCGCGCTGGCCGGCCGCGCCATCAACATCCACCACAGCTTCCTGCCCAGCTTCAAGGGCGCGCGTCCCTATCACCAGGCGCACCAGCGCGGCGTGAAAATCATCGGCGCAACCGCGCACTACGTCACGCCGGACCTGGATGAAGGCCCCATCATCGAGCAGGACATCGAGCGGGTGGACCACACCATGTCCGCCCAGGACCTGACCCAGGTCGGCAGCGATGTGGAGTCGCTGGTGCTGGCGCGCGCGGTGCGCAGCCATGTCGAGCATCGGATCCTGCTGAACGGCAACCGCACGGTGGTTTTCCGCTAGCGGACCATCGCTGTCACGCGCCGCCCGCCGCGCAGCCGCCGGGCGGTGGCATCCCGCCAGCCGCGGCGGCTACGCGCGCATCAATGCGACAGTATCTTCGACAGGAACTGCTGCGCGCGCGGCGAGCGTGCTTCCAGATGGCCGAAGAACTCGTCCTTGCCGCAGTCCTCGACGATATGGCCGCCGACGTCCATGAAAACCACGCGGTTGGCGACCTTGCGGGCGAAACCCATTTCATGGGTGACGACCATCATGGTCATGCCTTCGCGGGCCAAATCGACCATGACGTCCAGCACTTCATTGACCATCTCGGGATCCAGTGCCGACGTCGGTTCGTCGAACAGCATGGCGATCGGATCCATGGATAGCGCGCGGGCGATGGCCACGCGCTGCTGCTGGCCGCCGGAGAGCTGGCCGGGAAACTTGTCCTTGTGCGCGCTCAGGCCCACGCGATCCAGCAGCTTCAGGCCGCGGGCGATGGCTTCATCCTTGCCGCGGCCCAGCACCTTGATCTGCGCCAGCGCCAGGTTCTGCGTCACCGACAAGTGCGGGAACAGCTCGAAATGCTGGAACACCATGCCCACGCGCGAACGCAGCTTGGGCAGGTCGGTCTTGGGCGAACCCACCGACGTGCCGTCCACCGTGATTTCGCCCTTCTGGAAAGGCTCCAGGCCGTTGACCGTCTTGATCAGCGTGGACTTGCCCGACCCGGAAGGCCCGCACACCACCACGACCTCGCCCTTCTCGACCGAAGTCGTGCAATCCGTCAGCACCTGGAAATCGCCGTACCACTTGCTGACATTCTTGATTTCTATCATTGCCATTCAATGAACCCCTGAAGTGGCGGCGCGTCAGCGCACGATTGCCATGCGAGTTTGCATCCGCTTGACCAGGCGCGAGAGCGTGAAGCAGATGATGAAGTAGACCGCCGCCGCGAACAAATACATTTCCACCAGGCGGCCGTCGCGCTGCGCCACCTTGGCCGCCGCGCCCATGAAGTCCGTCAAGGACAGCACGTAGACCAGCGACGTGTCCTGGAACAGCACGATGGTCTGCGTCAGCAGCACCGGCATCATGTTGCGGAAGGCCTGCGGCAGGATGACGTGGCCCATGATCTGGAAGTACCGCAGCCCCAGGGCCTGTCCCGCCGCGATCTGGCCGCGCGGAATGGACTGGATGCCCGCGCGCATGATCTCGCAGTAATAGGCCGCTTCGAACAGCGTGAAGGTCACCAGCGCGGACGTAAAGCCGCCCACGGCCAGCGGCCGGTCGGATCCCGTCAGCCAGGCGCCGATATAAGGCACCAGGAAGTAGAACCAGAAGATCACCAGCAGCAGCGGCAAGGCGCGCAGTCCGTTCACGTAGACCGTGCCTATCCAGTTGAAGACGCGGTTGCTGGACAGCCGCATCATCGCCAGCAGCGTACCCAGGATCAGGCCGCCGATCGCCGACAGTATCGTCAGCTTCAGCGTGAATACCATGCCGTCGCGGAACAGGTAGGGCAGCGAACGTATGATGACGTCGAAATCGAATCCGTTGTTCATGGCCTTCCCCTCAATGGCCGCCGGTGCCGCTGGACTTCGAGCCGACGAAGCCCGGCACGGAGACGCGGCGCTCCAGCGCGCGAGCGCCGAGCTGCACGACCATGTTCAGCACGAAATACAGCAGCGTCGCGCCGGCAAAGGCCTCGAACACCTGGAAGCTGAACTCCTGCATCGAACGCGCCGCGCCCGTCAGCTCGAGCAAGCCGATGGTGAATGCGATCGAGGTGTTCTTGATCAGGTTCAGGAACTCCGACGTCATCGGCGGCAGGATGATGCGATAGGCCATGGGCAGCAGCACATAGCGGTAGACCTGCGCCGGACGCAGGCCCATGGCGGTGCCCGCCATGCGCTGGCCGCGCGGCAGCGAACCGATGCCCGAACGCACCTGCTCGGCTACGCGGGACGACGTGAAGAAACCCAGGCACAGGACGGCGGGCCAGAACATGCCCCACGGAGGCGGCATCTGCTTGATGGCGTCGCCCAAGGATACCGGCACCAGTTCCGGCATCACGAAATACCAAATGAACATCTGCACCAGCAGCGGCACATTGCGGAAGATTTCCACATAGCAGGTGCCGATGCGCTGCGCCAGCTTGCTGTCGGTGGTGCGCATCACCCCGATCACGGAACCCAGCGAAAAAGCCAGTATCCAGGCCAGCAGCGCGGTCGAGACCGTCCACCCCAGGCCGCGCAGCAGCGCATCCAGATAGGTACCGGATCCGTCGGGCGCCATCTGGAAAAAGATGGACCAGTTCCAGTTGTAATGCATGTGTGATCCTGCGGAAAAACCGCGCCGGCGATCATGCGCCGGCGCAGGGAATCGGCGTAGCCGCGCCGCGGTGGGCGCGGGACGGGCCTGGCCCGTCCACGCCGTTCATCGGGACAGAGCGGCTATTACTGCTTGTAGACCGCGGGGTCGCCCGAATCCGTGGGATTGGCCAGGACCTTCTTCAGCGCCGGGCTCATCGGCAGGTTCAGGTTGACGTTCTTGGGCGGGATGGGCGATTCGAACCACTTCTTGTACAGCTTTTCGACGGTGCCATCCTTGATCATGGCGACGACGGCGTCGTCCACCACTTTCTTGAAGGCCGGATCGTCCTTGGGCTCGATCATGGCGTACGGTTCGACCGAGTAAGCCTGGTCGCTGATCATCCATTCCTTGGGATTGCGCGAGGTGGCCACCAGGCCGGCCAGCAGCACGTCGTCCATGAAGAAGGCGGCGGCGCGCCCGCTTTCAACGGTCAGGAAGGCTTCGGCGTGGTCCTTGGCGGGGATGATGTTCATGCCCAGGGCCGGGACTTTCTTGCCGTCCAGGTAGGTGGCCTGGCCGCCATTGGCTTCCGTCACCCACTTGATGTTGCTGGTGCCGGCGGTCGAGATCACGGTCTTGCCCTTCAGGTCTTCCAGCGTCTTGTAGCCGGCCGACTTCTTGGCCACGAAGCGGTTGGCCGTCACGAAGGTGGTGGGCGCGAAGCTGACCTGCTTCTGGCGCTCCAGGTTATTCGTGGTGGAGCCGCACTCGAGATCGACGGTGCCGTTGGACACCAGCGGAATGCGGGTGGAAGACGTCACGGCGACCAGATTCACTTTCAGCTGCTTGCCGACATTTTTTTCCACGGCCTTAACGATGCCGTAGCAGATATCCATGGAATAGCCGATGGGCTTCTGGTTATCGTCCAGATAGGAAAACGGCAGCGAAGCGTCGCGATAGCCCAGCTTGATGGTGCCGGAAGACTTGATGTCGTCCAGGCGGCCGGCTTGCGCCGACAAAGACGTCAGCGTGGTGGCGGCGGCGACAGCAGCGAAGAGCAGCGTTTTTTTCATGAAGAAATTCCCATGGTCAGGAGAAACACTCGAACCACGCGGGTAACGCAGTCCGAGACTAGCCGGGTATTGTTTCAGAAAACGTCCACGAAACAATCGGTATTACCCCTTTGATAGCGGGCAAAACTCCAGCGTGATCGTTTATTCAACGGCGCGTAAATATAGACAAAAGCGCGCCGACGCGCTTGCGGAGCCGCGTTTGGCGCGATTGTCCGCAAAGGCATACTTTGGCATACGCGCGTGTCATGCGGCGACCATCGTCTGCAGCCAGCTCTGGAATATGCGCGGCGCGTCGCCGCGCGGGCCGCGGTCGGGATAGCTGAAGTAGTAGCTGTGGGGCACCGGCAGCACGCCGGGCGTGGGCATGACGACCAGCCCGGCGTCCAGCGACTCCTGCGCCAGGAAACGCGGCACCAGGCCCACGCCCAGTCCCGCCTGCGCGGCCGCCAGCACCATGGAAAACAGTTCGTAGCGCGGGCCGCCGGCGGCCTGCGGGCCGAATAGGAAGTGGTTTTCGGCATACCAGAGGCGCCAGGCGTCGGGACGCGAATTCAGATGCAGGTGCGGCATGCCCGCCAGCGGTCCGCCGCTCTGCGCGCGGCTCGCCTGCGCCAAGGCCGGCGCGCACACCGGCACCAGTTCGCGCTCGCGGAACAGCAGCACGCCGCGCGTGCCGGGCCAGACGTGGTCGCCGTGATACAGCGCGCCATCGAAAGGCTGGTCCTTGAACTGGAACGGCAGGGTACGCACCGACAGGCTGACCGTGATGTCCGGGTGCAGGCGGTTGAAGTCCGCCAGGCGCGGGATCAGCCAGGTGGTGGCCAGCGTGGGCACGACGGCAATGTGCAGGCTGCGGCCCATGCCGGTGCGGCTGACCAGGCCAAAGGTGTCCTTTTCGATCTGGTCCAGATGATGGCGGATGCGGCCGGCGTACTCCGCCCCATGATCGGTCAAGGCGATACGGCGCCGCACGCGGGTGAACAACTGCACGCCCAGGCGCGCTTCCAGGCTGGCCACCTGCCGGTAGACCGCGCTATGGGTCAACGAAAGTTCTTCGGCCGCCCGGGAGAATGTGCCCAGCCGGGCCGTGGCCTCGAAGGCTTGCAGGGCGCTTAGATTGGGAATGCCTTTTCTCATGAGCGGGGCGGCGGTGGCGGTGAAAACCGCGTGATGGGATTGTGCAATTTTATCAATCACGATGTGCACCCAACGCAATGAGCGCCGTGCTCCACCGCCCCCATGGCAACCCAGGATGGCCGCTACGTGCACGTACCTCGCCCAAGGCTGGCGCAAATCAGCACATTTCGCTTTATACTGAAATATTCTATTACTTTAACTGCACATAGCCATCATTATTCGTCCAACGAAAAGAGATTCCATGAACACACTGCTCCGCTTCTGCCGCCGTTTCGCTGTCCTCGCCGCCGTCACGTTCCTATTGGCTGCCTGCGCGTCACACAAGTACGCGGACGTCGCCGACGCCATGGTGCCCATGGCGGCCGGCGAAGGACGGATCGTGCTGTATACGCCGGCCACCAGCGTCAGCCTGGGGGCGAACGCGCAACCGCGTGTGCGCATCAACAATCGCCTGGTGGGACGCGCCAAGCCAGGCGGTTTCTTCTATGTGAACCGCCCCGCCGGCAGCTACACCGTCCTGGCGCTGCGCGGAAAGCCCCTGACTTTCGATCTGGCCGCGGGACAGACGCAATATGTCCGGTTCGTTCCGGATGGGCTGTTTTCGTCGAACGCGGGCGAAGCGGGCGCGAAGTATCTGCGCCCGGAGCTGGCGGCTTCGCCCGTGGACGCCCAGGCGGAATTGAAGACGATGCAGTTCTGGGGCGCGTCGTCGCGCACGCGTAACGAGGAAGGCATTGCACGGAACGGCGCGGCCGCGAACTGAAAGGCCACGGTCGCCAGGGCCCGCCGCACGGGTCCGAGGCGCGCTGCTGTAGTCAGTAGAAATATTTTGGAACACTGCCTATACTCCGCGCTTTGCGACCAGAGGTCCCCATGTATCTCCAGATCCCCGCGGAAAAAACCGGTTCGTCACTGCGTTTCATAGCGGCATGCGCCATCGTCCTGGCGCTGACGGCATGCATGTCGGTGTCCCTCCGGCCCACCGCCTACACACCCGTCAACGCGGCACAGGCCAAGCAACTCCAGCTTGCGAAGTCCGTTTCCGCGCCCTTGACCAACGACGCCACGGTGACACTTGCAGCGGGTTCGCAGTGGATCCTGGCCGGCTCGGTTCCGGAGGGCCAGGTGTACCGCAAGGCTGGCGGCACGCTGATGATCGATGCGAAGCGGCTGCGCGAAGCCTATTTGGTCATCGCCGACGGCAAGCTTGTCGGCTTCTACTTCCCCGGGGAATCGGCATTCACCCCCGTCGCCTACGCCCCCACCTTGAACCTGGAGTAATTGCATGACGCCCATCCGTCTGGCGGCCTGGATTGCCGGTCTTGCCGCGGCCATATTGCTCGCCGGATGCGCCGGCCCGCGCTACGCCAGCATGGCGTCTTCCCTACCCCCGCTGAAACCGGGCGACGGGCGCATCGTTTTCTACAACCCCATGCAGGACGCGGGCGCCGGGCCGTCGGGCCAGCCGAAGATCCGCGTGAACAAGCAGGTGGTCGGACGCTCCAAGCCGGGCAGCTTCTTCTACGTCGACCGGCCCGCCGGCAGCTACGTCGTGACCGACAAGCTCTGGACCGATGACGGCCTGAGCTTCATGCTCAACCCCGGCGAAACCCGTTATGTGCGCTTCCTGGCCCCCAGCCTGGGCAGCACGGGCATCAGCAAGCTGAATATCGAGCTGGTCGACTCCCAGAGCGAAGCGCAACGCGAACTGCTGCCGCTGCGTTATTTCGGCGCGACGCCGGCCGTGCAGGCCCAGGCACAACTGGCCGAGTAGCTGCCGGGACCGGTGCCGGCGATCATCCCGGGCGCAATGGCCCGGCATCGGACGTACCGTAGCCCCACCCTTGCGGCTGGCGTGTGTGCGAAGCGCACTTGATTGTGCATTTTTATCAATTGCGTTGTGCGCGTTTGGAACATTATTCTCTCGGATACCCTAGCCTGTATTCCGTGAAATAAAACTCCATGCAGACACCGCAGCCACCCCGCCTGGGCGGGCACATCCTTGTCGACCAACTCGCCGCGCACGGCGTCAAGCACGTCTTCTGCGTGCCCGGCGAAAGCTACCTGGCCGTGCTGGACGGCCTGCACGACGCCAGCATCGAAGTCACCGTCTGCCGCCAGGAAGGCGGCGCGGCCATGATGGCCGACGCCCATGGCAAGCTGACCGGCGAACCCGGCATTTGCATGGTCACCCGCGGTCCCGGCGCTTCCAATGCATTGGCCGGCGTCCATATCGCCATGCAGGACTCGACGCCGCTGATCCTGTTCGTCGGCCAGATCGAACGCGGCATGCGTGAACGCGAAGCCTTCCAGGAAATGGACTACCGAGCGGTCTTCGGCACGCAGGCCAAGTGGGTGACCGAGATCGACCAGGTGGAACGGATCCCCGAACTGGTGTCGCGCGCCTTCCATGTGGCGACCTCCGGCCGCCCGGGTCCGGTCGTAATCGCGCTGCCGGAAGACATGCTGGTGGAAACCGCGGAAGTCGCCGACGCGCCGCGCTACGAAGTCATCGACAGCGCCCCCACCCCGACGCAACTGGACGAGCTGCAAGCCCTGCTGAAATCGGCGCGCGCGCCCATCGCCATCCTGGGCGGGGCGCGCTGGGACGCCGAGGCGGTGAACCGCTTCGCCGATTTCGCCACGCGCTTCCAGCTGCCGGTGGCGGTGTCCTTCCGCCGGCAGATGCTATTCCCCGCCGACCATCTCTGCTTCGCCGGCGACGTCGGCATAGGCCTGAACCCTGCCCTGCTCAAACGCGTGCAGGACGCCGACCTGGTGTTGCTGATAGGCGGCCGCATGTCGGAAATGCCCAGCCAGTCGTACACGCTGTTCGACATCCCGGTACCGAAGCAGAAGCTGGTTCACATCCACCCCGACGCCGGCGAACTGAACCGCGTCTATCGCGCGACGCTGGCGATCAATGCATCGCCCATCGCCTTCACGCAAGCGCTGGCCCAACTGCAACCCGCGAGCGGCGCCGCCGGCTGGCCGCAAGATCTGCAAGCCGCCCACCAGGCCTATCTGTCCTGGAGCGACCCGACCGCCATCAAGACATCAGGCGCTCTGCAGATGGGCGCCGTCATGCAGACGCTGCGCGAAACGCTGCCGCCCGACGCCATCATGACCAACGGCGCCGGCAACTACGCCACCTGGCTGCATCGCTTCCATCGCTTCCAGCGCTACGGCACGCAACTGGCGCCGACATCCGGCTCCATGGGCTATGGCCTGCCGGCCGCCGTCGGCGCGAAGCGCGTGTACCGCGATCGCACCGTGGTCTGCCTGGCCGGCGACGGCTGCTTCCTGATGCACGGCCAGGAATTCGCGACGGCGGTGCAGTACGACCTGCCTATCCTGGTGCTGATCATCGACAACGGCATGTACGGCACGATCCGCATGCACCAGGAACGGCATTACCCCGGCCGCGTTTCCGCGACAGCCTTGCGCAATCCGGATTTCGCTGCCTATGCGCAGGCCTTCGGCGGCTACGGCGAACGCGTCGACACGACCGAGCAGTTCGCGCCCGCGCTGCGGCGCGCAATGGAGAGCGGCAAGCCCGCCATCCTGCATTGCCTGATCGATCCGGAAGTCATCACGCCGACCACCACGCTGGAAAAGATCCGCGATACGGCGTTGAAGGCCAGGCAGTGAATATCAGGCAGCCGCGGCGGCGTCCATGGCGGGCGCCGGCCGGCATGCCGATGACCCACGATTCAAAACCCGCGAGACCAGGAGTTTTTCATGTCATCCAACGCTTCCTTCCACTGGCAAGATCCGCTGCTGCTCGATAGCCAGCTGACCGACGACGAACGCATGGTGCGCGAAGCCGCCGCCGCGTACGCGCAGGACAAGCTGGCGCCGCGCGTGCTGGAAGCCTTTCGCCACGAGAAGACCGATGCCGCCATCTTCCGCGAGATGGGCGAACTGGGCCTGCTTGGCCCCACCATCCCCACCGAGTACGGCGGCGCGGGCCTGAACTATGTGTGCTACGGCCTGATCGCGCGCGAAGTCGAACGCGTCGATTCCGGCTACCGCTCGATGATGAGCGTACAGTCTTCGCTGGTCATGGTGCCGATCAACGAGTTCGGCAGCGAAGAACAAAAACAGAAGTACCTGCCCAAGCTCGCCAGCGGCGAATGGATAGGCTGCTTCGGCCTGACCGAACCCAACCACGGCTCCGATCCCGGCAGCATGGAAACGCGCGCGGTCAAGACCGGCGACGGCTACAAGCTGACGGGCAGCAAAATGTGGATCACCAATTCGCCGATCGCCGACGTGTTCGTGGTCTGGGCCAAGTGCGTGGGCGGCGACCACGACGGCAAGATCCGCGGCTTCATCCTGGAAAAAGGCATGAAGGGCCTGTCCGCGCCGGCCATCCACGGCAAGGTCGGCCTGCGCGCCTCCATCACCGGCGAAGTGGTCATGGACGAAGTCGAGGTGCCCGCCTCGCAAATGATGCCGGGCGTCAGCGGGTTGAAGGGTCCGTTCACCTGCCTGAACTCGGCGCGCTACGGCATCGCCTGGGGCGCGCTCGGCGCGGCGGAATTCTGCTGGCACACGGCGCGGCAATACACGATGGACCGCAAGCAGTTCGGGCGGCCGCTGGCCGCCAACCAACTCATTCAAAAGAAGCTGGCCGACATGCAGACCGAAATCACGCTGGGCCTGCAAGGCTGCCTGCGGCTGGGCCGCATGAAGGACGAAGGCACCGCGGCGGTGGAGATTACCTCCATCATGAAGCGCAATTCCTGCGGCAAGGCGCTGGACATCGCCCGCCTGGCGCGCGACATGATGGGCGGCAACGGGATCTCCGACGAGTTCGGCGTGGCCCGCCACCTGGTCAACCTGGAAGTCGTCAATACCTATGAAGGCACGCACGACGTGCATGCCTTGATACTGGGACGCGCGCAGACGGGCATCCAGGCGTTCTGCTAAGCGCGCGGCGCGGCGGAGCCGCCGTGAACAGCTCCGCTCCCCGCCTCCTCTCGCAACCTGACCGCGGGCGAGCGGCGGATTTTCGATACGAAAGATTACCCCCGCGCGCTGCGTATCCCTTAGCCATCGCAGTGTATTTTTCCTCAAACGACGCTGTGGCGGAAAGCACTGCGAGCCGGAAGGGGAATCGCAATGGAGAATTGGGAAAAAGAGCGAATCGAATTATTGCTCGTGGTCGGCAACGAAAAGCAGTTCTTCGGATTGCTGCATGAAATTGTGCAGCGATTGGGGTTTGAATACTATGCGTTCGCAATGCGCTTACCCTTGCCGCTGACCAATCCCAGGCTTATTGTCCATGACAATTGCCCTGACAATTGGCGATGGCCCGCGACATACGCGACGTACGCGACATCCCCATACGAGAAAGTCGCCACTGGCGGGACAAACGGTGCCAGCGATGCGCTCGTATGGTCCATCGATCTGCCCGTCGAATGCCCACCATTCTGGAGAGATGCGCGAGCGCATGGATTGAAAGCGGGCTGGAGCCAAGTCTGCCATGGCCCCATGGGTATCAGCAGCGCGCTGAACCTTGCCAGCGACAATGCGGAAATGCCATTGAGAGACCTGGACGGGCTGTCCCCCCGCCTGACTTGGCTGGCCCATACCGCGCATCGTGGCCTTGCCCGGCTTATGGTGCCCAAATATATGCCGGAAGCGCGAACCAGCCTTTCCCATCGGGAGATCGACATACTGCGGCTGACCGCTGATGGCAAGACATCGGAAGCCATCGGCCGGATCATGCATTTGTCCGCGCGCACCGTCAATTTTCATATGGGGAAAATCCTCCAGAAGCTGGCCGCGGCCAACAGGACGTCCGCCGCGCTCAAGGCAGCCATCCTCGGCCTGCTATAGCGCGGGTCAGAACAGGTACCGTATTCCGACATTGCCATAGACCGAACTGGTGCCATGTCCGAGGCGCTGTTGGCCAGCCAGCTCGCCGTAGACTGACAGGTTCTTCGTGAGGCGCCCCGTCGCGCCGACCTGGAGCTGCAAGGCGGTACCGACCGTGCCTGAACTGAACGAAGTGTCCGCCAGTTTGACGTCGGTGCCGCCGCCCCATGTCTGCAGCAGATTTGCCGCGACATAAGGCTTCCATTGCGGCGCGGACGGGACTGGAATCGACACTTTCACGCCACCGCGGGCCGTGAGGAAAGTGTTGGTATCCCAGTTGGTGCGCACGCCATCCACATCGGTGTGGTCGTCGAAGCGGAAGGTCTGACTCATCAACTGGAATTGAGGTTCGACGACAAAGCCATTGTCCAGGGCAAAAGCCTTGCCGGTCTCCACGGACGCCTCCAGACTGTTGCCCTTAATCCGGCTGGCCGTGCTGCTTTTGTCCGTCTTCACATCGCCATTGAACGTGCCGGCCGACAACACGCCGTCGACGTACCAACCGCTTTTGTGCTGCCAGGTGCCGGTCAGCGCCACGCTGTGCATATCCAGCCTGAATTTGCTGGACTCCGCATCCTGCGTCTTCGGACGTACCGAAGTGGAACCGATGGTGACCGCCGCGCCCAGACGCAGATTCTGGTCCCGGTCCTTCAGGTGCAGCCAGTTGCCGCCGATCTGCATGGCCTGGATGTCCTGGTGGAAATCGTAGCCGTAGTCATCGAAATCACGGTTCGACCGGTAGCTGCTGCTGGAAGCGATCACCCGGCTGAACATCTCGCCGCGATTGTCCGGCGGCGGAATATCTTCGCCTCGGATCTCGCCCAGGCGGCGATTAAGGCTGCCCATGACGGTGGCTCCATAATTCTGCAACGCCAAGGGGGCCACGAGGTCGGAGCTGCCCTGTGCCACAAGGGCAGGACGTCCGCCGCCTCCGCCCTGGCTCGGCGGCACTCCCGGAACCGGGTTGCCGTGGGGATCCAGGTAGGCGGTCTGCAAGCGGTAATCCCAATTCAAGGGGTCGGAGCCAAGCGCTGATTGAGAGGCCGCGGTCTGGCCGGGACCGTAAGCGAATACCCGATACTGGTAGGGACTGCCGTTTGCCGCGACATACCCGCCGGCGAGTTGGAAGGCATTGGCGGACGAATTGCCTGAAACCTGCACCAGCGAAATGCCTTCGGTCGGCACGGGAAGATTGTTCAGCGACGTATTCGTATTGGCGCCAGTCCCGGTCGTTTGAAGCTGCAGTGTTGTCGTCCCGCTCGCGTTGCCTTTTATCAGCAGGCGGTCGGTGCTCTGATCGGCCAGGGCCCCACCGGTGTTCAAGACGGTGTTCATGACGATGGTGCCACCGCCCCGATAATCGCCATTCACCGTCAGCGATTTATACGCGCCGTTGACTGGCGCGCCAAAAGCCACCGTACCGGAATTCCCCAGGCTGGTCACGCTGGTATCTCCCGTGACGTTCCAGACGCTGGACGCGTCGTTCACGTTGATGGCTGCCGTGCTGGAGGCGTCTCCCAGCGACGGCGTGCCCGTGTAGACGCTGCCGCCGTTCAGGTTCAGCGTCAAGCCGGCACCGGCATCGGCACGCAGGTCACCTGTCAGTACCTGACCATTCGCGTTGAGCGTACCCTGACCGCTGGCCACGCGGTAAAGAGACTTGCCGGCGGCGGCGTTCAACGTGGTGTTCGCCAGGTTCACGACACTGGAGCCGTCGGAAACGATGGTGTCGTCGGCGCTGTTGATAGTCCCGCCCGCGAAGCCTACGGTACTGCCATGGACGGCAACAGCCGCGGTACCCGCCGTCGTGCTGTCCACGGTCGCGGCGCCCATATCCAGCGTACCGGCATTGGCGATCACCCCGCCGACATGGCTCGCGCCACTGAAGGCCAGGCGGCCCGCGCCGTTCTTGGTCAATGTGTAGCCGGCGCCGTTGTCGACGGCGCCACGCCACGTCGTGTCCTGGCCGCTTTCGACCTCTACCGCCCCGGCAGCGCGTAATTCGATATTGCGGGCCGACACAAAGCTGCCGCCGATATCCAGGTTGCCGCCGTTCAGTACGACTTCACGCGCCACCGTGGTGTCGCCCAGGTTGGAATCGCTCGTCACCCTGAGCGTGCCGCCCTCGATACGCGTGTTGCCGACGTAATGGTTATCGCCGGTCAATTCCAGCGTGCCGGCCCCCTGCTTGACCACGAAAATGCCCTGGCCGTTGGGCGTACTGCCATCGCCGAGATGGTAGGCCACCGTCTGCGTCGCCCCCGCGGCGACGTTGTAGGTCATATTGTCATCGGCGCCGATGACCCCGCCCTGGTTGGCGTTGGCACCCTGGTTGATGACGATGTTGGGCCAGTTGTTCGCGTTCGATTCGTTGGGTGGGCCGACGTCGGATAGATCCAGCCAGCCTCCGTCCAACGTGAACGTCTTTGTAAACGTGGTAGGCGTGACATTGCGGATGGCCAGCACGCCGGATTGAATGTCCGTGCCGCCGACGTAGCCGAAGGCGTTGCTGCCCGACAGGATCAATGTGCCCGCGCCTTGCTTGATCAGTCCCATGCCGGTGGCATTGCCGCCGGTCAACGTGCCGGAGAAGGTGCCGGTATTCGTGCCGTCCAGGTTGTTCAGGCCATCGACGGTCAGGGAATTGGCTCCCAGGTTGATCGTGCCGTCGCCGGATATCATGCCCGCGGTGAAATTGCCGTTCGCGTTCGAGACCGCCGACACATCGAGCACACCAGGTCCGCTGACGTTGAAGGTCCGTTGGCTGGCATTGGTTTGTCCGGTCACCGCCAAGGTACCATCCTGCACCAGCACCCCGCCCCCCGTGCCCGCGCCAAAATTGAAGACATTGGCGCCGGACAGCGTCAACGTGCCGGTACCGGCCTTGGTAAGCCTGCCGCTACCCGTCGCATCCTGGATGGTCCCGCTGAAATCGGAAGGGAGGCTCGACGACACGGTGAGGTTGTTGGCGCCCAGGCTGATCGTGCCGTCCCCCGCCGCGATGCTGTTGATGCGACCGACCTGGACTCCCGATGCGGCGGTGGATCCGGAAATATCCAGGGTGGAACCTGGCGCCGAAAAATCGAACGCGATACCGGCACCCTGTGCGGCCCCGGCCAACCCCAGGGTGGCCGTATCCTGGATATGCGCCGTTCCGCTGAAACCCGTCAGGGCATTGGCACCGGTCAGCGTAAGACTGCCGGTCCCGCTGCGTATCAAATCCCCGTTGCCGGTGAGGCGACCGGCGTACGTCGTCTGCTCGGCACCGGCGATCTGCAGGTTGATGGGCCCCATCAGCACTTCGCCGGTACCGGCCGTGCCAACGCCTTCAAGGGAATCCAGTGTAAAGGTGCTGCCGTTGGTGCGAGGGCTGATGTCCAATTGGCCATAGTCGTCCACGCGGGCCCGCACGTTGGTGACAGTCGCATTAGGCCTGAATTGGATCAACCCGACCGCGCCTGGCCCTGAGCCTCTGGCCCACAACCCCACGCCAGTCAACGAAGTCGTGCCGTCGATGACGGCCGTACCGCCGTTTTCCGCCAGCACGCCCCATGAATTCGCTCCCAGATTGAGCGAGGCGGCCTGCGTTGCGTCCAAGGTCGCATTGTTGAGTCGCACCTGGCTATTGGCGCCATTGACGTCGATGGCCGCGCCACCGTCGCCGGTCACGCTGAATCGCGGCAGAACCGTCGTCCCCGCCGGGGCCGCTGGATCGAACGTAACGACCGCGCCATTGCTTACCGCTATGCCATGTGCGCCCGCTCCGGCCGCTTCGAGCAGCGTCGTGGGGGCGACGCTGATACTGCTGCCCGCCTGGTTCACGCGCACCGCGTCGCTGGCGTTCGCACCCGCGGAAACCGTCGCGTTGCCGAGCGTGGCGGTGCCCGCGGTGGTGGTGGAGCCGACGACCAGGCCCACCGCGCCGGCGCCAGTGGCGTTCACGGTCAACGGCGTGGTCGCACCCAGGTTGAGCACCGCGCCGCTTTCGACGGAGAGGCCGGTGGAACCGGCGCCGGCG
Organism: Bordetella sputigena; assembly: GCF_965137885.1. Taxonomy (NCBI): domain Bacteria; kingdom Pseudomonadati; phylum Pseudomonadota; class Betaproteobacteria; order Burkholderiales; family Alcaligenaceae; genus Bordetella; species Bordetella sputigena. Next base: position 267,094 of record NZ_CBCSCA010000003.1, read on the forward strand.
GCATTGACCGTGGCGCCGTTCATATTGATGGTCGATGAACTGACGACCTGCGCTCCGATGGAAGAGCCGTCCACCGTGATGGAACCGCCACTGATGGTGACGTTCGTGCCCGAGCCGCCGCCGACCAGGAGCCCCGTCGCGCCAGCACCCGACGTGTGGATGGTCGTGTCCGATACGACCGGCGTGCCGCTCGTGGTGATCAACATGCCGATGGACTGATCCCCCGACGTGGTGAAACTGGCCCCCTGGATATTGAGGTTCTGCAACACGCCCTGTATGTCGGCGCCCAGTGCGTTGGTGCCTGTGGTAACGATGGTGGACCCGTTGACGTTCAGGGTACTCGCCTGTCCTGGGGTGCCGCGCATACGTATGCCGGAGATGGCGTTGTTCAGCCCGGTGCCGCCATTCCCGTGCACGTTCAATACGGTATTGGCGTCCATGGTCACGGAGGACGCACCGGAAAGGTTCACCGCGTTGGATCCATTGCCTTCCACGGTCACGGCGGTACCCACCAGCGTGACGTTGCCACCGCTCTGGGCCACCACACCGTCCGAATTGAGACCATGCGTCAGGATTGTGTTGTTCCCCGGCGCGGTCACGGTGACACCGCTGGCCGACAGGCCGGGTTCGGAGTCATTGCAGGTCTCGACGCTCTGGCCTATGGTCAGGCTGCCGGTCTGCGTCGGACCGCAGACCGCATAGGCGGCGTTCGATATCAGAACCAGGGATGCCGCGGTTCCGCCCAACCACCATGACCGGGACGAAGCGCGACGACGACCCGGGCGCTTGCGGCCGACCACGCCGGTCGACCGGACGCCATCCGGCGAGGGGTCGCCCTTCGCGATCTCCGATGCCGCCACCAACTGGCCGGTCTTTCTGCTCCGTATCAAACGATAGATTCGATTCATCCCTGTACGCCGTCCATGTGGTTCCGACACACTCGCCGGAATTTCCTTGAATGAAATATCGTAAAGCGCACGAGGTTAGAGACCATCCTCTCGACGTTGAATAAGAAAATTCTGATGTGCCCGCACCCAAAACGGCTACGTTTCGGCAATCAAGATGTCGAGAACGTCGCAAGCGGCACGGTCAAGGTATCGGAATAGAGCGATACACCGCTACGGCGGACTTCGTATTGGGCCGTCAGCGTGGCATCCGCCCCGTCGAACTCCATCAATTGATTCTCGGAGAATACGAAAGAGAACCCGCCCCACATTTGGTCGATCGGAATGGCGAATTCCGGGCTGGAAAGCGTGACGCTCCTGGGATTGCCGGTTTGAGGGAAAAGGCCGTTCAGGAACAGGCTCATGATCACCGTGTCGCCACCTTGGAAAGCGGTATAGGTCTGTGGCACGAATACCTGGAGGCCGCCCGCTATGGTCGTCTTGTCCGCAGTCTTGGCGTTCCCCGCCAGATAGGGTGCCAGGCCTTTCAGTGCCGGGCTGGGCCGTTGAGGCGCGGCAGGCGTCACGGCGCCCAGCACGTTGACCGGAAGATAATTTGAATCGAGACCGTTGCCGCTGACAGCGGGCACCACGGTATAGGCGACGACATTGGGGGTTTTCTCGGTGGCATTCAGCGACATGAAGTACGGTTTCGGGACCTTCACCGTATCGCCGACCTTCAGCTGATAGGCCGCCGTCATGAGATCATTCAGCCAGAAACCTACGTAGATCCTGGCGCCATTCGTCATCCATATGACATTTGGATCCGCATTGATGGTAATAGGCACGCCGGTGTCGTCATAGTCATCGAGGTTTACAGGATCGGTCATCTGGGGGACCTGCACACCCGAGTCCAGCCACGGCGTGCCCAGGGCGGAGAACGGCATGGGGAATGGGCGAGTCGTTACGCCGCCCCAGGTGCAGCTCATGACGATGATCGATGGGGCGGTGTTCGCGAACTTCAAGGCAGTGCGGCCCTCGGTATCCGTATAGGTAAGGAAGGTATTGCCGGTCACGTCGTTGGGATCCAGTTGCGGATCCTTGTTATCCGCGGTCAGCGCGTAGCTGGGATTGGCGGGCTGGCCTTTCCATGTCACTTTGCTGTTATTCAGAGGTGTCCCTTCGTCGGCATCGCTGAGCCAGAGCGTCAGCATCATGACCTGATCCGGATCCGGGTTGTTGGGATCGAACGGCGACACCTGGGGGTCCGCTGTCTCGCCATATGTTCTGCTGAGGCTGTATTGCATGCGCGGCCTGGCGCAGCGATACAAGGCCGTGCAATGCCCGGCATCCGGCGCATCGGTATCCCACACGGAGACCAGGACCATAAAATTGCTGTCGGTACCGGGCCTGCTTTTGATCCCGAAACTGAAAGTGGCCTGCCCGCCCTCGACGTTCGCCGTTCCGGACTTCGCACCGGACAGCGAAGCTACCGGAATCACCGACCATGAAACGGAAGTTCCCGTGATCCCGCTTACCAGCACCCTCAGGGTATTGACGGTGCCTACAATCAGCTGGGTATCGGGGCCTGGATTATTGAACTGGACGTCCATGAAGGTCACCTTGTAAAGGGGTCGTACCGCACCGTCCCGCGTGTCGCGCATGACGGCCATCGCGCGGCTATTGCGCCCAGGCCCGCCTACGTGGGCGGCCAGCCGAAAATGTTTACCGTGGCGGAATACACGTTCTGGTTTATGTCGTCGTCGTCCACCAGGCCGAACAAGGTGACGGTGTACTTGTACGCTCGATCCAATTGCATCGGCAGCGACACCGAAATGGCGGCTGGATCACGCACGTAATAGCTGTTGTATCCGTTCGGCCAATCGATGCGCACCCAGAAGCCGACGTTCCCCGCCAAGGTCAGCAAATCCCAGGTCGCGCTGACGATACCCTTGCGATCGTAGGTGGCCGTCTTCAGGTTTATCGCATAAGCCATGATTCATTCCGTCTTGAAAGACTTCAAACTTGATATGCGGTGTTCACCGGCGCGTCGTGCCGCCATGCGCGCCTAGTTCTTGCCATGCATCCTGTCGTTGGCGGCCTGCCGCATGACGGCGCCTTGGGCGGCATAATCCCCGACCAGCATGCCTCCTGCATAAAAGGCCCGGTCATTGGTATCCGCGATCCGGTTGCCGTCAGCGGCGGCCAGATGCAGGCTGTACACACGCGCCGGCGTATCGCGGTTGTCGGCGACCACCTGGCGCAGAACGGATGGACCACTGCGTCCGTACACGGTATCCCCCGCCTGCAGATCCCTTGCCCTGCGCATGCCGTTCTTGGTCAAGACGGGGTGGTCCAGCGTGACCACGACCGACTCCCCGGCCGCATCCACCAGTTTGATGAATTTCTTGTCGCGGCCCGGGCTGATCGCGCTCAGCCGCACGCTCTTTCCCGATGGCCCCAACAGAAGGTCTCCCTGTTTCAGCATCTCGATGGGCACGGTCCGGCCGTCCGCCAGCGTAACGAGGGTGCCTTCTATGATGCAGCCCCACTGAAAACCCACGGGTAGCACCTGCTTATTGACGTCGTAGCCGTCGAAACTCTTCAGCGAACCGAGTCCGATCGGAATGGGGTTATGGGGAGCACCGTCCTTCTGGTCGAAGAACATGGCGATCATGTACCAGTCCTGGACATCGTCGACACTCAGGTCCGTGCACGTCGATATCTTTCCCGCATCGAGATACTGGGACGAGTTTTGCCGGTTGGACGGATTGGAAAATTGCCACGAGAGCCTGTTATTGGCGACATAGAACCCCTTCCATTCCGGGATGTCGATGCTCGCATCGCATGCGCCACCCTCCATCTTGACCAGCTTGATCTTGAGAATCCCGGGTTTCTTGTCCTTGCCGTCCGGGATGGCGGGAATTGTTCGCCCGTCCGTACTGGTCATCGTATAGATGGGGTTCACCGTTGTAATCTCACCCGAGAAGGGGAAGACAAGATCCAGCTCGTCACTCTCCACGCCGGGCTGCGACGGTCCGTAATCGCAAAACGGGCCACCCTTCGTATCGGTCACGGCGCGATTCAGGCAAATCAGCGTCCTGTCCGGCTTGCCGTCGGTCGGCGGCGGATGTCCATTGGCGGGCGTAGGGTCCTGGACCAGGACGCTCATCGGCCCGGTGGCGGCATCGCGATCCATGCGCACATTCCAACAGAACGGTATGCCCCCCGCCTCGCCGACGAACTGGGTGTAGGCGATAACGTCGGCCTTGTTCGGATTATTGTTGCCATTCGCGGCGAGCGACTGCGCTACGACCGGCATATTGCGCATGTTGTCGTCGGAAGAATTGGTGCCGGAAGCGATCAGCGTCTCCGACAAACCCGCGATATTCTTCGTATATACGTTGGCAGTCTGGATTTCGAACTTGTCCTGATCCGTATCGGTTACGAACATGGAGCTGAAGGACAGCGCGGTCACATTCGTGAATGTCAGATTGCTGGAAGCAATGTGGACAACGGCATAATCGTCCGGTGCGTGCGTCATACCATATCGGCCAGGCTTGCCTGCCGACGTCATGTCCCGGAACTTCCAGTTGTTGGCCTTGAGTTTTTCGAGGACGCGATAAGCGCCCGGAGCATTCTTGGGATCACGTCCCCACATCCTCAGCATGGCGCGCACAGCTGCTTCGGAATTCGAATTGCAAGCCACGGGCAGACCAGTGGCCGGTGTGCTATCGGCATCCGCGCGAATCGCGGCATCGTCCGCGGCGCTCAGTGGATGAAAACCCTGCGCCGCGGATACTCGCAACGGCATTAGCGCCAGGAGCGCCGTGCAAACGACGCTTGCTACCACGGACCAATCATTTCGCATGTTCGCACTCCTCGGTTTTCACCCACACGGCTGATCAACCGCGATGCCGCGGATGACGTATGCGGGTACGCGCCGCTCAGCGCAGCGCGCCGCCGATCCACTATCCCCTAGTTAGCCCGTGGCCAACTTTAGGGCGGGGCTGAGGGGGGCGGAATACTGCGTGTCGTCGGTCGGTGGATCGGCCTGCCCCTTGTAGTAGTAGGCTTCGAAAGTGCCCGGTTCGAGGCCATTGGGCGCATATCCCCCGAGATCGTGCGCGGATACCGGCACCGTATTCGTACCGTCCTGCGTCGCCTTATACGGATAGGTCAGACTGGCGGCTTTTGCGGCTCCCGGATTGAGCGGGTCCCATGCGTTGAGGAAAACTACGAGCGTAATTTCGTCGTTGAGCTTCAGGTCGGGGACGTACACCGAAATATCGCCCTTCAGGAGCACGCCGGTATTGATGGTCGATAGACCTATCGTAAAGGGCCGGGCAAGCTTTCCGTCGAGCGGCGGATGCAGCCATGTGTCGCCTTTTACCTCGGCAGAAACTGTGCCGGACTGGATGGTCTCAAGCGCGCCCCCGGGCTGGGTCGCCATCCAGTTGATGACGTAGTCGGATGCCTGTACAAACGCCTGCTTTTGGATGTTGAAACCCTGAGCCAGCGCTTCGTATGAATCCACCGCGCTGGCCACCTTGCCATTCACCAGGGCGACAGTGGGCCAGCTTTTCCTGGTGTTTTCATCGTTGAGACTGCCCACAATGGTGGTACTGATCTGCGGACCTGAAAACGCGTCCAGGTTGATGGGCGACCAAAGATCGAATTGAGGCTCTCCCCCGCCCACCAACTCCGGCAGGAAAATGACGTGATCATTATCAGCACTGAAGTTGGAGCCGTATTTGATGGCGCAAGTGTATATGCCCTCGTATAACGCCGACATCTTGATCTCGACCGCCTCCCCGAGCGGGCCGAGGTTGAACCAATAGAGGCCATCCGGAGAGACTACGACCTCGATGAGCGTGGTGCCGCTCTTTCGGTACACATGGACGTTGCCCACGACCTCGATGCCGACCGGGTAGTTTTTCAACAGCGTGTTGCCGCGCCCAGTGGGCTGCGCGGTCACAGTCAGCGTATAGGCGGCTTCCCCTAGACCGGCAGAATCTGGTGCCACCGGAACGGCGTCGGGGCTGACCACCAGCTTCCCTATATTGACGAACGACGTCGTGTAGGTCGCAGTGATGTACGGAGCCCCTGTTCCGGGATTCACTACTTCCAGAGGCACGGAGACTCCGTCGGTTTGGGCGGTGTACGTCAACGTGGCGGAGGCCATGCCAGTCACGCTGTCCGTGGTTATGGGCATGACTTCGTCGAATTCGACGTTGCCGTCGCTGCTTTTGAATGTGACCGGTATATCTTTGGGGTCCGTGGGGGACGGCGGGTCATAGGTAAAGACGAAGTGCATCTTCGCGCGTATGCCCATGGGCGACCCAGAGGGCGGCATAATCGAATCGGCCATTTCTTATCTCCTGACAGCTGTACGCCTGAATCCGGAGACTTACCCCCGGGGCTGTGGCCAAGCGGCGCGGACCGCCTGTCTTGGAGATCATTCTATGGAGAGGCCGATGTAATACGAACTGGCAGAAATGCCAGTTTCTGTTTTGCTTTACGCGCTGATCAAGGCTGTGCGCGTGCTGGCATCGCGCCTACGCCGCGAAGCAGGAATCGCCAATAGCGCGGCCCTTTGCCGTTGTCCACGACAATCGCGCCCCCGACATTCACCCTGCGCTGGCGGGCGCACGAGGTGTCGCTCGTGATGATGACAGATGTGCTGACGCGACCGGACAGCACCGACCATTCGCCCGGCGCATAGCCTTGTGCAGCCGCGGCACCGGTGATGGTCAGACGCGTGCAGAGGCCGACGAAAGTTTGCTGCCCTAACAAGGAGAAGCGCACAGGCATCGAGCCGAGGTTTTCCACGCGCAGCCATACCGCGTTGCCATAAACAGCATCCTCACGCTGGCCCAGTACCGTGATACGCAGCGGCTGCTCCAGCGCCGTGTCGCGGGGCCATTGACGGTCGGCCCGGGCTTGCCCGGCCAGCACCTGGGTCGAGGTGTCGGCAACGAAGGCGGCACGTCCGCGCCATTCCCTAAGCGCGTCGGTCTTGCAGCCGCCAGCATTGGCAACGACGCGCACAGCCTGTTCGGGAGTCATCAGGACAGGGGGCACTTCTTCGCGGAGCTTATCCAAGACCCCCTTCGCGGATAGCTTCAGGCGCCGCGTCGCGACGACCTCCAGCTCGTCGAGGCGGCGGGCTTCCCCGTCGCGGTCGCCATCGGGGCATAGCACGTCGACCTTGGATAGCATGTCCCAAGCCATGACGGCTTGGCGCAAGGTGTAGTTTTCCACGGTGGCCGGCGACGCGGTGGACACGACCAGCGTAGTGGAAGCGGAAGGCGCGCCCGAGGCAGGTGTCGTGTATCCCAGCAAGAGCGCCGCGAAGCCGGGACACGCGGCCATGCCTATGCGCGTTGCGCGCGTCATGCTCAAGCAGACGCGTCCTCGCCCAGCTCGAACAGGCTGGTCGCATCCAGCTCCAGCACCGCTTCATCATGCTGGTTGTAGACGATCCAGGCCCAGTTAATGATGCCCAGGTCGCTGCGCGAGGAAGAAGTGCGAACGCCATGCACGCGCGCCTCCAGCCGCAGCCGGTCGCCCGGACGCACCGGCACGCGCCAGCGGACTTCGCCCAAGCCCGGGGAGCCGAAAGATTCGGAGTCATACAAGGCGGCATCGACGGCCATGCGCATGGCCATGGCGCAGGTATGCCAGCCACTGGCGATCAGCCCGCCCCAGCGACCTTCGTTGGCGCGCTTGACGTCGGTGTGGAACCACTGCGGGTCGTATTTGCGGGCGAAGTCAAGGATCTCGGCTTCGGTGACCGTGATCGGACCGGCGTGTATGACCATGCCCTGTTTGAATTCGGCGAACTTCATCTAACGGCTTCCCCATGGCGACCGGCCGGGACTTGCGCCGTGCCGCGCGCCATGCGGCGCCTGGGCGGGAAAGTCCGGTCGCGGTCAGTACGTCTCGAAATGCAGCCTGCCTTGGCGGCACAAGGCCTGGTGCAGGATAGACCAATCCTGCCCGGCTTGCACGGCGGCATGCTCCAGGGCGTCCAGCACGCCGGTCTCCATGCCCTTCAGGCCGCAGACGTAGACGCAGGTCTTGTCGTCGTTCAGGAGCGCCAGCACGTCGGCCGCGCGCTCCACGATCAGGTCCTGCACGTAGCGCTTGGGCTGGTCCGGCTCGCGCGACAGGGCCAGGTTGATGTCGATGAAGTCCGCGGGCAGCTTCATCAGCGGGCCGAAATAAGGCAGCTCGCGGCGCGTGCGGGCGCCGAAGAACAGCATCAGTTTGCCGTTCTCGCCGCCGGCCATGCGGCGCCGGCAGCGTTCGGTCATGGCGCGCATGGGGGCGGAGCCGGTGCCGGTGCAGATCATCAGCAGGTTGGCGCCGGCGCGGCCGGGCATCAGGAAGGTGTTGCCGAAGGGGCCGATGACGCGCACGGTCTCGTGCTTGGCCAGGTCGCAGAGGTAGTTGGAGCACAGGCCATCGTGGCTGTTGCCGTCCTGGCCGGCGGCGACGCGCTTTACGGTCAGGGAGAGATTGTTGTAGCCGGGACGCTCGCCGTCGCGCGGGCTGGCGACGGAGTACTGGCGGGCGTGGTGCGGACGGCCGCGGGCGTCCACGCCGGGCGGCAGGATGCCGATGGACTGGCCTTCCAGGACGGGGAATGGCGCTTCGCCGAAATCGAGGACGATGTGGCGCACGTCGCAGTCGGCGTCGTCGTCGGTGACGCGGTAGTTGCCGACGACGGTGGCGATGACGGGCTCCTTGTGGGTGTAGAGGTTGACGTAGGGGTGGGCGGCGGACCAGGGCGGGACGGTGGCGCCGCGGTTGACGGCGATGGCCGGGGCGGCGGCCGCGGCGGCGTCCGCCGGTTCAGCGCCAGTGATGGCGGAATCCACGGCGTCCAGATCCGCGCCGCCGCCGGAGCGGACCGTCCGCGAGTCCGCCGCGCCCGTTTGCGGGGACAGCGATCCGGCGCCGCCGCGTCCATGCGCGGCCGCCGCCTCGACGGTCGCCTGCGCCACCAGCGCCTCCACCGGCTCCTGCGGCGGCAGGGCGTCCCAGCCGAACTGCGCCTCCACGCTGTATGCCTGCGCGCGGGGGATCACGCGCCAGTTGTCGATCGATCCGGTGGGACACGGCGGCACGCAGGCCATGCAGCCGTTGCACACATCCGGGTTCACGACATAGTTATTGCCGTCGTGCGTGATCGCATCGATGGGACAGGTTTCCTCGCAGGTATTGCAGCGGATGCAGATCTCCGGATCGATCAGGTGCTGCTTCAGCAAGCTGGCGGGCAATGGCGCGTTCATCGTGACACCCTGGGGACGGCCGGCGGGCGGATCAATTGAAACGTACGTACTCGAAATCCACCGGCTGGCGGTTGACGCCCATGACCGGCGGCGCGATCCAGTTGGCGAACTTGCCCGGCTCGGTCACCCGCCCCATCAGCGAAGCGACGAAGGCGCGGTCATCGTCGGTGGGCAGCCAGCGCGGCAGGCCGGCGCGCCACTGCGCATCGTCCACCACCTGCCCTTCCGGCGTCACGTTGACGCCCGCCAGCGTGCCGATCTGCCGGTTGAAGGCCTTGTGCGGCACGCTCAGGCGGAACGGCAAGCCGCTCTTCTCGATGACTTTGTTCCACCGTCCCACCCCGGCCATGGAATCGCGGATGAAGTCATCGCGCAGCACTTCGTTCAGGGCGTTCAGCATGGGCACTTCCACTTCGCCCAGCTTGCCGCCTTCCAGCGACAGGATGCGGTAGGTATCGTTCTTGAGCTGATGGTCGTCCTTGCGCTTGCCTTCCTCGTAGCGGCCCTTCAGGCCGGCGCTGTAGAAAATCGCGGCATTGGACGACTGGTCGGCGCCGAACAAGTCGATGGTGACGCTGTAGTGGAAGTTCAGATAGCGCTGGATGGTGGGCAGGTCGATGACGCCGGCCGCGCGCACCGCCGCGGGGTCGTCGGTCTTCAGCTGGTTCATGACGTCGCAGGTGCGCTGGATGATGCGCGATACGCCGGACTCACCGACGAACATGTGGTGCGCTTCTTCCGTCAGCATGAATTTCGTCGTGCGCGCGAGCGGGTCGAAGCCCGATTCGGCGAGCGCGCACAGCTGGAACTTGCCGTCGCGGTCGGTGAAGTAGGTGAACATGTAGAAGGACAGCCAGTCCGGCGTCCTCTCGTTGAAGGCACCCAGGATGCGCGGGTTATCGGCGTCGCCGGACGTGCGCTGCAGCAGCGCGTCGGCCTCCTCGCGGCCGTCGCGGCCGAAGTAGCGGTGCAGCAGGTACACCATCGCCCACAGATGGCGGCCTTCTTCCACATTGATCTGGAACAGGTTGCGCAGGTCGTATTGGGAAGGCGCGGTCAGGCCCAGATGGCGCTGCTGCTCGATGGACGCGGGCTCGGTGTCGCCCTGCGTGACAATGATGCGGCGCAGGTTGGCCCGATGTTCGCCGGGCACGTCCTGCCACACGTCGCGGCCCAGGTTTTCGCCGAAGTGGATCTTGCGCTGGCCGTCCTGCGGCGCCAGGAAGATGCCCCAGCGGTAGTCGGGCATCCTGACGTGATCGAAATGCGCCCAGCCGTCGGGTTCGACGCTGACCGCCGTGCGCAGGTACACGTCATGGTTATGCGACCCGTCGGGGCCCATGTCGCGCCACCATTGCAGGTAATTGGGCTGCCAGTGTTCCAGCGCGCGCTGCAGGGCGCGGTCGCTGGAAAGATTGACGTTATTGGGGATACGGTCGGAGTAGTTCACGCCTGACATGTCGATGCTCCTAGACGCGGTTCCAGTCGAAAGCCGCTTGCTCACCCTTGCCATACAGCTTCAGGGCGCCCTTCTCCCCCGCGGCGTTGGGCCGGTTGAAGATCCAGTTCTGCCAGGCGGTCAGCCGGCCGAAGATGCGGGTCTCCATGGTTTCGTGCGGGCCGAAGCGCAGATTGGCCTCCATGCCCGTCAAGGCGTCGGGCGACAGCGCGCTGCGTTCTTCCAGGGCCAGGCGTACTTCGTCGTCCCAGTCGATGGCGTCCGGCGTAAACGTGACCAGGCCCAGATCCAGCGCTTGCGGCGCGGCCAGTTCCTGTCCGGCATGGGCACGCACCGCCTCCAGCGGCGCGGTTTCGCCGTGGAAACGCCGCTGCAGCCGGCTCTCGCCGCTGACCATGGGATAGGCGCCGAAGTTGCGTTCGCCGACCACGAGGCGCGTCGGCGCCGCGGCGTCCTCGTCATCCAGCATATAAATGCGGTCGGCCGCCAGGGCCAGTTCCAGCAGCGTGCCGGCGAAGCAGGAACCCGGTTCGACGAAAGCGAACAGGGTGCGCGACGTCACATCCAGCCGTGCGAGCGTACGCCGCAGCATGCCCGCGGTTTCATTGACGAACCAATGCCCCGCGTGTTCCTGCAGCGCGGCATCGGCGGCCAGTACGGCGCGCGCGTCGCCTTGCGTGCGCAGCACCCAGGTGCCGATGTCCAGTTCGTTCGCGCGCATCCACAGGATGGCATCGTCCAGTTCGCGCGCCATCCGTAGCGGCCACCAATCGGCGCCTTGCGCCAGGATGGCGTCCAGGTTGCCGGGCACGTCGCCGTCCGGCGCGCGCACCGTCCAGCTGGCCAGGCGGCGCTCGCGATCGATGGCCACGTCGACATAGCGGTAGGACAGGCCATCGGCCGTATCGCGGCGTTCCAGCGGCGTCAAGGCCACGCCCTGCCCTTGCGCCGGACGGCTGCTGCCTTCGGCCAAGGCCAACGCGCGCTCGCGAACCGCGGCGGCGAACTGTTGCGGCTTGATGACGTCGTCGACGAGCCGCCAGGCCTTGGCCCGCTCGCCGCGCACGCCTTCCACCAGGGTGCAGAAAATGTCGGCATGATCGTGCCGCACCTTGCGCTTGTCGATCACGCGAGTCAGGCCGCCCGTGCCGGGCAACACGCCCAGCAGCGGCACTTCGGGCAGCGCCACGGCGGACGAACGATCGTCCACCAGCAGGATTTCGTCGCAGGCCAGGGCCAGCTCGTAGCCGCCGCCCGCGCAGGCGCCGTTGACGGCGGCAATGAATTTCAAGCCGCTATGCCGGCTGGCGTCTTCCATGCCGTTGCGGGTTTCATTGGTGAACTTGCAGAAGTTCACCTTCCAGGCGTGGGACGACAGGCCCAGCATGAAGATGTTGGCGCCCGAACAGAACACGCGATCTTTCAGGCTGGTGACGACCACGGTGCGCACTTCGGGATGCTCGAAGCGGATGCGCTGCAGGGCATCGTGCAGTTCGATGTCGACGCCCAGGTCGTAGGAATTCAGTTTGAGCTTGTAGCCGGGGCGCAGGCCGCCGTCCTCGGCCACGTCCATCGCCAGGGTGGCGATGGGGCCTTCGGTGGTCAGGCGCCAATGGCGGTAGCGGCTGGGGTCGGTCCGGAAATCGACCGGGGGTACGGCGTTCGTCATGAGGGTCTCCTGCACCGTTCGCATGCAACATACTGCATGTCCTTTATTTGGATGCAGAATAGTGCAGTAAAGTGCATGCGTCAAGACGCTCATGCAACAAAGTGCGTGTCAGTTGCCCTGCGGTGGACGAGAACGCCATGCCGCAGATCGCGGGGCCCAGGCCCCACCGCGGCGGCGATTCAAAGCGGCAATCCGCCCGCCTTGCGGACCTGCGCGCGCAAACCGGCGAAGCATTCGCCGATGTCCATATGGCTGGTGTTCCACGTCAGGTCGGCCTTGGCATAGAAGGCCTCGCGCCCCGCCAGGATGCGCTTCAGATCCGCCATGGCTTCGTTATTGCCGGACATGGGCCGGAAATCGCCCTGCGCCATCACGCGGCCCATATGTTCTTCCGGCGTGGCGCGCAGCCATACCGTGTAGCAATGCCCCAGCAGCAGATTGAAGGTCGCGGCCTCCGACACCAGGCCGCCGGGGGTCGCCAGGACCATTTCCGGATAGAGCTGCACGGCTTCTTCCAGCGCGCGCCGCTCATAGCGGCGGTAGGCATTCGGGCCATACAGATTGTGGATTTCGAGGATGCCGCAGCCGGCCACCCGTTCGATTTCCACGTTGAGTTCGACAAAGGGGTAACCCAGGTCATCCGCCAGCATCTGGCCCAGCGTGGACTTGCCCGCGCCGCGCAGGCCGATCAGGGCGATGCGCTGGAAGCGGTTCGGCCGCGGCCCCCCGCCCACGCCGAACAGCTGGGCCAGGGATACCCGCGCGCGCTGCAAATCCCCTTCGCTACGGCCGCTGAGCAGCTCGCGGATCAACAGCCATTCGGGCGATTCGGTGGTGACGTCCCCGACCAGCTCCGCCAGGGCGCAATTGAAGGCCTTGGCGATCTGCAGCAGCACCAGGATGGATGCATTGCCGACGCCATGCTCCAGGTTGGCCAGATGACGCTCCGATACGCCGGTGGCTTGCGCCAGCGCCTTGCGCGTCATGCCGCGGATGGCGCGCAGGCGGCGCACACGCTCGCCGAGCGCCATCAGGAAAGGCTCGCGGCCGGGATCCGGGATCGCCTTGTCCAGTGCTTGAGTCATGAATCTCCTTGCTCCGAGATTACCCTAGGAGACGATGTTTTATGCATTATAGTGCTTGACGCTGATCGATTAGAGCACTATTTTTCCTGAAACATGAACGCAGGTGCGGCCCGCCCAGTGCGGCCGGCCTGTGATTCTAGAGGACGCGCCGGCCCGCGATGGGCGGCCCGCGCTGCGTTCCGCCCGATCGGCCGGCGCGCGCCACGCGCGACCGGCGATACGAAGCGCCGGCCCATGCCGCCGGCGCCGGCCGGGATAAGACCAGGAGACAACCGTGGAAAGCTGTCCGCAGGAATTGAACTTCGCCCAGCACCTCGCCGCCTTGAACGCGGAGCGGGCGGACAAGGTGGCCTATATCGACGACTTTCGCACCTTGCGCTACGGCGAGCTGGCGGACCGCGTGGTGCGCTTCGGCGGCGTGCTGAAGCAACTGGGATTGCGCCGCGAAGAACGCATGCTGCTGTTGATGCACGACACCGCGGATTGGCCGGTGGCCTTTCTGGGCGCCCTGCATGCGGGCATCGTGCCGGTGGCGGTGAACACGCTGCTGACCGCGGAGGACTACGCCTATATCCTGTCGCATAGCCGGGCGCGCGCCGCCATCGTGTCGGCGGCGCTGCTGCCGGTGCTGCGTCAGGCCACGGCGCTGGCCGACACGGAAGTCGAGCACATCGTCGTATCCCGTCCCGTGGGTGGGGTTGAAGACGGCGTGATTGAACTGGAGCATGCGCTGTCCAGCGCCCCGGCCATACCGGCCATCCGCACGCTGGCCGACGAGATGGCCTTCTGGCTGTATTCGTCGGGATCCACCGGCAAACCCAAGGGCGTGGTGCACACGCATGGCAATCTGTGGCATACGGCGGAACTGTATGCCAAGCCAGTGCTGGGCATACGCGAAGACGATGTGGTGTTTTCCGCGGCCAAGCTGTTCTTCGCCTACGGCCTGGGCAACGGCCTGACGTTTCCCCTTTCGGTGGGCGCCACCGTGGTGCTAATGGCGGAACGCCCGACGCCGCAAGCGGTTTTCCAGCGCTTGACGCGGCACCGGCCCACGGTGTTCTACGGTGTGCCCACGCTATATGCGGCGATGCTGGCCGCGCCCGAGCTGCCCGCGCGCGACCACGTCGCGCTGCGCGTCTGTACGTCCGCCGGCGAAGCCTTGCCGCGCGACATCGGCGAACGGTTCCGCCGGCACTTCGGCTGCGACATCCTGGACGGTATCGGCTCCACGGAGATGCTGCACATCTTCATCAGCAACCAGGCGGGCCGCATCCGCTATGGCACGACGGGCATGCCGGTGGCGGGCTACGAGGTGCAGCTGCGCGATGATCAGGGCCTGCCGGTGCCGACAGGCGCGATCGGCGACCTGTACATCAAAGGTCCCAGCGCCGCGCTGATGTATTGGAACAATCGCGAGAAGACCCGCCAGTGCTTTCTGGGCGATTGGCTGAAGAGCGGCGACAAGTATGTATGCGATGCTGACGGCTATTACACCTATGCGGGCCGCAGCGACGACATGATCAAGGTCAGCGGACAATACGTGTCGCCGGTCGAGGTCGAGAACGTACTGGTCCAGCACGAGGCTGTCCTGGAGGCCGCCGTCATCGGCGTGGCCGACGAGCAGGGGCTGGTGAAGACCAAGGCCTTCGTAGTGCTGCGGCCGGGCCATGCGCCGAATCCGGATACCGGGGCCGCGCTGCAGGCCTACGTCAAGCAGCATCTGGCGCCGTTCAAATACCCGCGGCAGATCCACTTCACGGAAGAACTGCCGAAGACGGCCACCGGCAAGATCCAGCGCTTCCGGCTGCGGCAGCTGGAAGAACGGGTATGAAGGGGGAGAACAAAGCAGCGCCCGGCGAACGTGCGTCTTCCCTGGTGTCCATACGCACCGCCGGCCGCGACGTGCGCGTGGAGTACCAATGGATCGCGCCGGAACGCCGCGACGCGCCCCTGCTGGTATTCCTGCACGAAGGACTGGGGTCCCTGGCGATGTGGAAGGACTGGCCGGCGCGCGCCTGCGACGCGGCGGGCTGCCGCGGCCTGGTCTACTCGCGGCCCGGCTATGGCCGGTCCACGCCGCGCCCGCATGCGGAAAAGTGGCCCGCCAGCTTCATGCACCATCAGGCCGCCGATGTGCTGCCCGCGCTGCTGCGGGCCCTGGACGTCGATGTACGCACGGACCCGCCCATGCTTTACGGACACAGCGACGGCGCGTCCATCGCGCTACTGTATGCCGCCCTGAATCCCGACGCCTGCGGCGGTGTGATCGTCGCCGCGCCGCACGTCTTCGTGGAAGACGTCACGGTGCGCAACATCGACGCGGCGCGCCTGGCATATCGGCAAGGCGACTTGCGCGACCGGCTGGCCAGGTACCACGACGACGTCGATTCCGCGTTCTGGGGCTGGAATGACATCTGGCTGACACCGGCCTTCCGCGAGTGGAACATCGAAGCGCTGCTGGGCGACATACGCTGCCCGTTGCTGGCGCTGCAGGGCGTCGACGACGAATACGGCAGCCTGGCGCAGATCCAGAGCATCGTCGACCGCGCACCGCGGGCAGCCATGCAGGTCTTGCCGGACTGCGGGCATTCGCCGCACCGCGATCAGCCCGCGGCGGTGATCGAGGCCATCCGCGGCTTTCTCGGCGAGGTGGCACGACCCGCGCCGGCCGCGGCAGGCGGCCCGGCACCGGATGCGACATAACAGCAAACATAAAAAACAAACGACAGGCATAAAACAGCCACCAGGAGACACACGATGAACACGCGCATCACCAAGGCCGCAATGGCGGCGGCACTGGCCATGTCGGCGGGCCTCGCCAGCGCGCAGCAAGGCCCCGTGAAGGTGGGCTTCATGCTGCCGTACAGCGGCACCTATGCGGCGCTGGGGACGGCCATCGAAAACGGCTTCAAGCTGTACGTGAACGAACAGGGCGGCAAGCTGGCCGGCCGCGCAGTCGCGTACTACAAGGTCGACGACGAATCGAATCCGGCCAAGGCGCCGGAAAACGCCAACCGGCTGATCAAGCGCGACCAGGTCGACATCCTGGTGGGCACCGTGCATTCCGGCGTGGCGATGGCACTGACCAAGGCGGCCAAGGAATCCGACACCACGCTGCTGGTGACCAACGCCGGCGCCGACGCCATCACCGGCCCCATGTGCGGCATGGGCGTGTTCCGCACCTCGTTCAGCAACTGGCAACCCGCCTATGCCATGGGTCCGGTGGCCGCGGAAAAAGGCTACAAGACCGCGGTGACCATCACCTGGAAATACGCGGCCGGCGACGAAGCAGTGGCCGGCTTTCGCGAAGGCTTCGAGAAATCGGGCGGCAAGGTCATCAAGGATTTGAGCCTGCCCTTTCCCAATGTCGAGTTCCAGCCCCTGCTGACGGAGATCGCCGCGCTCAAACCCGACGTGGTGTTCACCTTCTTCGCCGGCGGCGGCGCCGTGAAATTCGTGCAGGACTATGCCGCGGCGGGATTGAACAAAACCATTCCGCTGTATGGTTCCGGCTTCCTGACCGACGGCACGCTGCAGGCGCAGGGCCAGTCGGCCCAGGGGCTGCTGACCACGCTGCATTATGCCGACGGCCTGGATACGCCGCGCGACAAGGCTTTCCGCGCCGCCTACGCCCAAGCCTACCCGGGTGTCGCGCCGGACGTGTATGCGGTGCAGGGCTACGACGCCGCGCAGCTGCTGGCCGCCGGCCTGCAGGCGGTACAGGGCGACCTGTCCAAAAAGGCCGATATGCGCAAGGCGATGCGGGCCGCCACCATCGACAGCCCGCGTGGCGCCTTCACCCTGTCGCCCGCCGGCAACCCGGTGCAGGACATCTACCTGCGCCAGGTGGACGGGCTGGAGAACAAGGTCGTCAAGGTGGCGGTCAGGAAACTCGCCGACCCGGCGCGCGGCTGCCGCTTATAGGCAGTCGCCGATGGACGCCACCGTTTTCCTGATCCAGTGCCTGAATGCCGTGCAGTACGGGCTGCTGCTGTTCCTGGTCGCCAGCGGATTGACGCTGATCTTCGGCATCATGGGCATCATCAATCTGGCGCATGGCAGCTTCTATATGGCGGGGGCCTATATGGCCTTCGCGCTGGGGCCGTGGATAGAAAGGACGACGGGCGGCGGCCTGCCCCTGACCATCGTTGCCTGCGTGGCCCTGGCCGCGGCACTGGGCTATCTGCTGGAGCAGGCCTTCTTCAGCTTCCTGTATCGCCGCGACCATCTGCAGCAGGTATTGATGACCTATGGCCTGATCCTGGTATTCGAGGAAGCGCGCGCGATTCTGGTGGGCAACGACGTGCACGGCGTGCCCATGCCCGCATGGCTGCAAGGCAGCATTCCGCTGGGCGGCGTCATGACCTACCCCATCTACCGCCTGTTCGTCTCGGCGGTGGGCGCCGCGGTGGCGCTGCTGCTTTACCTGGTCATCACGCGCACCCGCATCGGCATGATGGTGCGCGCCGGCGCCAGCAATCGCGAGATGATCGCGTCGCTGGGCGTGGACATCAACCGGCTGTACCGGCTGGTGTTCGCGGCCGGCGTAGCGTTGGCGGCGCTGGCGGGCGCGATCGCCGCGCCGGTGTCGTCCGTCTATCCCGGCATGGGCAACGGCGTGCTGATCGCCTGCTTCGTGGTCGTGGTCATCGGCGGCATCGGCTCCATCCGCGGCGCCTTCGTGGCGGCGATGCTGGTGGGATTCGTCGATACCTTCGGTCAAGTGTTCTTTCCGGCGGTGGCGGGCGTGCTGGTGTATGTGCTGATGGCGCTGGTCCTGCTATGCCGGCCGGAAGGCCTGTTCAAGCAAGGCTGAGGACGGCCTGGGATGAGAAAAAAGTGGATGAATACAGCGGGTGCGAACCGATGAAGATATCGGCTGCAAGCGTGGCCGCCATCGCCGCCCTGCTGGCGCTGGCCCTGCTGCCCTGGATAACGGGCGACTACTACACGGGCCTGGGCGCGCGCATCATGATCTACGCCGTCTTCGCCTTGAGCCTGCAACTGCTGGTGGGCGAAGCGGGACTGGTCAGCCTGGGCCACGCGGCGCCCTTCGGCATCGGCGCCTATGCGGCCGCGCTGCTGTCGCCCGCGTCCGCCGCCGGCCCGCTGCTGCCCCTGCTGGCGGCCGCCGTCGGCGGCGGCGCCCTCTATGCCATGGCGACGGGCGCGCTGGCGCTGCGCACGCGCGGCGTGTACTTCATCATGGTGACACTGGCCTTCGCGCAGATGGCGTACTACGTCTTCCATGACACCAAGCTGGGCGGCGGCAGCGACGGCGCCTACCTGTATTTCCGGCCCGAGCCGCGGCTGGGCGGCTGGATGCTCTTCGACCTGGCCGACGCGACGGTGTTTCATCTTTTCGTCGCCGCGTGCCTGGCGGCGGTGTGGGCGCTGCTGGTCCGGCTGCGCCGTTCGCCGTTCGGCGCCGCGCTGGCCGGCATACGCATCAACGAACAGCGCATGCGGGCGGCGGGCTATTCGACTTTCCCGTACAAGCTGGTGGCGTATACGCTGGGCGGCGGACTGGCGGGACTGGCGGGTTTCCTGTTCGCCTTGAAGGACGGCTTCGTCACGCCGGAACTATTCGCCTGGGAACAATCCGGCGCGGTCTTGCTGATGGTGATCCTGGGCGGCATGGCACGTCCCGGCGGCGCCGTGGCCGGCGCGGCCGCGCTGGTGCTGATGCAGGAACTGTTCCAATCCGAAGCCGTCTTCGGCGACTACGCGCGGCACTGGCATCTGCCCATGGGCATCGCGGTGATACTGCTGGTCGCATTGCTGCCGCGCGGACTCGCCGGCCTGGCGGACGGAGCAGCCGGCGGGCGCGCGCGCCCGCGCGGCGACACGCCGCCGCAAACCGAGGCGACAGGCAGGAGCCCAACGGCGCGATCGGCCGCGGCCGCCCTGGAACCTCGCGGAGAACCTCATGCCTGAGACGCTGATGCGGGCGCGCAACATCAGCCGCCGCTTCGGCGGCCTGACCGCGGTCAACGATGTATCGCTGGACCTGCGCCGCGGCAGCATCCATGCCGTCATCGGCACCAATGGCGCCGGCAAATCCACCCTGATCAATCTGTTGTCCGGCGACTTGCCGGCCAATGCCGGCACCGTGGAACTGGATGGCCGCGACATCAGCGCATGGCCGCAGCCGCGCCGCGCGCGCGCGGGATTGGGCCGCAGCTATCAGCGGTCCACCCTGTTCCCGTCCCTGAGCGTGCACGAAAACTGCCGGCTGGCGGCGCAGGCGGCCCGCCAGCGCTTCTGGCAATGGTGGCGGCACGCCGGCGCCTGCGCCCCGACCCGGGCGCTGGCCGACGATGCGCTGGCGCGCACCGGCCTCTCGGACGACGGCCACCGCCTGGCCGGCACGCTGCCGCATGGCCGCAAGCGCCAGCTGGAGATCGCCATGTGCCTGGCGATACGGCCCTCGGTGTTATTGCTCGATGAACCACTGGCAGGCATGGGCCCCGAGGAAACCGGGCGCATGCTCGAATTGCTGCAGGCGCTGAAATCCGAACACGCCATCCTGCTGGTGGAACACGACATGGACGCGGTGTTCCGTGTCGCCGATACCATTACCGTCATGGTGAACGGCAGCGTGATCGCCAGCGGCGACCCGGGCGCCATCCGCGCCGACGAAGCGGTACAGGCGGCCTATCTGGGCGTGGCCGGGGACGACGGACCTGAACCGGGAGCGCTTGCATGACGAACCAGGCGTGGATAGAGGCGCATGGCGTGCATGCGCACTACGGCGCCAGCCACGTGTTGCGCGGTGTCGACCTGCGCATCGGCCAAGGCGAGGCTGTCGGCCTGCTGGGCCGCAACGGCATGGGCAAGACCACGTTCATACGCGTGCTGACAGGCCACCTGGGATGCAGCGCCGGCCATGTGCGCATCGGCCGCAAGGACGGCACGCGGATGCCGCCGCATGCGCGTGCGCGGCTGGGCATCGCCTACGTACCGGAAGGGCGCGGCATCTTCCCCAACCTGTCCGTGCGCGAAAACCTGCTGGTGGCCGCGCGTGCCGGCCTGTCGGGCCGCCGCGACTGGGACTATGGCCGCATCATGGCGACCTTTCCCCGCCTGCGCGAGCGCGAACGCCATGGCGGCCAGCAGTTGTCCGGCGGCGAGCAGCAGATGCTGGCGATCGGCCGCGCCCTGATGACCAATCCCGAACTGCTCATTCTTGACGAAGCCACCGAGGGGCTGGCGCCGCTCATCGTCGCCGAGCTCTGGCGTGTCATCGCCGGCATACGGCGCACGGGCATATCCACGCTGATCGTCGATCGCAACTACCGCGCGGTCCTGGCGCACACCGACCGCTGCGTGGTCATGGAAAAAGGCATGCTGGCGCACCAGGATGCCAGCGCCGCGCTGGCCGCGCAGCCGCGGCTGCTAGAGCGCTATCTGGGCGTCTAGGCTGACCGGCCATGGCGGCTTGGATATCGATTGAACGTTTTTCCCGGCATTGGGTACTACCGCACATCGCGCGGCCACCCCGATTGCCATACGACCCGGCCGCCACGCAAGCGTGGAGAGAGCTCTATGTCTGTCGGCAGCCTGCCCGTCTTCGCAATCCGGTCCACCCCCATACAGCCAGGCGCCAGCGACGCGCCAGCTCGTGACCATGGCGATGGCCACGATGGCCATGGTCCGGCCATCGCTTGCGGCATGGCGGCCAGGTTCGCGCGCGCCGCCACCGGCGCAAGCGATAGCAGCGCGGCCGCGGCCATCGCGCCGGACCCGGCGGCCATATCGCCGACGTCAATGCCGGCCAAACCACCGCTGGCGCCCTTGCCGCCTATTCAGTCCCTTCAGCAGATGCCGCGGCTTCCGCCGCTTCAGCCGCTTCCCCCTTTGCCACCCCCGCATCCCTTGCCACCGGCCATGGTGGCGGCGCGCGGGCGGCAGAAGCTGGCATACAAGGTCGGTGCCGAAGTCGGCAGGCAACTGGGATGGAAGCGGAACAAGTACACCGTTGCCGAGCTGACCGAACTGGGCACGCAGCTCATCGCGGATCACGCCCTGCACGGCGACCCCGCGGCGCGCCTGCGATTGCTCGCCACGCTGACATCGGCATCCGGGACGCCACAGCCCCCGGCCAGCCCCGGGGCCCAGGCCGGAAGCCAGGGCCAGACCCAAGCAGCCCCGGCTGGCCCCCACGACAAGCTTGCCGGCCAGATCACGGACTTCCTGTTCAACGAGTTCCAGCATGAGTTCGCCGTCTCCCTTGCGGCCGAGGACCTTGCCGCGCTGCGCCGTCCGACCGACCCGGCCGACTTCGACCGCTATGCCCAGGCCGCGACAGACAAGACCGTCGCGCTTGTCGACAGATGGTTGTCCTGGATCGGGGAGAAAGTCGGCAGCGATCTCAAGCACACCCACATCGAGATCCAGGCCGCGAGACTGCAAGTCGTCCGGCGCGAAGTCGTGTTCACGATAAACAATACCTTCGTCAACGATGCCAGCGTGCAGGAGGAAGTCGCGGCGTCGGGCTATATCGCGACGATACGCGCGAACGGCGTCATGCAACGGTATTTCCTGTCCACCCTGGATGGCGGCATCCATCCGATACCCTACCTGGAATCGACGACCGGCTGGGCCGAGCGCTATCCGGACATCGTATTCGGCGTGCCCCGCGAGCACGCTGCACCCGGCGCCAGGACGAGCGCCAGGCGCAGCCGCATCGTGCTGCAGCCCTTCGCGCAGGGCGGGCGCGCCGAACTGCGCGCCTGGCTGACGCCCGAAGTCCTGGCGCGATTCAACCGCCTGCGGCCGGCAGGCGGCGCGCCGCGGGCAGAGGGCATCATCGATACCCTGCTCGACTTCGTGCCCTTCCGCCGCGCGATGCTGGCCATCCGCGATGGCGATTACGAAACCGCGGCGTTGAGCGGCGCGGTCGACATGATCACCCTTGCGATGCCCATGATAGGCGGCGGCTTCCGCGCGGCGGCCGACGCCGCCGCCGGCCTTGCCCCGGCCGTGCAGGCGATCGGCCGCGAACTCGCCGCCGAAGGCCTGGCCCGCGCCGGCGCCGCGGCCCTCTCGCGCCAGGAAATGCGTGCCGGCATCAAGGCCGTGCTGCAATCCCTGCACGGCAGCGGCGCCATGGCGCGCGGCTTGCGGCCGCTGGATATCGACGGCATGGCCGCGGCCTTGCGCGACCGTTGTCCGCGCATCGCCAACGCCTTACGGCGCGAGGCCGCGCGGACGCGCGACGAAGCCACGCAGGCGGGCTGGCGCCTGCCCGACGCGCAGGCGGCCCGCGCGGCAACCGACGACATCGCGCCGCTCAGCCCGATCGCGGCGCGCGGCCCCGACGGCGGCGTCATGACGCTGCTGACCTACGGCAGCGATGCCGCGCGCGCCTATACCCGCGCCCACCCGTCGGGCAAACGGACCGGCGCGGTGCTGCTGGCCGATCGCGACGGATGGCTGCATCCTTCGCTGCCGGCCGATACCCTGCGGCGCTACCGGGTCGCCGATCCGGCGCTGTTGCGATCGCTGGCCGCGTGCCGCGTCGAACCCGACGGCGTCATTTCGTCCGCGGGCAAGACCTACGCGCGCATCGCCGGGGATTACGTCGAGATCGTGCCCGAGCCCGCGTCCACGTCGACGCGGCCCGTGTGGCGTGTCGTGGCGCCCGGCGGTGTCCGGCGCGACATCGTTTTCCATCGGCTTGCCTACGACAGGGATAAGGCACTGTGGCTGCGCGCCGATCCTGGCGGACTGAAGGGCGGACAGGGCGGCGCGCTTTCGCCGGAACAGCCCAAACGCACCAGGCCGGAGGGCGGCGCGCCGCCGGACCAGGCAGGATCCTCCCGGCGGCAGCAGCCGGCTGGCGCGCCAGCCGGTACGCTGCCGGCGGCGGCTGCCATTCCCGCCGCCTTGCCGCCGATGGCGCCCGGGTCGCCGAAGCTGAATGCCTTCAAGCAGACACTGCTCTCCCGCATGACGGACACGTCGCCGGGCGCCACCGATGGCGTGCGGACACTACTGGACCGGATCCAGTCCGACCCGCGCGGCCGTACCTTGCTTGGCGCCATGTGCGCGCATCAGGACCTGATGGGCGGGACGGCGGACATCGTCCTGGTCGACGCCGAGGATCCGTCGCGGCCCAGGCCATCCCTGGCATTCCCGGTACGCGGCACGCGCTGGAACCTGAACCTGACCGCATTGAATGCCGGAACACTGGAAGCGGCCGTGAACGAACTGGCCGCGGTCTACAACAACCTGACCGGCCTGGCCCAGGGCGCCGACCCTTACGCGGCCATGCTGCGCAACGGCGGCCCGCCCTTGAGCGCCGTGGAGGAAGACGCCCTGGCGCGCTGGGTGGGCCGCGACAAGGGCTACTACACCGGAAACCCGGCTGCTTTCATGCCGTCGCCACGGCAGGCTGCCGCCGACAAGCTGCGCTCCCAGCTGCGGATCGCCCGCTGCCACGGCGGCGTCGACAAGACCACGCTGTTGCGCGCCATGCGCAACCATCCCGGTGCGCGGGTCCCCGGGCTAAGCCTGGACCTGTCCGGCCTGCGGCTTACCGAGATTCCCCCGCTGCCCGCCGATGTGCGCGGACTGCGGCTCGACAACAACCCCATCACGGACTGGAGCCGCCTGCCCGCCACGCTGGTATCGCTGAACGCCGCACAGACCAGCGCCACCGTGCTGGACCATTTGCCGCGCGATCTGCGCGATCTGGACATATCGGAG
Source organism: Bordetella sputigena (assembly GCF_965137885.1). Classification (NCBI taxonomy): domain Bacteria; kingdom Pseudomonadati; phylum Pseudomonadota; class Betaproteobacteria; order Burkholderiales; family Alcaligenaceae; genus Bordetella; species Bordetella sputigena. Next base: position 291,204 of record NZ_CBCSCA010000003.1, read on the forward strand.
AACGCGCTGGAAACGATACCCGTGCACAAGCTGCCGCGCGGGCTCAAGAGCCTGACAGCCGAGGCCAACACGTTGACGCGGATTCCCGCGGACCTGCCCCACGCCCTGACGCATCTTTCCCTGACGGACAACGCCCTGGCCACCTGGCCGCCGGCATTGCCAGCAGGCTTGCGAGTGCTCAAGCTGTGCGGGAATCACCTGCGGCTGTTGCCCGATAACCTGCCACGCGGCCTGGAAACGCTGGAACTGTCGCAGAACCTTTTCTGGCGTATCCGCGACAACGCATTGCCGCCTCGCCTGAAGACCCTGGGATTGTCCGACAATCCCAACCTGGACCTGTTGCCGGCCCTGCCCGAGACCCTGACGACGCTGCACGTGGATGCCACCGCGCTGACGGCCCTGCCGGAGAATCTGCCGCGCGGCCTGCGGCAGCTCTATGCGAACGAACTGGGCCTGACGCGGCTGCCCGACGATCTGCCGCGCGGAATGACCGTGCTGGCGATCGGGCACAACCGATTGACGCATTTGCCGGCCACCATCACCGAACTCACCCGCTGCGATATCTATCTGGAGGAAAACCCGATAGACCCCGCGAACCTGCCTGCCCTTCCGGCGGGCCAGCACGGCCCCATCTTCCACATTCCCTCCGCCGCGCCCGAACCGCGCGCGGAGGCCTCCCGCACCGTGGCACAGGCCGTGCGGCACTGGCTGGCCGGAAGCCACGAGGATGCTGCCGCACGTTGGGAAATCCTGGGTGAAAGGCTGGAGAATTCGACGGCGCATCGCAGCGGCGCCGCGCAATTCCGCCAGTTGCTGGACAAGCTGCGCCGGACGCCGTTGCATGGCGGCGGCGATTCGCACGCCCATATCTGCGAATGGCTGGAAGAACTCGTCAAGCCCGAGCGCGAAGCGCTGCTGAACAGCACCCTGGCCATGTGCGATGGCGCCACCGAACGATGCGAGGACCGCGTCATGCTCAGCTGGAACGAACTGCGCAAGTCATGGGTGGAAGACGACATCCGCCTGGGCCGCTACGACGGGCGGACAGCCGACGCCTTGGCGGCCATGCTGCAGCTTTTCCGCGAGCAGAAACTGCAGGAGATCGCCCACCGCAAGATCGCCATTCAGACGGCGGCCGGCGAGGATCCCGACGATGTGGAGGTCTACCTGGCCTATATCGTCGGCCTGCGCGAACGGCTGAAGCTGTCCAAGGCCCCTGCGGAAATGGTGTTCTCCAATCTGTCCGGCGTGACCGACGCCGACCTGGCGCAGGCGCTGGACGAAGTGCGCAAGGCGGAAGATCGGGATTTCTACAAGAACCTGGTTGTCGACGACACCTGGAGCACGCTGATCAAGCGGGCGCTGCCCGAACGATATGCGCGGGCCGAAGCCCGCAAAAACGAACAAGCCGGCACGCCCTTGCGGGAAAAAATCCGCGCCGCGCTCCGCGCCGCCGGATTGAATCCCAACGACGAGGACGCCTATGGCAACATCGCGCCCGGTATCTGGCGCGACATGCTGTTCGACATACTGGAACCGCTGACACGCGACTATCTGCTGTCGGCGGGCGTGGCCTTGCCGGCCGGGGCGCGGCCATAGCCGCACCCCGGCGTGGGCTCCCCGGGACCGTGAAGCCGCGTCAGCGTATGGGCCACGGATACATGGCGCCACCCTGGTTCCACAGCGCGTTGACGCCGCGCTTAAGCCCCAGCTTGCTGCCGCCGCCGACGTTGCGCTCGAAGATTTCGCCGTAATTGCCCACGGCCTTGATGGCGTTATAGGCCCACTTTTCATCCAGGCCCATGTTTTTGCCGGCGCCGGGCGTCACGCCCAGGATGCGCAGGACATTGGGATTGCTGCTCTTGAGCATCTGGTCGACATTCTTCTGCGTAATGCCGTATTCCTCCGCTTCCAGCAGCGCGAACAGCGTCCAGCGCACGATGCCCAGCCAGTTTTCGTCGCCTTGCCGCACCATCGGTCCCAGCGGTTCCTTGGAAAGGCGCTCGGGCAGGATGTCGTAGTCATTGGGATTGGCCACTTGCGAGGCGCGCACCGCGGCCAGCTGGGAAGCGTCGTCCGTAAAGGCATCGCAGCGCCCCGATTCGAACGCGCGCACGACTTCGGTCACCTTGTCGATGACCACCGGCGTGAACTTGATATTGTTGGCGCGGAACCAGTCGGACAGATTGAGCTCCGTCGTCGTGCCCGGCTGCACGCATATCGTCGCGCCGTCCAGTTCCTTGGCGCTCTTCACGTTCAGCGACTTGCGTACCAGGATGCCCTGCCCATCGTAGAAGCTGGCCGCCACGGCCGCCAGGCCCAGCGATGTATCGCGCGTCTGCGTCAGCGTGACCGTGCGCAGCAGGACGTCCACTTCGCCCGATTGCAGCGCGGTGAAGCGCTGCTGCGTGGACAGGGCCGTGCCCTTGAACTTGCTGGCATCGCCCAGCGTGGCAGCCGCGATGGCGCGGCAGATGTCCACGTCCATGCCCGCCCATTCGCCCTTGCTGTCGGTCGCGCTGAAGCCGGTGACGCCGTCGCTCAGGCCGCATTGCACGAATCCTTTCTTTTTGACCGCATCCAGGGTCGGCCCCGCGACCGCGACGTGCGCGGCGCCCGCCAGCGCCAGGGCGCCCGCGGTCAAAGCAAGAAACTTCTTCATGGGTGTTCTCCTTGTGGGCGCTCGCCGGCCTTGTGAGCACGGCAAGCCGTATCGCCGGGCTAGCCGCCGGCCGATCTTGCATGTAGGCGGCGCAGCGTAAGCCGCGGCGGAGCGCGCGGCAATTAGGTGGAACACTTAGCGTGGGCGGCGGCGGGCGCCATGCCCCGCGCCGGGGTGCCGGAGTGCCCGAGTACCGGAGTACCGGGGCGCCGGGGCGCCGGGGCGCCGGGGCGCCGGAGATCAGAACTCGAACGCCGCCGCGGCGCGGCCGATGCGGTCGTTCACGGCCGCCCATTCCGGCGTCCGCGGCGGCGCTTCGACCAGAATGTGGCGATAGCCCATGCCGTCCAGTTCGCGCAGCACCGCGTACAGTGCCTGCGCGTAGCGGGCCGGGTCGGCGGCCACGGGCTGCCAGACCAGGCGGGGATCCATCTCCAGGGGCCGCGGCGTATAGGCAACCGCCACGACGCGGCCGTCTTCCGGCAGGCCGATTCCCACCGCGGCTGCTTCCAGCTGTTCCCGCGTAACCAGCGCCAGCGGCGTGTGCGGCGCGTAGTGGGCGCGCAGCGTGCCCGACGCGCGCGGCGCCGCCGCGTCAGGCAGCGCGGGCGGGCTGCCCAGCACACGGGCGATATCGTCGGCCGATATATGGCCGGGCCTGAGCAGCACCGGTCCCATCCCCTGGTCCACACGGGACAAATCCACGATGGTGGACTCGATGCCCACGGCGGAGGCCCCGCCCTGCAGCACCGGCATGCCCCGGGCGACCTCATCGGGAAATTCGGCGCGCACGTGCTCGGCGCGCGTGGGCGATACGTGGCCGAAACGATTGGCCGACGGGCCGGCGACTCCCCCTTGCCCACTGGGATTCAGGGCGGCGAAAGCGCGCAGCAGCCGCTGCGCCACCGGATGCGAGGGGCAGCGTACGCCCACGCTATCCTGGCCGCCGCTGACCGCCGGATCGATGCGCGGCGCGCGCTTAAGGATCAAGGTGAGCGGGCCCGGCCAGAAGGCATCGATCAAGGCCCGCGCCTGCGCGGGAATATCCGCCACCCAATACGACAGATCGGCCTCGGGCGCGAGGTGCACGATGACCGGATGACTGGAAGGACGGCCCTTGGCGGCGTAGATGCGCCCCACCGCCAGCGGGTTTTCCGCATCGGCGCCCAGCCCGTAGACGGTTTCGGTCGGAAACGCCACCAGCTGGCCCGCCGCCAGGACACGCGCGGCGTGCTCGATCTGCTCGTCGCTGGCTTCGATGTCGGTCGGCGGCGTCATGATGGGATCCTGCTCAGGGCGCCGGAATGCCCAGCGCCGACGCCACCCGGGCGGCGTCGCGCTTGGCCTGCGACATGGTGGGAGCGACGATGGTCACATGGCCCATCTTGCGAGCGCGGCGGGCGTCGTGCTTGCCATAGAGATGCAGCTTGGCGGTGGGCACGGACAGTGCCGCGACCCAATCGGGCTCGCGCTGCGCTGCGGCGGCCTGGCCTGGCGCTTCGTTGCCGCCGTCCGCGGGCGCGAACCAGATGTCGCCCAGGATATTCAGCATCACCGACGGCGCCAGCAGGTCCGTGGCGCCCAGCGGCAGGCCGGCCATGGCGCGCGCCTGCTGCTCGAACTGGCTGGTGACGCAGGCATCGATGGTGTAGTGGCCGCTGTTGTGCGGACGCGGCGCGATCTCGTTGACCAGCAGCGCCCCATCGCGCAAGACGAAGAACTCCACGCACAGCACGCCGTGATAATCCAGGCCGGCGGCGATGCGCAGGGCGGCGTCGCCGGCGGCGCGCTCCAGCGCCGCGTCGGGACCGGACAGCGCCGCGCGATCCACCGTCGATACGGCCAGGATGCCATCGCGATGCACGTTGCGGGCCACGGGAAACATGACGGTGGCGCCGTCGAAACCGCGCGCGATCACCACGGAAATCTCGTGGTCCAGCGGCAGCAGGGCTTCCAGCACGCAGGGCACGCGGCCGAAGGCCTCGAACGCCGCCAGCGCCTGCTCGCGGGTCTGCACGCGCGCCTGCCCTTTGCCGTCATAGCCCAGCCGGGCCACCTTCAGGATACCGGGGAACAGCGTATCGGCGGCATCGCGCAGGTCGGCGTCCTGGCGCACCGCGACGTGCGGCGCGACGGCGATGCCCTGCCCGGCGATGAAGGCCTTCTCGGCGATGCGGTCCTGCACCACGGCGACGGCGTCGGCGGACGGACTGACACGGCAGCGCGCCGCCAGGGCGCGCAGGCTGTCGGCGGGCACGTTTTCGAATTCGGTGGTCACGGCGCGGCAGGTACGCGCCAGCTCTTCCAGCCCCGCCGGATCGTCATAAGCGGCGTGGATGTGGCGGTCCGCCACCATCGCGGCCGGGCCGTCGGCGGCCGGATCCAGCACGGCGACCTTGTAGCCCAGGCTTTGCGCGGCATGGCAGAACATGCGGCCCAATTGTCCGCCGCCCAGCAGGCCCAGCCAGCCGCCGGGTTCGACGATCATGCCGGAAGCGGTCTTGGAATCGATCTGTGCCATCATGCCTGCGCTCCCGGGGGAGGTACTTGCATATCGCGGGCGGCCTGCGTCTGGCGCGCCCGGAACGCCACCAGCTTCGCATGCAGGCCATCGTCGGTCGTGGCCAGATTCGCGATGACGTGCAGGGCCGCGTTGGCGGCGCCGGCTTCGCCGATGGCGAATGTGGCCACGGGCACGCCCTTGGGCATTTGCACGATAGAAAGCAGCGAATCTTCGCCGCGCAGATATTTGGACGGCACCGGCACGCCGAACACGGGCACTTCGGTCAGCGCGGCCATCATGCCGGGCAGATGCGCCGCCCCGCCGGCGCCGGCGATGATGGCGCGCAGCCCGCGGCCGCGCGCCGCCGCGCCGTAGTCCGCCATATCCAGCGGCATGCGGTGCGCGGAAATCACGCGTGCTTCGCAGGCAACGCCGAAGTCGTCCAGCATGGCGACGGCGTGCTTCATGACTTCCCAGTCGCTGGAAGAACCCATGATGACGCCGACCAGAGGCGTCGGCGCGGGCGTAGAGGTGGATTTGGCGGTCATAGGGTGGTTAAAGGCAGTGCGGTAAGCAGCGCCGCGCCAATGCGCATGCGCGGCCCCCCGGGGGCCGAACGGCGCCGGCGGCGCGATCGACGCCGCCGGTCCGCGACGAGGAAAGTTCTCGATTTTACCCGCCCTGGCGGGCCGTCATCCGCCGACCGCGGGCAGCCACTGATACGTGGTGGGATTATCCGGACAAGGCCCCAGGCCGCATTCCAGGGTCGTGCTGGCGGCATGCACCAGGACAATCAGGAAAAACAGCCACATGACGGCCCCGGCCACGATGCCGGCGCGCCGCGGCTGGCCGCTGTCTCCCGCCCGGCGGTCCAGGGCCAGCATCACGGCGCAATAGGCGATCAGCGCCACAAAAGCCACCAGCGCCCAGGTATAGAAATGCATGCCGAGCAGTGTCGAGCCGTAGCCCGGATCGCCGGGCGCCTGGTGCAACATCATCTGGCGCGCGGCCACGATGGCGCCGGCCAGCGCCGCGGCGATGACCATGGCGTAATGCGCCGGCGATGCGCCGAAGCGCAGGTTCAGCAGCAGCCCCGCGCCCGCCAGCACCAGCGCCAGCCGTTGCAACAGGCACAGCGGACACGGCAATTCGTTGAAGAAGATCTGCCAGCCGAAGGCCAGGACCAGCGCGCCGGTGATGGCCAGCAGCGCCAGCGCATTCAGCAGGGCCGAGGCGGGATGCGAGGCCCGGGAAGCGAATTGCATGGTCGTCGTCCTAGAGCGACAGCCGCAGGGCGTCGGTCATGTGGTGGTTCGCCCAGGCGGCGAAGACCATCAGGGTCACGATCCAAAGCGCGAAGCAGGCGGATCGCCTGCCCCGGATACCGAACCACACCGCCAGCGTGCCGAGTACAAACGGCAGCATCATGATCATGTCAGCGCCACTCCCTTGCTTGTCGCCCCCCACCCGGGGCGCGGCTGCGCGGCACTATATATGATCCTCGACGGAAAGACGACTTCATGCCGCCCGGCGCGACCGGTCAGGCGGTCAGGCGGTCAGCCGGTCCAGCGCCTCGCGGTACTTTTCCGCGGTCTTGCGGATGACCTCGGCGGGCAGCCGGGGCGCGGGCGGGGTCTTGTCCCAGGGCTGCGTTTCGAGCCAGTCGCGCACGAACTGCTTGTCGAAGGAAGGCGGGCTGATGCCGACGGCATAGCTGTCGGCGGGCCAGAACCGCGACGAATCCGGCGTCAGCACTTCGTCCATCAGATGCAGGGCGCCGTCGCCGTCCAGCCCGAACTCGAACTTGGTATCGGCGATGATGATGCCCTTGGTCGTCGCGAACGCGGACGCCTCGGCGTACAAGGCGAGCGTCACTTCGCGGATGCGCTCGGCCATCTGCCGGCCGACCTCGCGCACCACGTGGTCGAAATCGACGTTTTCGTCGTGGGTCCCGAACTCCGCCTTGGCGGCCGGCGTGAAGATGGGCTGGGGCAGCTTTTCCGCCTGCCGCAGGCCCGCCGGCAGCGCGATGCCGCATACCGCCCCGGTGGCCTGGTAGTCCTTCCAGCCGGAACCGATCAGATACCCGCGCGCGACGGCCTCGACCAGGATGGGCTTGAGCCGCTTGACGACCACCGCCCTGCCCTTGACCTGTTCGACTTCGTCCGGCGCCACCACGTCCTCCGGCGCGATACCGGTGGAATGGTTGGGAATGACGTGCCCGAGCCTGGACAGCCAGAACTCGGTCAGCGCCGTGAGCACCTGGCCCTTGCCGGGGATGGGATCGTCAAGAATGACGTCGAAGGCGGATATACGATCCGTCGCGACGATAAGCAGCTTGTCGTCGCCGACAGCGTACATGTCGCGTACCTTGCCGCGCCCGAGCAGGGGCAGCGATCGGATACTGGATTGATGCAGGGCTGATGTCACGGGAGGCCTATGGCGGAAATGAAACATTCCCGCGGGACGCGCGGTCCGGCGGGAATGTCCGAAGAAAATAAATGCCGACGGATGCGCGCAGTTTACTGCACGACCTGCGCCAGCTTGCCGCCCGCGTACTGCTGGGCCATTTCCTGGAGCGGCACCGCCTTGATCTTGCTGGCGTTGCCGGCGGTCCCGAACTCCGTGTAGCGCTGTACACAGATGGCCTTGGCGGCGGCGCGCGCCGGCTTCAGGTATTCGCGGGGGTCGAACTTGGAGGGATTCTCGGCGAAGAAGCGGCGGATCGCGCCCGTCATGGCCAGGCGGATATCGGTATCGATATTGACCTTGCGCACGCCGTACTTGATGGCTTCCTGGATTTCCTCGACCGGCACGCCGTAGGTTTCCTTCATGTCGCCGCCGAATTCGCGGATTTCGGCCAGCAGGTCCTGCGGCACGCTGGAGCTGCCGTGCATCACCAGATGGGTATTGGGCAGGCGGCGGTGGATTTCCTTGATGCGGGAAATGGACAGGATGTCGCCGGTGGGCTTGCGGGTGAACTTGTAGGCGCCATGGCTGGTACCGATGGCGATGGCCAGGGCGTCCAGCTGGGTCTTGCGGACGAAGTCGGCGGCCTGCTCCGGGTCGGTCAGCAGCTGCTCGCGGGTCATGGTGCCCTCGGCGCCGTGGCCGTCTTCCTTGTCACCCTTCATGGTTTCCAGCGAGCCCAGGCAGCCCAGCTCCCCTTCGACCGTCACGCCCACTTTGTGGGCAATTTCGACGACCTTGCGGGTGACTTCGACGTTGTAGTCGTAGTCGGCGATGGTCTTGCCGTCTTCCTTCAGCGAGCCGTCCATCATGACGCTGGAAAAGCCCAGGTCGATGGCGCCCTGGCAGATCTTGGGCGACTGGCCGTGGTCCTGGTGCATGACCACGGGAATGTGCGGGTAGGACTCGACGGCCGCCTGGATCAGGTACTTCAGGAAGCCTTCGCCGGCGTATTTGCGGGCGCCGGCCGAGGCCTGCATGATCACCGGGCTGTTGGTTTCGTCGGCAGCCTCCATGATGGCCTGGACCTGTTCCAGATTGTTGACGTTGAACGCCGGGATGCCGTAACCGTTTTCGGCGGCGTGATCGAGCAGCTGGCGCATGGAAACTAGGGCCATGAGGTCCTCCTGGTAGGCGATGATTGAGTAATGATGAATTTTGGCGGCGGTCGGCCGAACCGGGCGATTTTAACGGGGCTGAAAGGAAAGGTCTTGGGACGAAGGCCCTAGCCCGCGCGCGCGATTGTTTCCGGGCATTACCCCAGGTCCTGGCCGGCCATACCCGGGCCATGCTCCGGCGCTCCCCGGGGCGATCCATGAACCTGGCGGCGACCACGGTGTCTTACGCCTGTTAAGCTCGGGCAAGACCCTTGCGATACGGTTTACCCTGGCGGGCCGGCCACCGGCCCCACTACGGCCCACCTCGTCCGGCGCATGCCGGCGCATCCCAGAGGACAGCATGAATACACGCGTGAGATCCGCGATCGCAATCGCCCTGATGTGGGCCGCCGCCGGCGCGGCCTCGGCCCAGACCACGCAGGAACAGCAGTTTCCCGGCCATGATGGCAGCCTGTCGCCCCCTTCCACCCTGCGCATGACCGTGACGCCGCAAGCGCCCGCCGTGCCCCCGCCGCCGCCCGTGCGGGACACGCCGGAAAGCCTGCGCCTGTACACCCAATGCCGCAACGACGCCGACCGCGAAGCCACCTCGGCGGAGAAAATGCGGCAGGCGGTCGGCGTCTGCCTGGATCAACTGAACCAGCGCCGCGCGCAAGGGCAATAAGTCCGCGGCGGCGCCGCGGCGGGGGCCACATCGGGGGCCACATCGTAAGCAAGCCGCGACGCCACGCGGGCTCGATCCCGGGTAAACTCCCGCGCGTCCGCGCCGGGAGCACCCGCGCCATCGTGCCCCCTCGGGCCGGCCCTTTTCTTACGCCATGACGCAGAATTTCACATCCGCTCCGCCCACCGTTTTCCTCTACACCGAGGAAAAACGCGGCAACCAATGGGTCGAATCCATCATCGTCGGCCAGTTGGGCGATTTTTCCGGCTCGGAAAAATTCATCGTGATCCAGGATCCCCACACGCAGATCAACTTCGTGTACCGGATCGACAGCATGAGCAACAATCTGGACGCGATATCGATGACCACCCTGACGGAGGCGGACTTCGCCGCGCGGAAGACGACCACCATCAGCGGCGCCACGTTCAAGCTGGGCCCGGCTGAAGACGCCGTCAGGCTGCTGCGCGGCAAGACGCAATGGATTCAGGACAAAGGGGCGATCCTGTCCGTCCTGCTACAGGGGGCCGCCACCAAAAAGGTCGGCTTCGTGTCGTCGCGCATCCAGCGCGACCGCGTCACGCAGGTGAATCCGGGTGTCCCGGTGGAATATCTGCGGGACCGCACCCGACCCAATGCCGAAGAGGAGGCCGCCGGCACATCGCCGGCCGCATCGACCGCGGCGACCGCCGCGACGGGCGGCACGCCGTCCGGCGCCGGGCAGTGACCCCGGCTATTCGTTGATCGTACAGGCGACCGCTTCGCCGCCCTCGAATTCGACGTCGTAGGTATGTTCCTGGTCCCACGGCACCGTGAACCACAGCTCGTAGTCCTCGCCGCTTTCGTCGAAGAGCCATAGCGCCCGCAGCACCGCCACCTCCGCCATGGCCTCCGGCGTGTCCTTGCGCGGCAGCCGCGCCAGGTCTACGCCCATTTTTTCGCATTCCTCGCGCGAGTACTGCTCCAGCAGCAACTCGGCGGCCTCCAGGACTTTCTCGTTCAAACCGTCCAGCAGGGCGAGCAGCACTTTCTGGCACTCGCGGGACGGCGTTTCGCCGTCCGTCTGCACCATAACGTGTATGGGAGGACGATCCACCGCATACATGACGTTTTCCACCGCCCAGAGTTCTGGCTCTTCGGGGTCCTGGCTGAATTTCAGGAGCGCCATCATGCATCCTCCACCGGAATTGAAGTCCGGTCGCCATGGTAACGCGTGATGCCGGACAGGGATACGTCGGCGCGAACCACCGGCAGGCACGCGCGACGTTTTCGCGCATCGTGCCGCCGGCCGGGGCGATCTGACGGCTCTTGACAAAAAATAACCAAACTAATCTACACTCCGACGGTTTACCCGGATCCTCTCCCATTGCCGCTCCCATGAAAGGCCGCCACGCATGGCGCTTCTGGTTGCCTGCGCTGTTGGCGGTCTCACATGCGACCGCGGGCGCCGCCCCCTCGCCGACCGACGCGGATGCTCGCACCGCCATGGTAGGTCAGGTGGTCATGGGGATTCTGGGCTATGCACGCTGGCCTGTGCAGCCTGAAGCGATACGCGTGTGCGTGGCGGGACAGCCGGCGTACGCGGCCGGCCTGTTCGACGAAGAGGCACGGCCGCCCGCGCTGGTTGTACAGGCGCGGCGCATGGCCGCGGACGATCCCGCGCTGGCGCGGGACTGCGACGCGGTCTACATGGGCGGCTTGAGCAATGAGGCGCGGCAGCAGGTTCTGCGGCGTATCGTCGGCCATCCCGTAGTCAGCATCGTCGAGGACGACGCCGAGTGCGCCGTCGGCGGCATGTTCTGTCTGGACGTCCAGTCCGATCAAGTCGGATTCCAGATCAATCTTGATTCTGTGGCGCGCAGCGGTGTTCGCATCAACCCCAGCGTGCTTCAGCTTTCGCGTCGCAGGTCATCTCCATGAAGAAGAACGCGCGCCCCGACTACAACCGCCCTACCCTGCGCCAGGCGCTGCGCAGATTGCACTTCGCCGTGACCCTGTTCGCCGTGGGGCTGGCCGGCATCGTCGTCACCGTGATGGGTCTGTTCGCCCTGCGAACCTATAGCGACCATCACCAGAAGCTGATCGCTCGATCCATCGTATACACCGTGGAGGCGGCCACCGTATTCCACGACCGCCAGGCAGCCACGGAAATCCTGGGCGCCATTGCCGCCAAGGAAGATCTCCAATCCGCCGTCGTCTTCGATGCCCGGGATGAGATCCTGGCCGAATGGCACCACCCGCCGCGGGAAAATCTGCTTTGGGCACGCCAACAGGTGGCGCGGCTGTTCAATCCGCCGCCCGTCTATACGCCCATCGCGCACCAGGGACAGGTCGTGGGGCATCTGCTGCTGGTGGGCCGGGGCGCGAATCTATTCGATTTCCTGTTGAAGGGCCTGGGCGGCGTGCTGGCGTGCGTGCTCGTCACCGGACTGATCGCCAGCTGGCTTTCGCGGCGGACGTCGCGCGAAATCGTGCGGCCGCTACGCGCCCTGGCCGACGTCGCCCACGCCGTACGCAACGAACGCGCCTTCGCCCGCCGGGTGCCGCCGGCGCGCATCCGCGAATTGCACGCGCTGGGCGAGGACTTCAATGCCCTGCTCGACGAACTGGAGGCGTGGCAAACGCAATGGCTGCACGAAAACGCGTCGCTGGCGCACAAGGCGGCGCACGATAGCCTGACGGGTCTGCCGAATCGCGCGCACTTCGAAGAACAGCTGGACCGCGCGATTCACGACGCGGCCGTGCTGAACCGGCGGGTGGCGATCATGTTCCTGGACAGCGACCGCTTCAAGGAAATCAACGACGGCATGGGCCACGCCGCCGGCGATGCCGTCCTGATCAATATCGCCGCGCGCGTGCGCGGCCAGCTGCGCGAAGGCGACGTCGTCGCCCGCCTGGGCGGCGACGAATTCGCCGTCATGCTGTCGCCGCTGCGCGAGTTGAGCGATGCGCAACGCATCGCCGACGACATTCTGCTGGGCATGCGCGCGCCCATCCGGCTTCCCAACGGCGAGGACATCATCTGTTCGCTGAGCATCGGGATCGCCGTGTATCCCGACCACGCCGGCAATGCCGCCGACCTGTTCGACGCGGCGGACGGCGCGATGTACCGCGCGAAACGCCGTGGCGGGGGCACGCAGTCGACGGCGGGCCGGCGCGGGGGGCGGCCGGCGCGCGAAATCTATACCGCCTACAACTAACAACGCAGAGGAGTCCTTGAGTGTCCGCAATCCATCTATCCGGCCCCTGCCGTTTACCCGCCGTGCTCGGCGCCTGCCTGCGCTGGATCGCATTGCTGGCCTGCGCGGGACTGGTGCTTGCCGGCTGCCAGACCGTGCAGAAAGGCCTGACGCCAGCCCAGATCGCCGTGCTCAAGCAGGAAGGCTTCAAGCAGACCGACGAGGGCTGGGAACTCGGGCTGTCCGACAAAGTGCTGTTCGACTTCGACGCCTACGTCGTCAAACCGGAAGCCAGCCAGAACCTGCAGCGCCTGGCCGGCAACCTGCTGCGAGTCGGCCTTGACCGCATGCGCCTGGACGGCCATACGGACAATGTCGGCGCGGCCGACTACAACCAGCAATTGTCGCTGCGGCGCGCCCAGGCCGTGGCCGACGTCGTGAAAAGCGCCGGCATGCCCGCCGCCAACGTCCAGGTGCGTGGGCTGGGCGCCAGCCGGCCCGTGGCCGACAACGGCAATGCGGCCGGCCGCGCGGAAAACCGCCGCGTCGCGATCGTGATCACGGTGGAATAAGGACGCGCGGCAGTCACCCCATCCACTCCTGCAGGCGCAGGCTGATCCGCTGGAACAAACCCGGCTGCGCCGGCCGGCTATTGATATAGAACGTCAGCCACTGGTCCACCTTGGCCTCCCATGCCGACAAGGGCGCCGGCTGACCGGCGTCCGGCAAGGACGCCAGCGTGCGCCCCGTGGCGGATCGGCCGGCTCTCGCACTGAGCCGACTGATGGCCTTGCCTATATACGGTTCGAGGCGGCTGTCCACCAGGATCGCGCGATAGGCGTCTATCGCCGGCTGGTGGCGGTCTTGCACCGCCAGTGGCAATCCGCTCATGCCCGATACCTCGCGCTTGATCAGCAGCATGGGCAGGATGTGCTGTATTTCCGGCAGGATTTTCCGGTCCACCAGCATCGCGTGATAAGCCTTGAGCGCATCCGCATGTCCGGCTCCCAGGGCTTGCGCCAGGCCGGAGGCCTCTCCCACCGGCCGCGCCTTCAGCAGGTCCGGCAGACCGGCGCGGATACATGGCCAGATGGCGTCGTCCACCAGCATCGCATGATAGGACGCGACGGCGCGGGCGCGGCCGTTGCGCGCCGCGACGGCCAATCCGGGCGCTCCCCATCTATCCTCGGCTTTCATTAATGCGGGCAGCACGTCCTGGAGGTGCGGCACGATATCCGGATGCGCCACGAAGGCGTGATAGGCATCGATGGCCTCCGGGAAACCCTTGTCCAGCGCGATATGCAGCGCGGTCGTACGACCGGTCGGATCCAGGCCCGTGACCACGGCCGGCAGATGGTTCTTCATGCATCCCAGCACGGGCGCCTGCGTCAATACCCGCCGGTAGGCGCCGACGGCGCCGGCGTGCCCCTTGTTCATGGCCCACCACAAAGGCGACTGGTGATACGTGCGCGCCCTGCTGCCCGCCCGCGCGCCGCGGACGCCGAACAGCTTGGGCATACCCTTGCGTATCTTCGGCAGGATGGCGGGGTGCACCAGCAACTCGCCGTACGCCTCGATGGCAGCCACGCTGCCGCCGTCCATTGCGTACATCAGCGCATTGGCGCGATGCGCCATTGCCAGGAACCGCGAACCGGTGCCGTCCAGCAACCCGACCAGTTGGCCGCGGATATCCTCCAACAGCCGCTCGTCGGTCAGCATCGCGCCAAAGGCGACAACGGACCGCGCGCGGTTCTGGTGCATCGCCTCGGATAGGGCGGAAACACCGGCCTGCCGGTCGGCGGCCAGCAGATCCGGCAACATGGTCTTGACGTAGGGCAACACAACGGACGAACACAGCAGTTGGTGCCACGCGCTTATGCCGGCCGCATCGTCGCGCACCATGGCTTCGTACAACATCGGCGTTTGGTCGCTTCCGCGCATCAGCAGGTACAGCTGACGGGTTTTCCTGGGCGGGCATATCGCGCCGCCCCAGCCGTTTTCCGCCAGGGTGCGGACGGCGTCGATGGCGGCGGGGTTGCGTTGCGACATCCAGCACTGCAATCGCGTCGGACCGCCATCGCTTGCCGTCTCGCTCAGCAAGGCATACATGTCCGGATACCAGTTGCACGCCAGCAGGGCGGCGGCGTCCCCCCGGTGCATCGCGCCATCGATGAAAGCCGCCCGCTGGGCGCGCGGAAAACGGTCGATAAAGTGGCCCACGTGCGTCGCCAGATAGCGGCTTGCCCGCTCATCGCCCAGGCGAGCCAGCAGCAGGAGCGCGGTATCGGCGTCCATCAGCCATTCGGGCGGCGTGGCGGCCAGCGCCTCGGGCTCGTCGGCCCTGATCGCGGCCCGCAGGACGGTCGCGGGGACGCCGCCGCCCGGCGGGTCATATACCGTCTTCCATCGGCGCAGGTCCTCTATCGTGAGCAGGTCCGGCGCGCTCTCCCTGCCGTTCCAGGCCGGGCGTACTTCCGCCTGTCCGACCGGCGTGGATCGCCATACCAGGGAACCGTGCACCAGCATCGCCGCGCGCTGGCCGTCATCGTCCAGCCACTCGCCGCCGTACTGGGGCAGGTGGTCCATCAGTCCTTGCGCATGGATCGCATCCAGCAGCGCCACCGCGACCAGCGTGGGGTCGGTTCTCAATCTGTAGCGCTGGCCGAGCTCGTCCAGCCGCACGAAGGCATGGAGCGTCAATGTATCCGCGCCCAGACGAAGGTCCAGCAGGATGCTGTCCAGGGCGCTATCGAACCATGCCGGAATGCCCTCGCCGTAGGGCGCGGTGCGGCCGCCCGCCGGCGCGGAGGCCATGAATGAGGCCAGGCATTCTTCGGCAAGCCGCGTGGCCAGGTTCTCCGGGGTAAGCGCGCGCAGCAGGCGGCCGCGGCACAGACTCAGGAACGCCATATCCCCCATCACCAAACCTTCGGCGCCGGGGTCGTTCATCGGCTCCAGGCCGAATTCGCCCGATAGCAGGTTCCAGGCGGCGTTGACGTAATGCACTTCGGCGGTGATGTATTCCTTGCGGGCGTGGAATTTCTCGTGCGCGGTCTCCAGCAGCACCGCGCGGGCGCAGTCGTCCTTGGTCCTCCACAGCCTGGCGCGTATGCCGCCGGCGGACATCATCAAGTCGCGCTGCGCGATCACCAGATTGGTCAGCGTGCCGCCTTGGCACACGTTCAGGTTCTCGGAAAGGTTGTGCGCCGCGGCCTTCCGCACGGCCAGCGGGATCGATGCGTCGCCGATCAGCGTGCAGATGCTTTCCAGCGTCCGCTTGCCCGGACCATCGATCAATTCGGCATAGCGCTCGACGTACGGTGTGTGAAAGCGCCGCTCGTATAGCTGATTGAAACCGTCGGCGATGGCCGCCCGCATATCCACCGGCATGCCGTCATGGACGGTGAACGCGGTCAAGGTATCCAACAGCGTTCGGACTTCGTCGCGATATTGCGGGAACACCGGACTTTCGCAGAACTCCCGATTGGAGCCGTGCAGTTCCCGCCGATAGCTGATTCCCGTGTCGGCCGGCGCCGCGCTATCCGGCGTTGCATCCGGCCTGGACTGATAGGGCAGAAAGAACTCGGACCGAAAGCTGGATACCGCGCAGCCGCCCTGTCCTGCCGTAGGTGCATGCATGGCACATCCCACAAAAACGCCTTATGTGGCGCTTCAGGGGAATGGTTCCTGGCCCTGGCCGCGGCCTTGAAATCAGCGCGCGAACCGGTGATGCGTTATCCAGAAACGCAATCGCAGCCCTATTCGTTCGATGAGCCCGGCCGGCGATAAGCGGCTCTCGATATAGAACGCCAGCCATTGATCCACCCGCGCCTCCCACGCCGCCGGGTCCAATCGCGACCAGTCCGAATCCGGCCCTGAAGCGAGCGGCCGACCGGCGGCGGACCGCATGGAGGTCAGCATGCGCTGCCTGATCGCATCGGCGATATGCGGCCCGACCGCGGGATGGACCAGTATCCCGCGATACGCGGCGAGCGCGCCGTGGTGCGCCGCATCCCTGGCCGCGACCACGCCTTTGATCCCGGACGTTCTCCGGTTGATCAATAGTTCCGGCAATCGGTCCCGAATCAGCGGCGCGATATACGCATGGTTGATCAGCACGCGATATGCATCGATGGCGTCGGAGAGTCCCTTGGCCAAGGCAGTGTGCAAAGCGGTTTCCCCCCTTGGGCCTCGGCCCGCGATCAGGTCGGGCATATGGGCTCTCAGGCGTTCCCTGACCAGCGGTTCGGTCAGGATACGACCATAGGCCTCGATGGCGCCGAGATGCCCCTTGGCCATTGCGTACCACAAGGGCGATCGCTGGCGGGCGCGGCCGCCCATGCCGCCCTTGCCGCCGCGGATACCGAACAGCTCGGGCAAATCGCGATAGATCTCCTTGAGGATAAGGGGATCCGCCACTATGTTGCCGTAGGCGGCGAGCGTGGAAGAACATCCCCCGTCCATGCCATACATCAGCGCGGTCACGCCTTTCAATGCCGAAGGAAAACGCGCGCCCGTACTGCTCAATAAGACCATGAGGCACTTGCGGACCAGGGGCAGGATCGCGGGATCGGTCAACGCATGGTGGAATTCCAGCACGGCCCTGGCGCATCTGCCGTTCATCGCCGCCGATAGCGCGCCGACGCCGTCTTTGCGCGGGGCCAGCATAAGCTCGGTCATTTGGCCGCTTATATGCGGCAGCACCTGGTCGGACGCGAGCAGCCGCCGCCACGCGGCGATGCCCAGGTGGTTGTCCTTGGCCATCGCCTCGTACAGTATGGGCCGGTCCGGATTCCCTCGCAGCAGCCTGAAGAAGGCCAGCCCCTGCCGGGAAGGCCGCTGCGCGCCGCCCCAACCGTTATCGGCAAGATCGCGCGCGATGTCGATGGCGGAGGCATTGCGTTGATCGACCCACCGTTGCAGACGCGTCATGCCGCCGGCCTTCGGCCTTTCGTTCAACAAGGCATACAGGTCGGGGTACCAGCCGCATGCCAATGCCGCGGCGGCCCGTCCCAGGCCCATGGCGCCATCGATGAAAGCCGGCCGTTCATCGTGCGGAAAACGGTCACGGAAATAGGCCGCATGCATGTCCAGATAGCGATCCGCCTCGCTGTCGCCCAGGCGCGCCATCAGCAACAGCGCGGTTTCCGCATCCGCCAGCCACTCCGGGGGCATATCGATCAGCGCCTTGGCGTCATGCGATTGGATGACCGCGCGCAGCTCGATCGGGCCCCTATCCGCCGCGCGCGGCCCGAGCGTCGCCCGCCACCTTCGCAGGTCTTCCATTCCGAGCACCTCCGGGCTGGCGTACCGGGCATCCCAGCCGGTCCCGGCCAGTGCCCCGTCCACCAGCGGCGATCGCCACGCCAGGGAACCATAGGTCCAGGCGACCGTGGCCGCACCTTCGTGATCCTGCCATTCGCCGCGGTGGACCGGCGATCCTTCTATCAGGCCTTCCGCATGCATGGTTTCCAGCAGCGCCACCGCGACCGGCGTGGGGTCCGTTCTGATCCGGTAGCGTTGGCCGGCCTCGTCCAGTTGCACGAAAGCATGCAAGGTCAGGCGATCCACGCCCAACCCGAGCTCCAGCAGGATCCCGTCCAGCGCGCTATCGAACCAGGGCGGTATCCCGACGCCGTAAGGCACTTCCAGCGCTCCGTCAGGCGCACCCGCCCTGAAGGCGGCCAGGCACTGTTCAGCCAGCCGCATCGCCAGCTTGTCCGGCGTGATGGCGGCACGCGCCTTTCGCCGGCACTCGTCCAGGAAGCGCGGGTCGAACGGGCGGATTTGTGTCGCACGCGGATCGGGCACGGCCTCCAGGCCGAACTCGTCGGCCAGATGATTCCATACCGCATTGACGTAGTGAACCTCACGTCCGACGTAGCTTGCCCGGCCGCTGAACTTCTGATGAACGGCTTCGTGCAGAAGAGCGCGTATGCTGTCTTCCTTCATTTTCCAGAAGCGGGCCCGGACGCCGCCGGACGACATGATCAGCGCGCGCTGCGCCGCCAGCAGATTCGAAAGCGTACCGCCCTCGCAGGCACCCAGGCCTTCGGACAGATTGCCGACCACCGCATGGCGGACATGCCGCGGGATGGCTTCGTCGTCGATCATCGCGCATATGGCTTCCAGCGCGCGCTTTCCCGGGCCATCGATGAGCTCGGCATAGTCCTCGTCGTAATCCGCGCGAAAACGCCTTTCGTACAGACGGTCCAGGCCGTGAAGAATCCTGAGCCTGTTCCGCGCCGACGCGCAGCCGGCCGCGGCGAAGCCGCCCAGACGGTCCAGCAAGGCTCGGACTTCATCACGATATTGCGGGAATAGCGGCCCGTCGCAGAAGTCCCTGTTGCACCCATGCTGCTCGCGTGTGTAGCTGATACCGGATGTCCGCGGCGCCACCTCGGATGAGGCACGGGGGGATGCCTGCGACACCGGGGGATAGGGTTGAAAGAACCCAGGCCGAAATCCGACCGCGTCCGTATGCCGCAGCATGGGAACCTCCCGCAAAACCGCTTATGTGGCGGCTGCGGGATATGGTTCCGAACGTGGTCTGGCGCTGGCGCGCTATGCCGCCAACACCGCGCTGCCCTGGCTTGCGGGCGCCGCATGATGGGCCGGGACCGGATAGCCGGCCGAGAACACCAGCCGTCCGGCGCTCCAGGTGTGGCTGACCAAAGGCTGCCCCCCGACCATGGCCACCGCGGTCAGGTCGGCGCGCAGGCCCGCCTGGATACGGCCGCGATCGCGCAGGCCGGCGGCATCCGCGGGATTGGATGTGACCAGCGCCAGCGCCCGCGGCAGCGGCAGGGAAGCCTGACGGGCCGCGAGGAAAGCCGCGGCGATCAGGGTGGACGGCTGGTAATCGGAGCACAGGCAGCTGGCCACACCCGCGCGTATCGCATCGATGGCGCGTATCGATCCGCTCTGGCTCTGGCCGCGCAGCACGTTGGGCGCGCCAAGTATGGTCGGAAGTCCGCAGGATACGGCCGCCTTGGCAGTGTCCAGGGTAATGGGGAATTCGCTCATTGCCACGCCCAGCGCGCGCATCGCGGCAATGCGGTGCACGGAATCGTCATCGTGGCTGGCCGTCGGGATGCCGTGGCGGCGCGCGCACGCCAGCAGATGCTCGACCCGGCCGACCGCGCCATCCTGCGCCGCCGTCTTGGCGTGCGCGGCTTCTTCCGCCTGCTCACGGCTCATACCGTGATTGCCCATCATGTATTCCAGATAGGCATCCAGCGTCTTGAACTGGCCCTGGCCGGGGGAATGATCCATGACCGACAGCAGGTGCACCACGCCTTCGTCCATCAGACTGCTCAATATGGGCACCGCGTAAGGATCGGTGACTTCATAGCGGCAATGCACACGGTTGTCCACCAGGCTGTGCGGGCGGAATGCATGCACCATGCGGATCACCTGCGCGGCGGTGTCGTTGTTGCGCACGCCCCATTCGCGATTGGCGAAGGACACCGCATGGTAAGGCGTGGTGATGCCGGCCGCGGCGTTGCGGCGGTCCACCTGGGCCACCGCGAACTCCAGCGGAAACAGCACGCGGGCACGCGGCTCGGCTTCCTTTTCGATGGCGTCGCAGTGCAGATCGATCAGGCCCGGCGTCAGCGTGTGGCCCCGCAGATCGACGACGTGATCAGGCCGCGCATTGACGGGATCCACCGCGGCGATGCGGTCGTCTTCGATCAGCAGCGCGGCGTTTTCCAGTATGTCGTCGGCCAGCACGATGCGGGCATGGGTCAGCAGTGTGGTCGGCATGGATTACTCCTGCAGGGCCGCGGCGGCCGGTTCCAGGGCGAGGATGCGCGTCGCCACGGCATCGCGCACCGCATCGTCATGGAATATGCCGATGACGCAGCGGCCCTGGGCCACCGCGTCGCGGATCAATGCCACGACGACCTCGCGGTTGCCCGCGTCCAGCGAGGCGGTCGGTTCGTCCAGCAGCAGCAGCGGATGCCCGCCGATGAATCCGCGGGCAATGTTCACGCGCTGCTGTTCGCCGCCGGAGAAGGTGGCGGGCGGCAGGTCCCACAAGCGCCGGGGCAGGCGCAGCCGTTCCAGCAGCCCGGCGGCACGCTCGCGGGCCTGGACGACGTCGACGCCACGCTGGCGCAACGGCTCGGCCACCACGTCCAGCGTGGCCACGCGCGGGATGGCGCGCAGGAACTGGCTGACATAACCGATCACGTCGCGGCGCAATTGCAGAATGCGCTGTTCGGGCGCATGGGTCAGGTCCACCCAGTCGTCGCCGTCGCGCACCCGGATGCTGCCCGACGTGGCCAGGTAGTTGCCGTAGAGGCAGCGCAGCAAGGTGCTTTTTCCGGTGCCGGAGGGCCCGGCCAGCACCAGGCATTCGCCGCGCGCCGCGTCGAACGAAACGTCGCGCAGCACGGGCAGCGTAATGCCGCCCTGGTTGTGCAGCGTGAACAGCTTGGACAGCCCGCGCGCTTCTATCATGATGTGTCTTTGGGTCATTTCAATAATCCATGTTGCTTTGCACCGCTCCCGTCGCACACAACTGCCGCCACGCCCACCGTGGAGCCGGCTCCCCGGTCCACGGGCGTCGCCCCTTGAAGGGGAAGCGCGATAGCGCTTCCGGGTGGGCCCGCGTTCAGCTCTGCAGGATAGAGGACACCAGTAGCTGTGTGTACGGATGCTGGGGATCGTCCAGGATCTGGTCGGTCAAGCCGCTTTCCACGACGTAGCCACCGCGCATCACCAGCGTGCGGTGCGCGAGCAGGCGCGCCACCGCCAGGTCGTGCGTGACCACGATGGCGGCCAGGCCCAGGTCGGATACCAGCTGGCGCAGCAGGTCCAGCAGCCGCGCCTGCACCGACACATCCAGCGACGCGGTGGGCTCATCCATGAACACCATGCGCGGATGCGTGACCAGATTGCGGGCGATCTGCAGCCGCTGCTGCATGCCCCCGGAAAACGAGGCCGGCCGATCGTCCAGCCGCCCCACGTCGATCTCCATCTTGTGCAGCCAGTTGCCGGCGACTTCGCGCAGCCCGCCATAATGCCGCTGCCCCACCGCCATCAACCGTTCGGCGATGTTCGCGCCGGCGCTGACCTGCATGCGCAAGCCATCGCGCGGGTTCTGGCGCACGAAGCCCCAGTCGGTGCGCGCCAGCAATCGCAGGCGCGCATCGGAAAGCGTAGCCAGATCGGTCAGGCCTGCTTCGCGCAGGTCGTAGCGCACGCTGCCGGACTGCGGCGCCACCTGGCGGGATACCGCCTGCAGCAAGGTACTCTTGCCGGAGCCGGACTCGCCCACCACGCACAGCACTTCGCCGGGGTACAGGTCGAAATCGATATCGCGGCAGCCATGGAGGCCGTCCCAGGTGTGCGTCATACCGCGCACGGAAAGCAAGGGGGTCGATGCCATCATGCCGCGCTCCATTCGGCGTCGGGGCCGCGATGTCCGGCGGACTGGCGGTCCGCGCAATATTCGGTATCGGAGCAAACGAATTGCCGTCCGCCCTTGTCGTCCAGAATGATCTCGTCCAGATAGCTATCGCGCGACCCGCACAGCGCGCAGCAGTCCTGCCACTTCTCCACCGTGAACGGATGGTCCTCGAAGTCCAGGCTCTTGACGCGGGTATAGGGCGGCACCGCATACACGCGCTTCTCGCGGCCCGCGCCGAACAGCATCAGCGCCGGATTGCCGTCCAGCTTGGGATTGTCGAACTTCGGGATAGGCGACGGCCGCATCATGTAGCGATCGTTGACCACCACGGGATAGTCGTAGGTGGTGGCGATATGGCCATGCTGCGCGATGTCTTCGTACAGCTTGACATGCATGCCGCCGTACTCGGCCAGCGCATGCATGGTGCGCGTTTCGGTTTCGCTGGGTTCCAGCCAGCGCAGCGGTTCGGGAATGGGCACCTGGAACACCATGATCTGCCCTTCGCGCAGGGGCGTTTCGGGAATCCGGTGGCGCGTCTGGACGATGGAGGCCTCGCGCGTGGATTCGGTGGTGCGCACGCCGGTCACGCGGGCGAAAAAGCGGCGGATGTTGATGGCGTTGGTCGTGTCGTCCGAGCCCTGGTCGATCACTTTCAGCGTATCGCCGGCGCCGATGATGGCGGCCGTCACCTGTATGCCGCCGGTGCCCCAGCCGTAAGGCAACGGCATTTCGCGGCTGCCGAACGGGACCTGGTAGCCCGGAATCGCCACGGCCTTCAGCAACGCGCGGCGCAGCATGCGCTTGGTGGATTCGTCCAGGTAGGCGAAGTTGTAGTGGGGGTCGCGCATGACTTCGGCCTGCGTGGCGCTGGCGAAGGACGGCGTGGTGGTATTGGTCATGATGCAATGGCCTCGTCCAGGGAGGCGCCGGCGGCGTCCGGCGCGGATGCTTGCGCCGGGTGTCCCGCGGGATGCCGGTTGGCGTGTGACGTGGATTCCGGTGCGGGCTCGTGGCCGGCGTCTCGCTGCGCGGCCCGCGCCGCTTCGGCAGCCTGGGCGGCGAGCTCCGCGCGCATGCGCCGCACCAGCTCCAGATTTGCCTGGAAGTCCACATAGTGCGGCAACTTCAAATGCTGGACGAAGCCGGACGCCTCCACATTGTCGCTGTGATACAGCACGAACTCATGATCGTTGGCCGGGGAATCGCCGGCTTCGCCAAGTTCCTTCGCGCGCAGCGCGCGGTCCACCAGTGCCATGGACATGGCCTTGCGCTCACCGTAGCCGAACACCAGCCCATAACCGCGGGTGAAGCGCGGCCCTTCCTGCGGGCTGCCGGCGAACTGGCTGACCATCTGGCATTCGGTGACGTCGATCTCGCCGAGCGTGACCGAGAAGCCGAGCTCCTCGACGAACATCTCCACCTCCACGGTGCCGTAGCGGATCTCCGCCGCGAAGGGATGGGTGTTGCCATAGCCGCGCTGCGTCGAATAGCCCATGGACAGCAGATAGCCTTCATCGGCCCGCGCCAGATTCTGCAGGCGCGCCGGGCGCGAGGCGGGAAAGGTCAGCGGCTGCCGCGTCAGGTCGAAAGGCGCCGGGTCGCCGGCCGGAACGGCTTCCCCTTCTATGAGCGATTCGTGGCGCAGCAGGTCCGTAACGCGCGGCATCTCCGATGCGACGGGTACGTCCGCGGGCGGCAGCGGGCTTGCCGGTGCATCGTCTTCCAGGCTGAAGTCCAGCAGGCGCTGCGTATAGTCGTAGGTGGGCCCCAGCACCTGGCCGCCGGGCACATCCTTGAACGTCGCCGATATGCGCCGTTGCAGGCCCATGCGGGCCGTGTCCAGCGGCTGCGTGTAGCCAAAGCGCGGCAGCGTGGTGCGGTAGGCGCGCAGCAGGAAAATCGCTTCTATCGTGTCGCCCGCCGCCTGCTTCAGCGCCAGCGCCGCCAGATGGGGGTCGTACAGCGAGCCTTCGGCCATGACGCGCGAGACGGCCAACGGCATCTGTTCGCGTATCTGGGCCAGGGTCAAGGCTGGCACCGTGGGGTCGCCGCGGCGATAGCTGTCCAGCATGCGATATGAATTCAGGATGGCGCGTTCGCCACCCTTCACGGCAACGTACATATCAGTTCTCCATCCGCGTCGTGCGCGGCAGACCGCAGAGCCGGTCGTCTTGCGTCAGGAAGACGTCGACGCCCAGCGGGAACAGCGCGTGATTGGCCGCCCATTGCGCCTGGAAGCCGTCCGGCAGTCCCGCCACCGACAGGTCGCGCGAACCCGGGATACCGGGACCGGAAAGCGTCAGCGGGATGCCGGCGCCGAATGCGCCGACTTCGAGCAGCACGGTGGCGGAGCGATCGGGAAAGGCCGGATCGCCGGCGTTGCATTGCGCCAGCGCGGGCATGGCGTGGCCGGCGGGCACGGCGACGAAGCGCGCCCGCGCCGGGTCGTCCACCAGCGGGCAGGCGCAATGAAAGCGCAGGAATCCGCGCACCGCGTCGTCAACGCCGGCCGGCAGCCACACGGGCGCATCGATGTCCGCCAAGGCCAGCAGCATGGCGGTCATGGCCGGCGACAGGCCGGCGGGCACGCCGCAGGCTTTTTCCAGGACCTGTATCCGCCCGGGATTTGCCAGCGCCTGCAGCGCCGCGCGGAACGCGGCCTGCGCGCCGCCGACGGGATCCTCGAAGCCGGGCAACAGGGTTGCGGCGCCGGCGCCGCCGGCGGCGGTGCGGGCCCCCGACAGGGTGCCGGCACCTTGTCCTGCGACGGCCGCGCTGAACGGCGAAACGGGCACAGTCTGATGGGTCGCCATATCAGTTATCCCCTCGCACCATGGTGAAGAAATCGACGCGTGTCTGCGCCGCCACCGCCGCGCGCGCGGCGGCCTTGTCGGCGTGGGCGCGGGCCAGGGGCTCGATGACGCTATCGCGCACGCGCTGGTGCCACGCTTCCATTTGCAGCAGGCCATCCAGCACGGCAGCCTGCTCGGCATGGCGATGCGCGCGGCCACGTACATAGGCAGTGCCGACCACGCCGTTGTCGTCGAAGGCCACCGCGCAGCGGGTGACCGAGACCTCGCCCAGGTTGAACTGGGCGCCGGTGCCGCCGGCACGCCCGCGCACCATCGCCATTCCGGTCTCCGGCGCGCGCAGGCTGCGATAGCCGGGCAGGTCGCCCAGGGCCGCGTAGGCGCGCGCCAGCGCATCCGGTTCCGCCAACGCCATTACGCGCATCCAGGCGGCACGCGCGGCGTGCTGCTGGTCACCGCTCTGCGTCATCATGATTACCTCTAAACGTCTATACGAGTAGATGTAGTATGATGCCTTGCGCGGCAAAGTTCAACCGCAGTGGACCACGATCTTGGTGAACTTTTTATGACGACGCCTGCATAACGGGAAGAACATCATGGTGGAACGAGGATCAGGCATTGCCGTGTGGCGCCAGATAGGCGAAGCCTTGGCGACGGACATACGCAACAAGCGCTACGCGCCCGGTGAACAACTGCCGCCGGAGCCGGAACTGGCGGCGAAGTTCTCCGTCAACCGGCACACCATCCGCCGGGCAATGGGCGCGCTCGAACAAGGTGGCCTGGTGCGCATCGAACAGGGCCGCGGCACATTCGTGCAGGAACATGCCATCGATTACGCCATCGGCAAGCGCACGCGCTTTTCGGAGAACCTGGGCAGCCAGGGCGTACTGGGCCATGCACAGGTCATCGAGAGCGAAGTCCTGAAATCCGCCGATATCGCTTTGCATCTGGGCCTGCCGCGCAACGCGGCGCTGCTGCACGTGAAGCTGATAGGCAAGACGGAAAACCGCACCATCAGCGTGGCGGAACATTACTTCGATGAAAAGCGCTTTCCCGGCTTCGTGGACAAGCTGAACGCCACCCGCTCGATTTCCAAGACCTATCGGCAGTTCGGCATCGCCGACTACACGCGCAAGTGGTCGCGCATTACCGCCACGCTGCCCAGCGACGAAGTCGCGCGCCTGCTGGGCCAGCCCAAGACGCGGCCGATCCTGAAAGTGGAAGCGCTGAACGTCGACCAGGATCGGGCGCCGCTCCAGTACAGCATCACCCACTTTTCCGGCGATTGGGTGCAGTTGATGGTCAACGACGACGAAAGTCCGGACATCTAGACATCTGTTCGTCATCAAACAGGCTTAAGCTCTCGCGTTCGAACAGGGTGGACCCTCATGCACACAGACAACACGCCTCCTCTTTTCCTGCGCGGCATCAGCGGTCGCCGGGTACTGACCGCCCAGGGACTGGGGCCGGCCAGCCTGTCCTTCGAACAGGACCGCATCAGCGATGCCCGTATCGGCGCCGATCCCGCGGAGGCGGAATTCGACGCCGGCAATCTGCTGGTATTGCCTGGCATCGTGGATCTGCATGGCGACGCGTTCGAACGCGCGATCATGCCCCGTCCCGGCGTAACGTTTCCGTATGACAGCGCCCTGCTCGACGTCGATCGGCAATTGCTGGCCAATGGCATCACCACCGAGTTCCATGGCGTGACGCTGTCCTGGGAAGGCGGCCTGCGCGGCGAGCCTTATGCGCTGCGGATGTTCGACGCGCTGGAACGCATGCAGCGCCTGCTGGGCGCGCGCCATTACGTGCACCTTCGCTTCGAAACGCACCACGTGGCCGGCGTCGAAGCCGCGCAAGCATGGATCCGCGCGGGCAAGGTGCGCTTCCTGGCCTTGAACGACCATCTGCCCAGCATGACCAAGCGGCTGGGAGACGACCGCAAGCTGCTGCAGTATGCGGAGCGCGCCGAATGCGACCTGGACACCTTCCAGGACAGGATCCGCGCCGCCATGCGGTCGGCCGACGCCGTCGCAGGCGCCATGCGCGAGCTGACCGATTGCGCGCGCGCAGCCGGCCTGGAAGTCGCCTCGCATGACGACCGCGATCCCGCGACGCGGCGCTACTACCATCAACTGGGCTGCAAGGTAGCGGAATTCCCCCTGACGATCGATGCCGCGCAAGTGGCGCGTTCGCTGGGTGATTCGATCGTCTTCGGGGCGCCCAATGTCGTGCGCGGCGGCAGCCACACGAATGCGCCGGACGCCACCGAGATGATCCGCGCCGGCCTGTGCGATATCCTCGCCTCCGACTATTACTATCCCGCGCAGTTGAACGCGGTCATGAAGCTGGCCGGCCGCGGCATCCTGCCGCTGGAACAGGCCTGGGCGCTGGTATCGCGCAATCCGGCCCGCGCCGCCGGCCTGCACGATCGCGGCGCGCTGGACAGCGGCATGATGGCCGACGCCATCGTGCTGGACGACAGCGTGCCGGGCGTGCCGCGCGTGTGCGCCGCCATCGTAGGCGGCCGCCTGCGCTATGCCGCGCGCCATTTCGACAACCGCCTGGCTCGCGCCGCCGCCTGAGACCTGCCGCTGGACAACCACCCGAAGCCCGACGCTGAAAACCGACGCAGAGATTCGACGCTATGCCGCGAGCCCACCGCTACGCTGTTTATCTGGCCCCGGTCGGCGCCTGGCGTGAGTTCGGCGCCGCCTGGCTGGGCCGCGACGAGGAAACCGGCCAGCGCCTGCCGCGCGCGCGGGACGACGACCCGCGCCTGGATGCCTGGACCGAAGCGCCCCGCCACTACGGCTTGCACGCCACGCTGAAACCGCCTTTTCACCTGCGCAACGGCACGACGGCGGCCGCCCTGGATGAGGCGGTGCGCACGCTGGCGCGCACGCGCACGCCGTTCAGCATCGCCTTGACCCTGCGCGCGCTGCGCGGCTTCCTGGCCTGGTGCCTGCCGGAGGACGCCGCCACGCACGCCCGCGTGCGCGAACTGGCGGACCGCGTGGTACGCGACCTGGACCCGTTTCGCGCTCCGCCCACGCCTGCGGAGATCGCGCGCCGCCGCCCGGACCAGCTGACCTTGCCGCAGCAGCGCATGCTGGCCGAATGGGGCTACCCCTATGTCTTCGACACCTTCACGTTCCACATCACGTTGACCGGCCAGCTTGGCGCCACCGATCTGGACCACGCCCAGGAACTGTTGCGGGCGCGCGCCGGACGGGCGCTGGATGGCGCGATGCCCGTCGCGGCGGTCAGCGTATATGTGCAGCCTCGCGCCGACGAACCCTTCGTCGTGGCGCGGCACTATGGCTTCGACGGCACGGTGCGCGACGCGGCCGGCGCACGCTATATGGACGACGCGCCATGAATACCGCGACGATGCCGCTGATCTACGTCATGGGTGCATCGGGCAGCGGCAAGGACACGCTGTTGCGCCATGTGCGGGCGATGAGCGCGCCGCAGGACCGCCTGCTGGTCGCGCATCGCTACATCACTCGGCCCAGCAGCGCCGACGAGGCCTCGGTGGCGCTGACCGAAGAGGAATTCATGCGCCGTGAAAGCCTGGGCTGCTTCGCGCTGTCCTGGCGCAGCCATGGCCTGGCCTATGGCATAGGCGTGGAAATCGACGCCTGGATGGCCGCCGGCGTGACCGTGCTGGTCAATGGCTCGCGCGCCCATCTTCCCGCGGCATGCGCGCGCTACCCGGGCTTGTGCGCAGTGGAAATCACGGTCGATGCGCAGGCGCTGAAGCAGCGACTGGCCGGGCGGGGCCGCGAAAGCGGCCAGGCCGTCGAACAGCGCCTGGCGCGCGCCAGCGTGGCCTTCGATGTACCCGCGGGTTGCGAACGCCTGACGATAGACAACAACGGCGCGCCGGAACAGGCCGCCGCAAGGCTGCTGGACATCGCGCGGCACCGCCACGCATGACCTGTTTCCCGGCCGGCATTAAGGCCGGAAGCAGGGCTGGCATTATCGGCGTGCGGCCGGACGGCCGGGTCCACAGCAGCGCATCCGCGCCGTCCGGCCGACGGTGTCATCGCATGCGGGCGGCTTCCACGACATAGCCATGGAAGCGATGCAATAAGGGATCTTCCAGCGACAGCCGGTGGTACGCCAGCATCACCGGATTGACGGGCAGCGCGCGCCGCACCTTGACGATGCGCAGCACGCCGAAGCCGACGTGCCGGCGCACGATGGATTCGGGCGCGATGGACACCAGCCGCGACGCGGCGACCAGCGCCAGATTGGCCTCGAACGAGCGGGTTTCCATCAACGGCCTGATCGCCGTCAGCCCTTGCTGCGTCCAGAACGCGTCGAAGGCCCCGCGCGAGGTGGTGCCGCGTTCCGGCAGGGTCCAGCCCAATGCGGCAAGACGCGGCAGGGATACCTGGCCCCGCGGAATATCCGGATGATCGGCGGCACAGTAGATTACGGTGCGTTCGTCGAAAAGACGTTCGATGACCCATTCGTCGTCACATTGGTCGCCGATGTCCCGCACATTGCCGCGCAGGATGGAAAAGTCCAGATCGCCGGTGACCAGGGCGTCGAACAGGTCCATGGAGTTGCCTTCGCGAACCTCGAAGCGCATGCCCTCGGCACTGGCGTCGGCGCTGGCGTCGGCCGCCGCACCGCGCGCCGGATAAACGCGCTCCAGCAGACGCGGCAGCACCGTATGCATCGCACGCGGGATGCAACCCAGGCGGATGGGCGGGGTGTCGCCGGCCGTCAGATCACTCAGGCGCTCCATGCTGCGCAATGCAAAACGGGCGCGCGGCAGGATCAGGCGGCCTTGCGCGGTGGGCACGCTGCCGTGGCTGGAGCGTTCGAACAATCGCGCGCCGATCAGCGCTTCCGCCTCGCCCAGCAGGCGGGACAGCACGGGTTGCTGCACGCCCAGCTCGCGCGCGGCGCGATGCACCGACCGGCTTTCCGCCACGGCGACCAGGGCTTCGATATGGCGGCGCTGCAAGGTTTTTTTCTTCGGCATGGATGGAAGGTGTCGCGGCGCGAGCACGTCACGGGGATACTGATCCAGTATAACGATATGCCTTATATATATCATTTACGGCATTACCCTCGATTGCTATATTGGGTTCCAGCCGCCCGGCCCTCGACATCACGAACCGCAGAGGTCGACATCATGTCCTCGATTACCGTTACCCCCCTCGCGCCGGCGCTCGGCGCTGAGATTTCCGGCGTCGACCTGCGCGCGCCACTGGCCGCCGACGAGCTGGAGGCGATCAAGCGCGCGTGGGCCGACCATCTGGTCCTGCGCTTTCGCGGCCAATTGCTCAGCGATCCCGAACTGCTGTCGCTGAGCCGCGCCTTCGGCGATCTGGACCCTCCCGGTCCCAACCCCTACGGCAAGCCTTTCCTGACGGAGTTTCCCGAGATCAATGTGATCTCCAATGTGAAGAAAGACGGCGTGCCCATCGGCAACCTGGGCGACGGCGAAGCGGTATGGCACTGCGACATGACCTATATCGACACGCCGCCCATGGCCGCAATGCTGCATGCGCTGGACGTGCCGCCCAGCGGCGGGGATACCTACTGGGCCAATATGTACACGGCCTATGAGACGCTGCCCGCGCATCTCAAGCAGGCCATCGCCGGCCGGCGCGCCATCCACGACGCCACCTACAACAGCGCCGGCATGATGCGCAAGGGCATGAAGGAAATTACCGACCCGCGCGAAGCGCCGGGCGCGCATCATCCGCTGGTGGTACGGCATCCGGAAACGGGCCGCGCCGCCCTGTATCTGGGGCGCCGCCGCAACAGCTACGTCCTGGGCCTGTCGCTGGACGAAAGCAATGCCTTGCTCGACCAACTGTGGGCGCACGCCACGCAGCCTGCATTCACCTTCCGCCAGCAGTGGCAGCCGCACGACCTGATTCTGTGGGACAACCGCTGCACGCTGCATCGCCGCGACGCCTTCGATCCCAGCGTCAGCCGGATCATGCACCGCACGCAGATCAAAGGCATTGCGACGATACCCTACGAACAGGAAAGCGCCATGACGGCCTGACACGGGTCATCACCGCGCCAAATACCGGCATCGCCATGTTGGTAGCACAGGCGGCCCAGGCCCATGGGCTGCTGGAAACGGGCGGCAGCTTGGGGAAAACGTCATGGGCGGCGGACCCCGCGTAGCCCAGCAGGGACAGGCCGGCGCTGAACCCGCCGACGCCCAGCAGCAGGGCGGCGGCCAGGCGCTTGCACAACCTGATGCAGGAACGCAGGCGCCCTCGCCTGACCCGCCTACGCCGCGCGCGAGCCATGCGCGTCAATGCCCAAGTACGCGCAGTTCCCACGACAGGATGCTGCTGGACGGCGCGGGATCTTTGGCATCGACGACCTGCAGGGTCCATGTACCGCGCGCGGACTCGTCCAGGAAGGCATTGGAGGCGGCCAGGTCGATGGAGAACGTATCCTGGCCGGGCATCAGGGCCAGCAGAGTGTGCGCGGGCAGTATGATGCTGCGTGTACCCGACGGCGATGTCAGCACGATGTGCAGTTGGCCCGGCGGATTCTCATGATTCGTGCGCAGGCGCAATTGGACGGTTTCGATCTTGATGTCCTGGTCGACCGTGATATGCGATCCGCTCGCGGGAGCACTCTTCGCGACGATGGGCACATTGCTTTCCGTGGTGGCCAGCCAGCCCGTATTGCGCAGCGGGCCCAGGGGCACGTGGCGTTGCGCGGCCCGCACGGCGGCGGTGGCATCGACCAGCCCGAAACCATACCAGGTACTGAATGAGCGGCCCGCCGCGTTGGTCACCCAGCCGTCGTCCAGCACCAGGCCCTGCCAGGCCAGTCGCGGCCGGTCCGCATCGACCTTGCGCGCGGTGGTCGCCAGAATGTATTTGATATCCCGCCAGCCCAGCTCTGGATTGGCCTGCAGCAGCAGCGCGGCGACGCCGGTTACCGTGGGCGTTGCCGCCGATGTCCCGTTGGCGCGGGCGGTGTAATTGCCGCTGGGGTCTATGCTGGACATGCTGCCGCTATCCAGGGCATTGAACCGCGGATTGCCGGGCGCGTCGCGATTCAACCCGCTGGCCACGCCCATGGTATCGGCGGCCACCAGGGCCGGCGCGTACAGATGATCGTCCGCGATGCGCGACTTTGTTCCGTGGGCGCCGGACTCCGCCAACCGGGAAGATTCCACGGATTCGCCGGACTCCACGGTGTACTTCCGCTCCTGGCCGAACTCGCCCCCCAAGCCGGACACCCAGAGCGCCGAACCGGTATTGGAGTACGAAGACTTGACGCCCTGCGCGTTCACCGCGGCGACCGTCACCGTCTGTGCCATTGAGTTCAGCCGCTCCGCCGTCGTGGTCAGGCAACTGACGCCCGTGCCGGAGGTCTCTTCACGGCACATCTCTTCGCTGATGCCTACCTTGTATGGCTTGAAGAACTCATTTCCCCCTGCCTTGATGACGAGCGAACCCTTGCCTTCCGCGATTTCCATATCCGGGTATTCGGTTGTCGAGTAAGGCTCGAAGATGAAGGAGGAAGCCCCGCCGCTGATATTGCGTATCGGGGGAACTGGAAAGCTACGCGCGCCGGGCGCGAGCATGTCCAGCACTTTGGCTTCGGGAGCGATGCTGCCGCCGCCTTTGCCATTGTTCTGCACGGCGGCGATGATGCTCGCGGTAGCCGTGGCATGGGCCACGTCGTGGTCATTGAGGGCGGCGGGACCCAGCGGCTCGCGCACCAGCAGGTTCGGCGCCAGATCCTCATGGTCCACATCGATGCGACTCTGCTCGTGTACGCCCACCACCACGCCTTTGCCGGTGATGCCCTGCCGATGCAGCGTCCCCAGGTTCAGATCGATGCCGGGCTTGGGACGGGTGTCCGCGAATGCGTACTGGCCCGTATTCTTCAGATGCCACTGATACGGGTAAAGCGGGTCGTCCGGGACGGCATTTTCGAAGGCTCGCGCGGCGCGGCCGGCGGCGTCGGACGCCGCGGNGGCGCGCGGCGCGGGNGCGGGCGCGGGCGCGNGCAGCAGATTGATATCGGGTGAAGTTACCGTAACGACGGTGGCAGGCATGGACTGGATCCTCTTGAAGCGCCAGAGAGACAGGCCGCCATGGGTGGCGCGGCACCCGCGCCCTGATCCGCCCGCCACGGAAAAGCGAAGGCCCACATAACTTCGCCGTTTTACGTTGTCGTTTCGAAGACTACGAAAATCACCAAGACTGGTTCATAGCGGTTTGATCCGAGCATGGCGTCCGCGATCCCGGCAAAAAGGGGCTCTGCTAAACTCGCACGGTTTTCGATGGGGTACCCCCTATGAGCGTCAAGCATGTGGCCAGGGACGACACATCCGTGGACAACATTTCCGGCGATTTGAAACGCCTTGGCTTCACGGAATACGAAGCCAAGGTTTATGTGCAACTGCTGGGAATGCCGCCATCGACGGCATACGAAATATCGAAACAGGCCGGCGTGCCGCGGCCCAACACCTATAGCGCCCTGGACAGCCTGGCGCGCCGGGGCGCGGTACTGCCGGTGCGCGAAAACCCCACCTGCTATGTCGCCGCGCGCCCTCGCGAACTACTCGACGCGATTGCGCGGCAGACGCGTTCCCTATGCACCGGGCTGACGGAACGGCTGGAAGCCGTGACACCGCGAACGGACGACCAGTATGTGTGGACCCTGCGCGGCGATTCGGCGGTGCACGAGCATATCGACATGCTGATCGAACGCAGCAGCGAAACGGTGTGGATCAAGGCGGCGGACCATGTGCTGCGGCGCCATGCCGCCGGCTTGCGCGAAGCTGCCGTCACGCGTGGCGTCCGGCTATTGATCGTGCTGTTCGGAACGAACGCCGATGAGTTCCGGTATACCGAAAAATGCCACGTCTATATCCATGAGAACAACGGCGTGCGCATGGGCACGGCCGACAATCTATTCACATTAGCGGTCGATTATCGGGAAATGCTGACGGCCAATGTCGAAGGCGACGTCATCGCGGCGCATTCCAAGAATATGCCCATCGTCACCATGGCCTTGTCGCTGATCCGCCATGATTACTACATGGCGGAGATCTTCGCCCGGTTCGGCGACCAGATCGACGAGGCCTTCGGGCCGTATTTGCGCGATCTGCGCTTGCCCAGTTTCACGCCCGAGCAGGTTGCCTCGTTCAAGAAGAATACCGGCCTGGGCTAGCGGGTATCGCCGGGAAAGTCGCGCCGCTCTATCGTCAGAGCATCGATGGCGGCGTGATCCAGTTCGGGCCGATAGCCCGCCGGCATGGTCACCGCGCCGTTCTCGAAGCCCAGCGGCTGGCGAAAGAGCTTGGCCGGGTGCTTCAGGAAACCATTGAATTCGCCGGCATTATCGATCGTCGTGCGCGCCACGCAGGCTTCCATCCAGTTGTGGATTTCGCTGCCGAGCCCGTCGCCCAGGACCGGCCGCATGCCGTTGGCGCGGACCCGGTTCAGGCCTTCCGCCAGGCGTTCCATGCTGCCGAAGCGTTTCAGCTTGAGCTTGCAGTAGCCGACGTTGCGCAGCGTGGCGGCGCGATCGATATCCGCCAGGGCGCAAATGGGTTCGTCCAGCATCAAAGGCACGGGGCTGGCGCCGGCCACCGCCGCATTGGCGTCCCAATCGTCAGCGTCGCAGGGCTGCTCGAATAGATCGATACCCGCCGGATCCAACTTGCCGACGAACGCGATGGCGTCATCGCGGCTGTAGGCGCGGTTGGCGTCCAGGCGCAGCGTGGCGCGGCCCGCGGCCGCCTGCTGGATGACGCGGACGCGCTCGAGGTCGGCGCCCACGTCCTTGCCGACCTTTACCTTGAACACGCGGAAGCCGGCGGCGATACGGCGCTCTATTTCCTCCGCGATGGCGGCGGGCTCCAGCGCGCCGACGGGCACCAGCAAGGGCAGCACCGTGTCCCGCGCGACATCCAGGAACGGCGAACCTTCCAGCGCCTCTATCGCGCAAACCATGGCGGTCACCGCGACCTTGCTGTCCTCGAACCTGTCCAGCAGCGCCTGCTTGGCCTGCGCGGTATCGCGGCCGAGCAGCGTGGCCAATTGCTCCAGGCAGAAGGCCCATGCGCCTTCGCGCGTCTCGCTGCTCGAGCCTGGCGACACATGGCCATCGGCGTAGGCCTGCCGCCCCGTGTCGTCCTCCAGCTCCACCAGGTAGGGCTCGAACTCGGTGAATGTGCGGTAGGACAGCCGATACGGGCTGGACAGGGGCAGGCGCAGTCGGCGCAGGGTGATCTTGCGTATGGTGCTCATGCAGTCTCGTGCGAAAAACCGTCGTGAATGCGCCGGGCGGACAGGTGTCCGCGGCTTCTTGTTATGGTCGTTGCGTACACTACTACGATAATCAGGCACCTGCAACGCAAACGACATTCTGCTGCACCGCAAGGAACCTGGCACGTATATGCATATGCGTTTTTGCCCGATTGACGGGTTTGTTCCCTCCGCATCACAATCGCCAAATTAGTAGTTGTATCGGCGACAACGATATTGGGCCGTATCGGCTGCTGGGACCGCCCGGCCCCATGCCGGGCGGCAAGGGAGGCAGGAATGCAGGACCACGATAACGAGGGCGGCGGACAGCGGCACAGGCCGGCCGCGACGTACCGCGCAAGCAGGAGACTCTTCGCGCGCCGCTGGCTCGCGCTGGCCGCCACCGGCATCGCCGCTTGTGCGGCGCTGGCGGCCGCCCCGGCGCGGGCCGCCGACGACTGGCCCAGCAAGCCACTGACGATGCTGATCCCCTACGCGCCCGGGGGCACGACCGACATCATCGGCCGTATTCTCGCGGACAAGGTCGGGCGTATCCTCGGGCAAACGGTCGTCGCCGATAACCGCGGCGGCGCGGGCGGGACGATCGCCGGCACCATGCTGGCCCGCTCCAATCCGGACGGCTACACCTTCATGCTGGAGCACATCGGTTTCGCGTTCAATGCGACGCTGTATCCGCACCTGAGCTACGAGCCGCTGAAGGACATCACGCCGGTCGCCTATGTCGGCCAGACGCCGAACGTGCTGGTGGTCACCAACGCCATGCCCGTGCGCAACGTCAAGGAGTTCCTCGACTACGCGCGCACCCACCCCGGCGCGGTCAACTATGGATCGGGCGGCGTGGGCAGCGCCGGGCACCTGCCCATGGCATGGCTGCAGTCCAAGGAAAACCTGACGCTGACGCATATTCCCTACAAGGGATCCGGACCGGCCATCACGGACCTGATCTCCGGCCGCATCGAGGCCATGCTGTTGACCATCCCGGCGGTGCTGCCGTACATCCGCAGCGGCCAGGTGCGGCCGCTGGCCACGTCCGGCGCGGCGCGGGCCGCTTCGCTACCGGATCTGCCCACCATGCAGGAGGCCGGCATCAAAGGCTTCGATTACGAACCCTGGTACGGCGTCTTCGTGCGCGCCGGCACGCCGCCGGACATCGTCGCCAGGTTGCACGACGCCATCAACAAGGCGCTGACGGATCCCGAAACCCAAAAGAAAATGCTGGAACAAGGCCTGGCCGTGCAGACCTGGACGCAGCAGAAGTTCCAGCAAACGGTACGCGCCGACACCGAAAAATGGCACGGCATCATCACGTCGCTGAACATCAGGATGAATTGATTCGTGCCGGCGGCGGGCCGCGGACGATACACCTCGCGGCCGGCCGCCGCCGCGGAATATGCCACCCGCGCGCCAGTCGAAAACCCGAATGCTAGTTGATCGGGATGATCGTGAACAAAGTCGGATTGTTCGTGCTTCCGCTTTGGACCTTGCCCAACGCTATGCCGTCGTTGAACACCTTGCGCAGGGTCCAGTATTCGTCCGGACGCGGCTTCAGCCGGACGTTGCCTTTGTACACGCCGTTCACCACGCTGCCATCGGTGCCGACGACGTATTCGTAGAACTGCGGCGGGAGCTTTGTACCGGCCGTCAACACTGGCGTCGGCGTGGCGGAGCCGCCTTGATACAGGTATAGGCCGGTCGCTTCCGACTGTATGCTGCCGTCCGTGTACCAGACAAATCTGCATGACAGCGACGCCGTCGCTGCGCTCGCGGTGACTGGGCCGCCGCCCTTCGGGACGTCCAGGTATAGCCCATTGGGCCCCTGTATCGTGCAGTTCCACAGGACGTCTTTATTCGATCCGCTCATATCACGCTCCCGGCGCCCGCCGAAGGCGGCGCCCATGCTGGCAAACGCCACATGGCGTTCGTCCCGATGGGATACTAGGAGCGTCCCGGGCGCGAAGCTTTTACTTCGCGGCGGATTCTTTTGATTCCTGGTTCAGGCCGGATCGCCCACCGCCGCCACCGTCTCCAGCATGTCCAGGTAATGGCGTAGCGGCGGCGTGGCCGCGCCCGGCACCTTGGCCAGGTCGTCGTATCTGCGCAGGCGCACGGCTTCGCCGAAATACGGCAGGCGTTCGAATGCCCGCACCTCTTGTGCGGTGAACGGGCCGCCCTGGAGTACCAGGGTATCCTTGGACGCCTGGGACAGCGTGGCCCAATAGGCCGTGTCGACGGCGCACAGATAGCGCTTGGCGGGTACATGCAGCCGCACCGGCGCGATCACGCTCTCGCCCACCAAACCCAGCAAGGCGCGGGCACCGATGTCCTGGTGCCGCTTGTCTTCCATCGTGCTCTCGGCCATGACCAGATGGCCGATGTCGTGCAGCAGGCTGGCGACGATGGTGGCCGGGGTTTCGCCCGCCTGCTCCGCCAGCGCCGCGCACTGCAGCGCGTGTTCGGTCTGCGTGATGGCCTCGCCGCCGTAATAGGCGCTGCCGTAACCGGCAAACAGGCTTTCGATACGCGAGAGTGTCAGGGTTTCGGACATGGCGGTTTCCTCAGATGAAGACTTTGCGGATGCGCGACGACAGCACATCGATGGCCGTCACGAAGACGATGATGATGATCATCACCGCGCAGGTCTGGGCGTACTGGAAGCTGCGGATGATCTCCCACAGCACCATGCCGATGCCGCCGGCGCCGACGATGCCCACCACCGACGCCGAGCGCACGTTCGATTCGAAACGGTATAGCGAATAGGAAATCCACAAGGGCAGGACCTGCGGGATCACGCCGAAGACGATCTCCTCGATGGCGCCGGCGCCGGTGGCGCGCACGCCTTCGACGGGCCGGGGGTCGATGGCTTCGACGGCTTCGGAGAACAGCTTGGCCAGCACGCCCAGCGTATGCACCCACAAGGCCAGCACCCCGGCGAAGGGACCCAGGCCCACCGCCACGATGAACAGCATGGCGAAG
The DNA here is from genome assembly GCF_965137885.1 of Bordetella sputigena. Lineage (NCBI taxonomy): Bacteria > Pseudomonadati > Pseudomonadota > Betaproteobacteria > Burkholderiales > Alcaligenaceae > Bordetella > Bordetella sputigena. The sequence continues at coordinate 329,286 of NZ_CBCSCA010000003.1, forward strand.
ACCATTTCATTGATGGCGCGGCAGGCATCCATCAGGCGGCGCACGGGCTGGTACACCCAGGCCGGCACGATGTTGGACGAGCACAGCAGGCTCATCGGCACGGCCAGCACGATCGCCAGGAACGTGCCCCAGACGGCGATCTGCACCGTGACCAGCATCTCTTCCAGGTACATGCGCCAGTCGCGGAAGTTCGGCGGGAAGAAATCCCGCGCGAACTGCGACATGTTGCCCGAGTCGCGGAACAGATCCATGGGACGCATATCGGCGCCCTGCCAGGACGCGGCCAGCACCGCGATGACGATGGCCCAAACCAGCATGGTGGACAGAGAGCCCTTGACGGGCGTAGGCGCGGGGCGCGCCGGAGTAAGGGTGGCGCTCATGGGGACACTCATGGGTTCGTACTGCGGGTCTCGTACTGCATTCCGTGCGGATCACCGCGGGTTCGATGCGCGGAATCGCCACGCAAGAACGCCGCGCGACAGTGCGCGCGGCGCTGCGGACAGGCTTACTGCGCTTTGGCCGCGGCGACCTGCCTGGACAGCTCGGCCAGCTTGGCATCCATCTCGGCCAGCTTCTGCTGCTTTTCCTGGGCGCTGAGCGTCGTATCGTGCTCGACCTTGGCGCGCTGGCCGGCCAGGCTGATCTGGCGGATCGGCAGCAGCTGGCCGTTGTCGGAAGCGACGAAGCCCTTATAGGTCAGCGCCTGCAGGTTCTTCAATTCCTGCGCGGCGTTGGGGCCGCTCTTGCCGTAGTTGACGAAGAAGGCCTGGATCTTCTTCTTCAGGTCTGCCGGCAGGTCGGCGCGCCACACCAGCGGATCGGCCGGAATCAGCGGCGACTTCCACAGCACGCGCACCGAATCTTCGGGCGATTTTCCGGTATTGATCTTGTAGCGCTCCATGGCTTCCGTGTTGGTGATCGCCACGTCCACCTGGCCGTTCATCGCCGACAGCAGGTTGGTCTCATGGTTGGCGATACGGAAGTTCTTGAAGAAGGTCTTGGGGTCGATCTTGTTGGCGGCCCACAGGTAGTAGCCGGGAACGGCCGTGCCGGACGTGGAGTTGGGATCGCCGGCGCCGTAGCTCATGGTCTTGCCGTTCTTCAGCACGTCGTCCAGCGACGCGATCTTGCCGTTCTTCGCCGTGACCAGCACCGACCAGTAGCCCGGATTGCCGTCCTTGTCGATGACGTGGGCGAAGACTTCGCCTTGCGAGCGGTCCACGGCTTCGATCGCCGACAGGTTGCCGTACCAGGCCATCTGCACCTTGTTGAAGCGCATGCCTTCGATGATGCCGGCGTAGTCGGAAGCGAAGAAAGGCTTGACCTGAACGCCAAGCGCCTTGCTCAGATCATCGATGACGGGCTGCCAGCCGCTGCGCAGATTGGACGACGATTCCGTCGAAATAATGCCGAAATTCAGGGTCTTCGCGTCCTGGGCGAACGCCGGGGCGGTCAGGGCAGCGGTCGCGATCAAGGCGCAAAAAGTTCTGCGAAGCATGAGGGTAACTCCGTGTCTTGCGTAGGAAGGAAAAAACTAGGCGGCCGCCAGCTGCGGACGCCCAAGGGGATGTTGCGGCGCGGCGCCATCGGGCACATCGCCGTCGGCCGCGGCGCCATCCTGCTGCTGCGCCACCGGCATCAGTTCGTCGAGCTCGGCGCCGTACAGATCGCGCAGCATCCGCGCGGTCAACTGCGCGGACGGACCGTCGTAAACGACCTTGCCGTGCCGCAGCGCGATCACGCGCGGGCAATAGCGCATGGCCACGTCGACCTGGTGCAGCGATACCACGACCGCGACGCCGCGGCTGCGGTTGATCTGCGCCAGCGTGTCCATGACGCGGCGCGACGATTCCGGGTCCAGCGAAGCGATAGGCTCGTCGGCCAGGATGGTGCGGGCGTTCTGCACCAGCGTGCGGGCAATGGCCGCGCGCTGCTGCTGGCCGCCGGACAAATTGGAGGCGCGTTGGAAGGCATGGCTTTCTATGCCCACCTGCGCCAGCGCGTCCAGTCCGACCTGCACTTCAGACCGCAGGAACCAGCGCAACAGGCTGCGATACAGCGGCACGCGCGGCAGCATGCCGGCCAGCACATTGGTGATCACCGGCAGGCGGCCCACCAGGTTGAACTGCTGGAACACGAAACCGATGCCGGCGCGCGCGCGGCGCACGTCGCGGCTGATGCGGCCATTGCGCTGGATCAGGTCGCCATTGACGCGGATCTCCCCCGCGCCGGCGTCGCCCGCGACGAAGCCCGCCAGATGCCGCAGCAGCGTGGACTTCCCCGAACCGGACGCGCCCAGCAGCGCCACCATTTCACCGTTGCGCACCTGCAGGGTCACATCGTCCAGGGCCTTTTGTCCGGCGCGGAAGGACTTGCTGAGTCCGCGCACGTCGATTGCATAAGTCATAGCCGTAGGTCCGCATTCATAAGATGCGGGTAGTCTGGACAGGCCCGGTGACAGGAGCATGACGATGTAATAAAACATTCAGGTCGTCTTTGGTGACGATATGTTTGTTCGTCATCAGATTGAAATGCCGCCAGTGCAGGCATACAACCAAAGCATATGGATCATCTCCGGTCCATATGGAGGACGCAGCGATCGCGACCGACGCGCAGAATCGAGACATGTATGGAGACTGCACATGGGTTTGCTGAGGACGCTGTTCGCACTGTCGGTGGTGCTGGACCACTCCCCTTTCAACGACGGCAACATGCTGGTCGGGGGCCGGCTGGCGGTGCAACTCTTCTACGTCATATCCGGCTTCCTGATCTCCTACATCCTGACCACCAACGATGCCTATCGCAGCACCGCGCGCTTCTACGAAAACCGCCTGCTGCGGCTGTTCCCCACCTACTTCGCGGTGGCCGTCGTGGCGCTCGCCTTGAACGTCGTGGCGCATCCGGAATTCATGGACGTGTACCGCCGCAGCCCGAATAGCGCGGACCTGTTCCTGGTGCTGGCCAACCTGTTCATCTTCGGGCAGGACTGGCTGATGTTCTTCGGCATCAAGGGCGGCGAACTGGTGCTGACGGGCAGCTATGCCGACAGCGACGTGCCGCTATACGAGGGCCTGCTCATACCGCAGGCATGGACCCTGGGCGTCGAGCTCAGCTTCTACCTGATCGCGCCTTTCATTCTGCGTTCAATGCGCTGGGTGGTCGCGCTGTTCCTGGCCTCGCTCGCGCTGCGCGCCGTGCTGCTGCACGTCGGCGTGGCGCAGTCGGATCCGTGGAGCTATCGCTTCTTTCCGCTGGAACTGGCGCTGTTCCTGGCCGGCGCGCTATCGCATCGCCTGCTGCTGCCGATGTGGCAGAGATGGAGCGACCGCATCCACTACCTGCCCGAACTGGCCACCGGGCTGTTCGTGGTCTACGCGCTGTTCCATTTCTCGGTGACGATCAACCACAATGTGCGCGATGCGCTGGCGCTGGCCGCCTTCACCGGCATACTGCCGCTGACCTTCATCTACCAGGCGCGGCACCGGCTGGACAAAAAAATCGGGCAGCTGAGCTACCCGATCTATATCTCGCATTCGGTGGCCATCCTGCTGGTGCATCAGGCGACCAGCTGGATGGGGTTGACCGATGCCTTGCTCATTTCCACCTTGAACGTCCTGCTGTCGCTGGTGCTGGCCGCCTTGCTGTGGACCATGATCGACAGCAGGATCGACAAGGTGCGTGAACGCGTCAAGAGCGGCGCGCCGTCAGGCGCTCCGGCGCGCGCCCTGCGGGCCTGAGAACGCGCTGAGCAGTCCTTGCGCGATCACCGCGACGCCGATGTTCACCGCCAGGGCCACCAGGCCGGTGTAGATGCCATAGGTATCGCCGCCCACGACGAATGCATGCACCGGCTTGATGCCGTCCATGTATGCCAGGCTGGTGCCGGTGGCCAGGCCGACCAGCCAGCCCAGCAGCAGCGGGCCGCCACGGAACCAGCCGAAGAACAGGCCGAACACCACGGCGGGGAAGGTCTGCAGTATCCACACGCCGCCCAGCAGTTGCAGATCCAGCGCGTACTGCGTGGGCACGAAGACGATGAAGACCAGCGCGCCGACCTTGACCACCAGCGACACGATCTTGGCGACCTTGGCCTCGCCTTCCGAGCTCACGGCCGGGTTGACGTAGGCCTTCCAGAAGTTGCGCGTGAACAGATTCGCCGCGCCGATCGACATCACCGCCGCCGGCACCAGCGCGCCGATGGCGATGGCGGCGAAGGCGAAACCCGCGAACCAGCTGGGGAACAAGGTATTGAAGAGCGCCGGCACCACGTCATTGGCCGTCTTCGGATGCAGATTGGCCGCGTAGGCCATATAGCCCAGCAGCGCGATCAGGCCCAGCAGCAGCGTATAGGCCGGCAGGAAAATCGCGTTCTTGCGTATCGTATCGGCGCTCCTGGCCGCGAAAATGCCCGTCAGCGTATGCGGGTACATGAAAGCCGCCAGGGCCGACCCCAGCGCCAGCGTGGCATAGGGCAGGAACTGCGAGGCTTTCAGCGTCAGCCCGGTCGCGCCCCCTTTCGCGGCAAAGCCGGCGGCCGCCGAAGAGAACACCGCGCCGTAGCCGCCCAGCTTGACCGGCACCAGCACGATCGCGACCAGCACCACGATATAGATCATCAGGTCCTTGACGAAGGCGATCAGCGCGGGCGCGCGCAGGCCGGCGGAATAGGTATACAGCGCCAGGATCACGAAGGCGGCGGCCAGCGGCAATTCACCTTGCAGGCCCAGTGCCTTGATGACGACTTCCATGCCGACCAATTGCAGCGCGATATAAGGCATGGTCGCCAGCACGCCGGTGACCGCGATGGCCAGCTCCAGCGGCCGCGACTGGAAGCGCGCATAGACCACGTCGGCCGACGTGACGTGCCCGCCTTTATGCGCCACCCGCCACAGGCGCGGCATGATGGTGAAGACGATGGGATAGACCAGAATGGTGTAGGGCAGCGCGAAGAAGCCATAGGCGCCGACGGCATAGACCAGGGCCGGGACGGCGATGACGGTATACGCGGTATAGAAATCGCCGCCCACCAGGAACCAGGTGATCCAGGTGCCGAAGCGGCGTCCGCCCAGGCCCCACTCATCCAGGTGCGAGGCCGCGTCGCCACGCTGCCAGCGCGAAGCCGCGAAACCCATGACGGTGACCAGCACGAAAAAGAAAATGAACACGCTCAAGGCGGTCCAGTTGATCTTGGCGAGATCACCCATCATTCGTCTCCCCGATTGCGCTGGCTACGGTAGACGATCCACGTCAGGAACGCGGTAATCGGCACCCACAGAAGCTGGTACCAGTAGAAAAACGGAAAGCCGAACAGCTCGGGCAGGGTCTCGTTATAAAAGGGTACCCAGAGCAAGCCGATGAACGGCAGCAATAGCAGAATCCACATGCCTAGACTCGTTGTAAGAAGGTTGTCTCTCGATCTCGCCGCGATGGTTGGTCGCGGGGCGGACATGACGCCGCTCGGGCGAGGTAGCGCTCCGAAGGCGACGCGCAGGATACTCCCGTCCGGGAGCCAGCGCGGAAATGACCATTCGGCCGGTAGGGACCCGTGGATCAGGGTTTACACCAGGGTAAAATTAGACTACACTCTATTGCTTGTTGATCTTCGATAGATTGGCTTTGCGTCCAGCGGTACTGACTGGATGCCGTGAGCCTTCTCGAAGTCGGATCGGCCTGGGTGGATCTCCGGCCATTTTGCGGCTCCGCCGCTTCACCAGCTTCTTCCAGCGCGCCGGCCCGGCCGCTGCGACCAAGCGCCCGCCCTGGCGGGTTCAGCGGCCTCGACGGCCAGCGTCCTTGTCCTTATTCCGCGCGTCCCCCGACGCACCGGTCCCCGTGGTCCCAGGCCGCGCCCGCCCAGGCGCGTCGGCCCGAGGCCACGGCCCCCGTTCTTTTCTGGAGACTTGTCATGGCGAAAGAAGAATTGATTGAACTCGACGGCATCGTCGATGAAGTACTGCCCGACGCCCGCTATCGCGTCACGCTGGACAATGGCGTGGAAGTGGGCGCCTATGCGTCCGGCCGGCTGCGCAAGCACCGCATCCGCATCCTGGCGGGCGATCGTGTCACCCTGGAAATGTCGCCCTACGACCTGACCAAGGGACGCATCAATTTCCGTCACAAGGATGCCACCCCGGTGGCTCGCCAGGGCGCGCCTTCCTACAGGCGCTGAGGAACAGCCCTCGTTTCGGCCTGATTTCGATCGAATGCCGCGCCCGCGCTTGCGTTAATGTTGCGGCTTTTGCGGAATCACCCGGCCAGCAGCCATGGCTACCGAACAGGAATTGCGCGCCGCGGCGGCGCGCGTCGCCGAAGTCCAGAAACAGCTCGCCCTGGCCGACCGGGGCTGGCAGTTGCTGGGCCGGTCGCGGGCGGCGTTCATCAGCAGCTTGCGCCACACCGGGCTTTCCTACGCCCACGCGCAAATCAAATTCGACGACTTCGTGGAAGAGCAGCGGCGCCTGTACGAGCACCTGACACAGGCGCTGGAGGCGGCGCAGGCTCACTACGCGCGCCTGACGGCGAGTACCGGCGAACCGGCCCTGGAAGCCGGTCGGGTGGCCGGCGCTTCGATGGCGCGCGGCCCGGCGCACGGTGACCCGGCGGCCAGTGCCGTGGCCGTCGGCCTGGCGCCAGCCAAGACCGCGCGGCCTTGAAGGCCGGCTGCGACCCAGCCCTACATGCAGAGATTGGCGGTCTGCACCAGGTTCTGCGCGCCGTACGCCGAGCGCGACACCATGCGAATATCGACGTTGCCGTTGGCATACTGCAGGACGCGCAGCGCGGAGCTCAGCCCGACGGCGCCATCCTGCAGGACGTCGTAGCCATTGCTGATGGCGACCATCCTGACCTTCTCCCCCTGCCCGCGCCATCCATCCGCCACGCACTGGGCGTAGGCCTGCGGCGATTTGGTCGTATGACCGAAGAACACCGGGTCTTTCTTGAACAAATCATCGGGTGACGTGCAAGCCACCAGGACCAGCACGGCCGCTGCGGCGCCTAAGCGACGGATCATCGGGACATCCTTGAAGATCGGAAACGATCCGGGACTATAGCGCAGGACCCGTCGCGCGGTACGGTTGCTCAGCCGCCCGCCAGTCAGCCGCCCGACCGCAGGCCGCCGGGCGCGGCCCTAACCCCGCACCGCGGACTTCGGGCGAAAGGCCTTCACCACGTCCGGGCGCGTTTCCATATAGGGGCCGCCGATCAGATCGATGCAGTACGGCACGGCCGCGAAAATCCCCGGCACCGACACGACGCCATCCTGGCCGCGCAATCCTTCCAGGGTTTCCTTGATGGCCTTGGGCTGGCCCGGCAGGTTGATGATCAGCGCCGCATGGTCCGCGGTTTCCCGCAGCACCGCCACCTGCCGCGACAGTATGGCCGTGGGCACGAACTTCAGGCTTATCTGCCGCATCTGCTCGCCGAAGCCGGGCATTTCCCGCGTGGCGACCGCCAGCGTCGCCTCCGGCGTCACGTCGCGGCGGGCGGGACCGGTGCCGCCGGTCGTCAGCACCAGGTCGCACCCCGCCTGGTCCACCAGCTCGATCAAGGTGGCGGAAATCCCGTCCCGTTCATCGGGGATCAGGCGGTCCACCGCCTGCCACGGCGATGCCAGGGCCTGCCCCAGCCATTCGCGCAGCGCCGGGATGCCCTGGTCCTGATAGGCGCCTTGCGACGCCCGGTCGGACACGGATACCAGGCCCACGATCAGTTCATCGGGATGACGGCGCGCAAGCCGCGTGACGGAATTGCTCATAAAGGACACCTGACGGGACAAGTTAGACGCTTCGCGCACTATACCGTCCGCCGGCGCCCCCTCCGGCGCCAACCCGGTCACCAGCCCAGATTGGCCCGCGGATCGAAGGGCGCCTGGCGCTGCAGGTTGCGGTAGGCTTCCTGCGCCGCCGGCGTATTGGCGGGCGGCAGGACCACTTCCAATTCCAGGTACAAATCACCCGGCGGCTTGCCCGGCAAACCGCGGCCCTTCAGGCGCAGCTTGCCGCCATTACGCGACCCCGCGGGGATCGCGACTTCGACGGGACCGCCCGGTGTCGGCGCCGTCACGGTGGCGCCCAGCGCCGCTTCCCAGGGCGCCACCGGCAGCGTCAAGGCCAGATCCCGCCCGTCCACGCGGTACAGGCGATGCGGCTTGAGCCGCACCTCCAGATAAAGATCGCCGGCGCCGCCACCCGCGTAGCCGGCCATGCCCTGCCCGGCCAGGCGGATCCGCTGGCCTTCGCGTATGCCCTGCGGAATCTTCACCCTGAGTTTGCGCTCCTGCAGCCGCGGCCGGCCCTGGTCGTCCATTTTCATCGAGCGCAGGCTGATCTCCCGTTCGGCGCCATGCAGCGCGTCTTCCAGCTCCACTTCGATGGTGGCGTGGTGGTCCTCGCCGCGCGCGCGAAATCCGCGCGTGCGCTTGCGCGTCGCGTTGCCGAACAGCGACGAGAAGAACTCGCTGAAGTCGGCGTCCTCGGCGCCGTTGGTCGAGGTGAACTCGAAGCCCTGGTCCCAGCCAGGCGGAGGCCGATGCCCGCCGCCCGCCGACACGCCGGCCGCCAGATCATCGTAGGCGGCCCGCTTTTCCGCATCGCGGAGAACGTCATAGGCTTCGTTGATATCGCGCATGCGCGCCTCGGCGTTGGGCTCGGTACTGACGTCGGGATGATATTGCCGCGCCAGCTTGCGATAGGCGCGGCGCAGGTCCTCGTCGCTAGCGCCGCGTTCCACACCCAGGATGTCGTAATAGTCTTTGAACTCCATATTGCCCGCTCCCGGAGACCGGGTCACAAACTTTCAGATAGTGGATATATCGGGGTGGATGGCCTATTTTCAACGTAAGGCTGCCGCATGGCTACCCGAAAGCTACACCGGGCGCAGCGGTCCGGCGATCAGCCGTTCGGCGGATTGCGGCGGGCGCCGGCGCGGCCGGCGCAATGCTTCGGATGCCGACCGGCGCGCCTGGCCGGGGACCGCGTCCGCGGCCAGGCGCGCCGAGATACAGGAAGGGAACAATATGTAGCGCGAGGACGGGCTTTGCGACAGAATGAGTGCCGTTCATATCAGCCAGGCAGCAGGATTGTTCCGTCGCCAAACACTCACGATCCAACAGCAGATCCTACTGCTGGCCGGCACCCTGTGTCTGGCCCTCGTGGCGGCGGCGGCCGGCGGCGCCGCCTACATGGGCCAGCGCCAGACTCGTGACCTGATCGAGCAGCACGTCGCCGACATCGCCAGCGCCATGGCGCGTACGCTGGACCGCGACATGTTCGAGCGCTTCCGGGAGATCCGCAATCTGGCCGAAGCGCCGACCACCCGCCTCATGGACCCCGCCGCGCTGCGCGGCGTGCTTACCGGCCGCCAGCAATCGATGATGGACTATGCCTGGATAGGCGTCACCGACCCGGCCGGCACCGTCATCGCATCCACCCAGGGCAAGCTGGAAGGCCATTCCGTGGCCGACCGCATTTGGTTCAAGCGCGGCCGCGAGGCGCCCAACATCGGCGACGTCCGCGAATCCAACATGCTGAACGAGCTGCTGGAGCGCCCGCGGGGCAAGGGCTTTCGCTTCGTGGAGATCTCCGCCCCCATCGTCGACCAGGGCCAGGTCATCGGCGTCCTGGGCGCGCATCTCAGCTGGACCTGGGCCGCCGACGTCCGGCGCGCCATGTTGGAGGCCGACGCGTCGGGCGGCGTCCGCGACCTCTGGATATTGTCCTCGGACGGCACCATGCTGCTGGGACCGCGCCTGGGCAGCCGGCCTTTCTCCGACGAGCAGATCGCGCATATGCACAGCTCCCGCCAGGGCTACTTCGAGTTGCAGACCGACCAGGGCGAAATGCTGACAGGCTACGCGCTGGCGTCCGGCTATCGCGACTATCCCGGCCGCAACTGGATCATCGTCGCGCAACAGCCGGCCCGCGACGCCTACGCCGCGGTGCGGCGTCTGGAGTGGCGCGTGCTGATCCTGAGCGTGCTGATCAGCATCGTCGGGGTGGCCTTGCTGTGGACCATCGCCAAGCGCATCGCGCGGCCGCTGCGCGCCCTGACCGAGGCGGCCAGCCGCATGGGCCGCGACGAGTCGGTCACCATGCTGCCGCGCCTAGCCGGCGCGCGCGAGATCGTCGATCTTTCCGCCGCGCTGCGGTCGCTGATGCGGCGCCTGGACGTCGAGCAGGCGCGCGCCGAACATGCCCAGCGCCGCGCCCAGATCGAGGAACAGCGCTACGTGCAGGAAATCAGCGAGCTGCGCAGGGCCGCCGGCATCGACCCGTTGTCCGGACTGCTGAACCGCCGATCCTTCCTGTACGCCGCCGCCATGCTGATGGCCGAACAGAGTTCGCGCATGGGCCAGGTCGCCGTCATCATGGCCGATATCGATTTCTTCAAGCTGGTGAATGACAACCATGGCCACGGCGCCGGCGACGCCACCATCCGCAAGGTCGGCGAAATCCTGACCGGATCCGTCAGGGAACACGATCTGGTGGCGCGTTTCGGCGGCGAAGAATTCGTGATCCTGCTGGCGGGCGCATCTCCCAATGCCGTGCTGGCCACCGCCGAGCGCATGCGCCGGAATGTGCAGGAAACGCCCATCGAATACCACCACGTGACCATACGCATCACCATCAGCCTGGGCATCGCCGTGGCCAGCGCCCGCGACGCGGACATCCAGGCCATCATCGAAAGCGCCGACCATGCGCTGTACCGCGCCAAGCAGCGCGGCCGCAACCGCGCGGTGCTGTCCGCCTGAACGCGCCGCGCTGATAGTATCTGTATTTGCGCGCCGGATTCCGGCTGGCAGAACCGCGCCGATCCAACTGGAGGAGACCGTGGCCGTACCGCTGACCCTATATGTCGACGCCCAATTCCTGAGCCCCTACGCCCTGTCGGCGTATGTCGCACTGGAAGAAAAAGGCCTGGATTTCGAGGTCAGGCAGATCGACCTGGAACAGGGCGACCAGCGCGCCGCGCCTTTCCTGCACCGCTCGCCGATCGGCAAGGTACCGGTGCTGGCGCATCTGGATTTCTACCTGAGCGAATCCAGCGCCATAGCCGAATACCTGGAGCAGGCATTTCCGTCGCCCGACTACGCGGCCCTGTATCCGGCCGACCCGCGTCCGCGCGCACAGGCGCGCCAGGTGCAATCCTGGCTGCGCAGCGACCTGCAGGCCCTGCGCCGGGAACGTCCCACGGAAGTCATTTTCGAAGGCGCGCGCCCGGCGCCCTTGAGCGACGCCGGCCACTGTGACGCGGCGCGTCTGATAAGGGTGGCCAGCGCCATGCTGTCACCGGGGCAAGCCCACCTGTTCGGCGCCTGGTCGCTGGCCGATCTGGACCTGGCGGTGATGCTCAATCGCCTGGCGATTCCCGGCGATGAGCTGCCCGGACCGCTGCGCGACTACGCGCAGGCCCAGTGGAATCACCCCGGCGTTCGCCACTGGCTGGCCAGCCGGGGTTAGGGGCATCCGGAAACCACGGGAAGGCGCGCGCCATTGCGCGCCGGTTCCCGCCGTCTATCCGGCGCGCTGCTGCAGGATCTCCACGGCGGGCAGCGTCTTGCCCTCCAGGAATTCCAGGAAGGCGCCGCCGCCGGTGGAGATATAGCCCACCTTGTCGGTGATGCCGAACTTGGCGATCGCGGCCAGGGTATCGCCGCCGCCGGCGATCGAGAAACCCGACGATTCGGCGATCGCGCGCGCGATCACTTCGGTCCCGTGCGAGAACTGCTCGAACTCGAACACGCCCACCGGCCCGTTCCAGACGATGGTTCCGGCCTTCTTCAGGATGCCCGCCAGCGCCTGCGCGGTCTGCGGGCCGATGTCTAGCACCATGTCGTCCGCGCCGATCGCATCGGCCGACTTCACCGTGGCCGGGGCGTCCGCGCCGAAAGACGGCGCGCAGACGACGTCGGTCGGGATAGGCACATCGGCGCCGCGCTTGCGCATGATATCGATCACGGCCACGGCTTCGTCCTTCTGGTCCGGCTCCGCCAGCGATTTGCCGATGGACTTGCCGGCGGCCAGCATGAAGGTATTGGCGATGCCGCCGCCAACCACCAGTTGATCCACCTTGCCCGCCAGCGACTGCAGGATGCTGAGCTTGGTCGACACCTTGGAGCCGCCCACGATCGCGACCAGCGGGCGCTTGGGTTCGTGCAGCGCGCGGCCCAGCGCGTCCAGTTCCGCTTCCAGCAGCGGACCGGCGCATGCCACGGGCGCGAAGCGGGCCATGCCATGGGTGGTCGCTTCGGCGCGATGCGCCGTGCCGAAGGCATCGTTCACATAGACGTCGCACAGCGCCGCCATCTTGCGCGACAGGGTTTCGTCGTTTTTCTTTTCGCCGGGATTCACGCGGCAATTTTCCAGCAGCACGACCTGGCCGGGCTGGACCTGCACGCCGTCCACCCAATCGCGCACCAGCGGCACGGGGCTGCCCAGCAGCTCGGCCAGGCGGCGGCCCACCGGGGCCAGGCTGTCGGCATCGGTCAACTGGCCTTCTTTCGGACGGCCCAGGTGGGACGTCACCATCACGGCCGCGCCCGCGTCCAGCGCCATGCGGATGCCGGGCACCGACGCGCGGATGCGCGTGTCTTCGGTGATGTTGCCAGCGTCGTCGAACGGCACGTTGAGATCGGCGCGGATGAACACGCGCTTGCCTTTCAGCGCGCCGGACTTGGCCAGCGCGGACAGAGTATTTACCTTGGACATGAAAAAATTCTCCCCATCATTCCCACGCCGTGCAAAAAAAGAACGCCACCCGTCCCTTTGCCATCGCCCTATCGAAGACGCCGAGGAACCGGGCGGGCGGCCAGCCCTCCGCCGGTCCTCGAGCGTCGCCCCCTTGAGGGGGAAGCGCGCAGCGCTTCGGGGGTGGGTCTTTTATTTAGCGTTCATCAGCGCGACGGTGGTGTCCAGCATGCGGTTGCTGAAGCCCCACTCGTTGTCGTACCACGACGACACCTTGACCAGCGCGCCCGACACCTTGGTCAGCGTCGCGTCGACGGTGCTGGACGCCGGATTGTGGTTGTAGTCGACCGAGACCAGCGGTTCGGTGTTGTACTCCAGGATGCCCTTCAGCGCGCCTTGCGAAGCGGCCTTCAGGATGCCGTTCACTTCCTCGACCGAGGTCTCGCGCTTGGCGATGAACGACAGGTCGACGATGGACACATTGATGGTCGGCACGCGGATCGCGAAACCGTCCAACTTGCCGTTCAGTTCCGGCAGCACCAGGCCCACCGCGGCGGCCGCGCCGGTCTTGGTGGGGATCATGCTCATGGTCGCGGAACGGGCGCGGCGCAGGTCCTCGTGATAGACGTCGGTCAGCACCTGGTCGTTGGTGTAGGAATGGATGGTCGTCATCAGTCCCGACACCACGCCCAGTTCGTCATGCAGCGGCTTGACCAGCGGCGCCAGGCAATTGGTGGTGCAGGACGCGTTGGAGATGACGGTGTGCGCGGCCTTCAGGGTCTGGTGGTTCACGCCGTACACCACGGTGGCGTCGACATCCTTGCCGCCAGGCGCGGAGATGATCACCTTCTTGGCGCCGCCCTTCAGGTGGGCGCTGGCTTTTTCCTTGCTGGTGAAGAAGCCGGTGCATTCCAGCACCACATCCACCTTGAGGTCGCCCCAGGGTAGTTCCGCCGGGTTGCGGTTGGCCAGCACGCGGATCTTGTCGCCGTTGACGACCATGTAGTCGCCGTCCACTTCCACGGTGCCGGGGAAGCGGCCATGCGCCGTGTCGTAGCGCGTCAGGTGGGCATTGGTCTTGGGATCGCCGAGGTCGTTGATGGCGACGATCTGAATATCGTGCTTCTTGCCGCTTTCATAGTGCGCGCGCAGGACGTTGCGTCCGATGCGGCCGTAGCCATTGATGGCAACACGTATGGTCATGACTCGATCTCCTCGTTTACAAAACCTGTTTGACGGCAGCGGCCACCTTCTCGGCGGTCAGGCCGAAGAAGGGGAACAGCACGCCGGCCGGCGCCGATTCGCCGTAGCGGTCGATGCCGACGACGGCGCCTTCCAATCCCACGTATTTATGCCACAAGCCGGTCGTGCCGGCTTCGACGGCGACGCGCGGCAAGCCCTTGGGCAGCACGGCGGCGCGCCATTCGGCGTCCTGTTTGTCGAACACGTCCGTGCTGGGCATGGACACCACGCGCACGGCCACGCCGTCCTTGCTCAGCAATTCCTGTGCTGCAAGCGCCAGGGCGACTTCCGACCCGGTGGCGATGATGACGGCGCGCGCATCGTCGGCGTCGCGCAGCACATAGCCGCCGCGCGCGATGGCCGCGACGGTCGCTTCGTCGCGCGGCACGAAAGGCAGGTTCTGGCGCGACAACAGCAGCGCGCTCGGGCCGCCATCGCGCACGTCCATGCCTATGCTGGCGGGACGCTTGACGGCCTCGATCCAGGCGACGGCGGTTTCGGTCGTATCGCAGGGCCGCCACACCGACAGATTGGGGATCAGGCGCAGGCTGTTGGCATGCTCGATCGATTGATGCGTGGGGCCGTCTTCACCCAGGCCGATGGAATCGTGCGTGAATACGTGCACCACGCGCTGCTTCATCAGCGCGGCCATGCGCAGGCCGTTGCGCGAATAATCGGAGAACGTCAGGAAGGTGCCGCCGAAGGGCAGGTAGCCGCCATGCAGGGCGATGCCGTTCATGATGGCGGCCATGCCGAATTCGCGCACGCCGTAGTTGATGTGGCGGCCGAACTGGATGGCTTTTTCGCCGGCGCGGACGGGAGCCACGCCCTTCCAGTCGGTGTAGTTGGAGCCCGTCAGATCGGCGGAGCCGCCGAGCAATTCCGGCAGGGCCTGGGCCAGCGCGCCGATGGCGTACTGCGAAGCCTTGCGGGTAGCCACGGTTTCCGCCTTTTCCACCGTTGCGGCGACGAAGGCGCGCGCCTTGTCGGCGAAATCGGCGGGCAGCTCGCCGCGCATGCGGCGCGTGAATTCGGCGGCTTCCGTGGGGAACTGGCGGGCATAGGCATCGAAACGCGCCTGCCATTCGTTCTGCGCCACCGAACCGGCGCGACGCGCATCCCAGCCCTCGTAGACTTCCGGCGGGATCACGAAAGGTTCGTGCTGCCAGTTCAGCGCGGCGCGCGTGGCGGCAATTTCATCCTTGCCCAGCGGCGCGCCGTGGACCTTGTCGGTACCCGCCACATTGGGCGCGCCCTTGCCGATGACGGTACGGCAGGCGATCAGCGTCGGCCCGCCGTGGCTGGCGGCGTTCGCGCGCGCCTGGCGCACGGCGGCATCGACCGCCTCGACGTCATGGCCGTCCACGCCGCGGATCACGTTCCAGCCATAGGCTTCGAAACGCTTGCCGGTGTCGTCGCCGAACCAGGCCTCGACCTTGCCGTCGATGGAAATGCCGTTGTCGTCATACAGCACGATCAGCTTGGACAGGCGCAGCGTGCCGGCCAGCGAGCAGACTTCATGCGAGATGCCTTCCATCAGGCACCCGTCGCCCACGAAGGCGTAGGTATGATGATCCACCACGGTGTGGCCGGGGCGGTTGAATTCCGCCGCCAGCAGGGCTTCGGCCAAAGCCATGCCGACGGCATTGCCCAGGCCCTGGCCCAGCGGGCCGGTGGTGGTCTCGACGCCGGCCGTGATGCCGACTTCCGGATGCCCAGGCGTGCGCGAGTGCATCTGGCGGAATTGCTTGATTTCTTCGATCGGCAGGTCGTAGCCGGTCAGGTGCAGCAGCGCATACAGCAGCATCGAACCGTGGCCATTGGACAGCACGAAGCGGTCGCGGCCGGGCCAGGCGGGATCGGCGGGATTGTGGCGCAAATGGCGCGTCCACAGCGCCTGGGCGATTTCCGCCATGCCCATGGGAGCCCCCGGGTGCCCGGAGTTCGCCTGCTGTACGGCGTCCATCGCCAAGGCGCGGATGGCATCCGCCAAAGAAGGTTGTCGGGCGGTCGGATTGCTCATTCTGGAAGGGCTCGCTGCACACGCTGTCCCGGCGGCGATCGATAAGGGGCCGGGACTGGGGTTTGAAGAGCTCACGAGTTTACCATCCGGGCGGGAGCCGCCCGCCCGCCCGGCCTCGTCCGGTCAGCCTAGTGCGCGCCTCGCCAGGCGATGGATCCGGCCGGCGGCGCGGCCGGCGCCGGGTAAGATTCGCCCATGTGCGTCCCGCCGGACGCCCGCGCGGCCCACGACCAAGCCCGTCCGCATGGCCGGCCGCCGGACGCGGCAACCTCACAGGCATATTTGACAGGCACGCTGCACGAAATTCCCCATGCCCAGCCCTCGCTTCTATTGCTCCTTCGCGCTCGCGCCGCACGCCCGCATCGAACTGCCCGAGGCCATCGCCCATCACGCCGCGCGCGTGCTCCGGCTGCGCGATGGCGACACGGCGGTGCTGTTCGACGGCAACGGCGGCGAATACCCGGCGACACTGCGCATTGCCGGCAAGGCCGTGCATGCGGAGCTAGGCGCGCACGATCCGCGCGAGGCCGAATTGGCCGGCGGCCTCACGCTGGTCCAGGGCCTGCCGTCCGGCGACAAAATGGACTGGATCGTGGAAAAAGCCGTGGAGCTGGGCGTGCGGCGGCTGGTGCCCGTCGCCGCGCAGCGCAGCGTGCTGCAGCTCAACGGCGAGCGGCAGGACAAGCGCCTGGCGCACTGGCGTCGCATCGCCACCGCCGCCAGCGAACAATGCGGGCGCAACCGGCTGATGCGGATCGAACCGGTGATGCCGCTGGCCCGCTGGCTGGAAACGGCCTCGACCGGCCGGCGGCTGCTGTGCCATCCGGAGAACGGCACGCCGTTGAAGGCGGCGCTGCGCAATTTGGGCGATGCCCGGGCCGTCGAGCTGCTGGTGGGCCCGGAAGGCGGCTGGTCCGACACGGAGCGCGACGCGGCGCGCGCGGCCGGAGTCGACGTCGTCAGCTTCGGCCCGCGCGTGCTACGCACCGAAACCGCCGGCCTGGCGCTGGCCGCGGCGACAACCGCGCTGTTGGACTGGGATGCGGATGAAGCGACCGGCGCCCCCGTCGATTCCGGCACCTAGGCTGGGCAAGGGTTTCAGGCAGGCGCCTTAGTCGGCTTCACCGTAAGGCGCGGCCGCCACGCCGGGTTCAGCCGCGGGGTGTGCGCCCGCGTGCTCGACGACATAGGCGAACAGCCGGCCGTTTTCACGGGCATATTCGGTGACGTCCTGGCAGATGGAAAGAATGCGGGCCGCGTCTTCTTCCAGCGCGGGATCGCCGGAATGCAGCTTGTGCAGCCACAACACGACGCCGACTTTCTGATCGAGCACGGTGTCGGAAAGGCAATCCGACAATTCGTCGAAACTGCGGAAGTGCATCGGGAAATCCACCGCCTTGGCGATGGCCCGGAATACGGCCGACCGGCTGCGCGCCCGGTCGCAGTCGGCGACGTACAGGGCCGCGCGCAATTCGCCGGCGGCGTCCGCTACCGATTGCCTATCCAGCGCAGCAGCATCGAGCTCGCCGCCACGCTGCAACTGGCGTTGCAATGCGGGCTGACCGGTTCTGGCCATGCTCGGACCTCCTGCAAAAAAAACGTCCGCGACCCATCCGCGGGATACGCTGCATCGTATCGGCATAAACCGGTTCGATCAATCGCATCGCGCCATGTTTTTGCGCCTTACCGATCCACGTGCTATCCACGGTCGGCGCATTGGATTCGGAAGATACAACGAGCAAGAAGCAATGAAAAGGGCCGGAGCCCGGGCCGATGCCCCGGGTCTCCGGCCCTTGGACCGAGACCGCCCCGCCTAGCGGCGATTGTTGGCGTCGACCACGGCCAGTGCCGTCATATTGACGATACGGCGCACCGTGGAACTGGACGTCAGGATATGCACGGGCGCATTCGCACCCAACAGGAAGGGACCGACGGCCACGTTGCCGCCCGCCGCGGTCTTCAGCAGGTTGTACGCGATGTTGCCCGAATCGACGTTGGGACATACCAACAGATTGGCGCTTCCTTTCAGCGTCGACGACGGCAGAATGCGCAGGCGCAGCTCCTCGTCCAGCGCGCAGTCGCCATGCATTTCGCCATCGATCTCGATTTCCGGCGCGCGCTCGCGCACCAGTTGCAGCGCTTCGCGCATTTTCTCGCCCGACGACGAACTGCCGGACCCGAAATTCGAGCGCGACAGCAGCGCCACCTTCGGGGCCACGTTCAAGCGGCCCATTTCCTGCGCGGCGGCGATGGTGAATTCGGCGATCTGTTCGGCGGTGGGGTCTTCATTGATGTGCGTATCCACCAGCACGACCGTACGCTCGGACAGCAGCAGTATGCTCATCGCGGCGTAGACGTTGCTGCCCGCGCGCTTGCCGATCACCTCATCGACAAAGCGCAGGTGGTCGGCGTAGGCGCCGACGGTGCCGCAAATCATGGCATCGGCGTCGCCCAGGTGGACCATCATCGCGCCGATCAGCGTCAAACGACGGCGCATTTCCACGCGCGCCATTTCCTTGGTGATGCCGCGGCGGCACATCAGCTCCCAATACGTCGTCCAGTAGCGATGGAAGCGCTCGTCGTATTCGGGGTTGGTGACCTCGACGTCCTCGCCCAGGCGGAGGCGCAGGCCCAGGCGTTCGATGCGCGCGGCCAGCACGGCCGGGCGGCCGACCAGGATGGGCTTGGCCAGGCCTTCATCGACCACCACCTGCACGGCGCGCAGCACGCGTTCGTCTTCGCCTTCGGTGAACACCACGCGCGACTTCGCGCCCTCGCGCACCAGGCGCTTGGATGCCGCGAACACCGGCTTCATGAAGGCGCCGGAGTGATAGACGAACTGCTGCAGCTGTTCGACATAGCTGTCCATATCGGCCAGCGGACGGGTCGCGACGCCCTCTTCCATCGCGGCCTTGGCCACGGCGGGGGCGATGCGCACGATCAGGCGCGGGTCGAACGGCTTGGGAATGAAGTATTCGGGACCGAAACAGAGATCGAAGGTGCCGTAGGCCGCGGCCACGACTTCGCTCTGTTCTTCCTGCGCCAGCTTGGCGATGGCGTAAACGGCGGCTTTTTCCATGCCGCGCGTGATGGTGGTCGCGCCCACGTCCAGCGCGCCCCGGAAGATGTACGGGAAGCACAGAACGTTGTTGACCTGGTTCGGGTAGTCCGAGCGGCCGGTCGCCATGACGGCGTCATCGCGCACGCTCTTGACCACTTCCGGCAGGACTTCGGGCGTGGGGTTGGCCAGCGCCAGGATCAGCGGACGGGCGGCCATCGCGGCCACCATTTCCGGTTTCAGCACATTGCCCGCCGACAGGCCCAGGAACACGTCGGCGCCTTCGATGACTTCGCCCAGCTTGCGCAGGTCGGTCTTGCGCGCGAAGCGGGCCTTGTCCGGATCCATCAGCGTGGTGCGCCCTTCGTACACCACTCCTTCGATATCGGTAACCCAGATGTTTTCGATGGGCAGGCCCAGATCGACCATCAGCTCCAGGCAGGCCAGCGCCGCGGCGCCCGCGCCGGACGTCACCACCTTGACCTTGCCGATGTCCTTGCCGACCACCTTCAGGCCGTTGATGAAGGCCGCGCAGACAGTGATGGCGGTACCGTGCTGGTCGTCATGGAAGACCGGGATCTTCATGCGTTCGCGCAGCTTGCGCTCCACCACGAAGCATTCCGGCGCCTTGATGTCTTCCAGGTTGATGCCGCCGAAGGTGGGCTCGAGGCCGGCGATGATTTCCACCAGCTTGTCGGGATCGGTTTCGCTGATTTCGATGTCGAACACGTCCAGGCCGGCGAATTTCTTGAACAGCACGGCCTTGCCTTCCATCACAGGCTTGGACGCCAGCGCGCCGATATTGCCCAGGCCCAGCACCGCCGTACCGTTGGAAATGACGCCAACCAGATTGCCACGGCTGGTGTAGCGATAGGCGTTCACCGGGTCCGTGACGATTTCTTCGCAGGCGGCCGCGACGCCCGGCGTGTAGGCGAGAGCCAGATCGCGTTGATTGGTCAGTTGCTTGGTCGGCGTGACCGAGATCTTGCCGGGGCGGCCTTGCTCGTGATATTCGAGCGCGGCCTTGCGCAAATTGGCGTCCATGATCGCTTGATACGTGTGAAGAAAGTTGAAAACCGAAAGGCAGGATTCTAGTACCTTGCCGGACCCTGTGCTGGGAATCGGGTCGGAACGCGCCGGTGGAACTGCCTTCGTGGGGCATCGCGACTGGCGGACGGAAAGTCTTTTATCTTACTCCGATGCGCTGGAGCGGCCGCGCGGCGGGCATCGCCGCGCGCGTCGGCGAAACGCGGAACGGCACGGCTTTCAAGGGGCCTCGGGGAATAAACCGGCGGGGTCGAAACTGTCCTTGACGCGCCTGTCGAGTGCGCGCGCGCGTGCCGGCGGCAGCGGTGCGGCCGGCCCGGCAACATCAGGCGGCGGTGGCGGCGATGCTCCCGGCGGCGCTTCCAGAACCAGGCTTTCCAGCCACACCAGAGTGCCCCCATGCCCATGCAGCATGCGCGCCAGATTCAAGGTCGCCGGCGCGGCCGGCAGCAAGGCATCCAGACGGTAGCGTGCGGGCCAGGCCGGCTGCTCGCCGCACCACCGCGCGTCCTCGCCCGATGCCAGGCGGAACAGCACAGGCACCAATTGCTGCAGGGTTGCGCTGCGCAAGGGCCGGCCGTCGTCGGCGCCGAAAGGGCCGAGCGTATCGGCCACGCCGTCGGCCAGCAGCACATCGGCCTCATGCACGCCGGACAGGTCGCCGCGCCCGGTCGGCCAGGCGGCCGCGCCGCGATCGGCGAACCAGGCCGCGAGCGTGATCGCCGGATCGGCTCCGGCGAACTGCGGCAGGCCGGCGGCGGCCAGTTCGCCCAGCGTCACGCCCGGGCCGGCGCGCCAGCGCGGTACGGGCCCGGACTCACGCGCCAGTCCGTTGAGGGCCGCCGGGTCCACCCACAGCACCGGCCGCCCCTCGATCGACACCGCCGACCCCGCCAGGGCCAATTGCACGCCATGCTCGGCGCAAAGCATCCTGGCTTGCCGCACATTGGCGCCGTCGACCGGCGTCCAGCGCGCCTGTGGCGCGGCCTGCGCCGAACCGGCCGTATGGAAGCCGGCGGCCGTCGGAAATGCCGCATCCGCCGCAGCCGCGGTCGTGGCCGTGGTTGCCCTATCGGGCCCGCCGGCTCCGGGAATCGTCGCCTCGGCGCCGACCGCCGAGTGGATGAGCTTGAGTTCGCCGGCGCAAACGCGGCGCAGGCTCTGGCAGAACACCTGCCAAGGTGTGCGGGGCGTGGCCCGGCCCATCAGAAACGCGCGTCGCGATGGCTGCATGACTACAATTCCCTTCTTCCTTATCCGCGACCGCCGCAAGATTCCGTATGTTTCCCCTCGCCGACCGTACCCATGAATTCCTGACGTTCCACGCGGTGGAGGTGTTCAAACAGGCGCAGGCCATGCAGGCCGCGGGCCGCGACATCATCAGCCTGGGCATAGGCGAACCGGACTTTACCGCGCCCGCCCAAGTGGTGGAAGCGCTGGAACGCGCCGCGCGCGCGGGCCAAAGCGGCTACAGTCCGCCCGCCGGGCTATCGGCGCTGCGCGAGGCGATCGCGGACTTCTACACCCGCTTCGGCGCTCGTGTCGATCCCTCGCGCGTCATCGTCACGGCGGGCGCCTCCGGCGCCCTGTCGCTGGCATGCGCCGCCCTGGTCAATCCCGGCGATGAAGTCCTCATGCCGGATCCGTCCTATCCCGCCAATAGCAACTTCGTGCTGGCCGCGGGGGGACGGCCGCAGCTGATACCCAGCACGCCGGACAAGCGCTTCCAATTGTCGGCGGCCGATCTGCGCGACCATTGGTCGGCCCGCAGCCGCGGCGCCATCATCGCGTCGCCCAGCAATCCGACCGGCACGTCCATCGCGCAGCCTGAGCTGGCCGAGCTGTTGGGCGAGGTCGGCGCGCGCGGCGGTTTCACGCTGATGGACGAGATCTACCTGGGCCTGTCCTACGACGGCCAGCCGCGCTCGGCGCTGGCGCTGGATGACGACGCCATCGTCATCAATAGCTTCTCCAAGTACTTCAACATGACGGGCTGGCGGCTGGGCTGGCTGATCGTGCCGCAGGCCATGGTGGCGACGGTGGAAAAAATGGCCGCCAGCCTGGCGATCTGCGCTCCCACCCTGGCCCAGCACGCGGCCCTGGCCTGCTTCCAACCCGACACCCTGGCGCTCTACGAAGAACGGCGCCTGGCGTTCCAGGCGCGCCGCGACTTCCTGCTGGATGGCTTCGAGCGCCTGGGGATCGACGTCCCGGTCAAGCCGGACGGGGCGTTCTATATCTATGCCGACGTGGCGCGCTGGGGGATGGATAGCGCCAGCTTCGCCATGCAACTGCTGCACGAGGCCGGGGTGGCCGCCGTGCCGGGCCTGGATTTCGGCCCGGCGCATGCCAGCCGCACGCTGCGCTTCGCCTATACCACCGGCATGGAGCAGTTGCGCGCGGCCGTGGACCGCATCGGCGGTTTCCTGGAAACGCTGCGGCGCTAAGCCGACGACAGGCCTCAGTCACGCGCCAGCGGAATCCCCGACGCCAGCGCCAGCCGGCGGCGCTCGGCCTGCACCTTGTCGCCGTAGCCGCCGTCATTCGGACCGCTGGCGCCGACATAGCAGGCCAGACCGCCCGGCACCGAACCACGGCGCTTGATGCAGTCCTTCAAGATCCCCGCGCCCACGCGGATATTGGCGACGGGATCCAGCGCGCCCTTCTTGCCGTAGGCATCGAACTTGGACTGATGCACGCTGGTCATGACCTGCATGAGCCCCTGGGCGCCCACGCTGGATTCGGCGAAGGGGTTGTAGCGCGACTCCACCGCGATGACCGCCAGCAGCAGCAGCGGATCGATCTTCAGTTCGCGCCCGACCTTGTAGGCGGTATTCACCAGCACGGCGGTGGCATCCGACGCCACTTTGTACTTGCGCGAGATATAGTTGCGCAGCGCTTCGGTCTGCATACTGTTCGCCGTTTCGGCACGCGGCGCCGGCTTGACCTCGGGATGGGGCAAAGGCGTAAGGAAGGCGGTTGCATTACTGCCGGCATCCGGCACGGCCAGCGCCACGGCGCCGGGCGAACCATCCGCCTTGTTGCCATCGTCCAGGTCCGACAAGGTGTCGGCATCGGCGTAGGCGCTGTCCGCCGATCCCGCCGGGGAAACCGTCGCGGGCGCGAGCGCCATCAACAAAGCCTTGTGTACCTGCAAGGCCTGGTCGCGCAGACCAGGCAAAGCCAAACCCATGCTGACTGTGACGATGACGGCGATGCCCAGGTACACCGAGCAGATCCGCAGCCATTCGCCGAGATAACGGTGAACGCCTTGTGCCAATTGCCGGAAGACCGGATAACTGGCGACTGACGCATAAGGCATTGGAGACCTCCTGCGTTTTAAAGGGAAGGGGATGTTAACCTCTTATGGGCTGCCCATATGTAACAAATCCCGCAATTACCATGCAACGTTGGGCAACTTTGTCGAACTTCCGCGAACTCACACGCGCTCTCCCGTAGGCCTTTCGTGAAATACCGAGATTTAAGAGATTTCATCGCCCAACTCGAATCGCGCGGCGACCTCAAGCGCATCGCCGCGCCGGTGTCGACGCACCTGGAAATGACCGAGATCGCCGACCGCGTGCTGCGCAAGGGCGGCCCCGCGCTGCTGTTCGAAAACGCCATCCATCAGGACCGCCCCGCCGGCATGCCGGTACTGGCCAACCTGTTCGGTACGCCGCGCCGCGTGGCCTGGGGCATGGGCGCGGAGCAGGTGGAAGCGCTGCGGGATACCGGCGAACTGCTGGCCTCCCTGCGCGAACCGGAGCCGCCCAAGGGCCTGCGCGATGCCTTCGCCAAGGTCGCGATGCTAAAGGCCGCGCTGTGGGACATGAGCCCCAAAACGGTACGCGGCCCGGCCTGCCAGGAAATCGTATTGGAAGGCGACGACGTCGACCTGTCGCGCCTGCCCCTGCAAAAATGCTGGCCCGGCGATGTCGCTCCGCTACTGACCTGGGGTCTGGTGATCACCAAGGGCCCGCGGGCGCGGCGCCAGAACCTGGGAATCTACCGCCAGCAACCCGTGGGCCGCAACAAGCTCATCATGCGTTGGCTGTCGCACCGGGGCGGGGCGCTGGACTTCCGCGAACACGCGCAGGCCTATCCCGGCCAGCCTTTTCCCATCGCCGTTGCGCTGGGGGCCGATCCGGCAACCATATTGGGGGCCGTCACGCCCGTGCCCGACACCCTGTCGGAATACCAATTCGCCGGACTCTTGCGTGGATCGCGCACCGAGGTCGCCAAGGCGCTGGGCAGCGAACTGTCGGTGCCCGCCTACGCCGAGATTGTCCTGGAAGGCCACCTGCTGCCGAGCACGGACCCGCGCGCGGTCGCGCCGGCGGTGCCCGATGGCGTCGCGCCGCCGCCGGACACCGGCTACGAGATGGCCCTGGAAGGCCCCTACGGCGACCATACCGGCTACTACAACGAACGCGACTGGTTTCCGGTGTTCACGGTGGACCGCATTACGATGCGCCGCGATCCGATCTACCACTCCACCTACACCGGCAAGCCGCCGGACGAACCGGCGGTGCTGGGCGTGGCGCTGAACGAAGTCTTCGTGCCCCTGCTGCGCCGCCAGTTGCCGGAGATCGTCGACTTCTATCTGCCGCCGGAAGGCTGCAGCTACCGCCTGGCCGTGGTGTCCATCCGCAAACAATATCCAGGCCACGCCAAGCGCGTCATGTTCGGGCTATGGAGCGTGCTGCGGCAGTTCATGTACACCAAGTTCATCGTGGTGGTGGACGAAGACGTCAACCCGCGCGACTGGAAAGAGGTGGTGTGGGCCATGACCACGCGCATGGACCCGGTGCGCGACACCACCCTGGTGGAGCACACGCCCATCGATTACCTGGATTTCGCCTCGCCGGTGTCCGGCCTGGGCGGCAAGATGGGCCTGGACGCCACCAATAAGTGGCCCGGCGAGACCGACCGCGAATGGGGCCGGCCCATCGTCATGGATGACGCCATCAAGAATAAGGTGGACGCGATGTGGAGTCAGCTGGGCTTGTGACGTGCGCGGCGCCGGCCTGGCGCGCCTTCCAGCCGCGATAGGCCTGCCAGCCGACGACCGCGAGGGTGCCCAGCTTCAAGAGCCGGGAACGCTTGCCGCGCAGGAACACGGTGGACAACGTCGACGTAATGATGGGATAGCGGCGCGCCAAGGTGAACGCCTGCCACGCCAGGCCGGGCATGTTGCCCGCGCCGATACGCGGAACCAGGCCCTTGATGAGATGCGAAGGCGACAAGGACTGCGTCAATGCGGCAACGTTGTGCACCAGCGATTGGCGCTCGACCGCCGCGCGCGCGCGCAGCAGTTCGATGCGCACCTGGCGATCGACCTCCGGGGACAATTTACTCATGGCGCGGTCTCCCGCCGA
Organism: Bordetella sputigena; assembly: GCF_965137885.1. Taxonomy (NCBI): domain Bacteria; kingdom Pseudomonadati; phylum Pseudomonadota; class Betaproteobacteria; order Burkholderiales; family Alcaligenaceae; genus Bordetella; species Bordetella sputigena. The sequence goes on from NZ_CBCSCA010000003.1 coordinate 354,720, forward strand.
CGGGTGGCATGGGCTTGGCGTTCGGCTTCGGCGCGCCGCTCCGCTTCTTCTTCCTCCTGGGCCTTGATACGCAGGTGCTCCAGCAGTTGCACGTCGCGCGCCAGTTCCTCCAGCGTTGCGGCGAAGGGCGCCGGGCCCTGCGTCAACATGCGGCGCACGACCAGCAGCAGGATCACGCCCAGGACGGCATAAACGGCCGCCAGCGCGCCAAACGCCATATAACGTTCATCGGTGGGCCAGAAATACACGGCCACCAGGATGGAAAACACCAGCACGGCCAGGGTCAGGAACAACAAGGCCGCGAAGGAACATCCCAGCAGCTTGAGCAGCCGGCCTTTCTCCACCGATGCTTCCAGCGCCAGCAGCTCGAAACGCGTGCGCCCCAATTCGACCAGGCTGGAGGCAACGCCGAGCAAGGATTTGCGTATGGGCATGTTCGGGGTGCCGGCCGCTGGCGGGGGCGAAGGATTCGCGCCTGCCGGCGGCCCGCCAGGTGAGGGTTCAGCGGCGCGCGATGAGCAGGCCGAGCAGCAGGCCGGTCAGGCCGGCGATGCCGATGGCCTGCCAGGGCTTGTCGTGCACGTAGTCGTCCGTGGCGCGCGCCGCCTTGCGGCCGCGTTCGACCACGGCGTCCTGCACTTCGTACAGCGCTTCGCGGGTACGCTTGAGCGAGGTCATGGCGCGGTCGCGCAGTTCGGCGGCCTTGTCGCCGGTGCTGGCCGCGGCTTCGCGCAGCAGGCTTTCCGCGTCGTTGAGGCTGCTTTTGACGCTGTCGATCAGGTTGTCTTTGGCGGCGTCGGAAGATGTCGCGTTCATGTTCGCTCCTTTCTCTTGTTGCTTGTGCTGGACAAAAACAATGATACCAGTGGGCTTTTGCCTCAAGCCCCCTATTGCTACCGTGTGCTACGCCCGCGGAGCATCTATTTGATCTTTATTTGACCTTTGTTATCTCCACCGCGGATTTGATGCCCTGCTGATCGATGTCCTGCTTCATCACCAGATTGACGGCGGGGCAATACCAGTCGGTGACCATGGTGTTCAGCGCCGGGATGGGAATCGTCAAGCCTTTGAATGTCGCCATCGTCGGGTCGGTATCCCGGCTGTAGGAGATCGGCCAGCAGGATTGCTGCCCCAGCGCCGTGGCCATGCTGCGACGCGTGCCGACGATTTTCTGGCTGATGCGCACCGTGGTGCTGGGGGTGCCGCCGACGGGGGCTTCCTTGCCGATATTCAGGCGGAAGTTCGCGCCGGGCAGTTTCTGACCCGGACCGCTGATTCTCCCGTCGTAGGCGAACAGGCCCAGCATGCGCAGGTCGAACTGTCCATCCGACGCGGGCTTTTCGCCGGCGTTTTCATACTTGACGAAGGTCGCCTTGCCGTCGCGCACCGTCATCAGGTAATCGAGCTTGGACTTGCCCGGCGGCAGGCCGGCGTAGGAAAACGTCGCGACCCCGCTGACACGGGCGCGGCAGTTCTCTCCATTGCTTTTGGTTACTTCGGCAAACGCCAAATCGGCGCCCAGTTGCAAATTGCCCGAGCCGGTCAACTGCACCTCCCCGCCATTACGGATGAATTGCGCGTCGCAAACGCCGGCCTGCGCCGCGCCGGCGGCCAGCATCATGGCGGCGGCCGCGACGGCGTGCGGCAGAAAGGTGGCGGCGTGCCGGCCTGCCCGCGATGGAGCGGATCCCGTGGACGTGGGGCTGGGGGACGTGGCGTCGAAAGCGGAATGCGGATACACGGTGGGAGACCTCTCAAAAGCAGCCGCCCCTGGACATAAGGCGGTGCGTCGATACTACACCGCGGCCAGACCCGCGCGGCGGGCGCCAGCCCTGCATACGAGAGAGCGGCGCGAGCTTCCTTATAGCGGCCATGGATGAAACTTGATCCGGATATTCCGGAAAATTATAAGAACATACCCATAACTTCCTTCCTGGTCTTCAACGCCCCTTTCTAGAATGCGCGTATTGCCCATTTCGCGCCGCGACCTGGGCTTGCGTCGTTTTACGGCGCCCGATATCCCAACCGCCCGCTGCCATGAAACTATTCCCTCTGTTCGCCGACCTGAACCAGCGCCTCGTCCTGGTCGTGGGAGGTGGCGCCGTCGCCGCGCGCAAGGCGCAGGCGCTGCTGGAAGCGGGGGCGCGCGTGCAAGTAGGCGCACCCGAGCTGAACCCGGAACTGGCGGCACTGGCGCAGGCCGGCCGGATTACCCATGTCCCGGGCCGGTTCGAGGACGCCTGGCTGGAGGGCAGCTGGCTGGTCGTGGCGGCCACCGATGACGAAAGCGTCAATGCCCGGGTGGCCGCGGCGGCCGCCGCGCGGCGCATCCTGGCAAACGTGGTGGACGACCCCGCGCTGTCCTCGTTCCAGGTGCCTTCCATCGTCGACCGGTCGCCGCTGATTGTGGCGATCTCGTCGTCCGGCGTGGCGCCGGTGCTGGCCCGGCGCCTGCGCGAGCGTATCGAATCCTTGTTCGACCACGCGCTGGGGCCCCTGGCCGAGCTCGCGGCGCGCTATAGGGCGCGCATCCGGGAGCGCCGTCCGGACTTGGGCGCGCGGCGGCGTTTTTACGACAACCTGCTGGATGGGCCGGTCGCCGCGCTGCTGCGCCAGGCGCGCCCGGCGGAAGCCGCCCAGGCACTGGAAACCGCGCTGGCGCAGCCCCAGGAAACGCCGGCGGGCAGCGTGGTGCTGGTGGGCGCCGGCCCGGGCGACCCCGGCCTGCTGACGCTGAAAGCGCTGCGCGCCCTGAACGAAGCGGACGTCATTCTGTACGACCGGCTGATCAGCGCTGAAATCATGTCGCTGGCCCGGCGTGACGCCGAACGCATCGACGTCGGCAAGCGTCCCGGCGAGGACCACGCGGCCACCCAGGCCCGCATCCACGCCCTGATGGTCGAGCACGCCAGGCGGGGACGGCGGGTGGTGCGGCTCAAGGGCGGCGACGCCTTCATCTTCGGCCGCGGCGGTGAAGAGCTGCAATACCTGAGGGCCCACGGGGTGCCCTACGAGGTGGTGCCCGGCGTGACGGCGGCGCTGGCCTGTGCGGCGCATGCCGGCATACCCTTGACGCATCGCGAACACGCGCAGTCGCTGCATCTGATCACTGCCCACTGCCGGGACGACGGCCAGGCCATGGACTGGCAGGCCTTGGCCGGAGCCAACCAGACGCTTGCCTTCTATATGGGAGTCAGCCAGCTGGAGTCCCTATCGCGCGGCCTGCGCGAGCACGGACGGGCCGCGGATACGCCCTTCGCGCTGGTGGAAAACGGCAGCCGGCCGGAGCAGCGGGTGGTGACGGGGCGGCTGGAAGACCTGGCGGCATTGGCGCGGACCCACGCGATACGGGCGCCGGCCCTGCTGATCGTGGGCAGCGTGGCGGCCCTGGCCAATGAGCTGCATTGGTTCGGGGAACATATAGACGGCATGGCGGCCGCGCCGTCGGCCTGACCGGGCCCCGTCCGCCTTTCCCTGGCCGCGCAAGCTGGCCCGGCAAGGCCCGGCGACACCGGCCCGGCGCGGCTGTGGGCCCGGCGCGGCGGGGTCTGTCCGTGGCCCTATTCCGCCTTCTGCCGCGTACCAAAAATCCGGTCACCCGCGTCGCCCAGGCCGGGGATGATGTAGCCGTCCTCGTTCAGGCGCTCATCGATGGACGCGGTGTACACCTGGACGTCCGGATGCTCGCGGTCCAGCCGGGCGATGCCCTCCGGGGCGGCCACGAGCACCAGGGCGCGGATATCGCGGCACCCTGCCCGCTTCAGCATATCGATGGTGGCGCACATCGACCCGGCCGTCGCCAGCATGGGATCGACGATCAGCGCCACGCGCTGGTCCAGCTCCGCCACCAGGCGCTCCAGATAGGTATGCGCCTGCAGGGTTTCTTCGTTGCGGGCGATGCCGACGACGCTGACCTTGGCGCCGGGCACCAGGGTGAGCACGCCATCCAGCATGCCGATACCGGCGCGCAGGATGGGCACCACGGTGATTTTCTTGCCGGCCAGCTTCTCGACATCGACGACGCCGCTCCAGCCCTGCACCTGGCAGTGCTCCAGGGGCAGGTCCTTGCAGGCCTCGTAGGTCAGCAGCGCCGCGACTTCCTGGGATAGTTCACGGAAGCTTTTGGTGCTGAGGTCGGCGCGCCGCATGATGCCAATCTTGTGGCGGATCAGCGGATGGCGGATTTCATGCACGGGCATGGGGATTCTCCGATGGCGATGGTTGGAATCGTAGCGTGTTCAGCGATCGACCAGCCACTTGATCAGCGCATCGTCGAAAGGCCGCACCGCGTCGGCGCGATCATCGTTGACGATGCTGACCACCACGTAGCGCTTGCCGCTGGCGCCCAGCACGTAGCCCGCCATGGCGCGCACATTGGCCAGCGAACCGGTCTTCAGGTGCGCCATGCCGCGCGTGTCCCTGTCGCGCAGGCGTCGCCGCACCGTGCCGTCGACGCCCGCGATGGCCAGCGAAGACATGAATTCCGGCATATAGGGGGAATTCCACGCCACCGTCAGCATCGATGCCAGGCTGTCGGCCGACACCCGGCCTATGCGCGACAGGCCCGAGCCGTTGTCGATGACCAGCTCCGGCATGGACAGCCCCTGGCTACCCAGCACGCGGCGCACGACGGCCGCGCCGCTGTCCGGCGTGGCGGGACGGCGGCCGCCCTCCGCGCCCAGGGTCAGCAGCAGCAGGCGCGCCATCACGTTATTGCTGCGCTTGTTGATGGTGCGGATCACGTCGCCCAGCGGCGGCGACTCGTGGGACGCCAGCGGAACCGCGTCCGGCGGCACCATGCCGGCGCGCACCTGGCCGTTGAAGGTGCCGCCCATCTCCCGCCACAGCTGCCGGATGACCTCGGTGGCGAAATCCGTCTGCGACAGGGCCAGGCGGTACAGGCTGAATTCGCCGCAGGAACCGGCGACGGTGCCGGTCACGCGCAGCGTAATGCCCTGCTGCGTGATCAAGGGTTCGGTGGCGACGTCCGGCGCACCCGGGCAGACGGCGTCGCTCCATTCCACCTGGCCGCTGACGCTCACCCCCGGCAGGGGCGGATCGATGACCGGCCGCCAGCGGCGCGCCGCCGGATCGGGGATGAACAGCAGGCGCAAGGCGCCGAAACCCACCATGAGCGCGTCCGGGCTGGCGTTGTAGGGCCGGTCGGGCGCGCCGTCGAAGGCCCCGGGGTCGGTGGCGACCGAGCCGAATATCGTGCGGTCGATAACCAGGTCGTTGATCTGCCGCACGCCGTGCAGGCGCAGATCGCGCAACAGCGTCCACAGGTCCTGCATCAGGAACAGAGGATCGCCGCCGGCGCGCAGATAGAGCGGACCGGGCAGCACGCCGTTGGCGCCCACCCGGGCGCCCGGCTGGGCCAGCAATTCGGTGCGCCACGTATAGTTGGGGCCCAGGCTGGACAGGGCCGACCAGGTGGTGATGAGCTTCATCACCGAAGCCGGATTGCGCGGCTCCTTGGCATTGATGGACAGCAGGCGCTGGCCGCCCAGCTCCTGGACCACCAGCGACAGGGACCCGCTGGGCAGCTTGCTGGCGCGCCACGTCGCCGCCAGATCATGCGGCAGCACATTGGTGGAAGCAGGCGCCAGGCCCTGGGCGACGGCGGCGGCCGGCGCCAGGGCCGCCACCAGGGACACGATCAGGACGGCCGCGACCGATCGCCACACCCCTGGCCACAACCCCGCCGTCCGCTTGCCGCCTGCCCGCTCTATCATTCCCGCCCGCTGTCGTCGCCAAATCGCCAAAAGCGCCAAGGATACCCTGCATGGGCTGGCGCGTGCGCCGGGCCTACTACAATCACGGGTTGGCTTTTTACGATTTCCACGTCCAGCGTGTCTCCGTCCCTGCCCTCTTCCCATCGCGTTTCCGACTTCGACTATGAACTGCCGCCCGAGCTGATCGCCCAGCACCCCAGCGCCGAGCGCGGCGGCAGCCGCCTGTTGCACCTGGACGCGCAAGGCGGCCTGCACGACAGGCGCTTCGCCGACATCGCGTCCCTGCTGCGTCCGGGCGACCTGCTGGTGTTCAACGATACGCGGGTGATCAAGGCCCGCCTGACCGGCCATAAGGCCAGCGGCGGCAAGATCGAAGTCCTGGTGGAACGCATCACCGGCCCGCGTCGCGCGCTGGCGCACGTGCGCGCCAGCAAATCGCCCGGACCGGGCACGGTGCTGCGCCTGGCCGGCGCCTTCGAAGCCGTGGTGGAAGGCCGCGCCGGCGAGCTCTTCGACCTGAGCTTTCCCGATGACGTGCTGGCGCTGCTGGACGCCCATGGCGCCACGCCGCTGCCGCCCTATATCACCCACGCCCCGGACAGCCACGACGACACCCGCTACCAGACCGTCTACGCCCGCGAACCCGGCGCGGTGGCGGCGCCCACGGCGGGCCTGCATTTCGACCAGGACATGCTGGACCGCCTGGACGGCATGGGCGTCGGGCGCGCCTTCGTCACCCTGCACGTCGGCGCCGGCACCTTCCAGCCGGTGCGGGTCGAGAACATCGCCGACCACGTCATGCACGCGGAGTGGTACACCGTGCCGCAGGCCACCGCGGACGCCGTGGCGCGCGCCAAGGCGTCGGGCGGCCGGGTGGTCGCGGTGGGCACCACCAGCGCCCGCGCCCTGGAATCGGCGGCGGGGCAGCACCTGCCCCTGCGCGCCACCCAGGGCGATACGCGGCTCTTCATTACCCCGGGCTATCGCTTCCAGGCGCTGGACGTGCTGATCACCAACTTCCACCTGCCCCAATCGACGCTATTGATGATGGTGTCGGCCCTGGCGGGCATGGAACCCATCCGCCGCGCCTATGCCCATGCCGTGGCGCAACGCTATCGTTTCTTCAGCTACGGCGACGCGATGTTCATCGAAGCCGCCGGCGCCCCCAGACCATGACAGGACTCGATTTCCAACTGCTGGCCACCGATGGCGGCGCCCGCCGCGGCCGCATCACGCTCAACCATGGCGTCGTCGAAACGCCCATCTTCATGCCGGTGGGCACCTATGGCAGCGTCAAGGCCATGCTGCCCCATGAACTGGAAGAGATCGGCGCGCAGATCGTGCTGGGCAATACCTTCCACCTGTGGCTGCGTCCGGGCACGGACATCATGGAAAAGCACGGCGGCCTGCACGGCTTCATGGGCTGGAACAGGCCCATCCTGACGGACTCGGGCGGCTTCCAGGTGTTCAGCCTGCAGGGCATGCGCAAGATCACGGAAGAAGGCGTGCGTTTCGCCTCGCCCATCGACGGCGCGCGCCTGTTCCTGACGCCGGAAGAATCCATGCGCATCCAGCGCGCGTTGAACTCCGACATCGTCATGGTGTTCGACGAATGCACGCCTTATGAAATAGACGGCCGCGCCGCCACGGAGGAAGAAGCCGCGCGCTCCATGCGCATGTCCCTGCGCTGGGCGCGGCGCTCGCGCGATGCCTTCGACGGGCTGGCCAATCCCAACGCGCTGTTCGGCATCGTCCAGGGCGGCATGTACGAGCGGCTGCGCGACGAATCGCTGGCCGGCCTGCTGGACATCGGCTTCCACGGCTATGCGATCGGCGGCCTGTCCGTGGGGGAGCCCAAGGAAGACATGATGCGCATCCTGGCGCACGTGGCGCCGCGGCTGCCGGCCCACGCGCCGCGCTACCTGATGGGCGTCGGGACGCCGGAAGACCTGGTGGCCGGCGTCGCGCAGGGCGTGGACATGTTCGACTGCGTGATGCCGACCCGCAACGCGCGCAATGGCTGGCTGTTCACCCGCTACGGCGACGTCAAGATCCGCAATGCCCGCTACCGCGACGATACGCGGCCGCTGGACCCCAGCTGCGGCTGCCATACCTGCGGACATTTCACGCGCGCCTATCTGCACCACCTGCAGCGCGCCAACGAAATCACCGGGGCGCGGCTGAATACGCTGCACAATCTGCATTTCTACCTGACCCTGATGGGCGAGATGCGCGAGGCGATCGCCGCCGGGCGCTTCGAGGCCTGGCGAGCGCAGTTCGCCGCGGACCGGGCGCGCGGGGTGGATTAGCGGCGGCGCCAGGCATGCCGCGGCGCGGGCGGTTGCCAGCCGGCGCCGGCGGCCTCCGGTGCGGGCCCGGCGGGTAACGCTTTCCCGGGCGGACAGCTTCGCTACAATAGCGGGCTGCCCTATATGCGCAGGCTCGCGAAAAACCCAAAACCACATCAAAAACCGATAACCGGATCCGCATGACGGATCCCACTGGAGAATTCCGATGTCCTTCATGACCGACAACCTGGGCGTGGTCGTCGCCCAAGCCGCCCCGGAAAGCGCGCTGATGAACTTCCTGCCCATCGTGCTGATGTTCGTCATCCTGTATTTCCTGATGATCCGGCCGCAGATGAAGCGCCAGAAGGAACATCGCAACCTGCTGGCCGCCCTCAGCAAGGGCGACGAAGTCGTCACCGCCGGCGGCCTGCTGGGCAAGGTCACCCGCGTCACCGACACCTATATCACCGTGGAAATCTCCGAATCGGCCGACAAGCCGGTGGAAGTGGTCGTCCAGAAGAGCGCCGTTTCGACCGTGCTGCCCAAGGGAACCATCAAGGCGCTGTAAGCGTCCCAGCATGCCGGACCGCGGCGGCGCCCCCGCCGGCCGGTCCGCCTGGCAGTTTTCCCGGCTTTTCGCCTCAACCGTTCTTCGTCACCCTACAAGTAGCCGGCCATGAACCGCTATCCCCTCTGGAAGTACCTTACGGTCCTGATCGCGGTCGTCATCGGCCTGCTGTATACGCTGCCCAATTTCTACGGCGAATCCCCCGCGGTACAGATTTCCAGTGCGAAAGCGACGATCAAGGTCGACAACGCCCTGCTCGGCACGGTGGAACAGATCCTGAACCAGGCCAAGATTCCCACCACGGGCGCCTACTACGAACAGAACGGGCCGCTGGGCACCATACGCGCGCGCTTCGCCTCGACCGACCAGCAGCTGCAGGCGCGCGACCTGATCGACAAGACCCTGAACACCGTCCCGGGCGATCCCCATTACACGGTGGCGCTGAACCTGCTGCCGGCCTCGCCGGAGTGGATGCGCGCGCTGGGATGGTTCGAGCCCAGGCCCATGTATCTGGGCCTGGACCTGCGCGGCGGCGTGTACTTCCTGCTGCAGATCGATATGCAGGGCGCCTTGAACGCGCGCTATGACTCCCTGGCCGCCGACGTGCGCAGCGTGCTGCGCGACCAGGACGTGCCGGGCGTCACCGTCGACCGCACCGGCCAGGCCGTCACCGCCACCTTCCCCAACGGCGACAGCCGCGACAAGGCGATTTCCATCCTGCGCTCGCGCATGCCCGACCTGCAATTCGTCGACCAGAACGACGGCGGCAAGCCGCAGCTGGTCGGCACGCTCAGCCCGGCGTCTATCACCCGCGTGCAGGAAACCGCGCTGAGCCAGAACATCAACACGCTGCACAACCGGATCAACGAACTGGGCGTGGCCGAACCGGTCATCCAGCAGCAGGGCAATGACCGTATCGTCGTGCAATTGCCCGGCGTGCAGGACGTGGCCAAGGCCAAGGAACTGCTGGGCCGCACCGCCACGCTGGAAATCCGCATGGTGGACGACTCGCCGTCCGCCCAGGCCGCGCTGGCCGCCAATACCGTGCCTTTCGGCCTGGAACGCTACACCGACCGCGACGGCCGGCCGCTGCTGGTACGCCGCCAGGTCATCCTGACCGGCGAGAACCTGCAGGACGCCCAGCCGGGCCGCGATCAGCAGACCCAGCAGCCCGCCGTGCATCTGACGCTGGACGCCAAGGGCGCGCGCATATTCCGCGACGTCACCCGCGACAACGTGGGCAAGCGCATGGCCATCCTGCTGTTCGAAAACGGCAAGGGCGAAGTCGTCACGGCGCCGGTCATCCGCGGCGAGATCCCCGGCGGGCAGGTGCAGATCTCCGGCAGCATGACCGCCGAGGAAGCCGCCGACACGGCGCTGCTGCTGCGCGCCGGCGCCCTGGCCGCGCCGATGTCCATCATCGAAGAACGCACCATCGGCCCCAGCCTGGGCGCGGACAACATCGCCAAGGGCTTCGCGTCCACGCTGTACGGTTTCCTGGCGATCGCCGTCTTCATCATCGTCTATTACCGCTTGTTCGGCGTGTTCTCCACCATCGGCCTGGCGGTGAACGTACTGCTGCTGCTGGCGCTGCTGTCCATGCTACAGGCCACGCTGACCCTGCCGGGCATCGCGGCCATCGCGCTGACGCTGGGCATGGCCATCGACTCGAACGTGCTGATCAACGAGCGGATACGGGAAGAGCTGCGCAACGGCGCCTCGCCGCAACAGGCCATACACCAGGGCTTCGAGCGCGCCTGGGGCACCATCCTGGATTCGAACCTGACCACGCTGATCGTCGGCCTGGCGCTGCTGGCCTTCGGTTCCGGCCCCATCCGCGGCTTCGCGGTGGTGCACTGCCTGGGCATCCTGACGTCGATGTTCTCGTCGGTGGTGGGCGTGCGCGCGCTGGCCAACCTGTGGTACGGCCGCCGTAAAAAGCTGGCCAGCGTATCCATCGGCCAGGTGTGGAAACCGTCGGAAGACGCCAAGGCGAAGGCCTGATACCAGATACGGCCCGCTAACGGCATCCAAACAAAGCAAGGCGAAACATGGAATTCTTCCGCATACACCGCACCATCCCGTTCATGCGGCATGCGCTGGTGCTCAATATCATCAGCGCGGTGACCTTCCTGGCGGCCGTCTTTTTTATCGTGACGCGCGGCTTCCACCTGTCCATCGAGTTCACCGGCGGCACGGTGATGGAGGTCAACTACGCGCAGACGGCGCAGCTGGAAAATGTGCGCGGGTCCGTGGCCAAGCTGGGCTACGCGGACTTCCAGGTACAGAACTTCGGCACGTCGCGCGACGTGCTGATCCGCCTGCCGCTGCAGGCCGGCCAGACTTCTTCGCAGCAAAGCGACGCGGTGCTGAAGGCCCTGAAGGCCGACGATCCTTCCGTGGAACTGCGCCGGGTGGAATACGTGGGTCCGCAGGTGGGCCAGGAGCTGGTGCACAACGGCCTGATGGCGCTGCTGTTCGTGGTGCTGGGCATCGTCATTTACCTGGGCATCCGCTTCGAATGGAAGTTCGCCCTGGCCGGCGTGGTGGCCAACCTGCATGACGTGGTCATCATCCTGGGCTTCTTCGCCTTCTTCCAGTGGGAATTTTCGCTGTCCGTGCTGGCGGGCGTGCTGGCGGTGCTGGGGTATTCGGTCAACGAATCCGTGGTCATCATGGACCGGATCCGGGAGAACTTCCGCAAGCAGCGCAAGGCGTCCGTGCAGGAAGTCATCAACGGCGCCATCACGCAGACCATCTCGCGAACCATCATCACGCACGGTTCGACGCAGATGATGGTGCTGTCCATGCTGTTCTTCGGCGGCCCGACGCTGCACTACTTCGCGATGGCGCTGACCATCGGGATCTGGTTCGGTATCTATTCGTCGGTGTTCGTGGCGGCCGCGCTGGCCATGTGGTTCGGCGTCAAGCGCGAAGACCTGGTCAAGCCGGCCAAGAAGGACGGCCCGGAAGTCGCCTGACTCCGCGTCCGATGCCGGACAGGCGCCGCCCTCCACGGGCGGCGCACCGTTGATTGCCGGGCGCAAGTGGCATATCCGTCATATTGCCGCGGTGGCCGGCCGGGATGATAATTCCCGGTATGGAAGCCGCCGCCCAGCCTCGCCGAAGATTTCACTCCAGGCTCGAAGCCATCGAGGCCAGCATGGATTGGCGGATTTCGCGAATTGAAGACTACACGCGCGAAATCCGCACGGACATGAAGGAAATGCGGGCCGAAATGCGGGCGGAGCTGAATGAGGTCCACAACAAGATCGCGGGGTTCAAGATAGTTGTGGTCACGACGGCGATCGCGGTCGTGCTGGGCATCGCCTCACTCAACGCCGCGCTGACGTCGAACATGCTGAGCGCCTTTCAGGCGGGCATTCAGAACACGGCGCAGAAAGCGCCCGCCGAAGCGCCGGCATCGTCCCAATAGCAGCGCCATTTCGCAGCCCGTGCCCCGGCACGGGCCCTAGTTCTTGTCGCTGGCTGCAAGCTGGACGCCAGGCGGCCCAGTGCCGCGGCGGGCTCAGGCCGGGCAGTTCATCTTCGTCGCCAGCTCCACCATGTCGTTGGCGACCCAGTCCCAATCCTGTTCGGCGCGCAGATTGGTCTTCTGCTCCGGGCCGTATTCCGTGGGCCGCAAAACGAATGCGGTATGGAATCCACACTTGCGCGCCGCCGCCAGGTCGGAATTGTGGGCCGCCACCATGCAGATTTCCTCCGGCCGCAGATCCAGCACTTCCGCCGTGCGCAGATAGGCTTCGGGCGAGGTCTTGTAGGCCTTGACCACCTCCGCGCCCAGGATGGCATCCCAAGGCAGCCCGGCGCGCTTGGCCATGTCGGTCATCAGCCTGATATTGCCGTTGGACATCGGCGCGATGATGAAACGCTGCTTCAGGCGCCGCAGGCCTTGCACCGAATCGGGCCACGGGTCCAACCGGTGCCAGATCAGGTTCAGGTCGTTCAGCGTTTCCTCCGGCAGGCTGGCGACATCGACCTTGTAATCCGCCAGCAGGGCTTCCAGGTTTTCGCGATGCAGCACGTCCAGCTTGACGAAGGGACGGCGGCCGGAACGCACTTCGTCCAGCGCAGGCTGGTATTTCTTGCGCCAGGCATTGGCCACATCGTGCGGGTCATCCTGGATACCGTGCCGCTCCAGGAACGGCCGCAACTGCCGCGCGACGCTGGTGCGCCAGTCCACCACCGTTCCGAACACATCGAACAGCAGCGCCTTGATCTTGTCTTCCTTCGCCATGGTCTCCACCCTTGCATCGAGTAAGTTCGATGCCGAAGTCTACCGCTGGTGATACGCTCGCGGCTTAATCATCGCTGAACCGATATCCAACGAATCTGGAGCACCGAATGGCGCATGGCGAACACAGATATCGCGTCGAAGTCGAATGGACCGGCAACCGCGGCAGCGGTACGTCAGGCTACGCGGCCTATGGCAGGGACCACCTTATCCGGGCCGAAGGCAAGGCCGACATCGCTGGATCCTCCGACCCCGCCTTCCGCGGGGACCCGACCCGCTGGAATCCCGAAGAACTCCTGCTGGCGTCGGCTTCGGCCTGCCACAAGCTCTGGTACTTGCATCTTTGCGCCGAGGCCGCCGTCACGGTGCTGGAATATGTCGACCGCCCGGAAGGCACCATGGTGGATGGGCCGGGAGCCGGCCGGTTCACTTCCGCTGTCCTGCGTCCCGGCGTAGTGATCGCGGCGGGCAGCGACGCCGGGCAGGCGCGCCAGTTGCACCATAGCGCGCATGAAAAGTGCTATATCGCCAATTCGGTGAACTTCCCGATCCGCTGCGAACCCACCATCACCGTCGCGGCAGGCTGAAAGTTTTCCTGGGCAGAGTATCGGCGGAAACCCACCCGCCTATTTCCCCCGCCACTGATCGATCAGGCGGCGGTCGCGCTTGGTGGGGCGGCCCTGGGCGATATCGAGGGCGGGTTCGGGCGCCAGGCGGCGCATTTCGGCGGCGCGTTCGCGGGCGGCGATGCTGTCGGGGGTTTCGTCGTACATCAGGCGCGCCGCGGTGGCGGGGCCGCGTATGGTGCTGACGGCGCGGACCAGCACCCGGATGGGCGGATCGCTTTTGCGCACGGTGATGTAATCGCCTTCGCCCACCTCGCGCGCGGGCTTGGCGGGGTGGTCGTTGACCAGCACCCGGCCCTTGCCGATTTCCTCCACCGCAAGGGCGCGCGTCTTGTAGAAACGCGCCGCCCATAGCCATTTATCCAAGCGTATCTTGTTCGTCATGGGGTCCTCCGACGTCATCGGCGGCTTTGTCGTGGCGTCCCATCACACGTTCCATGCCCGCGAGGCGCGGCTCATCCTCGCGGCGGCGCCAGCGGGTTCCTGACCCGGTAGAGACTGCCTTCGTCGTCATCGATGGTGCCATAGACCCACGCCTGGTCCGGCGAAATCGCCAGATTGGCGTGGTGGGTGCCCGGTAGCGACTGCGTCGCCAACAGCTTCCCATCGGCGCCGAACACGGCGAAGCCGGCGCCATTGTAGAGGCTGACGAAGACGTGGCCCGACGGGTCCGTGCGCACGCCGTCCGGCGTATGGCGGCCGCCGCCCGGCAGCGTCTGCCCGTGACCCAGCTCGTCCAGCGCCAGGAAATCGCGCCGCCCCCGCAGGCTGCCATCCGCCGCCACATCGAAGCGCAGCACCTTGTCCGTGGTGCTCTCGCCCAGGTAAAGAATGCGGCCGTCCGGAGACAAGGCCACGCCGTTGGCATTCCGGACATGATCCACCACCATGTCGGCACGCGTCAGTCCCGCCGCCAGGTGATACAGCCTGCCTTCTATCCCGTCCGCGCCGCCGGAAGCGGTAAAGTAGGCGCCGCCATGGCCATCCGCGGCCAGGTCATTGGGCCGTATCAAGGGTTCGCCCTGGGCGCCCCGGTCCACGGTCCGCAAGAGCCGCCCATCGAGGGAGCGCTGTTCCACCGTCCCGGCGTCATAACAGGCGACCAGCATCGTTCCATCGCCCAGCGGCAGCAAGCCGTTCGGACCGCACCCCGCGGATCGCCACGCGGGGACGGCCGCAAGGTCGGCGCCCAGCCGCAGCACGGTGGACGTGCCGTAATCCACGAAATAAAGCGTATCGCCGACAAAGACGGTGCCTTCGGGAAAGCGCAGTCCGGGCGCGAAACGCTCCACGTCTTCGACGGGCGCCGCATGCAGGGGAGCGCATAGCGCCATCAGCAAAAGCCATAGGTAACGCATGAATGGATGCTCCTGGACAGCCGTCCCCTCCGGCGCGGCCTACCTTCGACGGCATACAGGCGCGGCGGTTCCCTTCGCGTCCGCAAGCCGTGCAAACCCGCAATGAATGAAATGGCCGGCTCCGATTACAGTTATCAGTCGGATCGACGACGTACTGGCGCGTCGACGATCCGCGGTACCGTACAAACCAATACCAAAGGAAGCCCGGCCATGAAAATCCTTGCCGCTTTGATCCTGTTCTCCGCCCAGACCCTGGCATTCGCCCAGGCGCCGGCGGCCGGCGCCGCCGCATCGGGTTCCGCCCTGACCCGCGTCGAACAGGCCGGCGTGCTGCGCGTCTGCACGCCTGGCGACTACAAGCCCTTCAGCTTCCAGCACGCCCCGGGCGAATTCGAGGGCATGGACATCGATCTGATGCAGACGCTGGCCGCCGCGCTCAAGGCCAAGCCGCAGTTCATCAAGACCACCTGGGCCAATTTGATGCCGGACTTCGTCGCCGGCAAGTGCGATATCGCGGTGGGCGGGATTTCCGCCTCGCTGGAACGCCAGAAGCAGGCTTACTTCAGCATGCCGTACATGATCAACGGCAAGACCCCGCTGACGCGCTGCGAAAACGTATCCAAGTTCCAGACCATCGAAGCCATCGACCAGCCGTCGGTGCGCGTGATCGCGAACCCGGGCGGCAGCAATGAACGTTTCGCCAAAACGAAACTCAGCCACGCCAAGCTGACCATGCACCCGGACAACCTGACCATCTTCGATGAAATCATCAAAGGCCAGGCCGACGTGTTCGTCACCGAAGCGGCGGAAGCCATCGTGCAAAGCAAGCTGCATCCGGAGCTGTGCGCCGTCAATCCCGACAAGCCCCTGCAATATGCCGAGATGGCCTATCTGCTGCCGCAAGGCGACGAGGTATTCAAGCGTTTCGTCGACCAATGGCTGCACCTGTCACAGGCCAGCGGCGAATACGCGCAGATCAGTGGAAAATGGCTGGGCAAGTAAGCACGCCGGCAACCTGAAGGACGGCACTTGGAGACCATCACCGAGTACAAGCTATGGTCGTTCATCGGCGGCTCGCCGGTGGCGACCGTGGTGCAGCGCCAGGACTATCGCAAGGCCGCGGCCTATCCGGTCACCTCGTACTTCGACCTGGCCACCCGGATCGCCGAGCTGCAATTCCACAACCGCGACCACATCCTGCTATTCCGCGGCCAGGCCGCCGACTTCCGCAACCGCGCCGGATATACCTCGCTGAAGCCGACGATATTGCGTGGCAACGGCGGCAAGAACCCCAGCCTGGAGGAACTGCGCAGGCGCTACGCCAGGCTGACCGCCGCCGAGAAAATCCTGGCCGAGGAATACCTGGCCGCGGGTTTCCTGGGTCTGGAGCGCATCGGCCGCCACGGCATGGTCCGCTGGGCCGTCCTGCAGCACTACGAGATCTGCCCCACTCCCCTGCTGGACGTCACGCATTCGCTGCGGGTCGCCGCATCGTTCGCCAGCCACGGTGCGGACCAGGAAGCCTATGTCTTCGTACTGGGCGTGCCCTACCTGAGCGGCGGGATCACCGTGAGCGCGGAAGCCGGCCTGCAGACCATCCGCCTGTCCAGCGTCTGCCCGCCTTCCGCGGCGCGCCCGCATCTGCAGGAAGGATATCTATTGGGCGAATATCCGGAGATGTCCGGCATCGGGCAGAAAGCGCTGTATCTGCATCACGAAATGGATTTCGGACGACGCCTGGTCGCCAAGTTCCGCTTCGATCCCAGGCAGTTCTGGAAAGGACACAGCTTTCCGATCGTCGGCAAGCATGAGCTCTATCCGTCCAGCGACCCCATGCTGGACCTGGCGCGCCGCGTCAGGGAAAGGCTGGAGCGCGCGGGTCAGGGCTGATCGCTGCGGCGGAACCAGCGCCAGGGCGCGCGCAGCGGCCAGCGGTAGGCGGGATCGACAAACCACGGTTTGAGCACATGCACGGCGGTGATGGCGATCAGCGCCGAGGCCGCCACGTCCGAAGCGAAATGATCCAGGTTGACCAGGCGGCTGATGCCGGCCAGCACGGCGATCGTATAGACCGGCACGCGCCAGCGCGGCGCCACCGCCGAAATGGCCGCCGCCAGCACGAAGGCGGTCAACGAATGGCTGGACGGAAAAGAATTGAAGGGCTTGCCCTGGAAAGCGTCCCCCAGGCCATAGAAGCCCTGCTCGAAAAACACTTTCGGCCGCGCGCGCGCCACCGTCTGCTTGAGCACGCCCGTAACGATGCCGCCGACCACCCAGGCCGCCATCAGCAGCAAGCTGCCGCGCACCACACGTTCATAGCCGCCTATCCAGGCGCCGTCCCAGCCCCGAAGCAGAGCCACCAGAGCCGCGATGTAGATAGCCAGCACGATCCAGGCGTAATTATCGCTATCGCCGATTTCGCCTATCCATTCGAAGGCGGTGTCGACGGACGGCGACACATTGGCCTGCAGATACCTGGTCAGGGGCAGATCGACGAACAGCAACAGGAGGCCGATCAGCAGCAGGGCCAGTACCCAGCCGGCGATCCATCGGTTGCGGACAGCCGTGCGGTCGCGCGGCGCGCTATGGCTGGAAGGCGCATCGTCGCGCAAGGCCGTGTTCTTGGCCATATCCCCTCGTCATCCTGTCGATTGCGCGGCGCCGCCCCGTGCGGCCGCCCGCGTATCCGGCCTCATGCCAGGGCCGGACCGAGACAATACCAAGACAATGGCGCATCCGGGGTAAAATTCTGTTTTTCCCCCGCCCCCGGGATCTACACCCGTCACGGCTTCCGATATGCAAGAAACCATACTCGCGCGCGACGGCGCGTCCGCCGACGCCTCCGTTTCGGCCACCTCCGGCTCCGCCTCCGATACCCCCCGCAAGCTGTTCATCCGCACCTTCGGTTGCCAGATGAACGAGTACGACTCCGACAAAATGGTCGACGTACTGCGCGAATCGCAGGGCGTCGAGCTGACCGACACGCCGGAAGACGCGGACATCATTCTGTTCAATACCTGTTCGGTGCGCGAAAAGGCGCAGGAAAAGGTGTTCTCCGACCTGGGCCGCGTCCAGCAGCTCAAGAAAGCCAAGCCCGGCCTGGTCATCGGCGTGGGGGGCTGCGTGGCCAGCCAGGAAGGCGATGCCATCGTCAAGCGCGCGCCCTATGTCGACCTGGTGTTCGGTCCGCAGACCCTGCACCGCCTGCCGGAGCTGATCCGCCAGCGCCAGGCCGAAGGCCGTGCCCAGGTGGACATCAGTTTTCCCAGCATCGAGAAATTCGATTCCCTGCCGCCGCCGCGCGTCGACGGCGCCACGGCCTTCGTGTCCATCATGGAAGGCTGCAGCAAATATTGCAGTTTCTGCGTCGTACCCTACACCCGTGGCGACGAAGTCTCCCGGCCGTTCGACGACATCCTGGTGGAAATCGCCGACCTGGCCGACCAGGGCGTGAAGGAAGTCACCCTGCTGGGCCAGAACGTGAATGCCTACCGCGGCCGCCTGGGCGATGGCGATGAAATCGCCGACTTCGCCATGCTGCTGGAGTATGTGCACGATATTCCGGGCATCGAACGCATCCGGTATACGACCTCGCACCCCAAGGAAATGACGCCGCGGCTGATCCAGGCCCATGCGCGCCTGCCCAAGCTGGTGTCCTTCCTGCACCTGCCGGTGCAGGCCGGCAGCGATCGCGTGCTGGCCGCGATGAAGCGCGGCTACACGACGCTGGAATTCAAATCCATCGTGCGCCGTTTGCGCGAGGCGCGCCCGGGCCTGACCCTGTCGTCCGACTTCATCGTTGGATTCCCTGGCGAAACGGAAGAGGACTTTGAAAAGACCATGAAGCTGATCGATGACGTCGGCTTCGACACGTCTTTTTCCTTCGTTTATTCGCGCCGCCCGGGCACGCCGGCCGCCGACCTGGCGGACGATACGCCGCAGGCACTGAAGCTGCAGCGCCTGCAGCGGCTGCAGGCGCGCATCGCCGAACAGGCGTCGGCCATCAGCCGCGCCATGATAGGCACCACCCAGCGCGTACTGGTCGAAGGACCGTCGCGCCGCGATCCGAATGAACTGATGGGACGCACCGAAAACAACCGCATCGTCAATTTCGCCGCCCCGCCGCGGCTGATCGGCCACATGGTCGATATCGTCATCACCGAGGCCTATCCGAATTCGCTGCGCGGGCGGGTGGCCATGGCCGGCGGCGCCGCGGAGACCGAGTAATGGCAGGCGCTCCCCGCAAGCCGTCCGGCGTCACGGTACAGGTGGGCGGCGACAACGCCCAGCTGGCCAACCTGTGCGGCCCGCTCGAT
Organism: Bordetella sputigena; assembly: GCF_965137885.1. Taxonomy (NCBI): domain Bacteria; kingdom Pseudomonadati; phylum Pseudomonadota; class Betaproteobacteria; order Burkholderiales; family Alcaligenaceae; genus Bordetella; species Bordetella sputigena. Next base: position 373,866 of record NZ_CBCSCA010000003.1, read on the forward strand.
GAAAACCTGCGCCAGTTGGCCGATGGCCTGGCGGTCAAACTCAGGCGTCGCGGCAACCGCATCACACTGGAAGGCGAAAACGCCGAACTGGCCGCCCAGGCGCTGCGGCGCTTCGACGAACAGGCGTCCCGCAAGCCCTTGTCGGTGGACGACATCCAGCTCGGGCTGGTCGAGATCGGCGTCGGCCGCGCGAGCGGCTCCCACGGCGGCACACAGGCGCTGAACCCGGCGGCCATCCCCGCCCTGGATGACGACCGCGACTTCATCGCCCTGCGTACCCGCCGCTCCGATCTGCGTCCGCGCACGCCGCGCCAGCGCGAATATCTGGAAAACATCCTCAAGCACGACATCACCTTCGGCATCGGCCCTGCCGGCACCGGCAAGACCTGGCTGGCCGTGGCCTGCGCCATCGACGCCATGGAGCGCGACACGGTGCAGCGCCTGGTGCTGACGCGGCCGGCCGTGGAAGCCGGCGAACGCCTGGGCTTCCTTCCCGGCGATCTGACGCAGAAGGTCGATCCCTATCTGCGCCCGCTGTATGACGCGCTGTACGACCTGATGGGATTCGAGCGCGTCCAGCGACTGTTCGAAAAGCAAACCATCGAGATTGCCCCGCTGGCCTATATGCGCGGCCGCACGCTGAACCACGCCTTCGTCATCCTGGACGAGGCGCAGAACACCACGCCGGAACAGATGAAAATGTTCCTGACGCGCATCGGCTTCGGCAGCAAGGCGGTGATCACCGGCGATCCCTCGCAGGTCGATCTGCCGCGCGGCCAGCAAAGCGGCCTGGCGCATGCCGTGCGGGTGCTGGAGGAAGTGCAAGGCATCGCCACGACGCGCTTCACCAGCCGCGACGTGGTGCGCCACCCGCTGGTTGCACGCATCGTCGACGCCTACGACAAGGCCGCGGCGGATGAGGAATAGCAGCGCGGGCGCGGCGAACGCGGCCGACGGCGTCACGCTGGCGCTTTCCGTCCAGTACGCCGTCCAGGCTCCCGCCCTGCCGCGCTGGCGCCTGCGCCGCTGGATACAGCGGGCGCTGGACGCGGCGCGCGCTGACGGCCTGGTCGGATTCCAGGGCGCCGAAATCAGCCTGCGCATCGTCGGGCAGGCGGAAGGCCGCCAGCTCAATCACGCTTTCCGCGGCCGGGATTACGCCACCAATGTGCTGACTTTCGAATACGGCGTCGGCCCGGACGCGGTCGCCCGCGGGGACATCGTGCTCTGCCTGCCGGTCCTGCGCCGCGAGGCGCGCGAACAGCGCAAGGCGCCGCTGGACCACGCCGCCCACCTGACGGTGCACGGCGCCCTGCACGCGCTGGGCTACGACCACATCAAGGCGCGCGACGCCAAACGCATGGAAGCGCTGGAAACCCGCGTGCTGGCCGGGATGGGCATCGCCGACCCGTACCAGCCACATTAGGGCCACGCCGCGGCCCTGCGCCACGCGGACCGGCCGGCCGACTCGGGTTATCCCCGCCGCACCGTTACAAAAGCGCCCCGCAACATCGGTTATGCTGGATTCTTTGTAACTTGTCCTCTGGACGATGCCCGACCCCTACCCTGCGAACGACGCGGATTCCACGCGTCAAGCCAAGCCCGCCAACAAATCCCTGCTAGACCGCCTGCTGTCCCTGGTTCGCCGCGAACCCGAAGATCGCGAAGGCATCAAGGCCATACTTGAAGCCGCCCACGAGCGCGATCTGCTGGACGACGAGTCCTACGCAATGATCAAGGGCGCGCTCGCCGTATCGGAACGCACCGTCGGCGACATCATGGTGCCGCGTTCCCGCATGGATCTGCTGGACATCGCCCAGCCCCTGCCCTATCTGCTGTCCGTCATCATCGATACCGCGCATTCGCGCTTTCCGGTATTCGAGGACGACCGCGACAACATCATCGGCATCCTGCTGGCCAAGGACCTGCTGCGCTGCATGCTCGAACCGGATATCGAGCTGCGCTCGCTGGTGCGCCCCGCCGTCTTCATCCCCGAATCCAAGCGCCTGAACGTGCTGCTGCGCGATTTCCGCGAAAGCCGCAACCACCTGGCCATCGTCATCGACGAATACGGCGGCATCGCCGGCCTGGTCAGCATGGAAGACGTGCTGGAGGAAATCGTCGGCGATATCGAGGATGAATTCGACGAAGACGACGAAGCCACTATCTTCGCCGAAGGCGAGAACCAGTGGCGGGTGCAGGCGAGCACGGACATCGAGAAGTTCAACGAGGCCTTCGGCCTGTCGCTGCCGGACGACGAATACGACAGCATAGGCGGCTGGCTGGGCGGCGAACTCGGCCGCATCCCGCGCCGCGGCGATTACGCCGAACGCGATGGCCTGCGCTTCGAGGTCGTGCGCGCCGATCCGCGCCGCGCGCTATGGCTGCGCGTCAAGCGTCTGCCTCCCCATCCCGTACCCGCCCCTCCCGCCGACGCAGAATGAGCATTCTGAAGAAGCGCTACCCCCGGGCGATGGACGGGGCCGGCCCGGGCACGGCTGATAAACGCCGCGCGGGCATAAGCGCGGCCTGCATGATCGTGGCCGGCGCCGTCCAGGCGCTGACCTTCGCCCCCGATCCCCTGCCCGATGGCGCGCTCGCGTTGGTGCAGGTCCTGATGCTGGCCATCGTCGCGCGCCGGCAGCTCGCCGCGCCCACCTTGCGGCGCGCGCTATGGGACGGGTGGCTCTTCCACTTCGCCTGCTATGCATTGGGCCTGTACTGGCTCTACGTCAGCATGCACGACTACGGCGGCCTGTCATCGCCGCTGGCGGCCGCCGGCGTACTGGCGCTGTCCGGATTCATCGCGCTGTTCCCGGCGGCGGGCGGCGTGCTCGGACGCTGGCTGGCGCCGCTGGGCGCGGACGCCACACCCGCGCGCCGGCTACGCGCCGCGCTCGCCTTCGCCTGCGGCGTGACCGCGCTCGAATGGGTGCGCGGCACCCTCTGGACCGGCTTCCCCTGGCTGAACATCGGCTACGCGCACGTCGACAGTCCCTACGCCGGTTGGGCGCCGGTGCTGGGCGTGTACGGCATCGCCTGGCTGGCCGCCTTTGCCGCCGCTTCCCTGGCGGTGTTATGGCGCCCGGCGGAGTCCTCGCGCGACCCGCGCGACGGCATGGCCGCCGCGCTGGCCATCGTTGCCGCGCTGGCCGGCTGGGGCCTGTCGCACATCGCCTGGTCGCGTCCGGATGGCGCGCCGCTGCGGGTGCGCCTCATCCAGGGCAACATCGAACAATCGCAGAAGTTCGACCCGGCCCAGATGGAAAGAGGCCTGCTGCAGCACATGAACCAGGNGTNCNTGCCGCCCGGCTTCCACTGGTTCGTACGCATGCTCGATATCCCGCTGGGCGACTTCGACCGCGGCGATGCGCGCCAGGCGCCCTTCGACATCGCCGGCCAGCGCCTGGCCTTGAACATCTGCTATGAAGACCTGTTCGGCGAAGAACTGCTGCCCGCGCTGCGGCCCGGCCCGCAAGGCGAACCGGGGGCGTCCATCCTGGTGAACCTCAGCAACCTGGGGTGGTTCGGCGACACCTGGGCCTTGCGCCAGCATCTGCAGATCGGCCGCATGCGCACCCTGGAAACCGCGCGGCCCATGCTGGCGGCGACCAATACCGGGCTGACGGTGTCCATCGATCCCGAAGGACATGTGCTGGCCCAGGCGCCGACGATGCAAATGACGGCGCTGGCGACTTCGGTGCAAGGCACCACCGGCCTGACGCCCTATGTCCGCACCGGCAACACCGTGATCATGGGTGCGGTGGCGCTGGGCCTGCTCGCGCTGCTGGCGACGCGGCGCCGCGGCCTGTCCGCGTAGTACGCGCCAACGGCCGGCAACGGGGCTCCGCCGCCTCCCGCCGCGCCGCTGATCCGCACCACCGGGCCCGCTCCGCGCCGGCTCCCGGCCACGGCGGATGGACGCAACGCGCCGTGCCCAGGCCGGGCGCGAACTCAACCCTCGCGCAGCGGCAGGTCCGCGCCCGCCTGGCGCTGCGGCGATGAAGGCCCCGTCCCTACGCCGCTCAGCTCGATAAAGGTGGCGATCTCCGCCATGTCCTGTTCGTCCAGTTCCAGCGTGGCGGCGCCCAGCCAGCCATCCACCTGTCCCGGCGAGCGCGCACCGACAATGGCGCCGGTCACGCCCGGCCACGCCAGGGTCCAGGCGATAGCCGTCGCCGCCACCGTGCTGCCATGCCGCTCGGCGACCCGCCGCAGCACGTCGGCCAGTTCCAGATTGCGCCGCAGGTTCTCACCCGTGAACTCAGGATTGCGCGAACGCCAGTCATCCTCGGGCAAAGCGGCCGCGCGCGCCTGGCTGAAACCGCCGCTCAACAGGCCGGACTGCATCGGGCTGTAGACGATCACACCCGTGTCGTGATCCAGGCACCACGGCAACAGGTCGGCGGCCGCGTCGCGGCGGATCGCGGAAAACGGCGGCTGCAGCGTATCGACGTGCCCCAGGCGTTCGGCATCTTCCAGCTGCGCCGCGTTGTGATTGGACAGCCCCACGGCGCGGACCTTGCCTTCGGCCTTCAGATCCAGCAGCGCCTGCCAATATTCCGCCAACGTAGCGCCGTCATTCGCGGGCCAGTGCATCTGGTACAGGTCTATGCGCTCGACACCCAGGCGCTTCAGCGAGGCGTCCACCTCGGCACGCAGGCTGCGCGCGGCGCCCACTCGTCGTGGCGGCGCTTTCGGGTCGTTTTCGTCCCACACCAGCCCGCATTTGGTGAACACATAGGGGCGCAGGCTGGGCGCCATGTCCTTCAGCGCCTGGCCCACCAGTTCTTCGGAATGGCCCAGGCCATAGACCGCCGCCGTATCGATCCAGTTGATGCCGCGAGCCACGGCATGCCGGATCGCCGCGATGGAATCGGCATCATCCTGCGCGCCCCAGCCCGCGGCCCAACCGGCCCCGCCTATGGCCCAGGCGCCGAAACCGACGCGAGTGATGTTCATGTCGGTACGGCCCAAGGGGCGCACCGGAAAGGAAGTCGGACTCATGCTTCGCCTCCTGAAACTTAGCCTGCCGAATTGGCGCGGCGCGGCATAACGCGTGCCTGTGGCCGCGCGCCTATGGCCCCGGGCCAGCCAACTTGCACACCCAAAAAAACTCGTGCATAATCTCGTTTCTTCGCCAACGGCAGAGACAAAAAGCCGGCAAGAACAGTCGCAGCGAACAGTTATGCTGTAAACCCAAGCGCTGATTTTGCAGGATTTTGGCTAGTATTTCGTAAGCAGTATCGCGAATACACGGGGGTATAGCTCAGCTGGGAGAGCGCTTGCATGGCATGCAAGAGGTCAGCGGTTCGATCCCGCTTACCTCCACCAGTCGAAAGCGAAGTCGCAGTACAAATTTGTTCAGGTCCCCTTCGTCTAGAGGCCTAGGACATCACCCTTTCACGGTGAGTACAGGGGTTCGAATCCCCTAGGGGACGCCAGCTTAACTGCTGGCAAGGTTGTAAAGTCCGGCGTCGTTCGCGATGCTGTACAAAATACGCCGCTGCGGAGCGGTAGTTCAGTTGGTTAGAATACCGGCCTGTCACGCCGGGGGTCGCGGGTTCGAGCCCCGTCCGCTCCGCCAAAATTCCAGAACGTTGTCCACGAGGTGTCCGAGACAACGATCCAGCTGAAAGCCCCGAGAAATTGGGGCTTTTTGCATTGGGACCGATTGCGCCAGCGGGCCACCATGGCCTGCCGCTCCTAGCCTACCCCAACAGCTCCGGGTTCAAGCGCCAGGCTTGATAACAAAGCGCGGTTGCAAACGCGACCCAGGCCAGATACGGCAACAGTAGCACGCCCGCCAGCACCCGCACGCGCCAGAACGCGGCCAGCGTCGCGACGATCAATACCAGCAATACGCAAACGTCGACGAACGCGGCGGCGCCCAGGTGCCATGCGAAGAACAGCCAGCTCCATAGCGCATTGACCACAAGCTGGACCAGGAACAGTGCCAGGGTTTTCGGATGGGCCCGCCAGCCGCCCTCGCGCCAGACCAGCCAGGCCGCGACGCTCATCAGCACATACAGCAGGCTCCAGACGGGACCGAACACGCCGGCCGGCGGCGCCCAGTCCGGTCGGGCGAGTTGCAAATAGAACCCGGCCGCCTGGACGGATGCGATAGCGCCGGTTGCCGCTGTCGCGAAGCCGATGGCGAGCCAGCCGACCAAGCCCGGGATTTGCTGCCGCAAAGAAAAAGATGACATAGGTGCGCGCCTGCCAAGAGAGAAGTGCTGAATAAGATAACCCCAACCCTCAGTACGATACTTGCTCAGCGCGGCGCGTCCAGGCAGTCAGCGCACGTATCCCCACAAATCCAGGATGACGGCCGCGCCCGGCAGGAATAGCGTGTCCGCCACCTGGATGGCGCTGGAGGGCAGTCCAACACGGCGCAGCGCCGGATCCCAGGCCATATAGCCCCTGCGGAAATCCGCCAGGTCGGCATGGAAATGCAGGGCACGCGTCACGAGCGCGAGCTCCGTACCGGCGGCGGCGAAAATGGTCGCGGCTTTCTCCAGGATATCCCTCATCTGCGCCTGCACCGGGTCGTCATAGAACGGCGCGCTGGGCTGCACGCGCGCGCCCGGGCACAAGCCGCCATCCTCGATGGCCATGAGTCCGGCGACGAACAGCACGCCGTCGAAGACGCGCGCCGGCAGCATGTCGGTGGCGATCAGCGACACATCGCATTCGACGTCACGCACGCGGCCGGCGGCGGATTCGTGCGCGGCGACCAGGTTGACTTCGATGGTCGCGTCGCGCGTGCCGAAGCCGGGATGATGCACGGGCACCACCGTGGTGGGCGGCACGCGGCCGCCGAAGGCGCGCGACCATGATTGCCAGAAGGCGGCGAGATCTTCGCCGTGGCTCAGATAGACCTGGGCCTTGAGGACCAGGTCCAGGCGGCTGCCGGCCGCTTCGAGCGCGGGCAGCAGACGCTTCTGCACCAGGTAGTCGGTTTCCAGCTTGATGCGCGTGCCATTCCACATCTGGCCGGCGGGTACCTGTGCCTCCGGCGCGATGTTGCCGCTGGCGTCGCGCGCCAGCTGGCCGGCGACGAAGATCATGTCGCCCATGCGCAAACAGGGCGCATAGCCGGAGGTCTGCGGCACGTTGAGCTTGCCGGCGCCGGCAAGCTCGGCGGTATAGCCGCTGGCCGCGGTGGCGGCCATGACTTGTACGTCCATGGAGACGTCCAGGTTCAACAGGCGATCGACAATGACGGACGTGCTGGGCGCGACCTGCCCCGCCAGCGCTTGCTTGCGCGCGACGTGATAAGGGTCGACGTGCCGCGGATCCGGATAATACTGGTCCAGGCGCGCCACGCGGTCCATGCCGCTGCCCGCCTCTTCCAGATGGCGGCGCATGGTGTCGAAAATGGCTTGCGCTTCGCGCTGCGCCTGGGGCGGCGCGCCCAGCGGGTGATCCGTGCGCAGCACCGCGGGGTCCGCCAGGCCGTTAGGCCGCACGGCGCGCAGGCCGGTGCCGTACACCCAATTGCCCGCGCGCACGAAGGGCACGTGGATGATGTCGCCGTTGCCGTAGCGGCGAACCCCGTAGCGTTGGAAGGTCATGCTGTCTCCATCAATCGATCTTTAAGTCGGCCTCTTTGATGACTTTGGCGTCACGCTCTTTTTCCTGCTGGAAGAAGGCCTGGAATTCGGCGGGCGTGTTGGTGACGATCTCGACAGACGCATTATTCATGTAGGCCTTGACCGTATCCGACTCCATGGCTTTCTTCAGCTCGCGGTTCAGGCGGTCGATGATAGCGGGCGGCGTGCCCTTGGGGGCGACCAGCCCGGACCATACGTAGGCGGAGAAGCCCGGGAAGCCGGACTCGGCCAGCGTGGGCACGTCCGGCAGGAGCGGCGATCGCTTGTCCCCCGTCACCGCCAGCGGGATCAGGCGCTTTTCGCGGATGTGCGGCATCATCGCCGCCAAACCCGGCATGGCGACCATGACCTGCCCGGCGACCACGTCGGTCACGGCCTGCGCGCTGCCACGATAAGGGATGTGCATCATCCGCAGTCCCGCGGCGGACAGGAACATGGCGGTGAACAGATGCTGGGCGCTGCCGTTGCCCGACGACGCATAGTCGATCTCGCCGGGACGCGCCTTCACGTAGTCGATGAACTCCCGCACGCTGCGCACCGGCATCCTGGGGTTGACCACAAGTACCCCGGGTTCGCGGCCGAACAGCGAGATAGCGGCGAAATCGCCGACGGGATCGAAGCTCAGGCGGCTGTACAGCGTCGCGCTGATGGCTTGCGGATTGGAGGCCAGCAGCAGCGTATAGCCGTCGGGCGCCGAGCGCGCGACGTACTCGGCGCCTATCATCGCGCCCTGCCCCGGTTTGTTTTCGATGACGATGGCCTGGCCCATCTGCTGCGCCATCTGCTGGGCGATGACGCGCATGGGCGCATCCGAAGAACCGCCGGCGGAATACGGGACGATGATATGGATGGCGCGGGACGGATAGTCGTCCGCGCTGGCAGGGGATGCCGCCAGCCCCACGGCCAGGGCCAGCAGCAGCGCCATCCCATGCGCGGGGCTCAGGGCAATGCGGCGGAGCAATAAAGCGACCATTGCGGACTCCTGCGTTCCGGTACGAGCTTGCGGCGCTCATCGACGCCGAATGCCTCGTGGAAGCAATATGCGCGCCAGTTTTGCGCTTTACGCGTCCGAAACGAGCATGCACCGGCGTGGGGACGGCAGGGATAGGGTTTTTCCCGCAGCCGTGCATGACGGTGCGGAATCGGGCGCCCGGCTAGGGGCGCCCGGCCAGCTGCCCTCGACTGTCTCGCCGGTACCGTTGCCGTCAGCCGGCCGGAAAGCCCACCTTCTGTGGCCACAGATTGGCGAAGGCATGGATGGACGTCGACCCGTACACGCCATTGCGCGTGAAGGGCTCGTCCCGCAGCCACTGTTCCGCCGCATCGCGCGACGGAAAGTCGATGACCAGCAGGCTGCCGATCATGGTCTCGCCATCATCGGCCAGCAGCGGCCCGGCGAAGGCCATCTGGTCCGCCTTGGTCGCCAGATACGCCCGGTGCTCGGGCCGAATGCGCGTCCGGATTTCCGTGACGCCGGGTTTGTCGAGCATGTGTATCGCATAGAGCACAGTAGGTCTCCTTAGGTATCCCGACAGCAATGTAGACCGGCGCAGCGGCGAGGCGACCCAAGGCATGCGTCGCCAGATACATCTCGAAACTATTACGTAGGACAAAGCGGAGCGGCGCGATACGCGTCAAGATAGGCTCGGCAGCACACGAAAATGCGCCAACTCCGTGGAGATGTTCCGAACGCACCCGCAAACCCACCGCAAAATCGCGATTGCCTCGCGGCACTTCCCTTCCTACGATCCGGCCGTTTTTAACCCGCCGTACGGGAGGTCCCCATGCCGCACACCCAAACCGTCGCCCTGCCGCGTCCTTCGAAGCCACCGGCGCAGTCCGCTAGCCCCTGGTCCACCGAGCGCGTCGCGGCGCTCTACGAGCTGCCCTTTCCCGACCTGCTATACCGCGCGCAAGACGTTCACCGCGCCCATTTCGACCCGGCCGAAATCCAGCTATCCAGCCTGCTCTCCATCAAGACCGGCGGCTGTCCGGAGGATTGCGGCTATTGCTCGCAGTCCGCGCGCCACGACACGGGACTCAAGGCGCAACCCCTGATGGCATTGGAAGACGTACTCGCCGCCGCGCGCGCCGCCCAGGCCGCCGGCGCGCGCCGCTTCTGCATGGGCGCCGCATGGCGGTCGCCCAAGCCGCGCCAGGTGGCCGCCGTCGCCCGCATGATCGCCGGTGTTAAAGCGCTGGGCCTGGAAACCTGCGTCACCCTGGGCATGCTCGACGACCCGCAGGCGCGTGAACTGGCCGACGCCGGCCTGGACTACTACAACCACAACCTGGATACCTCGCCCGAGTTCTACGGCAATGTCGTCACCACGCGCACGTACCAGGAAAGACTCGATACGCTGCAGCGCGTGCGCGACGCCGGCATCAAGGTGTGCTGCGGCGGCATCATCGGCATGGGCGAAGACCGCACGGTACGAGCCGGCCTGATCGCCCAGCTGGCCAACCTGGATCCCTACCCCGAATCGGTGCCCGTAAACGCCCTGATGCACGTCGCCGGCACGCCGCTGCACGGCTCACGGCGGCTGGACCCTTTCGAGTTCGTGCGGACCATCGCCGTGGCCCGCATCGCCATGCCACGCGCCGTGGTGCGCCTGTCCGCCGGCCGCGAGCAGATGGACGATGCGACCCAGGCCCTTTGTTTCCTGGCCGGGGCGAACTCCATGTTCTACGGCGACGTGCTGCTGACCACCGCCAATCCGCGGGTCGAGGCTGACCGCCAGATGCTGGCCCGACTGGGCATGCGCGTCGGGGATGCCGCATGCAAGGCGTGAGCGCGTCCCGACGGGCCGAGTCCGCGCGGACCATGTCCCTGCCATCCGATACCTTGCCGTCCGATTCCCTTGTCGTCCGCAGCCTGCGCGCGGTGTGGCATCCCTGCACGCAGATGAAGCACCACGAAGAAACTCCGCTGTTGCCGATCGCCCGCGGCGCGGGCGCCTGGCTGTACGACGCCGACGGGCGGCGCTATCTGGACGGCATCAGCTCCTGGTGGGTGAATCTGTTCGGCCACGCGAACCCGGCGATCAATGCGGCGCTGGTGGACCAGCTGGCGACGCTGGAGCACGCCATGCTGGCGGGATGCACGCACGAGCCCGCCGTGGCCCTGGCCGAACGCCTGTCCGCGCGCACAGGCGGCGCGCTGGGCCATGCCTTCTTCGCCTCCGACGGCGCGTCCGCGGTGGAGATCGCGCTGAAGATGAGCTTTCATTTCTGGCGCAACGCCGGCCGGGCAGGCAAGCGCGAGTTCGTCTGCGTGCGACATGGCTATCACGGCGAAACACTGGGCGCGCTGGGCGTCACCGACGTCGCGCTATTTCGCGATGCCTATGGGCCTTTGCTGAGGCAGGCCCATTGCGTGGCCTCGCCGGATGCCAGACAGGCCATGCCGGGCGAAACCGCCGCCGACGTGGCGGCTCGCGCATTGTCCGATGTCGCCGCCCTGTTCGAGCAGCGCGGCGCATCGATCGCGGCCATCATCGTCGAACCCCTGGTGCAGTGCGCGGCCGGCATGGCGATGCACGACCCGGCCTATCTGAACGGCCTGCGCACGCTGTGCGATCGCCACGACGTGCATTTGATTGCCGACGAGATCGCCGTGGGATTCGGCCGCACGGGCAGCTTCTTCGCGCACGAGCAGGCTGGCATCCGGCCGGACTTCCTGTGCCTGTCCAAAGGCATCAGCGGCGGGTATCTGCCGCTGTCGGTCGTGCTGTCGCGCGGCGCGATCCATGACGCCTTCCATGACGACGACGTGGCGCGCGGCTTCCTGCACTCGCACTCCTACACCGGCAACCCGCTGGCCTGCAGGGCCGCGCTGGCCACGCTGGACCTGTTCGACGAACACGACGTGTTGGCGGCGAACCGCGTCAGGTTCGACGCGCTGGCGACCGCGTTGGACAGCCTCGCGGAACGTTCGGACGTCGCGCATCCGCGCCGGTGCGGCGGCATCCTGGCGTTTGACGCGGTCGTGGACGACGCCCGCGCCGCGGGCAGCTTCGCGCGCCGCTACGCGCGCCACGCACTGGCCCTGGGGGCGCTGCTGCGCCCCATCGGACGCACCGTGTATCTGATGCCGCCCTATGTGCTGGACGAAGAAGAAATCGCCATGCTGGCCTCCGCCACGATAGCGGCGCTGGACCGCACCCTTGCAGAACAGATTGAACGTTAGCGGATCACCGATCATGAATCTATCTTCCAAACCACACGCGATGTATACCCCGCGCGCCCTCCAGGCGCTGGAGCAGGGATTGGTTGAGCTCGAGTCGCATGCGCTGACGCGGCGACGACGTATCGCCGATAGCCCTTGCGCGCCGCATATATGCCTCGACGGCGAGCAGGTTGTCGCCTTTGCCAGCAATGACTACCTGGGACTGGCCAGCCATCCCGCGCTCATCGACGCCATCGCGGAAGGCGCGCGTCGCTACGGGGCGGGCAGCGGCGGCTCGCACTTGCTGGGCGGGCACTCGCGTGCTCACGTCCTGCTGGAGGACGCGCTGGCCGACTATGCCGGGGGGTTCGCCCGCGCGCCGCGTGCCTTGTCGTTTTCCACGGGCTATATGGCGAATCTCGCCATTCTTACCGCCCTGGCGGGCCGCGGCGCGACCATTTACTCCGATGCCTTGAACCACGCGTCGCTGATCGATGGCGCCCGTCTGTCGCGCGCCGACGTACGCATCTATCCGCATGCGGATGCCGTGGCGCTGGCGGCGATGATGGACGATGACCACGGCGATGGCGTCAAGCTGATCGTGACCGACGCGGTATTCAGCATGGACGGCGATGTGGCGCCGCTGGCCGAGCTGGCCGCGCTGGCTGAGCGGCATCAGGCCTGGCTGGTGGTCGATGACGCCCATGGCTTCGGGGTGCAGGGCGGGGATGGCGCGGGTACGGTGGCGGCGTTGGGTCTGCGATCATCGCTGCTGGTGTATATGGGCACGCTGGGCAAGGCGGCGGGCGTGTCGGGTGCCTTCGTCGTCGCGGAAAGTACCGTTATCGAGTGGCTGGTGCAGCGTGCGAGGACTTATATTTTCACGACCGCCGCCGCGCCCGCGCTGGCGCATGCCGCGCGCGCCAGCGTCGCGCTGATGCGCGGGCCCGAGGGCGCGGCGCGGCGCCGTGTGTTGCGCGCGAACGTGGATGCGATGCGGGGCTTCGTAGCACGAACGGCATGGGCGACGCCCGCTGCGCATACGCCCATCCTGCCTATTGTGATCGGCGTCAACGAAGCCGCCCTGGCACTGGCCGGCTCGCTCATGGAGCAAGGATTCTGGGTACCGGCGGTCAGGCCGCCCACGGTGCCGGCCGGTACCGCGCGGCTGCGGCTGTCGCTGTCGGCGGCGCATGAGCCGGTCGATATAGAACGGCTGGGCGCCGCCCTGCTGGCGGCCGGTGGGGCTGGCGCGCCCTACGCGGCCGGTGGGGCCGGTGCGGCAAGCCCATTCGGTGGAATCGATTCGATATGACGACTCATCGCGTCTCCTACTTCGTCGCCGGGACCGACACGGAAATCGGCAAAACCCTGGCCAGCCGCGGCCTGCTGCGCGCCTTCGCGGCCCGCGGCCTGTCGACCGCCGCGATGAAACCCATCGCGGCCGGCGCGCAACCCGACGCCAACGGCATATGGCGCAACGAGGACGCCGAACTCCTGGCCGATTGCGCCACGACCACCGTACCGCGGGCGCTTTCCACCCCCTACCTGCTACGCGAACCCGCCGCCCCGCACCTGGTCGCGCGGCGGGAAGACGTCACGCTGGACATCGATCACATCGTCCGCTGCCATCGCGACGTCGCGGCACGCGCCGACGTCACCATCGTCGAAGGCGTAGGCGGCTTTCGCGTGCCGCTGGACCGCGACCGCGATACCGGCGATCTGGCGCGCGCCCTGGACCTGCCCGTCATCCTGGTCGTAGGCATGCGCCTGGGCTGCCTGAGCCACGCGCTGCTGACCGCCGAAGCCGTCGCAGCCAGCGACCTGCGCATGGCCGGATGGATCGCCAACACGGTCGACGACGCCATGCGCCTGCCCCGCGAGAACCTGGCCACGCTGCGCGATCGCTTCGCGCGCCATTACGACGCCCCCCTGCTGGGCGCCATCCCGCGACTGCCGGCGCCGTCCGGCCAGGCAGCCGCGGCCTGGCTGGACATCGACGGCCTTATCCCGCCGGCGGTTGCGCCAAGGCCTGCTGGATCATCGCCTCCGTCTCCTTGTACCGGCCTTCGCCGAAGTGCGTGTGGATGACCTTGCCTTGCTTATCGATCAGGTAGAACGCCGGCCAGTAGATGTTGCGATAGGCGTCCCAGGTGGCGTACTTGTTGTCCTGCGCCACCGGGTAGGTAATGCCGAAGCGTTTGATGGCATTCTGCACATTCTGCGTGGAACGCTCGAAGGCAAACTCGGGCGTATGCACGCCCACCACCACCAATCCTTGGTCCTTGTATTTCTCATGCCAGCTCTTCACATAGGGCAGCGTGCGGATGCAGTTGATGCAGGTATAGGTCCAGAAGTCCACCAGCACCACCTTGCCGCGCAACGCGGGCAGATCCAGCGGCTCGCTGTTCAGCCACTTTTCTATGCCGGTGAATTCAGGCGCCGGCGCGCCGGGCTGCGCGGCACGGACCGGCGCGGCGAACGGCATCATGGATACGGCGAAAACGGCGGCCAGCGTGAGTTTTTTCAGGGTGGAAAACATAAGGATCTCCCAGGGGCGAGCAAAAGATGATGGAAAGTCCGGTCGGCCGGACCGGTACGCGCAGCGCCCGATCAGGGCGAAACCGCGCTGAACAGTCCCGCGATCCAGGCGTAGGCCAGCACGTCGTATTGGAAATAAATGGCCGCCGCGGTCAGGATCAGCAGCACGCCGAACCCGCGCTGCAGGGCAGCGGTATGGCGCGCCAGGCGGCGCACGCGGTCGACCATGAACTTGCCGCCATAGGCGATCGCCAACATGGGGATGCCCGCGCCGGCGGCATAAAGCAGCAGCAGCAAGCTGGACTGGCCGACATCCTGGGCGCGCGCGGCCAGCACCAGGATGGACGCCAGCACCGGCCCCGCGCAGGGCGTCCACACGGCGCCCAGCGACATGCCCAGCAGAAAGCCGCCGGCGTTTCCGCTACCCCCGCTCGCCCCCAGCGCGGCGACGCGCTGCAACGGCCCGCCCAGCCTGGTCATCAGCCAGTCATAGGGCCGTGGCCAGATGCGAGCCAGGCCGAACAGCGCCAGCAGCGCGGTCGACGTCGAACGGACCGCTTCCTGTACGTGTCCGGAGGAATGCGTCAGCAGTCCCAGCAAAATGCCCAGCGAAGCAAACGCCAGCACGAAGCCCGCCACGATAAAGAGCGGTCGCAACCGGCCCGAACGTTCCACCGAGCTGCCCAGGACGACCGGCAACAACGGCAGCACGCAGGGCGACGCGATGGTTAGTACGCCGGCCAGCAGCGCGATGGGGGGATAGCTGAAATCCATGACGGGTCTCCGTTTCAAGAGCCCACATTCCAACGCCGCCACGTATCCGGCCTATGCCCCCGAAGGGGATTTTTTCGAGGTTTTGTATCGCCCGGCGGGGCGTATACAGTACGACACAAACACCGCGCGCCGCGACGGTATAAAGCGGTCTGCGAGCCCGCCCCGCGGGCGCCCGGCCGGTGGACAAGACCTGAAGGACTCGTACACTCTCCAGGCACAGGCAGACCCAGAAAGGCAAAAGAATGGATCATGTCGATCACATCCTGATCGTCGACGACGATCGCGAAATCCACGAACTGGCCGGCAATTTCCTCAAGAAAAACGGCCTGAACGTCAGCTTCGCCGCCGACGGCAGGCAGATGCGCGCCCTGCTGGAAAACACCACGGTCGACCTGATCGTGCTGGACATCATGATGCCCGGCGATGACGGCCTGGTGCTGTGCCGCGAGCTGCGCGGCGGCAAGCACAAGCGCATCCCCATCATGCTGCTGACCGCGCGCAGCGACGATATGGATCGCGTCATCGGCCTGGAGATGGGCGCGGACGACTACCTGGTCAAACCCTTCGTCGCACGCGAATTGCTGGCCCGCATCAAGGCCGTCCTGCGCCGCACGCGCATGCTGCCGCCCAATTTCCAGGTGACGGAATCCGGCCGGCAGATCCGCTTCGGCGACTGGCGGCTGGACACGACCGCGCGCCATTTGCTGGATCCGGACGGCACCGTGGTATCGCTGAGCGGCGCCGAATACCGCATGCTGCGCGTATTCCTGGACCATCCGCAGCGCGTGCTGACGCGCGACCAGCTATTGAACCTGACCCAGGGACGCGATGCCGACGTCTTCGGACGCTCCATCGATCTGCTGGTCAGCCGCCTGCGCCAGCGCCTGCGCGAAGACGCCCGCGAGCCGATGTATATCAAGACGGTACGCAGCGAAGGCTATGTATTCGCGTCGGCGGTCGAAGTCACCGAAGGCGACGATTGAATCCGTTATGAAGCTGCCCGCCGCCCTCGCCGCACGGCGCATCGCATTATGGCCCCGTACGCTGGTCGTGCGGCTGTTCGTGATATTCCTGATCGGCCTGATCGTCGCCCAGGTCCTGTCGCTGGCGCTGCTGTTCTACGAGCGCTACGAAGCCGGCAAATCCATGATGCTGGGCAACCTGGAAAGCGAGGTCGCGCTTGCCATGGACATCCTGGATCGCCTGCCCCCGGCGGAACGCTCCGCGTGGCTGCCGCGGCTGAATACCTCGAACCGCACCTACCTGCTGACCACGGGCGTGGCCGACCAGCCCCTGACGACGCTGGCCGCGCGTTCCGCCGCGACCGCCATCGAGCACGCGCTGCCCGGCCGCGATGTCGCGGTGCGGGAAATGGCCGGCCAACCCAAGCATATCCAGGCCATCACGCGGCTGCGCGATGGCAGCCCGGTCACCCTGGACATCAATATGTCGCTGATGCCGATGGCGATGTGGCTGCCCCTGGTGCTGGCACTGCAGTTGCTGCTGCTGGTGGGCTGCGCCTGGTATGCCGTGCGCCTGGCGGTACGTCCGCTGACCCGGCTGGCCCACGCCGCCGATACGCTGGATCCCAACAAGACCGGACCGCGACTGGACGAGCAGGGGCCGCTGGAAGTCGCGCACGCCGCGACCGCCTTCAATGCCATGCAGGACCGCATCGCGGCGCACCTGGCCGAACGCATGCGCATACTGGGCGCGATCTCGCATGACCTGCAGACACCGATCACTCGCATGAAACTGCGCTCCGAACTGATGGATGATTCCGCCGACAAGGTCAAGCTGACGCAGGACCTGGACGAAGTGGAACGCCTGGTGCGCGAAGGCCTGGCCTACGCCCGCACCGCCCACGGCGCCATGGAAAAGCCCGCGCGCCTGGACCTGTGCGCCTTCCTGGATAGCCTGGTGTGCGATTACCAGGATACGGGCAAGGACGTCAGCCTTTCCGGCGCGCCCTCCGCTTCGCCCTTGCTGACGCGGCCCCACGCGCTGCGGCGCCTGCTGGGCAACCTGATCGACAACGCCCTCAAGTACGGCGGCGGGACGGCGGAAGTGCATGTCGCGTCACGCGACGGCGGCGGGCTGACCGTGTCCGTCATGGACCGCGGCCCCGGCATTCCGGACGACAAGCTGCAGGACGTACTGCAACCCTTCTACCGGCTCGAAGGCTCGCGCAACCGCGATACGGGCGGGACCGGACTGGGGCTGGCCATCGCCAGCCAGCTGGCGGCGGTCACGGGCGGCACGCTGACCCTGGCGAACCGGGATGGCGGCGGCCTGTGCGCCGAGCTGCGGCTCGCGGGGCTGGAGTAGAAGGCGCGATATGGCCAGCGCAACGCGATCCGCGCGGGCCGGCCAGTCCTCGCAATCCATGCAAGGCGACCTTTTCGGCACGCCGCCTGCGGGAGCCGCGGGCCCCGCGGTGATGCAGGACATCATCACCGTGGACGAGGAGCATGAGCTGCTCGCCGCGTTGCACACCGTAGAACTGCAACGCTTCCGCTTCCAGCAATGGGAAGGCAATCGCCTGACCAGGACCTTCGGCTGGAAATACGACTTCGGCGCGGGGACATTCGAGCCCGCCGAAGCCATACCGGATTTCCTGCTGCCGCTGCGCGAGCGCGCGGCGGCATTCGCCGGCATCGATGCATCGCTGCTGGTACAGGTGCTCGTGACGCTGTACGAGCCAGGCGCGGGCATAGGCTGGCACCGCGACCGGCCGGAATTCGAAGACGTCGTCGGCATATCGCTGGGCGCCGTCGCGACCATGCGTTTCCGGCGGCGGCTCGCGGACCGCAAATTCGAGCGGCTGGGGGTCGTGATGACGCCCCGTTCCGCCTACCACCTGGCTGGAGAGATACGGCACGAATGGGAGCACAGCATCGCGCCCATGACGGAAAAGCGCTGGTCGGTGACCTTCCGGCGTTTGTCGGCGCGCGGCCTTGCCCGCGAGCGCGCCGTCACTTCATCCGCGCCGGCTTAGCCGGCCGCCCATAACGCAGCATGACGCTCGAATACCCGAGCACGTGCCCGCGCATTTCCTCGATCAGTTCATCGCGCTTCAAGCCTTGTTTCAAGGCGCCGGGTTCCAGGTCCAGGGCGTAAGCCTGGAAGATGTAGTGATGCGGCTTGTCGCCCATCGGCGGGCAAGGACCGTAATAGCCCGGCCCGTTCGTCCGGTTGGTACCCGGCGTGGAGCCCTCCGGCCCCTTCGCGCCGACGCCGCGCGCCAGCGTCCTGGTCGATGCGGGGATGCCGTAGACCACCCAATGCACGATGCCCAGCCCGGTGGCGCCATCGGGATCGTAGACCGTCACGGAGAAACTCTTGGTGCCCGCCGGCGCATTGTTGAAGGACAGCTCGGGCGAAACATTCTCGCCGCCACACATCGCCCCGGTCGCATCCTTGGCGCTGGCCGCATTGGCCCGGCTCAACGAGGCGTTGTCATGCAGTCCCTTCGCCACCAGCTCGAAAGGCTGCGCCGCCTGGGCGGATAGCGCCCAGCTCAGGCACAGCGCGCCGGCCGCGACGCTGGCGCTACGCAAACCCATGGATCGGTACATCTGCAGCTCCTTGTAAGGTGGAATCCCTCGACAGCGGGACGGACGACAGACAGGACGCGGGCAGGATGGTTCCGCGCGCGCCAGGGCGGCGGGATTCCTTTGCAATCAATCGCGCCTGCCGAGCATTGGACAAGGCCACGGAGCCTTGCACAAGCACCCGCGCCTTTTGGCTGAGCATCAAGGTTTACACCTCATCCCCACGGTGTTACCTTGGACCGCATCCCGCAAAAGAACCGGTCCCGTCGCGCCGGCCTGGCTCGCCGCCCTGGCGCGCGGCCACCGCAGCTTCCCTCCGTGCCTATGCCAACTGCCGCCGTACCCCTCAACGAGTCCGCCCGCATCGCGCAGCTGCGCTCGCTGCAAATCCTCGACACGCTGCCCGAAGAGCGCTTCGATCGCCTGACCCGCCTGGCCAGGCGCATGTTCGATGTGCCTATCGCCCTGGTCAGCCTGGTCGACGTCAATCGCCAGTGGTTCAAATCGCGCCAGGGCCTGGATACCGCCGAAACACCGCGCGACGTCTCGTTCTGCGCCCACGCGATACTCGACGACGCCGTGCTGGAAGTCCCGGATGCCCGGAACGATGGACGGTTTTCCGACAATCCGCTGGTCACCGGCAATCCGGGCATCCGCTTCTATGCCGGCTGCCCGCTAAACGTGGGCAATGGCATGCGCGTGGGCACCCTGTGCCTGGTGGACACCGAGCCGCGCCGATTGAGCGATGAAGACCGTACGCTGCTGCAGGACCTGGCCAAGATGGCCGAACAGGAATTGGCGTCGCTGCACACCGCCACGGTGGACCACCTGACCGGCCTGAGCAATCGCCGCGGTTTCGAAATCCTGGGCCAGCACGTACTGTCGCTCTGCGAACGCTTGCAGCTGCCCGCGACATTGCTGCTGCTCGATGTGGACAACTTCAAGACCATCAACGATACGCACGGTCATGCCGAAGGCGATCGTGCGCTGGCCGCCTTCGCGGAAATCCTGCGCGCCACCTTGCGCGATTCCGATGTGCTGGCGCGCCTGGGCGGCGATGAATTCGTGGCCCTGCTCAGCAATGTCGACGAACCACGCTCGGCCGCGGTGATCGCGCGCCTGCGGCAGGCCTTCGAGCAGGCTCGCGGCGATTCCACCCGCGTCTACGAATTGCTGCCCAGCATAGGCAGCGCCACGGTGAACGAGCACACCGCTTACCGGATGGAAGCGCTGCTGCACGCCGCCGATGGCGCCATGTACGAAAACAAGCGCATGCGCCGCGGCAAGATGCGCTGACGGCCCTGCCGGCGGCGTTGCGCCGGCCTGCCCGGCACCGGCGCAGCGTCAAGCCCGGGTATCGCGCGCCCGCTCGAAGATATCGACCCATTGCGCATACTGCGTTCCGATGCGCCGGGCCGCGTCTTCGCGGCTGATCTTCTTGGCTTCATAGTCCGCGACGGCGCTGAAAAAGCTGGTGCGGCCCACGGCGAAGCCGATGAAACCCGGCACCGAAGCCGCGGTTTCCAGCCATGCACGTACCTTGGCGTCGTCCGCGCCGCGGCCCAGGACGATGCAGCCGACACGGTCCCGGCCGCCACGCCGCGCCTGTTGCACCACGCGCTCGCAGTCCTCGCGCCGGTCCAGTCCTTCGATCTTCCAGACGTCCGGCTCGACGCCGGCGTCCTGCAGCGCGCGCATGGCCTCGATCATCAGGCCGGGCCGCAAGCGCAGGTCGTAGGCGTCCTTATCGCCGTTCACGCTGGCCATCTGCGCTTCCGTGGCCGGCACCAGCAACTCGAACATCAGATGGCGGTTGGCGCCGCGGCAGTATTCCGACAGACTGCGCAACCGCGCCGCCTGCCGGCGGTTCATGGCATCGTCGTCCTCGGGGTTGTAGCGCACCAGGACCTTGGCGAAGGTCGGGTCGAACTCCTCGATGTGGTCGGCGTAATCGTCGCCATACTCGAACTGGAACTCGTCGGAGCCGCTGCGTTCGACCGACAGCGCCACCACGTAGCCGCGTTTGCGGGCGTCGCGCAGGATGGGCGTGCCGAATTCCTCGTCCACCAGAATGCCGGCATGCTCCTTGGCCAGGCCGCCGGCGGCCGCTTGCAGAAAGCCTTCGTAGATCAGCTGCTTGCTGTCTTCCACCTGCGCCTGCTGCGCCACGCCAAGCGGCGGCGTGTAGTGGAACATGCTCTTGACGTAGGAATTGCGATGATCGAAAGGGAGCAGATACAGGGCTTGTTCGTAACCGGGTTGCATGGCGGCCTCCTGGGTAGGATCAATTGCCGCGGGTCCGCTATCGGCGGGTCCGGGCGGGAATATCGGTATCGGCGAACTGGCCGATGTGATCGAGCGTGACATCGGCGGGCGGGTAATCGGCGATGATCCTCGCATCGTTGGCGTAATGGCCCTGCCGCACGAAGACCGTCGTCACCTTGTCGCCCCAGGCCTGCTTGATGGCGGCCAGCAGGCGCAGTTTGTCGTCCACCACCACATAGTGCGGCGCGGGATGGCGGGCGGCTATCCGCGCCAGCACTTTTTCCTTGTGGACATGGATCAGCACGCGGCCGCCGACGGCATCCCACAGGCCGGCGCAACGCACCTTGTGCGGCTGGAACACTACGTCGCCATCCGAAAGGATGAACGGATCTCCCGCGCTGGCGAGCGCCTCCATGGCGCCGGGAAACACCCCGCGCTTGAATGGATACTCCAACAGGAAGGTCGAGACATCGACCAATTCGGCGTCGTTGACGCCGGGCTCGCGCAGGGCCTGCAGGCTGCCCAGGTAATCGGCATAGCCGGTTTCGTCGCGGCGCTGTTCATACACTTGCCGGTAGCGCTTGACCGCCTGTTCGCCCAGGACGCGACGCAGCCGTTCGTCCAGGGCCCGGTTCATGCCATCGTTGTCGAACAGGGTGTTATCGACATCGAACAGGAATAGCGGTTCATCGCGCATGCCGTGGGGCCTCCATGGAACCTGGCCGGGCGGGCCGCCGCGGCACGCGAGTGCCCGGCACGGTGCCCGGATACCGGTACTTGGGGTGGTCCATGGTAAGCCCGCCGTCCCGGCGGAGCAATCGCCGGACGGTAACGCCCTTTCACGCGGGATACGGCCCCAGGTAATCCAGCTTGCCGACCGGCACGCCGCTATGGCGCAGGATGTCGTACGCCGTCGTGATGTGGAAAAAGAAATTCGGCAAGGCGAATGACAGCAGATAGGCGTCGCCCTGGAATACCGGCTTGTGTTCGCCGAAGCTAAGCTGCACGCTCCGGCTTTCACTGCCCTCCAGCGCGGAGGCCGGCACGCTTTGCAGCCAGGCGATCGTATCGGCGATGCGCTTGCGCAATTCGGGGAAGGTCGTTTCCGTATCCTCGAAGCTGGGCGCGTCCAGGCCGCCCAGGCGCTTGACGGCAAACTTCGCGGTATCGCTTGCGCGCTGGATCTGGCCCGACAGCGGGTACATATCGGGCGCCAGGCGCGCGTTCACCAGCGTGGACAGCTCCACGCCTTGCGCGGCGGCGTGCGATTCGGCTTTATCCAGCAAGGCGTTCAGGACATTCAGCGCGCGCACGAAAACGGGGATGGAAGCCTGGTACATCGACAAGGGCATGATGGTCTGCTCCGGAATCAGGAAGGACGGGCTGCCTCCCCGATGGAGGCGGTACGCCGTATACCGGCGCATAGTAGCGTCCCCCAATGTCGGCGTGGCGGACAACCCTGCCGGCAGCCGGGTGAATGGGCGCGCCCAGCCATTCCGGCGTGCCGCGAATAGCGTCCTGGCGGACCAGCGCGCTCAGGTGAAGTAGAACTCCAGCGCGTTCGGCCCATACACGCGCCGCCGCGCGGCCTCGTCCGGGATCGCCTGCTTCAGCCAATCGATGGCGCGGCGATAGTCCGTATCCTTTTCCCCGCCGACGAAGGGGCAGTCGCTGGCCCAGAACATTTTGTCGTAACCCACGCGGCGGCAAAGCTCCCGCGCGCAGCCCAGTGCGTAATCGCCCAGGCGATAAGCGCCCGACAGTTTCACCCACGTGCGGCCTTTCTCCACCGAGGCGACCATGGCGCGGAAACCGTCGCTATCGATGCCCTTGACCGGATCGGGACGGCCGATGTGATCGATGACGATCTTGACGCCCGACCGTTCCAGATACGGCAGCACCAGCGGCAGGCGCGGTCCGTCGATATGCACGTGCACATGCCAGTCCAGATCCACCAGGCGGCGCAGGAATTTGCGGTAGTCCCAGCTATCCAGGTCGGGCAGTTGCGGCATGCTGATGAAGGGCAGCCGCACGCCGACGATGCCGTCGCGATCCATCTGGTCCAGCGCCACGCGCTCGATGGAGGGTTCGGCAATGATGGTGCCGCGCAGCCGCTTGTTGCCGCGCACGGAATCGATGACGTAATCGTTGTAGTCGCCCCAGGGGCTGGCCGCGGCGATCACGGCGTAGCCTACGCCATGCTGGTCCATCACTTCGGTCAACTGCTCGACGGTGAAGCTGTAGGTCGGACTGTGGCGTGGATTGGGAATCAGCGGCATGTCCTGCTTGAAGACGTGCACGTGCGTGTCGACCAGCAGGCCTTCCGGGGGGTAAATCGTGCTGCTCATAGGGTGCTCCTGTTTTTATGGACGCAACCGCGCCTGGGCGGCTGCGTCCGCCGCCATGCGCGCCCGCGCGTTCGACGATTACTGACGCTGTATGCCCGCCTGCTCGATCACCTTGGCCCACTTGTCGATATCGCCGCGCAGCGTCGCGCCGATTTCGTCGGGCGTGCTGCCCTTGGCTTCGGTGCCCAGGTCACGAAAGCGCTGCTTGACGTCGGGCATTTGCAGGACTTCGTTCAATTGACTGTTGATCACCTTGACGGCCTCTTCCGGGACACCCTTGGCGGCGAAGATGGCGTTCCATCCCATCACGTCGTAATCGAGGCCGCTTTCCCGCACGGTGGGGACCTGGGGCAGCCATGCCGAGCGCTGCGTGCCGGTGGCCGCGATAGGCACGATCTGGCCGGCATCGACGATACCTTTGACGGCGGCGTAGGATTCGAAGGCCACATCGACGTCGCCGCGTATCAGTGCGGCGACCACGTCGGAGGTGGTTTTGAAGGGGATGATGGAGGCGTTCAGCTTGGACGTGGACTTGAACAGTTCGGCGGACAGGTTCTGCGTGCTGCCGGGATTGATGGTGCCCAGGACGACGGTCCGCTTCCCGGCCTCGGCCAAAACGTCGGCGACCGAGTGCAGTGTCCCCTTGGCCTTGGTGACCAGGATCAGGTCGAAGTAGGCGACAGTGGATACGGGCGTGAAGTCCTTCACCGGGTCGTAGGGGAGTTTGAACAAAGACTTGCTGATGGCGGTGCCGCTGGAGAACGCGATGAAGGTGTAGCCGTCATGGGCGGCATTCAGCGTGGCGGTACCCGCGACGATGCCGCCCGCGCCGGGGCGGTTTTCGACAATGATCTTTTCACCGTAACGCTCGCCCATCTTCTGCGCGACCAGGCGCATGGAGATGTCGGCCAGGGCGCCCGGGCCGAAGGGGATGATGAATCGGATGGGCTGGTCCGGGTACTTCGCATCGGCGGATGGGGCGGCGGCCGCCATGCCGGCCAGCAGCGCCACGCCGCCGGCGAATCCGCGCGCGGCCCGCGGCCAGCGCGCGCGCCACGACGTCCGGAGCGAACGCGATGATGCTTCGAGCGGCCGCGCGGTCGGCAGCGTGCCCATGTCGTCCACGCCGTATCGGTTCATGAGAGTCTCCCTGGTCGTTATATGCCGCGCATCGGGACGAAAATGCGCTTCGTCCGGCGGCATGCTGTTAACCAGGCAGTCTAGGGATGCGGCGGTGGGGGGACAAATGAATTGTTTGGAGTGATTTATTCGCCCGATTCATCCGCTACGCAACAGGCGGCAAACCGGCCCGCAGCGCATCGAGCAGCAGGTCGCGCAGGGTTTGCGCCGGCTCGGACAGCACGGCGCCGCGGCGGGTCAGCACCGCCAGCTTGCGGGCGATGCTGGGCTGCAGCAAGGGGCGGGTCGCCAGGTCGTCATCGGGGGCGACGGACAGGGCCGGAACGACGGTCAGGCCCAATCCTTCACGCACGAAGTTCAGGGCGACGGCGGTGTGCTGGGTTTCATAGGACCAGCGCAGCGCCAGCCGGCGTTCGCCCAGGGCGTCGTCGATGGCGGTGCTGTTGCCGGCGGGCAGGCTGATGCGGATCAGGGTTTCGCCTTTGAGCTGATCCCAATGGATCGCATCGTGCGCCGCCAGGGCGTGATCGGGGCGGCAGACCAGGACGAACGGTTCGTCGGCGAAAGGCTCCACCGCCAGGTTGTAGGGGTTTGAGGTGGCGACGGAGATACCGAATAGCGTGGTTTCCGCGTGGGTGAGTTCGGCGATTTCCTGGATGGAATTGTCGAAGACGCGAACGGCGATGGCTGGATGCAACTGGCGGAAGCGGGTAAGCGCGGGCGCGATGCGGTGGGCGGCCAGGGTGGGCAGGCAGCCGAAGGCCAGCCACTGGGGCGCGGTTTTGCTGTGCTGCCGCAGGGCGTCGTAGGAAAGCTCGAACTCGCGCATGGCGCCGCGCACGCGTGGCAGCAGCGCCCGGCCGGCATCGGTCAGGGTAACGTCGCGGGTGGTGCGGGCCAGCAGGGTTACGCCCAGGCTGGCTTCCAACTTACGGATCCGGTGACTGACGGCGGTCTGCGACAGGCACAAATGCGCCGCGGCTTGCTGAAACCCGCCTTGTTCGACGATGGCCAGGAAGGCCTGCATGCCCAGGAAGTCTATTTGCATGCGGCTATTAAAGCGCGGAGTCGCGGATTTCGCTGGCGGCAGCGTGGTGGCTCATGCCGTCCGGCGGGCTGTGCGGGCGGCCAATGGCCCTGGCGACAGAATCATCACCAGGACGACAACCACCGCCAGCCCCAGACCGATTTACTCAGTCACCCGGTTGGGCACCGCCTCCCCCGCCAGCCAGGCATCCAGATTCCGCCGCACCCCACGGGCGAACTCCTGGAACACCGGCTCCGCCACGAACCCATAATGCGGCGTCAGCAGCACATTCTTCAGTCCGAGCAACGGATGGTCCTCAGGCAAAGGCTCCGCATCGAAGACATCGAACGCCCCAAACCCCGGACGCCCCGCCCTCAGCGCCTCGACCAAGGCTTCGGTATCCACCAGATCCGCGCGCGAGGTATTGACCAGAACGCTATCCGCCCGCATCAAGGCCAACCGCTCGCGGTTAAGCAACCGCCGGGTCGGCGCCGACGGCACCAGATGCAAACTGACTACCCGGGAAGTCCGCAGCAACTCCTCCAGGCTGACCGACAGCGCGCCATGTTCCGCGGCGCGCTCCGCCGTCATGTGGGGACTCCACGTCACCACCTCCATGCCGAGCGCACGGCCCACGGCGGCGACGCGCTGCCCGATCTGTCCCAATCCCACCAGCCCCAAACGCTGCCCATGCAGCACCGGCGGAAGAAAAGCCACGCGGGAAGGATCACGCCAACCGGATCGCGCCGGTGTCAGCATCAGGTCCGCGATGCCGCGAACCGCGGCAAGGATCAGCGACCACGTCATCTCGCACGTACTGGCCTTCGACGGCCCCCACTCCGTGTGGCTGACGACGATCCCCTGCGCCAGCGCCGCCTTTACATCCAGCTTCGTATTGCGCGTGCCGGTGAACAGGATATGCCGCAGATCCGGCAACTGCCGCAGCAGCTCCGCCGGCATGGGCGTGCGGTCGCGGATCAGCACCACGCACTGCGCGCCGCGCAGCACGTCCAGCAGCGCTTCGCCGCGCAGTATGGTGTTGTGCAACACCACGTCCGCATGCCCGCCGATCGCCTTCCAATCGACGCGCTCGCGCAAGGCGTTTTCCCAATCGTCCAGGACGACGATGCGCGGCCTCCCTGTCATCGGACCGCTCATGCCTTCGCCCGCGCCAGTTCAGCGACCTTGCGCACGTCCGGCGCATTGCCCAGCTCCCAGCACGCCGCGATCAGCTGTCGCGTTTGCTCGGCACCCAGCACCTGATCCGACATCCCGCTGAACTTCGCTTCCAGATCGGCATCGCTCATCGGGCGCTGCAGCGAACCGATGGCATGCTCGACGAAGATATGCACCTTGCTGCCGTCCTTCAACGTCGCCACCGCGTCCACGCTGGCCTCGTCGATCGTATCGTCAACGGTGGCAACCACCTTGCGGCGCACACCCACCACGTCGGCGCGGTTCACGATATCGTCCGCGTACTCGTCCTCCGAGGCCCGGCCGAAGATCAGCCCCGCCGCGCAGCCGTGATACACGCTGAACTTTCCTTGCAGCCCGTCGGCCGGCTCCTTCTTGCCGGTCAACTCAAGCACCAGCGAATGCACGCGCAGATCGATGCGCTCCAGGTTCTCCGGCGTCACGCCCTTGGCGCGCAGCTGCACGCAGGCATCGATGCTGGGATGAATTACGATGCCGCAAGCGAACGGCTTGTAGGTATTGAACGAAATCTCGAACCGCTTGCCCAGCTCGTCGGTAATCTCATTCCAATCGAACTTCGTCGAAGCCACTTGCGCGAACCCGCGCGGCGCCTCGATGGCACGCTTGCTGGACGTAAAGCCCTCACGCGCCAGCAGCGCCGACATCAGTCCCGCCTTCGCGGCGCCGCCCGGATGGAAGGGCTTGGTCATCGTCCCGAACTGCTCGCGCAGGCCCACCGGCTGCGACGCCGCGATGCCCAGCGCCATCTGCGTCTGGTCCACGTTCAGCCCCAGCAAACGCGAGCACGCGGCCGCCGCCCCGAAACCGCCGGTCGTCCCGGTAATGTGCCAGCCGCGATCGTAATGCTGCGGGTAGACCATATTGCCGATCCGGCACGACACATCGATGCCGATGACGATGGCGTCGATGATCTGGCGCCCGCTCGCCCCCGTCAGCTCCGCCAGCGCCAGCACCGCGGAACACACCGGCCCGGCGGGATGGATGATCGTCTTCAGGTGCGTATCGTCGAAATCGAACGTGTGCGACGTGATGCCATTGATCAAGGCAGCGCTGGCGATGTCGACCCGTTCGCCGCGACCCAGGATGGTCGCCTGTTCGGAGGGCTTCAGGACCTGGACCGCATGCAGCGCGGCCAGCGCCGCTTCATGGTGCGCCGCGCCGACCGCGCAGCCCAGCCAGTTCATGAAGGTGCGATGGGCCTCATGGTCGACCTCGTCGCTCCAGCCGCGCGAAGGATGGTTGACGACATACTCCGCCAGGGTGCGGGTGACGGGCGGGGCATTGTGATCGGCGTCGATCTTGGTGTTCAGGGCCATGCGTTTCTCTACGTTTGAAGGTGTGAAAAATCCGTCGGCGGCGCCGGGCCGCCGGCTAGCGATCATGCATCCAGACTGATGTGCTGCGCCTTGGCCAGCTTGGACCAGCGTTCGAAGTCCTTGCTGACATAATCCGCGAACTGCGCGGGCGACATCGGCATGGGAATGATGGCCTCGGTGTCCAGCTGCTTGGCCAGCGCCGGGTCCTTCAGGACCTTGTTCAGCGACGTATTCAAGGTCTGGACGATACCAGCATCCATGCCGGCCGGCCCCGACACGCCGTACCACTGCAGCACGTCGTCGAAGCCCGCCATGCCCAGCTCCTTGAAAGTCGGAACATCGGGGAAGCCGGGATTGCGCTGATCGCCGGTCAGGGCAATGGCGCGCACCGCGCCGGAACGCAGATGCGGCACCGCGGCCGCCAGGCCCGGGAACATGGCCTGGGTCTGCTGGCCCAGCAAGTCGGTGAAGGCCGGCGCGATGCCCTTGTAGGCGATGTGCACCATCTTCGTCCCGGCCTGCTGCTGCAGCAGCTCCATCAACAGGTGGGTCAGCGAACCGGCGCCGGCCGACCCATAGTTCATATTGCTGTGCGCCTTGGCGTAGGCGATGAATTCCTTCAGGTTGTTGATAGGCAGCTTCGCATTGACCACCAGCACATTGGGCGTGCCGCCTATCATGCCCACCGCCGTGAAATCCTTGATCGGGTCATAGGGGACTTTACGCGTCGCCGGGCTGGTGCCCAGGGTGGCGACGTAGCCCTGCATCAGCGTATAGCCGTCGGGCTTGGAGCGCATGGTCTTCTGGCAGGCGATCACGCCGCCGCCGCCGCTCTGGTTTTCCACCACGAAGTTCGCGTCCAGGTCCTTGCCCCAGGCGGCGGTCGTCGCCCGGCCTACGTAGTCGCTGCCGCCGCCCGGCGCGACCGGCACGATGTAGGTGATGGGGTGGTCGGGATACTTCGACGCCGCAAAGGACGCGTAAGGCAGGCTCAGGGCGGTGGCGCCCGCGCCAAGCAGGAATGAACGACGATTCACGGTATGTCTCCTTTTTCTGGGTAGAACTTCCACACGGGTGAAGAGGGAATTCCTTTATTGCGCCGCTTTTTTGCGGTAGCGGCGATTGCCGCCGGTGCGCTCGGCCGCGCCGTCACATCGCCGACAGGCGGTCGTGGGCGTTGATGACGTGATGGGCGAGCAGCTCCGCGCAGTAGTCGGCATGCGCGATCGTGGTGGAGTCGCGCAACGCCTTGACGATTTGTTTGTGCTCCGCGTTTGACTGCTCGCGATGCGGTTCGGATGACAGGTTCTTCAGCCGGGCCAGATGCAGTTTCTGAATGACCTCGCGATAGGTCTTGGCGATTTCGCGGTTCCCGGCGTACTCGATGAACAGCCAATGGAAGCGCAGGTTTTCCCGGTAATAGGCCTGGGGGTTCGCGTCGCGTATAGCCGCGTCCATAGCTTCGGTACAAGGCTCCAGCGCCTGGACCAGTTCCTGGCGCCGCCCGGCCGGCAGTTGCGACGCCATCCGCCCGGCATGGCTGTCCAGCAGCGAGCGGAATTGATAGAGATCGCGGACTTCTTCGTCGGTCAGCTCGCGCACGTAAACGCCGGAGTGCTTGCGGGACACCACCAGGCCGGAGCTTTCCAGCTCCCGCAGCGCTTCACGCACGGGGACGCGCGACACGTTCAAACGCTCGACCAGCTCGGATTCGCGCAGGGGCTGGCCGGGCTCGAACTCGCCCGACAGGATCTGATTGAGCAGGCGATCGCGCACCAGCTTGCCCAGCGAGGTGTTCTTGATCTCCGCGAAGGTTTCCTGCCCGACCGAAGGGGAAAGCCAGTCCATGAATTGGTCCGATATTGCCGTTTGTCTAATCGTATACGATTATACGAGCGACGGCAGGCTCCCGTGGCGCTCCATAGCGAAAATGGCAGTCCCCGGCAGAAAGATGCTCATCCCTGGGAAATTTTTTGCGACAAGCATTCACAAACTGATTTAAATTGCGGGGTTTGTGAGTTTTGCCGTTTCCAGGACACGCCCATGCGAGACACCGCTCTGTTACTCGAAGCCTCCTACCGCCGGGTTGACCGGGCCATGCTGCCCCTGCTCTGGGCGCTGTTCGCCATCGCCCTTTGCCTGGCCCCGCAATACGGCCGCTGGACCTCGGCCCTTGCGGTCGGGCTGCCGGCGGTGATCCTGCCCACCTTGCTTATCGTCTGGTGGCCCTCGCGGCTGCTGACCCGCCTGGCCGTCGCGACGGCGCTGATGGTGTTCGCGGCCCTGCAGATCCATCTGACCTCCGGCATGATGGAAATGCACTTCGGCATATTCGTCCTGCTCTCGCTGCTGCTGGCCTACCGGGACTGGCGCCCTATCGCCTGTGCCGCGATCGTCATCGCGATACACCATGTGTCGTTCAATTTCCTGCAGCAATGGGGCTACAGCGTTTCCTGCTTTACCCAGCCGGGCCTGGGCATGGTTGCGCTGCACGCGAGCTATGTCGTGGTGCAGGCCGGCGCGCTGGGCTGGCTGGCCTGGCGCATGGAGAAGGACGCCGTCGCGGCGGAAGAACTGGCCCGGCTGAGCGCGCACCTGGGCCGCGAAGCCGGCGTGTTCGATCTGCGCTTCGGCCGCCTGGACCTGAACAGCGAGCTGGCGGGAGCCTTCAAGACCACGATGGATGCGGTCCATCGCACCTTGAACCATGTGCGCACGAACGCGCTGGCCATGTCCGGCGCCACGCGCGAACTGACGCAGGGCAATACGCAGCTGGAAGAACGCACCCGCACGCAGGCGGATTCCCTGCAGCGCACGGTGGCGTCGATGCAGATGCTGGCCGATAACGTCCACAACAACGCCGCCAATGCGAATACCGCCGCCCAGCTGGCGGTGGCCGCCCGCCAGGTGGCCGGCACCGGCAGCCAGGCAGTGACCGAAGTAGCCGGCGTCATGGGCGAAATCCGCCAGGAAGCGCAGAAGATTTCAGAGATCACCGGCCTGATCGACAGCATCGCCTTCCAGACCAATATCCTGGCCCTGAACGCCGCGGTGGAAGCGGCCCGCGCCGGCGAGAGCGGCCGCGGCTTCGCCGTCGTGGCGTCCGAAGTGCGCGCGCTGGCGCAGCGCAGCGCCACCGCCGCCAAGGATATCCGCGGCCTGATCACCGCCTCGCTGGACAAGACCGACAACGGCGCCCGCAAGGCCGACGATGCCGCGGCCGTCATGGGCGAGATCGTGGCAAGCGTCGAACGCGTGGCCACCATCGTGGCCGAGATCGGCAATGCCAGCCAGACGCAGCGCACCGGCATCGACGAGGTAAACGCGGCGGTCGCGGAAATCGACGAACTGACCCGCCAGAACGCCGCCCTGGTCGGCACCGCCGCCACGGCGTCCGCCGCGATGCAGGGCCAGGCCGCGCAGTTGCTGGACGCCATCGGCGCTTTCCGCCTGTATGACGGGGCGGAGGCGACGCGCATGCACGACGCGATGGCCGACGACCAGGACGATGAATCATCGTACCGCGACTCGTATGGCCTGCCGGCCGCGAATGCTCCCCTATTGACCGCTTGATGTCATCGGCGGGTGTTATATATCGGTGGATTGCGGCCGGTCCGCGGCCGCCGATGGGATCGCCGATGCAATCCAAACACCACTGGGAACACGTCTACGCCAGCAAATCGCCCATGGCCGTCAGCTGGTACCAGCCGCACGCGGCCATGTCGCTGGACCTTATCGAGCACGTCGGTGGCGGACGCGACACCGCGATCATCGATGTGGGCGGCGGCGCTTCGACGCTGGTCGAGGACCTGGACCAGCGCGGATACCGGGATCTCACGGTCCTGGATCTTTCAGGAGAGGCGCTGGCCTTGGCGCGGGACCGGATGGGGCCGCGCGCGGCGCGCGTACGCTGGATCGAAGCCGACATCACCACGGCGGCGCTGCCGGCCCAAGGCTACGACCTGTGGCACGATCGCGCCGTGTTCCACTTCCTGACCAAAGACGCCGACCGGCGCGCCTATGTCCGGCAGGTCATGCGGGCGGTAAAACCTGGCGGCCACGTTATCGTGGCGACGTTTTCGCCGGACGGGCCGGCGGAATGCAGCGGCCTGCCGGTTGTCAGGTACGACGCGGACGCGCTGCACGGCGAGTTCGGCGCCGCCTTCCAGCTGATCGAACATCGGAACGAAGCGCATGTCACGCCCGGCGGCCGCGTGCAGCACTTCGTCTATTGTCACTGCATCAAGCCCCACTGAGCATACCGGGCGGCTCAGGCCGCGATGGCTTCGTCCTCGATGCGCCTGACGCTGGTCGCGCCCAGGCGGAATACCCGCAGCCGATGGCCGTCCGGATCCAGGGCCACGAAGGTGCGCCCGAAATCCATGTCGGTGGGCGGCTGCACGATGGCCAGGCCGCGGTCCTTCCAGTTGGCGTACATGGCGTCCAGCATCTTGTCGTCGTCCACCGGGATGCCCAGTTCGCAACCGCCGCCGCGTGAAATGACCATGGGCTCGGCATCGCGCCGCGACCACAGGCCCAGGCGGACGCCGGACGACAGCTCGAACAGCGCGAAGGAAGGCGACGCTTCCATCGGCTTGCAATCCAGCAGCGACGAATAAAACGCCGCGCTGATGATGGGGTTTTCGACGAAAAGCAGAACGTAGTTGGGGTGTGGCATGGCGCTTTCCTCGTTTCATCGGCCGAACGGCGACCGCACGCCGCGCCTTCGCTTGCCGGCGCGATGCGATAGCCTATCCAGGCCTACTGTCAGAATTTGTCAGCAGCGTTGGCTGCGGTGACGTCCTGGTCTAACAGGACGTCATTCCGGACTGGCGGCCGACATCAGCTGCCGCCAGGTTTTCAGGAGCGACTGCCGCCGTTCCGGGTAGCGGTCGCCCGGGGCCGTCAGGGCCACGATGCGGTCGGTGCGAAAGTGCCGGAAGCCCTGGCGCAGCTCGCACCATGCCGCCACGATGCGCACGCGGTCGAAGAATCCCAGTGCGAAGGGCCATATCACGCGGGCCGTTTCGGCCGCGTGCTCGTCCCGGTATTCGATGCGCAGCTTGCGCTCGCGCCGTATGGACTCGCGGATCAGCGCGACGTCCGTCGTATCGGCCACCTGCTCGCCCGGCACCACGAATAGCGTGCCGTCGTCGAAATCGTGCCGCAGGTCGGCGGGGAGCACGGCGGCGATCTTCGCCAGCGCGTTGCGCGCCGCCAGTCGCAATTGATTGTCCGCATTCTCCGCCACCCAGCGCGAGCCCAGCGCCAGCGCCTGGATCTCTTCTTCGGAAAACATCAGTGGCGGCAGCAGGAAGCCGGGGCGCAGCACATAGCCCACGCCGGCCTCGCCCTCGATATGCGCCCCCTGCTGCTGCAGCACCGCGATGTCGCGATACAAGGTACGCAGGCTGATGCCCAACTGCCCGGCCAGCAGCGCGCCGCTCACCGGGTAACGGTGGCTGCGCAGGATCTGCAACAGGTCGAGCAGCCTTTGGGCGCGGGACATTGCGCGGATCGGTTCCGGTGACGTTGATCATTGGACGGAATTATGCCGTCCAGCCGGCCATCCGGACTGTCAATTTCCACGCAATTCCTGCCCAAAAGTCCGAAGCGTGGCTATCTACGGCCCAGCCAGACCGTCTGGACGTTGCAGAACTCCCTGACGCCGAAATGCGAGAGTTCGCGGCCGAAGCCGCTCTTCTTGACGCCGCCGAAGGCGACGCGCGGATCGCTGGCGCTGTAGCCGTTGATGAAGACGCCGCCGACTTCCAGCTTCGCGGCCATGTCGCGAGCGGCCTGCACGTCGCCGGAATAAACGGTCGCCGTCAGGCCGAACTGGCTTTCGTTCGCCAAGGCCAGCGCGTGGTCGGCGTCGTCGGCCCGGATGATGGAGGCCACCGGGCCGAACATCTCCTCGCGGAACGAGGTCATGGCGGACGTCACGTTGGCCAGCACGGTGGGCTCGTAGAAGTTGCCCGGTCCGTCCTGCTTCCTGCCGCCCAGGAGCAGCTCGGCGCCTTCCTGTATCGAGCGTTGGACCTGGTTATGGAGCTCGTCCCGCAGATCGAAGCGGGCCATCGGGCCGATGTAGGTGGCGGCGTCGGTGGGCGTCCCGACAACCAGCGCCTTGGTCCCCGCCACGAAGCGTTCGGTGAAGGCATCGGCCACGTCGCGGTGGACGATGAAGCGCTTGGCCGCGGCGCAAACCTGCCCGGTATTCTGGAAGCGCCCCAGAATGGCCGCCCGCACGGCGTCGTCCAGGTCGGCATCGGGCAGCACGATGAAGGGATCCGAGCCGCCCAGTTCGAGCACGCATTTCTTCAGCGCCAGCCCGGACTGCGAGCCGATCGCGGCCCCAGCCCTGACGCTGCCGGTCAGCGTGATGGCGGCGACGCGGTCGTCGGCGATGGCCTGCGATACCAGGTCGTTCGTCAGGTTGGCGACCTGGAAAACGTCATCCGGGAATCCCGCGCGCGCGAACACTTCGCGCAGCAGATAGGCGCTGCCCATCACGTTGGGCGCGTGCTTCAGGATATAGGTATTGCCGGCGACCAGGGCCGGCACCACGCTGCGTATGACCTGCCAGATGGGGAAGTTCCAGGGCATCACGGCCAGGATGGTGCCCAGCGGCCGGAACTCGATCCAGGCGGCGTCCTTCTCCACGCTGGTGGGCTCGGGGGCCATCATGCGGCCACCGTTCTCGGCATACCAGGCGCAGGTGCCGGCGCACTTTTCGATCTCGCCGCGGGCCTGCGTTATCGGCTTGCCCATTTCAGCGGTGATCATCCCCGCCAGGCGATCGATGTCCGCCCGCAGCGCATCGCCCAGGCGCTTCAGCATTGCGCAGCGGTCGGCAACCGTTGTCCCGCGCCACCGGGCATAGGCCGCGGTCGCGCGGTCGAGTACCGCGTGCAAATCGGCCTCCGAGTCATAGGGGTATGACCCGATCTGCTCCCCGGTGGCGGGGTTTATCGATATGGCGTGGGTGGGGTTCGGCATTCTGGGCATCCTGGGTAGTTGCCGGCTGTGGTCGCTGGCATGACCCGCCAGGATACGATGACGCCGCGCTCTCAAAAACTGAATATTCATGAATGAAATACTCTCGTTTCGAGAGCGCTGGAGTACCATACCCGGACCTCGCCCACCGGAAGCGCCATGGACCTCGTGCAACTCGAAATCTTCTGCGCCGTCGCGCAGCACCAAAGCATCGCCGCCGCGGCCGAGCGGATACACCGCGTTCCGTCCAACCTGACCACCCGGCTCAAGCAGCTGGAAGCCGACCTGGGCGTGGACCTGTTCATCCGCGAGAACAACCGCCTGCGCCTGTCGGCGACGGGGCGCAACTTCCTGGGCTACGCGCAGAACATCCTGAACCTGGTGGACCAGGCGCGGGCCGCGGTGTCCGGCGAAGAACCCGCGGGCAGCTTTCCCCTGGGCGCCTTGGAAAGCGCCGCCGCGGTACGCATCCCTGGCGTGTTGGCCAGCTTCAACGGCCGCTATCCCGAGGTCGAGCTGGACCTTTCCACGGGACCGTCCGGCTCGATGATCGACGGGGTGCTGGAAGGCCGCCTGGTCGCGGCCTTCGTCGACGGGCCGATCAAGCACCCGGCCATCGACGGCATTCCGGTCTTCGACGAAGAGATGGTGATCATCGCCCCGACGCAGCACGCGCCGGTGCGGCGCGGGCGCGATGCCGCCGGGGAAGTCATCTACGTCTTCCGCGACAACTGTTCCTACCGGCACCATTTCGAGAAATGGTTCGCCCAGGACAAGGCCATCCCCGGCAAAGTGCGGGAGATCGAGTCGTATCACACCATGCTGGCCTGCGTCAGCGCCGGCGGCGGCCTGGCCGTCATACCCAGGGCCATGCTGGAAAGCATGCCTGGCTATACCTCGGTGACGGCCTGGCCCATGCACGGCAAATTCGCGGTACTGCAGACGTGGCTGATCTGGCGGCGAGACACCACATCGCGCGCGCTGGATGCGTTCGTCTCGCTGCTGCGCGAAATTCAACCTGCCGCCCGTTCCTGAGTATCGGGGATCAAACGCTTGCCGTAGCTGACAACGTCGTCCCGCGTGAATCCCAAGCCGCGATAGAAGTCCTGCACCTGGATGTTGTCGCCGCGTATCAATAGATTGATCTTCGGGCAGCCGGCGGCGATGAACCGCTGTTCCGCCGCCTCGACCAGCGCCTTGCCGTAGCCGCGTTTGCGGCAGGCCGGATCGACGGACAGGTAATTGATCCAGCCACGATGGCCGTCGTAGCCGGCCATCATCGACGCCACGACGCGGCCCTCCTCCACACCGACCAGGAACCACTCGGCCTGCACCGTCAGCTTGCGCTCGATGTCCTTGCGCGGGTCATTCCACGGCCGCGTCAAGCCGCACGCGTGCCAAAGCCGGATAACGGCGGCTTCGTCGGAATCCTGGTAAGGCCGGATGTGAAAGTCGGGGTAATGCATGCTTGCGCTCCTTCAGAGTGGGAAGCGAAGGCCCGAAAACATCACCCCTGGCCGCGCCGCATAGAGCGCATCGAAAACAAAAAGGCCACGAGAAATGTCGTGGCCTTCAAGGTTGATCGCTGGAAATTCAGTACTCAGCGACCGGACAAGAGAAACCACTCAACGTCGGCGTCGAGTGATTCGTCGGAAAGCGGAGCCGGCGGTATGGCCGGGAATGAGTATATCCATCTCACAGTTCAACAGGGCGATGCAGTATGTCAAATCGCTCGCACAGCGTCGATAGCCGCTTGTCATAAGTCCACAGCTCGACGTCGGAAGTAATCAGAGCAGATGCCAGCAGCATCAAATCTACCACGCCGCATTCCAAACCATACAACTGTTCGCGCTCGATGAAATCTATGACTTCAGGAAGACTGGCCTGCTGCGTTTGTCGCAGAAGTCCCAGGCTGCTTAGGGTCTCGGTACGCGGCGCTGGAGGCGTGCCGCACGCAAGTTCGGCCAGCACCATGGGATGCGTCATCACAAGATCTAAGCCAAGCAAGCGATACAGGGCGTTGTTTGATACACGAAAATGGGCAACCCATACGGACGTATCGACTAATACGCCCTTCACTTGCCGGGTTCCGTCGTGTGTCTGGGGATATCTTGCATAGCAGGCGCCTTCCCGCCCAGAGCTGCCAAGCGCCTGGCAGCCTGCAGCCGCACGAAGGTCTGGATCGCGACACGGAAAAGGTCGGCCTTGTCGAAGGAAGGTCCTGCCATCTCCAACGCCTTTTCGTACAGCTCATCGTCGATAGTTACAGTGGTTCGCACAGGGCCGCCCTCGCTTCATCAGTATTGATGCAATTATTCATCAAATTTCGCATCAAGGCAGCCGCATTCCCTGACGTGAAGAGCTCAGCGAATGCTCGGCCGGCGCACGACGCGGATTTTGCCGCTGGGGCCGCCGCCGCAGAAGATCAGGTCGCGACCATCGGATTCGATGCCGGAGATGTGTATGCCAGCCGGCATGTCCAGTTGCTGGATAACCTCACCCGTTTCCGGGCAGATCTGGCGAAGCTCGCTGGCGTCTTCTTCCCAGGTGCCGTGCCACAGTTGGTCATCCACCCAGGTGATGCCCGTGACGAAGCGATTGGATTCGATACTGCGCAGCACCTTGCCCGTGGCCGGGTCGACCTGGTGGATCTTGCGTTCGCGATAGTGCGCCACCCACAGGAAACCTTCGGCCCAGGCCATGCCGGAGCAACCGGCCGCCGGGGTCGGAATGGAGCCGGCGACCGCGCCGGTCTTGGGATCGACTTTCTGGATGCGCTCCCCGGCGATCTGGTAGATGTGCTTGCCGTCGTACGCCGTGCCCGCACTGGCCTCGACCTCTATCGTGCGCAGCGTGGCGCCGTTGCCGGGGTCTATGCAATTCAATCTGTCGCCCGACGCGAACCACACGTGCTGGCCATCGTAGGTCAAGCCATGCACGGCGGATACGCCGGGAAAGGGTCCAAGTTCGCGAATGATTTCAGCTGGCTTGTTCATGGGTTCCGTCCTTGTCGAAGTACTTCCGTGTTTGCGAGCCTTCATCCTAATCAGGCAGCAAGGGATACGGGAGTAACAAGGTTGTCGTGCAACCGGGCGGCGGCGGCGCCATCCAGCGGCGCCCGCGGCCCTGGCCCGTGCACTCGATCTGGCCGCGCGCCGCCAGGTCCTCCAGCGCGCGCTGTACCGTGCGCTGGCTCGTACCCAGCGCCATCGCCAAGGCCGAACTGGACCACGATTCGCCATCCGACAGCAAGGCAAGCAGAGCCGCATGGGCCTCTTCGACCGGATGCGCCAGCACGGCGAGCGGGCGCCCATTGCGCGGCGCAAGCAAGAAGCCACGCGCGGTGGCGGTGATGTCGGCCAGTCCCTGCAGCGCCCGGCGCAGCCTGCCGATTTCCACGCGCAAGCGTACGCGATGCGTATCGTCGCCATGCCGTGTGCGGAAGGCTTTCTCAATCAACGCGTCGCGGGACACATCGCCCGGCCAGGCCTGCGCCAGCAGGCGCACCAGCGCGAACAACATCGGCCGCGTGGCCAAAGGCACCGTTACGTTGTCTTCGATCACGGCCTGGCGGCACGCGTCGACGACCAAGCTGCTCGAATGCAGCAGCGCTTCGACTTCGTCCAGCCGCAGCAGGCGTTCGCCATCGCGCGAGATCAGGCGCGCGGCCGGTGTTTCCAGCATGCTTGCGACGGATTCCACCTCCGCCGCGAGCGCCGGAATCCCGGCGTTGCGCGCGGCACGCCCGGCCCGCGCCAACGCGTCCCGGGCCGGCCTGGCACGTATCCGGCGCATCGCAATGCCCGCGACGGCAAGCTCGTGCGCGGCGCGTGACGCGGGCGTCAAGACCGTCGTGTCCACCGCTTCGACGGCTTGCTCAGCGTCACCCAGCCGGCCTAGCAGCAATAGGCGGCGAACGTGCAGATGTCGGGCATGCGCGGCGTTGATGCGGTCGCCGTGGGCGTCAAGGACCGCCCGCGCGGCATCCAGGGCTTGCTCCGGCCACGCCAGGTCGCGCGACACCAAGGCGATTTCCGCTTCCGCCACGATGCAGCGGGCGCGCGCCAAGGCATTGCGGGCACCGAAAGCCCGTGCCGCCCTGCGCAGCAAAGCCCGGGCGCGCGCGAAATCCGTCAGTTGCGCCATGGCGATCCCGCGCAGCGCCAGCGCCTGCGCGTCGTCGCGCAGGGCCACGCAGTTCAGCGCGGCCAGCGCATCGCCTGCCGCCAGCGCGCGGGCGGCCGTGGCGATCAGGTCGTCCATCGCGTTTCACGCCGACGTATGGTTGCCATTCCCTTGTCCGAACCATGTAGCCCGCTAACGCGGACCTCGTGATTCCGGAACCCGCGCCTCAGGCTGGAATCCCGCTAATCTAACGCGGGATCGGCTCGAACTGAAGATATAGGAATGGCAAATGCCCCATCAGGGCGTCACCGAGGGCGGAAACCTCGCGAGAAATCCACCACAGGCCGCTCAAAGGCGGCGTCGACGTGCGCCAGCAACGCGCGTGCCTCGGCCTCGCTCAACCCGCCATACGCGCAATTCGCCTGGAACTTGCGCGTCAGGTCATCATCGCTGAGCGGGTGCTCCGCGCCGCCCTTGAAGTATCCCTGGCGGAACTCATGCACCTTGCCGTCCTTCAGCGTCACGCGCACGTGTCCGGTGAACTGTTTGGGATAGGGGTTATTGGGATCCACGACGTATGAAACCTTGGACGCCACCGCCAGAATGGCCGCGTCCTTGACGATCACATCGTCATACTCGCGCAGGCCCGCGTCGCCCCGCACAATTGCTACCGCGATCGCATACGGCACGCTGAACTTGGCGGCGTAGCCGTTCGGCGGCGACCGCTTCTGGTCCAGCGGCTCCCACAGGCGATGCAGCACGCCTTCCGCGGCCTCGCACTCGATGCTCGCAATGGTCGAAGGATCGATCCCCAGCTTGCCGAATTCCCGCGCGCAATCGATATAGGGATGGCACATCGTGCCGCAGGCATAGGGCTTGAACGCGATGGTTTCCCAGATCCACTTCTGGCCGAAGCCCGCCATCATCGCGCCGAAATCGCCGTCCAGCGTGTTGGCAAAGCCGTGGAACAGGCCGTGCGTGCCTTCGAACACCGTACGCGGCCCCTTGAAGCCTTCCAGCGCCAGGCGCACGGCCCGATAGCCCGATTGCGCCGCCCAGCCGGGATGCATGCGCTTGGTCCAGGAGCCATCGGCCAGGTATTCGATGATGCCCGACGCCATGCTGCCGGCGATACCGAAGGCATCGACCAACTGCTGTTCGGTCAGCCTCAACGCCGCCCCGATACCGGCCACCGCGCCCATCACGCCGAACACCGCCGTGGGATGGAAGCCGGCCTTATGCACTTTGGTCGGCGCCACCGCGCACAGGCGGCACATCAGTTCCGAGCCTATCGCCAGCCCGCGCAGGAAGTCCTGCCCAGAGAGGCCGTGGCGCTCCGCCGCCGCCAGCAAGGCCGGCACGATCACGACCCCCGCATGCACGGGTCCGCCTTCGAAGGTATCGTCGAAATCCTCGCCATGCGCGGCGATGCCGTTGACGAAGGCCGCGCCTTCCGCGCCCAGCCGGCGGTCGTGGCCCAGCACGGTGCACGCGCCGTCGCCGTCGATAGCAGCCATCGCCGCGCCGACGTAGGCCTGGTCGCGGGCCGCGATGCAAATGCCGACGATGTCGAGCAACATGCGGCGGCCGACCTCGCGCGCGCCGGCCGTTTTCTGCGGCTCCGCAGACAGGATGCCGCGCGCCAGGCGCTGCGAGATGGAAACTTCGGGGTTGATGCTTTCCTTGGACATGGTGTTTTCCGGGTCAGTCGATGCTGATGTTGCTGTCGTGCGCAACCTGCGTCCAGGTACGCACTTCCTTGGCGATGTAGTCGCCGAACTGGGGCGGCGTCATGGGCATCGGTTCGATGCCGATCTGTTCCAGCTTCTGCTGGAAGTCGGGGGATTTCAGGATGTCGTTGATGGTGGCGTTCAGCTTGTCGGTCACGGCCTGCGGCATCTTGGCGGGGCCGACCACGCCGTACCAGGTCAAGGCCTGCATGGACGGATAGCCCAGCTCCTTGAAGGTCGGCACATCGGGCAGCACCGCCTGGCGCTTGTCGCCCGTAACGGCCAGCGGCGTGACGCGGCCCGACTTCACCGCCGGCAATCCCGCGGCAACACCGGGGAACACCGTCTGCACGCGGCCGCCGATCACATCGGTCAGCGCCTCGCTCATGCTCTTGTACGGCACCGACAGGTCACTGAAGCCGGCAACATGCTTGAACTGCTCCATGGCCAAATGGTTCAGCGTGCCGTTGCCCGACGTGCCGTAGCTGAGCTTGTCCGGGTTCTGCTTGGCGTAGGCGACGAAGTCCTTGAGCGTCTTGACGTCCAGATGCTGCCCGACCAGCAGCATGTTGGCCGTGCCGCCTATCATCGCAATCGGCGTGAAGCTTTTTACCGCGTCGTACGGGGTCTTGCGCACCGCGGGGTTGGTGCCGTGCGTGGCGACGTAGGCGATCATCAGCGTATAGCCGTCGGGCGCGGCGCGCGCCGTATCCGATGCGCCGATGATGCCGCCGGCACCGCCCTGGTTTTCGATATAGAAGGATTGGCCCAGGCGCTGCGAAAGCTGCTCCATCAGCAGGCGCCCTACCACGTCCACGCCGCCGCCCGCGCCTTGCGGCGCAATGACGCGCACCTTGTGGTTGGGATAGTCGGTTTGGGCATGGGCGCCTTGCATGCCCAGGGTCAGCGCCACGGCGATGCCCGCGCCCATGCCGGCCACGCGCGCCGCGATGCGCGATATTGTGCTTGTCGATGTCATTCGATCTCCAGGAGAATTCTTGTTGTTGCGTGGTCGTCCGGGCTGAGCGTGCCGTCGCCCATGGGGCATAGAGCGCCACCGGCTGCGGCGCGTCTATCCGCCCAGATACGCGCCGCCATTCGCGTGCATCGTCTGTCCCGTCAGGTACCGCGCCTTCGGTCCGCACAGGAACACCACCAGATCGGCTACCTCCTGCGACGTGCCGCGACGGCCCAGCAGGGTGGTATGCCTGGCATGATGCGCCGGCGTGCCCTGCGCGGAATGCCCACGCGCGGTGTCGATCAACCCGGGCACGACGCAATTCACCGTCACGCCATCACCGCTCATGTCATGCGCCAGCGCGCGCGTCAGCCCGACCAGGCCCATCTTCGCGGCGATCACATGGGCGCGCCCGCTCGATCCGCCGTGCGCGGACATGCCGCCGATATTGATGATGGCGCCCGCGGGCGACCGCCGCAGATAGGGCGCGGCGGCGTGCGCGCACAGATAGGCGCCGTCCAGGATCACGCCCGTCACCTCGCGCCATTGCTGCCAGTCCAGCTCATCGAACGGCGACTCGCGGCGGATCGCCGCATTGTTGATCAGGATATCGATGCGGCCGAATCGCTCGACCGCCGCGTCGATCAAACCTTGTGCGCCATCCGGATGCGAGATGTCCGCCAGATGCGCCAGCGCATGCGCGCCCGTCTCCCGTATCAACGATGCGGTCTCTTCGGCTTCCGCGGCGGACCGCTGCGCGTTCACCACCACATCCGCGCCCTGCCTGCCCAGCTCCACCGCGATCGCGCGGCCGATATTGCGGGCCGCGCCCGTCACGATCGCCACCAGTCCGGACAAGGGGCGATCCGTTGCTTCATTCATGCGCTGTACTCCTGAATTCCATGACCGGCGCCGCCGCTCCGGGTCGCGCGCCGTTCGACTTGGGTGTCGGCACCTGTAGCACCTTGTCCGGCCGCATCCAGAACGACATCACGATGCCGACGACCAGAATGGCGATCGACACCACGAAAGGCGAGGTATAGCTACCCGTCGCGTCGACGATGTAGCCAAAGGTGATAGGGGAAATCACGGCCGCCAGCCCCGCGGCCGTGCTGACGAAGCCAGTCGCGACGCCCGCGTAGGCCGGCGCCACATCCATCGGCGTCGCGAACACCGGCCCGGCGCTCAATTCCAGGAAGAACAGCGCCGCCGCCAGGCACAGCGCCACCACGGTCTCGTCATGCACGAACAGCACGCCGGACATGAACAAGATGGAACCGCCAAAGCCGAGAATCACAACATTGCGCCGCGCGGCATTCACCTTGCCCGTCCGCGTGTAGAGCCAGTCCGTCAGCATTCCACCGGCGGTATTTCCGATCACCGCCGCCAGGAATACCGCGCCGGTATAGAAGGCCGAGTGCTTCAGGTTGATGTGGAAGTGGGACACGAAAAAGCTGGGCAGCCAGCTCAGGTACATCCACAGCGCCCAGGCATGGGCGAAGAACACGATCGTCACCGGCAGGATGCGGCGCAGCAGCGCCATCCACGGCACCGGCTGACGCGTCCCATCGTGTCCCCGCGCGGCATCGGCATACGCCGGCAGCGCCGCCAGTTCTTCCTGCCTGATCGCGCGATGGTCGCGCGGGTCATCGCGAAAGTAGCCGTACCACAGCGCCACCCAGATCAGGCTGATCACGCCCATCACCATGAACGAGCCGCGCCAGCCTACGAAGGGAATCATGAACACCACCAGCGGCGGCGTCAGCGCCGCGGCTGCACGCGACGCGGAATGCGTGAACCCCTGCGCGAAGCCGCGCCGGCTGGTCGGCACCCAATTGCTCATGGCGCGAGTAGCAACCGGAATCGTGCCGCCCTCCCCGGTTCCGACGAGCAAGCGCGCGATGATCAGCCCGCCCAGGCCCGTCGCGAAACCGGTCGCCAGCGTCCCCAACGCCCACACCAATCCTGAAACTGCCAACATGCGGCGCGGCCCCAGGCGGTCGCCTAGATAGCCGCAGATGATCTGGAAGATGGCATAGCAATATCCGAACGCCGCCAGCGCGACGCCCAGCTTGGTGTTGCTCAGCCCGAATTCCTGCTTGATCAGCGGCGCCGCGACCGACAGGTTCACCCGGTCCACGTATTCGATGAAATACATCGCGCACAGCAGGATGAACACCTTGCCGGGCGTACCACTGAACACCTTCGCCTTGATTGCGGCCATTTGTCTCGACTCCACGGGTATCCAAGGAAGCTTCATGGCGGTTCTTTGGGCGTGCCGCCTGGCGCTTTCTCTATTTCGGAGCGCTGTTCCGCGCCCTTGTCCTGCTTGTTCATGCCCCCGCGGGCCGACGTCGGGCGATTTGGTACTTGCCAAACGCCTCAAGGGAATTGCATTCTACGGATTGTCGACGATTCGACAATCTGCGAGATACAGTACTTTTGTTATGCTTACCGGCCGCTGAAGTTGGCGCGGGTTTTTAATGCGTTGCGCCGCGCGGTCTGTCGTTATCTCAAGGTCGCACCCCATGTCCTCCAACGCCGCATCGCCCTTCGACCTGTTGCGCTCCATGACCCTCTCCGGCCTGGTGCAGGAAGAAATCCTGCGCGGCATCAAGTCTGGCGAGCTGACGGTCGGGTCGCGGCTGAACGAAAGCGAACTGTCGCAACGGCTGGGCGTCAGCCGCAGCCCATTGCGAGAAGCCTTCCGGGCGCTGGAAGAAGCCGGCCTGGTCCGCCTGGAGAAAAACCGCGGCGTCTTCATCCGCGACCTGTCCGACGAAGAAGCAGCCGAGCTCTACGACGTGAGAGCCGGCATGGACGAAATGGTCGGTCGCCGCCTG
Source organism: Bordetella sputigena (assembly GCF_965137885.1). Taxonomy (NCBI): domain Bacteria; kingdom Pseudomonadati; phylum Pseudomonadota; class Betaproteobacteria; order Burkholderiales; family Alcaligenaceae; genus Bordetella; species Bordetella sputigena. The sequence continues at coordinate 418,485 of NZ_CBCSCA010000003.1, forward strand.
GCGCCACGCATCACCGACGAGCAGTTGGCGGAGCTGGGCGCGATGCTCACCGAACTCGAAAGCACATCGTCACGTGACGGCGTCAACCGGTACTTCGAGCTGAACCTGGCGTTCCACGACAGGCTGGTCGAGATGACCGGCAACGCCACGCTGCTCGGTCTCTACCGGCAGGTAGTGAACCGCATACACCTGCTGCGCCGGCGCGGGTTCTCATTGGCCGGCAGCTCGTCGGCATCCCACGCCGAACACCGCACGATCCTGGACGCGCTCGCCACGCGCGATCCCGACATCGCCGCGAAGGCCATGCGGCAGCACGTGGAAAGCGGCTTCCAACGCGCGGTAGCCGCGCATCATCTTGAGGACAGCCCCGCGCCAACTCAGATGCCGGCTTGAAGACCGTGGTCGCCGGTTCCCTAGGCCGCTCGCTCGCACACCGCCCGAGCACATCGAAGACCTCATCTCGTAGCAACGGACTATCGAAGATAAAATAGGCATCGATTTGCAAGAGTCGCATCGAACGACCTGATGGGCCCACAGAAATCGAAGAAGCCCACGCAACCCGCCCGCCATGCTGGAGCCGCATCTTGGACACTCTTGTCATACGCGAAGCCTCCCCAGCCGACGCGACGAGACTGTGCGAAGCGGAGCGCGAAACCGCGCGGACACCAGGACTGCTCGTTTCCCGTCCGGCCGAACTCCACCCGGAAGCTTTTGAACGGAAGATCACCGCGCTTAGTCGTGACGGTCTTTACCTTGTGGCGGAGCGCAACGGTCAAGTCGCCGGCCACGCGCTGCTGGACCCCTTGGGCCTTGAGGCCCTGGCGCACGTCCTGACGCTAACCATCGTCGTGCATCCGGGCCATCTGGGACAGGGTATCGGTAGCGCCCTGATGACCCGGCTCCTGGATTGGGCGCGCATGCGATCGGGACTGGTGAAGATCGAACTACGGGTGCGAGAGACCAATCACCGTGCCCGGCGCCTATATGAACGCTTTGGCTTCGTCGAAGAGGGGCGCCTGCAAAAGCGCATTCGACTGCCGGACGGCACTTTGATTGCGGATATCACGATGGCCTGGTTTGCGTAAGGTAGGCGGCCCCGGGGCGGGTCAGACACCTAGTCGTAGCGAGGCCGGCTCGCCGACCAAAGCGTCCACCTGTCCTGCTCGACGATCGTCTCCCCACCTGGCAGCCGGTCGCCGATAAAGTCCACCAGTTGATCGAGCTCGGCATCGCTCAATTCATGCAAAATGGACCGCCCGGTCCGGGCACGTAGATCACTCGCCAACGACCCGAAGTCCTTGTAGGTCTTGCGCGTCTCCCAAAGCGTGCGCGACTCCGTGCTCACGAAGCCCGCTTCGTCCAACGCAGCGCGAACGCGAGCATCGGTAGGCCGCCGGCCAGACTCGAACTCAGCCAGGCGCGGGAAGCATTCAAAGAAATAGCCCCGTATATGCCGCGGCGAACCGGGCAGCCGTACGTCGTCCACCGTGCGGTCCTGGACCAACAGCATCCCGCCCGAGGTCAACAGCCGTGCCGCTTCGCGAAAGGTATCCGCATACTCAGTCAGATGATGGATCAGCGCTCGCTGGAAAACGACATCCGCACTGCCACTCGGCAAACCCGTAGCGTCTGAAGCGCCGACTTTGAACGCGAGGTCGGTGCGGCCCTGCGCCTGCTTCGACGCCGTATTGACCATCACCTCTGAGAAATCCACACCCGTCACATGAGCGGCGCCCAAATTCGCCCAAGCCAGCGTATAGATCCCTCCCCCGCAGCCCACGTCGACCACACGCTTGCCCGCCGGCTGGATCAGCCCCTTGATCGCCCGCGCCCAATCCGCATGCGCATCACGGTTCGCATACGTGTCCTTGACTGCTTCGGAGTGGAAATCGATGCTCATTGGTCTCTCCAACTGACGCCTTGCGTCATAGCTCATATCGGCGGGAGAGGATTCTGAACGTCGAAGCGCAATATGTAAAATATATAGTTCGTCCCATATGCATATCTTCCACATCTGCAAAGCATGCGATGGAACTACGCCACCTCCGGTATTTCGTAGCAGTCGCGGAAGAGCAGCACATGACCCGGGCCGCGCAGCGCCTGGGCATACAGCAGCCGCCCCTGAGCCAACAGATCCGCGATCTGGAACGTGAGCTAGGCGTGCAGCTATTCGACCGTACGCCCCGCAGTATCAAGTTGAACGCCAGCGGCCAGGTCTTCCTGAAAGACGCATGCCGCTTATTGGCTGAAGCCGAGGCCGCCGTCACACGAGTCCGCCAGGCATCCCGCGGAGAGTCCGGCCGCATCGCCGTCGGCTATACAAGCTCGGCATCGCTGCACCCCCTCGTTCCACGCCTACTCCGCGCGTTCAACGAAAAGCATCCTCAGGTCGATTTGGAATTCCAGGAGAACGCCACCCGTGACCTCCTGGAAGCCGTCGCCAACGAATCCATAGACGCCGCCTTCGTGCGCTCGACAACGGACCGCTACCCCACGCTGCGCTCGGTAGTTTTGGACAACGAACCCATGGTCGTCGCCCTTCCCGCCGCCCACAGGCTGGCAAAGCGGCGCAAAGCGATTCCACTGGTCGAGTTGGCGGATGAGCCCTGGATCTTCTACCGCCGCGCGGACGGTCCGGGTATCCAGGACGAGCTCATGCCGGCCTGTCGCAAGGCCGGCTTCACGCCGAAGATCGTGGCGGACGTGCCGCGCCTGCTATCCGCCGTTACGCTGGTCTCCGCCGGCCGCGGCATTACTATCGTGCCGCAAGCCATCGGCGCCGTGCATCAGGACAGCGTGGCATATCGGCCGCTTGATGCGGCCTCGGCCTTCACCATTCCATTGACCCTGGTGTTTCGCCGGACCACATCGATGTCGGTGCAACACCTGGTCGACATGGCGCTGGCCGGCGCCAGAACCCTGAAATAGCACGGCTAGATCGGACCGCGATGCTTCACAGCATGCGAATATTCGCGGTCTGCGATCCTTTCGGGCCTTGCCCTATGGAGAAGCTCACGCGCCGCGCGTCCATGCACGTAGCGGCATCAGTGTCTTCCATCGCATCGATGCTGGGATGACGATCGTCGTCCGCGACGTCCATCATGAAGAATGGGAAACCCCTGCTCGCGTCAAACCTTTCAACATTGCCTGTTTGCATGCTCTTTCCTTGAAACGGAAGGGAGTGCCCCCTTCGAGCGAGATCAAGGAAAGGAGTTTGGACGATGAAGCGCGCAGGCGCAGGATGGCACAAATCGCGGTACTTGAGTCTTGTGTCGACTGTGGGCTGCTTGAGTAGGCATGTCAAGGAAAGACTCGAGGGGACACACCCTCTTTGGTTACGGCATGTGCCACCCCGCCGCGCCCGGAGCCTGTCGGACCCGACAGATCGGCCAAGGAACGTGAACGCGGCTACCTCCAGCCGTGCTACCTGATACCCTGGACGGAACATCGATCCGGACGCTTCCATGTCGGCACCTCATTGGTTCTTATTCTTCGGTGCCCTGCTCATCACCATGGTGCTGGCCAGCTCGCTATTCGCGCGCGTGCTGCTCAGCAGCGCCATGATTTATCTATGCGTCGGGTACGTGCTCGGACCTTCATGGCTGAGCTTGATCTCCCCCGACCCGCTGCACCACGCGGACGTCCTTGAGAAACTGGCCGAAGCCGCGGTATTGATCTCGCTGTTCACTGTCGGCTTGCGCATGGGTGTGCCGATGCTCGACAGGCGATGGCTCTTGCCCTTGCGGCTGGCGTTCGTGTCGATGGCGCTTACCGTGGGGATGATCGCCTTCCTGGCCGTGCATGCCCTGGGCATGTCATGGGCCGAGGCCATATTGCTCGGAGGCATCCTCGCGCCCACCGACCCCGTACTCGCGTCCGGCGTGAAGACCGATCGCGGCCCGGACCCGGACCGCCTGCGCTTCGGCCTGGCCGGCGAAGGCGGCTTGAACGACGGTACGGCATTTCCTTTTGTCGTACTTGGGTTAGGACTGCTGGGACACTACGATCTGGGCGCGCATGGCTGGCGATGGGTGGTGGTGGATGTCCTGTGGGCGACCGTAGGCGGCCTGCTGATAGGCGCGGCGCTGGGGACATTGATAGGCAGGCTGGTCGTCTATCTGCGTACGCGACACGCCCACGCCGTCGGCTTGAACGAATTCCTTTCGCTAGGCCTGATCGCCATGGCCTATGGAATGGCGCAGACCTGCATGGCGTCAGGCTTCCTGGCCGTTTTCGCCGCCGGGCTGGCCCTGCAGCGCGTCGGAGAACAGCCGCGCGCGGGCAGTACGTCCTTGAATCCGGAGGAAATTAGCCGGGACGACGGCAAACGGCGCCTGGCGACGCACTCGCATCACGCAAGCGCGGCGATGAGCGATGCGGTCCATACGTTCAATTCGCAATTGGAAGGCTTGGCCGAGTTGACGATGGTGTTGGTGGTGGGCGCCATGCTGGCCTATGTGCAGCCGGCGGACATGCAATGGTGGTTCATTCCCGCCCTCTTCCTGATCCTTCGCCCCCTGGCGGTATTCCTGGGCACATTGGGCCACAGCTCGAACCTGCAAAGCCGGGCGAAGATATCGTGGTTCGGCATTCGGGGAATCGGCTCGGTCTACTATCTCGTCTTCGCCATCCGGCATGGCATAGGACAGGAACTCAGCCAGCAACTGATCAATATCGTCCTGATCACCATCGCCGCATCCATCCTGCTTCATGGCGCTTCGGTCCGGCCGCTGATGAAACGCTAAGCTCCGCTTGTTCCAGAGCTTTGTTTCAATTGAACGTTAGGGAGTACGCTGCAATCAGCGTAGTGTGCGTACAGTCGGGGCGCGCCCCAAGTTGGAGAAAACAATGCAGCGAATAATCTCGGAACACCAGATTCCCACTGGCGACTTCCGGCAGGTCAAATATGTCGGCGCGATCAAGGATCGCGTCGATGACGGCAATAGCGCGGCGGTCTGGATCATCGAGGCGAACTCGCCTTATATCAACCAGATCGGCGCCAAGCCTGTCGATAGTTGGACAGAAGTGCTTATTGATGTCGAGGATCCGAACTCGCCGGAAACCTTGGCCAGGCTGAGACGGGCGGTGGAAGCGCGGCTTGCGCAGCAATTGGGGTGATGCCGCGCGGCACAAAGGGCTGCGGGTCTGGATTCACAAGCCAAGCTCCGCGGCGCGGCGCGGCGCGGCGGCCTCGATGCGGTGGCTCACGGGTACGTAATAGTGAAGCGCACGGCCGCGTTGGCCTTCCCCGGTGTGATGGTGCCAGCCGTCTGGTAGTAGGCCGCCTGCAGTGGAATGTCGGCGGAGGCCGAACCTGGGACATAGCTGGAGAAGCGCACCGGTTGCTGCAAGGGCACGGGCCGACCGGTGGCATCCATCAATTGCAAGCCCACTCCGATGGCGGCGCCACCCGTCTCCAGCGCGACGATACTAAGGTCGGAAGAGATAATCTGGGTTGTCGGATCGAGTGTGTATTCAATACTTTGAATGCCAGGGGGACAATCTCTCAACGCTATCGCAAAGGACTTCCGTCCGGCGGTCATACCGGGCCCACCGAAGGCGCTGACCGGTATCTCGCCCATATTCACGCTTACATCCCGCGTTGCGCACGTCAACGGATTGATTCGGATGGGCGCGAGCGCATAACGCTGCTCTGTCCAGCTGCCATCAACCTGTGTGTTGTGTGGACCAATTGGGGCTTCCGCAAGCCTCGAATAAACACTCGATATCTCGCCCGTGTTAACGACGCCGTCCTTGGTTTTTACGAGTTGATAGCTGACTTGACCGCCCTGCCTAGCGACCCACGAGGCGTTGTAATCCTCAGCCAGGCTTAGGATGTTGCCGGCAGGGTATTGCATCCCCTGCATCCAGGGTTGCCAGCCGATAGCCTGGAAAGCTACCCGCGCAGCAACGGCGATCCCAATTCCGTCAATATTGGTGCTGAGAACGGGAACCGCCACCCCATCACGGAATACTCTTTTGCCCGTGTCATCGCCGCTACCGCTGTAGTGCACTTGCATGCTGAACCAATGGTAGCCGGCGCCGCCGGAGCAACGATACAACTCTGGGTCCGGTTCACCGTCAAGCCACCCAGTAAGCGGCGTCCCGGCAGGTGTACCGGGTGACACGGTAATCGAGGCAGGTCCATGTACCAAAACCTCCGACTTACCACCGTCGCACTGGAGATAGGCAGATGCCGCGGAGGCCCATCCCAACGATAGCGCGGCGAAGGCGATGCGCCATAAACTTGTTCGCCCGACGACGCATGGCTTGTCCACCGTGCGAGACTTATACATCAAACCATACGAGTGTTTCATCTCGGATTCCCCTTCGCTATGCGTTCATCAATGGACTGGGGGCGCGGCACTCCGAGCGGCGCCGGACTGCGCATCCGCGCCGTGCTTCGAGCCGTCCATTTGCTCTTGATCGGCACCCCGAGTGCAAGCCAAGGCAATACCCGCATTGCCTTGCGTGCGCTCGTACGGGAAGTCACACGCGGCCCCTGCTGCCGAGCCCCAGCGCACGGTAAGCGCCCCGCGGTCCGGCACACCACGCGCGAACAACGTGCCGCCTTGGCCGACTACCCCGACCTGCCTACCCTGCGCATCGAACACATCGGCACCCATGGGCACCACCTGGCCGTCGGCCTTGCGTACGTGCACTATGAGCGGCCGCCCGCGCCGGGTTTCAAAGGTCGCCCGCACCACTGTGCCGGCGCGCGGCACCACATCCTGACTCGTCGATTCCAGCTCGACGTCGTCGGATAATCCTTGAGGATCCAGGTCTAGCGTATTGACCTGGTAGGGCGTGAGGTAAGGCACTACCGCATAGCCATCCCCGTCCACGACCACGCCCGACGCGTTGGTCACGATGGTTCCGGCCGCACCATCGGCCTCAATAAGGGCGACGGCTGCGTCGGGGCTCATGGCCTGGCCGAAGGTCAAGCCGCCCGCGTGCAGAATCATGGCGCCCGACGCATTCAACGAGTACTGCGAAACCCCCGATCCCGTCGAGGCAGAGATGCCCACTGCCCCCTGCCCACCGGTATACGACGCGTTTCCACCCACTGAAGCCGCGTGATCGCCACTTTGACCGGTGTAGTTGCCGTCCAGGCCGTAGGACCAAGCGTTGTTGGACCCGGCCGTTCCAGAGACGCTGGACTGCAGCGTAGTGTCGCCGTGTGAGTCTTGCGTGACCGCCGTTGTGAACGAGGAGAACAGCGGCGACTGGCCGGACTGACGGCCGAACGGAATTGTGAGACTCGCGTAAACCTGGTTTTCCTGTTCTCCATAGCCGTTACGGGTTCGCCGGACCGACACACCGAGTTGCCCCCAACTGAAACCAGTGGCGTACCCAACCTGGAATTCCGTATCGCTGGGTCGATTGCTCCAGTAGCTCGTCAACGTGCCCGTTGCGTTCAGCGAGCTGCCGGCGCCGACGCGCTGGCTCACGTTTAGCTGCAGCTTATCCCGGGCCCGATAGTCATTCCCATACCACCGGGTGCTCCAGTCGGAGTTGACCGCCTGGCGCGCTTGCATCGCATCGGAGAAGCTGTAGTAGCCGGAGGTGGAGTAGCGATAGGCGGCCAGTGTCAGCGAGGTATCTGTCCGCGGCAGAATCTTGGCGTAGCTCAATCGCACACTTTGCCCCGTCCGGTTGACGTGCTCGGGCAGCTGCGCGCGTGCGACCGTAAGATCCAGAGCGAAAGCGCCCAGGTAGGTGTTCAGGGCGCTGCCAACCAGCGCAGCGGCGTAGTCGTCCGCGCCCAATGCCCCTGTGTATCCGGTGAAGAGATCGCTCAGGCCGCGCTGATAGATCAGCTGGCCGACGTATGGCTTTGTGGTCCCCTGGTACTGGGAGCGGTATTGACCGAACGCGATGCTGTAGCGGCTGCGCCCAGGGCGCAACAGCTGCGGCACGCTAGCGTAAGGCGCGGAAAACGTTTGACGGGTGCCGTCGGCTTCCGTGACAACCATCTCCAGATCTCCGCCATAGCCGGTGGGGTTGAGATCGTCGATGGTAAAGGCACCGGGTGGCACGGTCGTCTGGTAGATCACATTGCCGTTCTGGCGCACTTCGACTTTGGCGTTCGAACGGGCCACGCCGTGCAACACGGGCGCATAACCGCTCAGCGAACTGGGATACATGCGGTCATCGCTCGCCAGTTGAATTCCGCGCAGTGAAAAGCTGTCGAATAACTCGCCGGAGGTGGTGCTGTCGCCGGCCTTGAACGTCGACTTCCACGCTGTCAGATCGTGCTGCGCGTAGCTTTCGATCGATTGAAACTCCAGATCTGTACGATTTTTTTTCCCCTGGCGAGTCTCCCTGCGATCGTCATACCAGTACTGCGTTTCGCTGTACTTGCTGTAGTTGATTGAGGAGCGCTGACGCAAGCGCCAGCCTCCCAGGTTCACGCCCGCCATGAGTCCAAGATAGCCACTTTCGTTGCTCGAATCGTTGCCTTGCGTGCGGTAGATATTCGCTTCGTAACGAAGCAGGCCCGCCGGAATGCCGTCGCTCCATAGCGATGGGTCGACCTCGCCTCGCGCCGTGTGCCGTAGTGCGATTTGTGGAATGCTCAGCGTCAGCTGCTGCTCGCTTGCATCGTAGTGAATCGCGGCGTCCGGAATACGGTGCGTTAGATCGATACATTCCTCGGCCGCGGTCTTTTCCGCCTGCCCTTCCCGCGGGTCGGAAAGGGATGATCCCAGTTTGCGCATATCCACGCCGCTGGCTTGCAACAGCGCCCGCGTCAGACAGGGCTGCGCGCTTGCACCGCCCTCCTGGGGGACGAAACGCACGTCTCTGCGCGCCAGCGGTCGATCGTTGACGTACAGTTCGACCGTATAGACGCCGGGCAATACGACGTTACCCTGTTCAAAGCGACTTACGTCGATCGAGTTGCCGGACAGGAAGGCTCGTTCGAACTGCACGGCGACGTTACCGTCAACCGTTGTCGGCGTGTCTGCCAGAGCCGCTTGCCCGACCGGAATACAGCCGCTCGCAATAATAATTGCCGCGATAAGCGGCCTCGTTCGATCGCAACGCAACTTCTATGTCCTTTGGAGCCATATCGAAACAAACGGGATACCCATGCACTTCGCGGCCGCGCTGGACCAGTTATGGACCGGCGCGGGAGTACATGCAACTGCACCGCCTAAGGCAGGCTTGTTTCGCCAGGCACGAGTGCGCCGTAATCGTTGATAGTCGAATACTCGATCTTCAAAGGACGCGGGATGCTGCCGATATCTCCCGATAGCGGAAACGTGGCAACATCGAAGGGCAAGACCATGCCTGGCATGGCTTGCAGGGTTCGGCCAGGTGCCAGCACATCGACCGTCGAGTAGGACACCGCGAACTGTGTCGGATTCTCCGCGCGCAAAGCCGACCCACGGTCGGTCTTAAGCACGGACCATTTCACCTTGCCGGCTGCCGTAGCCGGATCGCCCTTCAAATCCCTTGGGCGGAAGAAGAGCTTCACACGTGTACGATAAGCAATCTGCAGCCAGTTCTGCGATCCCGCATTGGCATCTGCCTTGGGCGGGATCTCCAGCACGTTCAACCAAAACACCGATTCCCGATCCGGGGGCAGCGCTTCCTTCGTATAGGACAGGCGTATCACCTGCGCCTTGCCGGCCTCCACGCGGAACACAGGTGGCATGACAACGAAGGGGACACTCAACGCCTCGGGCTTGGCGTTCGCATCACCCGTGTCGATCCACGCCTGCACCAACGTCGGGCGGCTCCCATCGTTGCTCAACCGCACGCCGACTTGCCTGCTTTGCTCAGGATAGATAACTCGGGTACCCGACAACGACACCCCCGCGTGGACGTATGCGGTTACGGAGCCGAGCAACGCCGCCCACAGAACTCGCGACAGACCTCTCATCTCGCGTTCTCTTTAATTCGACCTGGGACAATGCCGGAGCGACAACGCTCCGGCGGCATGGCTTATAGATACTCCGCCAAGAAGCCGACGGCAGCCGTGACCTCTCCCGGCCGGGTGAGGCTGGGCGAACCGGTGCCGTAGTACTCGGCACCATAAGTCAGGGTCGCCTTGCCCGCATTGTCGGCCACTACTGGTGCGTCCGTTCGGGGTTGTCCCACGCGGATTACGTTGCCGTCCTTGTCCGTTAAGGCGACATTTACGAACACCGCCCCGCCGTCATTCTCCTTCAGGTTTTTCAACAGCCCGCTTGACGAATCCACAAAGGCGGGATTCGCTTGAAAATCGGCTCGAACTTTCGCTCCCGCCGGGCAGTTGCTAAAAGCTATATCGAATTTCTTGAGTCCTGCGGTTTTGCCGTTCTCGTTGACATCCGCCAGCAGCACAGTCGGCAGCGGAATATTCATAGTCTGTTGGTATGTGCAGGTCGAAGCGACTACGAACCCGCTGAAGTTAATCATTGCAGTATCAGCGGCCTGGGCTGAACCGGCCATCATGACAAGCGCGGCGGCGCACGACATGGCCATGATGCTGAAAGACTTTCTTTGGTTTTCCATCCTATTGCTCCAGTTTCATAAAACGAGGTTGCTGCAAACCCCCGTGCGCCGGCGTATCGCATGGGCGCCACGGCGACGCCACGGAAAAAAAAAATCAGGGTGTGGACCGCATTGCGTTGACGCAGCCAGCATGGCTTCCGAGCAGGCAGCGGATGATCCATGTGTCGCGCCCCGCGCGTGCCAGGACATCGACCCAGTGCCTACGCTGAAGTGTGTCGCGCTGGCGTCATGAAGACCGCAAGTGTGGGTTGAATTTGCTCACGAGCCCATCGGACAATTCCCAAAAAAGGACATTGCGTGTGCCTGATGCAAGCGACTACGTCGTTCGAATCGGGATGCGTTAGCAAGTAAGCGAACTGGTACCTCGCTACGCCGCCCCTGTTTGATGGCGCAGCGCTGTGCCATCGAGCAACATCAGGACGGCGGCGTACGCCGTTAACCGTTGCGGCATGGCTCCACAGCGAGCCAGCGTGCACCATCGCTGCGCGGACCGTTGTGTCGAGAAGCGTGGCCGAACGGCCGCGCGAGCGTGTCGACACCGCCACCAGAGCGCGTCTGAAGTCTAGGACAAGTCCTATGGCGGAAATCCCTCATCTGCCTAAACTGCTCTGGCGAACGCTCGCCGCACGCTCCTTTGGTGAGGAGACATTCGTAGTCGCGACGTCTCTCGCGCCCTGTGTTCGCGTAGTGCCAAATAAAGAAATCGGGGAAAGGAATGAACCACCTGCTGCGCCTGGCGTTGATCGCCACAAGTCTCCTGCTCTTGACCGCATGCGATGCGTCGGAACCGGAAGACTTGAGCCGACTCAGTCGCCTGTCCGTCGCCGAGTACATCGACGTGCCCACCGCTGGAACGCCGTTTCTTAACCGCTTCTTCAGTTTGCTCGTACGTTCCCGTCGCTCCAACTCGCCGCTGGTGATCTATCTAGCCGGAGGGCCGGGCGCCTCGTCGATGCCCCCGGTGTTTCTGGGAAGCGGCCCTTTGAACCTCGTTGAGCCATTTGCCCACGATACTGACTTCCGGTTCGAATCCAATCCGTGGTCGTGGAACCAACTGTCCAATGTCGTCTATCTCGATCAGCCGCGCTACGTGGGTTTCTATGATGGCAACGCTCCCTATATGACCTCGATAGCGGACGCTGGAAAGGAGCTAATACGCTGGCTGATGCTTTTCTCCCAGGCGCACCCTGAACTATCGCGCCAGCCGCTCTACTTCGCCGGAGAGTCCGCGGCGGCTGAGTACATTGCGCAGTATGCGCACGAGATCACCTCATATAACAAGCTTCATCCGCAACAGCCCATTCCATTGAAGGGAATGCTCGTGCAGTCAGGGACCATAGGCGCACCCGCATTGGCCGAAGGGGCCACCGGTCTGAATGCTCCAGCTCGTCATCTGCAGGCGTTCCTGTGTATAGAAGGCATGCTGCCTTCCACAGAATGCGATGCCCAGTTTCCCGAGAGCCTCGCGGCTGTGGAGAACAAATGCATAGACGAAGTCGCCGAGCGGCAACACATAGCGGCGGATAAGGTGACGGTGGACCAGGTATTCGAAGCCACCGACATTCCGGACTGCAAGCACTACATCGACGAAACGGGCGTCTTCTCCGATACCAAGTCGACCCAGTTACCTGACGTGCAGGCGTACCCGGCACCCCTCCGCGGACAGACGATCGATATGCCGGTGCATAGCATGGAGTTCAAGCCTGACTCTGCGGTACGCGCATTCAAGGGTTATTCCCCGAACCCCTACAACGTGAGCCAACCCTGCGCGGCCAGCGACTTCTTTCCGCCCTGGTGTTATGACGGATATAAGCTGGACAAGCTGTTCAATGACCCGCAGGTGCGTCAGCGCCTGTGGCCAGGGCTGGCCGGCATGCCTTATTGGCAATTCGCAAGCTTCCCGGTGGACGTAGCCATCAGCTTCGATCCCCGGCAGAAGCTCGACCTTGCCGCCTTGTACGGCGAGGCGTTGAGAAACGGCTTGCACGTCATCCTGGCGTTCGGGAAGAACGACCTGGATATCAACTATGTGACCGCGCAAGACGCCGCAAATGCCATTACGCGGCGGGCTTATGGCAAGCGCATTTTTCCTTCCGTACCCGCGGTGCTTCCCATGCATAGAGATGGACTCGAAGTGGCCGAGATGGGCGCACTGACCTTCGTGCAGGTGCCGCAGGCTGGCCACATGATCATCTTCGACCAGCCGCAAGCGGCAGCAACGCTGCTGCACTGGCTGCTCAGGGAATAGGGCGTTGCCCCCATGCGCGCGTGATGTTTGGGTATGCCGTGTCCTTCGACCGCGGGAGGACTGGACATGGTTCTAATTCAAGGAATGGGTCATGGTGACTACCGGTACCGCCGATAGGCGTGGTCTTTTCTCTAGAGTTTCGCGGAAACGCCTTCTCTTCGGATTCGTCGCGACATGCATACTCGCCCTGAGTGTCCATGCCATTATGCTGGATGTGTTTCGGGTCCCGTATCCCGCCGAGCAGGTCACGGCGCGGTTGCCCGATGCCCTCAATCACATCGTGTTCGCGTGGGGCGCGATGTGGCTATATGGAAGCCTGCATAGCCGGCTCTCCCGGCGGCCCATGGTTTGCCGTATCGCTGTGCTAACCCTGCTGTTAGGTGCGCTCAACGAGATGCTGCGCAGCTGGCTCATGAACGCGTACTGCGCCGATACGTCGGTTTCCGCCTTGGTCTTTTTCGCGGTCCAGGAGCTGCCTAAGATCGTGGCTATCGCCGTGACGGCAACGGGTGCCGTGATTGCCGGCCGACGTCTTTCCCCTGGCTGGAGACAGGGCGCGGGTGCTGTCGTATTGGGCCTGTTTTTGAGCTTCGTGTTGGGTCCGCTATTGTCCTGGCTCCAACCATTCCTCTCGGCTGCGATCAGTGGCTTGGCTCCCCATGGAGGCTGGTGCCGGCAGCCGTATGGGATGAGCGTTCTCATCCCCGCATATCTCACATTCGCCGAGCCAGCGCTGGCATGCTTGGTTTGCATGGCGATCGTGGCGAAACGGCTACCCGCGCATGGACCGCTACGTCCGCTGTCTTTCATGCTGTTGATTCTCGCGCTCAAGAAGCAGCTGCTCATGTCCTTTCTCTACGCCATCTATGCGTCGATGCCGGCGAGGACGGCGTTGGCCAGCATGGGGCAATTCTCTTTGGAAGCGGCCGCGCTGGGTTTGCTGACGGCGCTGAGCTGGGATTACGCCACGCGAGCGTCGCGCTGATCGACGCTCTACCGTTGGGCGGGCGTCCAGCTTCGGGCGAGCAGTTCTATCTCGTCCAGAAGTCCGGTCGAGAGCAGGGAAGCTGCTGGCGTGGGAGACTTAATCCCGGCTTCCAGAAGCCGAGCGGCCTGGACCAGTGAGTTCGCGCCCAGCGCTTCCGCGGCGCCGACGAGCCGGTGCGCGCTGTGCATCGCGGCAGGATGGTCGTTGGACATGCAAGCGCTGCGCAATGCTTCCACGTCGGCCAGCAAGGCGCGACGTATTTCGCTCGGGTCGAGGTGGTCCGTCGTCTCGTGGAGCGCTGTCGCCAAAGTGCGACCGCACCAGAGTTGCAGCGCATCGCGGAGTTTCTCCAGCGTGTAGGGCTTGGTGAGGACACCGTCCATGCCCGAATCAAAACAGGCCGTCATGTGCTGGTGGTCGGTCGATGCGGATACCGCCAGGATCGGTACTCGGCCATGGTTTCGTGCGGCTTCCCGCAGTCGCCACTCGCGCGTCAACTCGTAGCCGCTCATATCCGGCAGGTCACAGTCGCACAGCACGATGTCATAGGAGGACTCGCCAAGCGCCCGCATCGCGGCGGACCCACTGGCAGCCACGTCGGTCGTGCAATTCAAGGACGACAGTTGCGCCAACAGCACTTCCTGGTTGATCAGGCTGTCCTCCACAACCAGAACCCGCAGAGTCGTACCCGTCATCGTTGGCGCCGGATTGGTTTCCTGGCCGTCGTTGTCCGAAGGTCGTTCGACTTCGGTCGCAACAGTCTGGCAGGGGATATGGACCGTAATGGTCGTTCCACGTCCGGGCGCACTATCGACTTCCATCGAACCATGCATCAGTTGTACCAGCTCCCGGCAAATGGCCAATCCCAATCCGGTTCCGCCGAATTGACCGCTCGTTACCGCCGAGCCTTGGCAATAAGGCTGAAAAAGCCGCTGGCGCGTGCTGTCGTCCATACCGATACCGGTATCGGCCACCTCGATGTGCAGGACGCCTTCTCCGTTATGAATCTCCAACCAAGGGGATACGGAGACCGAGCCTCCAGGCGTGAATTTGATCGCGTTGCAGACGAGATTTCGCACAATCTGTCCGACTCGCAGGGGGTCCAATAGCACCCGGCGCGCGATAGGTCGCCGTTCTTGAACGGTAAGCACCGTCCCTTGATCCCGCGATTGGACCGCCAACAAGTCCGTGATGTTGCGTGTCAGCTCCATGATGTCCAACGGATGCGGCTGCAATTGGACCCGGCCCGCGTCCAGCTTGGACATGTCGAGCACATCATCGAGCAAGCGCAACAGATTCTGCGCTCCCCCCGCGACGATGCCGACAAGCCGCCGCGCATCGAGCGAGGCAACGGATCGCTGCAGTAATTCCATCGACGCCAGGATGGCGTGCATGGGCGATCGGATCTCATGGCTCATGACGGCCAGGAACATCGATTTCTCGCGTTCGCTACGCACCGCCAGCCGATGTTGACGGTGGGCGTACAAAGCGGAAAGCGCGATGAGCAGCAAACCAACGACAGCCAGGGAGATCTGGACCCGGTAGTACCGGAGAAGAACCTGCAACGATGGCGCGCCGTAGTCCGCGTGTTCCAGCCAACGCGCATCCATTTCATCCGTTTCCTTGGCGGTCAGCGAATCCAATGCCTTATCCAGGATCCCGCGCAGCATGGGCAGGTCTTTCCTGACCCCCATCGCCAGCTCCAACGGCACATGCGCCAACACGCCTGAGACGTGCAACATGCCGTCGTACTTGCGACGAAGCAGCGGCAATACGCCCGCCTCCAGCCCCAACGCCGCATCCGCCCGCCCATCGATCACCGCCAGCAACGCTTCTTCAGCCGACTGGGTGGGCAGCACCTTGACGCCCGGGTATAAGCGCCGAATGAGCGAAAAGTATGCGCCTCCGCTTTTGAGTGCCACGGTACTGCCGTCCAGGCGGTCGAGATGGAAGACGGAGCGGAAGCGATCGCGCGTAACGACGACGATCGAACCGACGTAATAGACGTCCGTGAAGTCTAGGTACTTCCCGACTTCTGGCGACGTGAATTGGCGCAATGCTACCGGCAGTACATCCACGTCGGCCCGCGCCAGCTTGTCCGTCACTTCGTCCCATCCGGTGTGGGGGACCATCACGAATTTCAGGCCGGTCTGCCGTTCGATAGCAGACACGTACTCGGACGCCAGGCCGGCGTGCTGCCCATTCTCAATGTACTGGATGGGTTTCCATGAAGGGTCGACCGCCATGCGCACCACGGGATGTGCGGCAATCCAGGCTTTTTCTTCGGCGCTCAAGTCCAGTGGCAGACCGGAGGCGGGAAGCGCGACAAGCCAAAGGGCGGCCGCCATGAGGGCGGCTGCCAGATTCATAATTCACCGAGCATGTGCTTGATCTTGAACAGCTCACCGTCCGATGTCACGCCGAGCTTGCGGAAGGCTGTCTGTTTTTGGGTACTGATCGTTTTTTTGCTTCGATTGAATTTCCCGGCGATCTGGGTGACCGACATCCCGTCCAGGAAGCACCGTATGACTTCCCGTTCCTTGACGGAAAGCGGCACACCGGCGAGCAGGACCGCATCGTCCTCCGGGTGCGGTGCCGGCACTTCGCGGTCGCGGTCGACACACCGGACGGATGCATCTTCCAGGCGATATGCCATGTCAGGCGACAGGTAGCGGCCGCCCGCGGCCACGGCCCTGATCGCTTTGGCGATATGGTCGACACTCTGGTTTTTCCCGACGAAACCGTCGGCGCCCACCCTCATCGCCAACGCCACGATAGCGGGATCGTAGTGCGAGGACAGAATGATGATCCGGCTTTTGGCAAACTTCGCCTTTAGCGCTCGTATAAGCGAAACGCCGTCAATCTGCTCGGGCCCGAGCGAGTAGTCGACCAGCAGCACATCGGCCGGGGTGGCAGCCAGTCCCGCGATCATGGCGAAGCTGCTTTCGTAGCTGCCGACGACGACGATATCCGACTCCGTCGCCAGGCAGGAGACCAGACCGTGTCTCACGATCACGTGATCGTCCAGGATCGCGACTCGGATGCAAGAACGGGGGTACTGCACGTGATCTCCTGATGAAAGCCCGCGGCAACGCGCGCATGTTAGAAGAAATTCGCGGAAACTTCCCGGTCGCCAACACCGTGAATGATGGGACCGTCATAACGCCAGGTAGAAATCCATGGGAATAAGCTCGACGGCCCATCCCCCCTCTTCGCCCAGCGTGGCAGCCGGGTGCATGGACGCAATGCGCAACGCCTCGTCCTGGCTGTCGGCCTCGATAATGAACAGACCGCCTACCACTTCTTTTGTTTCGGCGTAAGGCCCATCGGTGATGCGCGTCTTGCCGCCGCTCGGGCGCAGCGTCTTCCAGTTCTCGAGATCGCCCAGCGACGCGGAGATCAGGACCTTGCCCGTGGCCCGCATTTTCTCATCCAGGGCCGGGCATTGACCCACCAATTCCTTGACATCGTCTGGCGCCATCGCGGCGAATTTTTCGGGGGTGAAATAGGCCAGGCCGAGATATTTCATGACAGCTCCTTCAGGTGGTTATGCACCAACGACGAATCTGACGATTGAGAATCGACATGCGCGGGAGAGTTTTCTAACGATGCTCTCGAAACGCCCCGTGCGTCGTCATACCGAAACGCCGCTCAGCACCAGCTCGACAAAATTCCGCAGCGCGGGCGACAACTCGCTCGATCGGTACGCCATGCCCAGGCTGGCGACCAGACCGGAGTCTTTCAGGGAAATGTAATGAACGTCATCGGATCGCGTGCCGCGCATGCATGCCGGCACGATCGAGATGCCCAGGCCGCTGGCAACCAGGTTGATGGTGGATGACACCTGCGGTGCGTGCTGCACCACCCTGGGACTGAAGCCCCTGGCCTCGCATGCGGAGACGACCATCTCCGGCACGCCCGAACCAGTGGAACGTGGATAGAGCACGAACAGCTCCTCGCTTAGTTCTTCGAGTCGCACGGACTGGCGGCCGTCCAGCCGGTGGCCTTTGGGGACGACGGCCATCATGGGTTCGGTCGAGAGCAGCGAGAACGTGATATCGCGGTCATCGCCGATGGGCAGGCGCACGAAGGCGACGTCGATGCGGCCCTGGCGCAAAGCGTCCATGAGCGGTCCCGTGCGGCTTTCCTCCAGGGACATTTCGACGCGCGGATAGAGGCTGCGATAGCGTTGGAGCGCGGTCGTGACTTCAGGCCGGAACGAGGCCGACTCGGTGAAGCCGACGCTGATTCTTCCCACCATGCCCTGCGCGCTGAGTTGGCAGCGCAGGGCCGCCCTGTTGACATGCTCCAGGATCGCGCGCGCCTCTTCCAGGTAGACCTGGCCGGGCAGCGTCAGGCTGACCCGGCCGGGCTGGCGATTGAATAGCTGTACGCCCAGCTCGCTTTCGAGGGCCTTGATCTGCGCCGTCAATGGGGGCTGCGCAATGCCGATGCGCCGTGCCGCCCGGGTGAAATGCAGTTCCTCGGCGACGGCGACGAAATACCGAAGGTGGCGGAGCTCCATATCTTTGAAGTATCAGACGTGCGATCACAATATATTAGACGGATCGCCAGCCATTACCTAGACTCGGCAGATTCGCGCCCGCGCGTATCCGACCGGCTACGCGGCGACCGCATTCAGCTTGCACATCCGAATAGCGAGGAGACCATGGCATTCCAACCCGCCGATACCCTGCGTCCGCTTCCCATCGAGGGAAGCCCCGACAGCCGCTTCTACTCGCTGGCCGTGCTGGAGGAAATGGGCCTGGGGAAAATCTCCCGCCTGCCGCATTCGATACGCGTCATTCTGGAATCCGTGCTGCGTAATCTGAACGGCGCCAGCGTGCAGGAGCACCATCTGCGCCAATTGGCCGGATGGCAGCCGAACGGCGAGCGCAGCGGCGAAGTCCCGTTCGTGGTGTCGCGTATCGTGGCGCCGGACTCTTCGGGCGTGCCGCTGCTGGCGGACCTGGCCGCCATGCGTGACGCTGCCGCCGGGCTCGGTATGGTGCCGGGGGAGATCGAGCCCCTGGTGCCGGTCGATCTGGTCGTCGACCATTCCATCATCGTCGAGCATGCCGGATCGGCCGATGCGCTCAAGCTGAATATGGAAATCGAATACGAGCGCAATGCGGAAAGGTATTCGTTCCTGAAATGGGCGGCCAACGCATTCAAGGCCTTCCGTATCTTTCCGCCGGGCTCGGGCATCGTCCACCAGGTGAATCTGGAAAACCTGGCGCGCGGTGTGCATCAGAAAGGCGGTGTGACGTATTTCGACTCGCTGGTCGGCACCGATAGCCATACGCCCATGGTGAATGGCATCGGCGTGCTGGGTTGGGGTGTTGGCGGCATCGAAGCCGAAGCCGCCATGCTGGGCGAGCCGATATACCTGGTCGCGCCCGACGTGATCGGCGTGGAACTGACCGGCGCGCCGGCGCCCGGCATTGTGGCCACCGATATCGTGCTGACGGTGGTCCAGGCTTTGCGTGCCAAGAAAGTCGTCGGAAAATTTGTCGAATTCTTCGGCCCGGGCGCGGCGGCGCTGACCGCGCCGGACCGCGCGACCATATCGAATATGGCCCCCGAGTATGGCGCGACGGCGGCCTTTTTCCCGGTCGATGCCAATACGCTGGAATATCTGCAAGCCACCGGCAGGACCAAGGCGGAGATCGCGGCCTTGAAGGCATATTTCCAGGCGCAGGGCATGTTCGGCATGCCGTCGCTGGGTCAGATCGATTACACCGATATTGTGCATATCGACCTGGCTTCCGTGGTGCCGAGCGTAGCCGGGCCTTCACGTCCGCAGGACCGTATCGCGCTCAGTGACCTGAAGGAAAAAGTGCGTGGTTTGTTGCCTCAGGAGGCGTCCGCCGGATCGGGATCAGGGTCCGGTTCCGGTTCCGGTGACGGCAAAGCGCTGCGTCATGGCGATGTCGTCCTGGCCGCCATTACTTCCTGTACCAATACCTCCAATCCCCGGCTGATGTTGGCGGCCGGGATATTGGCTAAAAAGGCCGTCCAAAAGGGATTGAAAGCCGCGCCGCATGTGAAGACATCCTTCACACCCGGCTCCCGCGTCGTGACCTCGTACTTGCAGGCCACCGGCCTGGACCAGTATCTGGACACCCTGGGCTTCAACGTCGCAGGCTACGGCTGCGCCACCTGCATGGGGAATTCCGGTCCACTGGATGCGGAGATTCTGGGCCAGATCAATGACGGCAATCTGACCGTGGCCGCGGTTCTCTCAGGCAACCGGAATTTCGAGGCACGCATCCACCAGGCCATCAAGGCAAACTTCCTGATGAGCCCGCCGCTGGTGGTGGCGTTCGCCATCGCAGGAAGAGCGGATTTCGATCCTGCCAACGATGCCCTGGGCGCAGGACCGGACGGCAAGAAGGTTTATCTGGCCGATCTCTGGCCCACGGCGGAAGAGATGGCGCAGGCCTTGCCCGTCGCGCAGGATCCCAAGCATGTGCTTGGCATTTATGCCCAGGCTGGACAGAAGAACGAACTATGGGAGGCGCTGCCCGCACCCAAAGGCGACCTGTTCGTCTGGGACGCCAGCTCGACCTATCTGAAGCGTCCGCCCTTCTTCGACGGCGTGACGCTGGATATTCCGTCCAAGGGCGCAATCAAAGGCGCCCGCGCATTGGCGATCCTGGGTGATTCGGTGACCACCGATCACATCAACCCCGGCGGTTCGATCCCGCCCGAATCAGAATCTGGAAAATTCCTGATATCGCTGGGTGTGGAGCCGCGTGATTTCAACAGCTATATATCGCGCCGCGCGCATGACCGCGTCATGGTGCGCAGCAGCTTCGCGAACGTTCGCATCCGCAACCTGATGGTCGGTGAGGTGGGCAGTTATACCTTGCACCAGCCGGATGGCGAACGCATGAGTATCTTCGAAGCCGCCACGAAATACGCGGCCGAAGGCGTGCCGATGATCGTCTTCGCGGGCGAGGAATACGGCAATGGGTCCAGCCGCGATTGGGCGGCGAAAGGCCCCAGCCTGCTCGGCGTGCGCGCCGTGATCGCGCGCAGCTTCGAGCGTATCCACCGCAGCAATCTGGTCGGCATGGGGATATTGCCGCTGGAGCTTCCTGAAGGTGTCAGCGCGCAGACTTTGGGGCTGGTTGGAGAGGAGAGCTTCGATGTGAACGGGGATATGGATAACGTTCGCACCGGGCAGGTTTTCGAACTCGTCATCCATCGGCGGGACGGGGAAACGGTGAAGGTGCCCTTGAAGGTGCGTATCGATTCCGCGATCGAAGAGGCCTATTTCAGGAATGGCGGGATCCTTCCCTACGTGTTGAGGCAGCGGCTGGATCGCCATGTGGCTGGGACGGGACATGCCTGAATAAAGTGGGGTAGCACGTCATAACCGAGAATAGACGCCCACTTCCTCGAACGGTTTTCGGTTGCTACTATTTGCGCTCCCATGTGCAACGGGAGGCGGGATGGCTGCCAGCGCATTAATCGTCAAGACTCCTGAAGCGGACGCAGTGGTGGGTTCACTACGCAACAGGTACGACGCAACGTCGAAACTTGGCGTGCCCGCCCACATCACTATTCTCTTTCCGTTCATGCCGCCGGAATCCGTGACACCGGAGGTCTTGAATCGTTTACGGAGCATTTTTGCTACCGTCCCTGCGTTCTCCTATACATTGGATTCAATCGGCAGATTCGAGAAAACCACTTACCTGGCCCCCGTCCCCGCCGAGCCCTTCATCGCGTTGACAACAAGGGTTGTAAAGCAGTTTCCGGAATTCCCACCCTATAGCGGCCAGTACGCGGGGGTGATTCCTCACCTGACCGTGGCGCACGGAGATGAACGGAGCGCCACAATCGCCGAGACAGAACTGACGACCGGAATGCGTTCCCGTCCTCCTATCGTCGGTCAATGCAACGCAGTGAGCTTGTTAGAAAATTCCTCCGGCCTGTGGCGGGAGGCGTGCGCTTTTGAATTGCTGCGTTGACGCACGGGAGTACACGCCCCATCCGGCTAACTCGAACGGCAGTTCCTGGTTACGCTCGAAACGACGGCCACCGCCGCGGCGCCTCCTCGGTCGGTATCACGCACGAACGGCACGATAGCTCGCTATGCTCGACATCGAACACATCATCCAAGAAGCCACCCGCGAGCGCCTCATCCCCGGCGTATCGCTCGCGACCCTGCGCAACGGTGAAAGAGACATCACGGTTTCTTGCGGCATCCGAGGCGCGCGCGACCCATCGAGCGTAGATGCTGAGACCGTTTTCGAAGCCGCGTCGCTAACAAAGCCGGTAGTTGCCTATCTCGTGCTGCAACTCGTCGAACAGGGCCTATTGGACCTGCACCGCCCATTGGTCGACATATGCGGTGAGCACATCCCGGCCGATCCCAGGTCTCGGCGCATATCGGCTTTTCACGTCCTGACGCACACAAGCGGCCTGCCGAATATCGTGAGGCCGGAAGCCCCCCTGCGAACCTATTTCGATCCAGGCGAGCGTTTCAGCTACGGCAGCAGTGCATTTGCCTGGCTGCAGAAGGCAATGGAGACGATCACTGGCTATCCGCTGGCGGCGCTCGCACAGGAACGAGTTTTCCAACCTCTGGCCATGCTGCGTTCCAGCCTCGCCTGGCACGAAGACTTCGAGCACAACCATGCGCAGGGTCATGAGTGGGACGGGGAACCGGTCCCCAAGCGGCGCCATGCTGCCGCACAAGCATCCTGGTCGCTCGTGACGACGGCATCCGACTACATTGCCTTCGTCCAGCACGTGCTGTCGCAAGGTGGTGGCTTATCCGCATCGACGTACGACGCTTGGTTCATACCCCGCGTAAATACCCGTCAGGGCGACAATGCCGAAGATCTGCCAGGCGTCAATCCCATCGACCCGCATGTGGCGTGGGGCCTGGGGGTGGGCCTTGAACCCGCGGAAACCTGCTTTTTCCATTGGGGCAACAGCCCAGGCTTTCGGGCCCTCGTCGTGGCCAACCGCACCACAAGAGACGCCGTCGCGTGGTTCACCAATTCAGCACGCGGCCTGCGGATCGCTCACTCCATCCTGCCTGCGACGGTGCCCGGCGACCATCCCTGCCTGCGGTGGCTGGGCATCGGTCCGCTGTGAGGTTTCGCTGCTTGGCTATCCATTCTTAGCGTCGTCGTTGCTTTGAATTCGTCAGTGAGGCGATCAGGAGACTCCGGCGTCAAGTAGAGCCATGTGACTTTGGCGTCTACTGGATTGAGAAGGATGATTGGTGTCAGGACTGGGGCAACGCAGGGAGGCGGCGTCGTGACGCAAGGCCGCCGGCCGCGCTGGACTCGGCTCTGCACTGGCGCTCGATGACTGCTCTCGGGCAAAAGCTGCCGGTCACCATTTATTCTTGACCTGACCGCTTCAGGGCCGAAACTGAGTCACTGCCCTCGCCGGTATGAGCGACCGCCTCGGCCATGACCGGCAATTGACGTAAAGCCGGCAGCGCTGAGCGGTGAAATTCGTCAAGCCGATGTCCACAACCGATGTCGGCAATGGTTTGGACTAGGAGCTCATGTTTTTATGTGCTTTAATCTCATTAAATTATGATCCGACCGCAGCATGACCTACGAAGATTTTCTTGCTGAGCTGAACAAGGCAGGCCTTAGCGTCAAGCGTTTCGCTAACTTGATCGGCATGCAGCCCAACTCGGTTTCCAACAACAAGAAAAGGGGCGAGGTCCCCTTCCATCTCGCATTGATCGCCAGTCTCCTCGCTGAAATGTCCGCCCATCAGATCGATTACGAACCCGTAGTGGCACGAGTGCAGCCGCTCAAGAAGCGGCCACGTGGTGCCGCAGTGGACGGGCGGTTTGCAGGTGACAAGCAGACGACGCTGGGGTTTGCCAATGAATGAGTGTCGAAGCGGGAGCGCGCTGGACCGCGCGAAGACCTCAACGCGACCGGGACGGCACGGTTCATGAGTGCAGTGATCGAATCCCGCTGGGTCAGCGCCCTGGCACTCGACCGCCGTCGGGCGCCCGAGTTCTATGCGGCGGGCAGTAGCGTCGCTGCAGGCGCACACGCCGACGCGATCCGCTTTGCGCTGGGCGAGTTGGGGCTGTCGGCTGTCAGTTGCATCAACGGCGTTCCCACGATTGGATTTCTGAGCGATCCGAATGTTTCCTTGGAACGTGTCAATGAGCTCCACCGAATCCTGTGGAACCAGGGATTGATGAGCTTGCTGCTCGTCATTCGCGATGACGAGCTGACGGCGTATTCGCTGGTCCAGCGACCACTGTACCGCGACGAGAGCCGGGGCAAGGATCCGCGACTGATCAAAACACTCAGTCTTTTGACCGACGCGCTCGCGCTACGCGAACTGCTTGATGCCACGGAGTCCGGGCGGTACTGGTTCGAGAACGACGGTTACTTCAATCCAGGCGATCGGGTCGACAACGTCCTGCTGATCAATCTGCTGACAGCGTTTCAAGGGCTCAAAGACGAACTGGGCGCAGAACCGGCCCAGGCTCTGCTGATGCAGACGATGTTCGTGGCCTACCTGGAAGACCGGCAGATCATCGGAGAGACGGTTTTCCGTGCCGCGTCGCAGGGTCGCTACGGAAGTCTCCAGGAACTGCTCGACGCCGGAAAGCCTGCGCCTTTTGAGAAGCTGTATGTCTGGCTGCATGAGGCATTCAACGGCAATCTCTTCAAGGCGCCGTGTGCCTTCGAAACCGGGGATAGACCGCCGCCGAAGCTGAAGCCCGCTCACTTGGCCGTGCTCGCACGGTTCCGTCATGGCCGCGAGGACATGGCCACTCGGCAGCTTCGGTTCTGGGGCTACGATTTCCGATATATGTCGATCGGCCTGATCAGTGCGGTCTACGACAGATTCCTAAAGGAGGAATCCTCTAAAAAGAACGCAGATGGAGCGTTCTACACCCCAATGTTCCTGGCCGACATCGTCGTCAACCAACTCTGGGACGAGCTGACCGACGATCAGAAGGCGGCCGGCATCTATTGCGATCCGGCGTGCGGCTCCGGCATCTTCCTGGTGCGGTTGTTCCAGCGCCTAGTCGCGCATCACTGTCACGTCAAGGGCAAGCGACATGCCACCTGGGCAGAGCTAAAGGGCTTCGCCAGTCGACTACATGGCGGCGACATCAACTCGTCGGCCGTGCGTGTCGCGTCTTTTTCGCTCTACATCGCGCTACTTGAACTCTCCAGTCCTTCTGATCTACCCAGGCTCATCAAAGCCGGGAAATTGCTGCCACCGCTGTATGGCAAGACGCTGCACCCCGGGGCGGACTTCTTCAGCGTCAAAGAGGCGCCGGCGTATGACGTGATCATCGGCAATCCTCCCTGGAAAGGGCGCGCAGGACTAGAAACGACCGCTCAGAACTGGGCCAAGGCTAAAGGGTATCTCCTACCGGCCAAAGACATCGCATGGGGTTTTGTATGGAAAGCACTGGAGAGCGTGAAGGCCACCGGACTCGTTGCGTTCCTGCTGCCGGCCATGGGAACCCTGCACAACACCGACAGCCAAGCCGCACGAAAAATGTTGCTGGAGCGATCCACGATCCGGCGGATCATCAATCTGTCGGATCTGTGCTTCCAGCTTTTCGACGGAGCGGCACGCCCAACCGCCTTTGTGCTCTACAGCCCGCAACAGCAGAAGGCTCCTTACCGGTTCGAGTACTGGGTTCCCAAGGCTGACCTCAACCTTCGACTCAAGCGACTGGTGACGCTGTCTCGAGCGGATCGCCTGACGTTTCGCTCCGACCGAGTCGCAATTGATCCGACCGCGTTCAAGCGTCGGTTGTGGGCGCGAGCTCCGGAGGAGCGGCTGCTGCAATATCTCCGGACAATCCCGTCCTTAGCATCATTCGTTCGCGAGTCTAAGGCGTTCAAACGCGCCAAGCATGAATTCAACCGCGACGAGCATTGGGTGATCGGGCAGGGCTTTAAACCAGCACAAGAGGATCGCCTAGATGATGACGAATACCAGACGACCACGGCCGAAATCGTGACTCGTCTGCCGTATCTGCACGCGAGCCAATTTCAGTCCATCGCGCTTCCGAAGGTAGAGAATCCGCCATGGCCAAATGCGCTCGTACATCGGGCTGGCTTCGAAGCTGGGTTCCGCGGGCCTCATATCATGATTCCGCAAGGGGTGGAGCGCGCCGTGGGTCGAGTGCGAGCTGCGTTCAGCGATCAGGATTTCGTGTTTCAGCACTCGCTCCAGGCCCTAACCGTGCCGCCAGCGCAACGGCGAATGGGTATGGTGCTTACTGCGGTGCTGAACAGCAGCTTGGCGGCCTGGTTCTATTTCCATGACACGGCAAACCTCGGCGCTGATCGAGCCAAGGTGCATCAGGGTGAACTGCTGAAGCTTCCATTCGACGTCCCAGAGAACATGCCGGATCCGGAGAGGGCGCTGAAGGCGGAGAAAGAAATCGCCGCGCTGATCAAGCGGGAGATGGCGAACGCGCAGAAGGTGCTTGTCGCCCAAGATGACGTCTTGAGCAAGATCGACCGCCTAGTGTTCGATTACTACGGGCTCGACGCCAGTGACGTGGCCATCGTCGAGGACACGGTCAACGCAGTCATCCCTGCCATGCAGCCCAGGCGCAGCGCCGGACTGCAACCTATCTGGGCGGCTGCTTCGCCGGTCCAGCGCGAGGCCTATGCGGCCATGCTTTGCAAAGCCCTAGCGTCGCACTTCCGCGTACCAGTCAGCGCGTCGCTGGCGGTACGCGCTACAGACGTCGCCGTGTTGAAGTTGACGATTGGTGATGCCGTTACGCCGTATGCGGAGGACACTTCGAGCGAGTTCAACGAATTCCTCAAGCCAATCACCGCGAAGCTTTCGATGGAGATGCCTGGCAACGTGCAACTGATGCCTGATCTGCGCATCGTCGACGGCCGCGACATGTATCTAGTGAAGCCCGCCGCGCTCCGGCACTGGCTTCGGTCCACCGCACTCGCGGACGCAGAGCAAATCGCCGCAGAGTTGGCGGCCGCCGCCGCCCGCCATGGACAGGAAGGGACGCTTCGTGCTCGCGGGTAGCCCTGGAGTCTGGCTCGCTCAGTTCCGAGACCTTGGCGAGCAGATGGCCGAAGCGATCGAGGACGCATGGCCGGTTTGCATCAAGCCCTTGCAATCCAGGAAGGGCGCGATGACGCATGAGGATCACATTACTGTGCATCTCGTAAAGGCCCTCAGAAGGAAAAAGAAGGTGCCTGGCCGTATTGAATACCAGTATTCCCTGCAGGAAGAGCATGCGGACGGCTACGTGACGACGCCGAGCAGCATCGACTTTGTGCTGACAGTGGGGGACGATGAAGAGGTCTATTTAGCGTACGAATGCAAGCGGCTGAACGTGACCTATGGGACTCGAGTCCGCAACTATTGCGGGCCGTACGTCGACGACGGCCTAATGCGCTTCGTATCTGGCCAATACGCCAAAGGGCTCCCGATGGCGACGATGATCGGCTACGTGATGAACGGCAACAACGCCACCGCGCGCCGAGGGCTGCGCCGGGTGATGAAGCTACGCAGCGCTGCATTGCGACTGATCGCTGAGCAGGATCATCTCTCGATAGCAGGGCGCCCCACGCGATTCACTTCCACACACGATTGCAGTTCTGGGCACAGCATGAGCGTCGAACACCATCTCTTGTCTTGGCCGTAACAATTCACGAGACATCCAATCGCAACCTGGACTACTTTCATGATTATGCGGCTCCCCTCGACATGCATTTTGGCGGGCAGGGTAGCGAATCCGAAGGACTGCTTGGTAAGAGCTAGTGCGAGCTCGGCTCGTAGAGGCCGCGGACTGCGATCGCTGCGCAGCAGTCGTTGGTGCGGGGGGATTATCCGGGCACATCTGAACTTCCGCTTTGGGTCGGTAACGGTCGCTGGCCATCGCACAGCTCCTTCGGTGAAGGCCTCTATTCGTCATCCACGACCGGAGCGAAGTACCGAGCATCTCCGACCGCATCGCCGTCATGGCGCCCGGCGTCATCCGCCGGATCGCGAGTCAGCGCGGTATGGGACACGAAGCCTGCCGGAGGCGCGGCGTATGTCCTTATAGTCGCTTCGCCGGACATCTCCTTGCCCGACTCACCTACACCCGAAAATCGGGTCGAAATCCGCGCTCCACGTGGAGCCGACATAAGTTGTCCAGTTCCAAGTTGCATGACCAAAATTCCAACTTGAATGAACTTCGACACCTGGGTCAAGGCTGGGTGTGGGAAGGACATCGATGCCCCGCCCAACCTGTGAAGACGGTCGAATCGCGTTGTGTGACGACGACTACGAAGAACCGACACGGTTAAAAGTTCGGGTTGCGTCCATAAACTTTTCGATAAATCCTTCGAGCTTGCGCAATCGCAGCTGATTGCGCGTCGAGGTCAAGCTGACCGCAGTAGACGCGAACATTTCCGACGTCGCCCGGCCCGACATCGGGACTTCCCGAATTGAGCACAACCAAATACCATGCGCAGCCAAGAACGGGGTTCTTGACCTGACCCTTGTACGGCCATGCGACATATCCGTACGCCAAGTTGCGCTGCGCCTGATAGCTTCCCTTGTAGGCGGCAGCCTGTGTGCCGGAAAACGTGGTCGGAACGGCAGCGTATCCCGCCGCCGGCGCATATACCTCCGCTATAGCGCAGATCAGAATAGGGATCATCTTTTTCATTCTTGTTCGCTCTCAAAGATGGGCGGATGCGTGTTTAACCACAGCAGCGGTGCAGCGGAAGTCAGGCGTGTATTCAATGCAGACGGGAAAGGCGTCCCGACGTGCCACGGCCAATGGCGCTTACGTGACGGTTATGCCCAGTCAGCATCCTGTTTTGAGGCCGGATCACGAACGAGATGCTCTCGTATATTGTCGCCGGCCCGACGGCTCACCAACATCAACTTATCGAGCACCTCGTCCGCTTTCTCCCCGTGCTGAGTGAGAATGGCGCGCACTCTAGGCCAATCTGATTTGCCATTAGCGGGACCATGCGCGACTATGATCGGAGCTTTCCCGCCGCGACGCTTCTTCTTCCTTTGCACTACACCGGTTACCGCGTGCGGACCATAAACCACATCGTCGCGGCAGTCGACTGTAACAATCAGGTCGCCTATACGAACTCGGCTCGCAAGCTCCTGCTGCCGTTCATAGACAACGAAGTCGCCGCTGCACTTTTTCCCCATCGTTAAACAGGTCGCCCAATTCCTGCGCGATCGCCAGGCTCTCGGTCTCGTCAACCGGAAGCCAATCCGTAATCCACAAGCGGGCACCCACGTCTAGCATGTCTGTATCCCTATTGACCTCTATCGCGCTCGGGCGAGCGAGTTCGTCTTCATCGAGTGGTAACGCAGACGGACACTGCGCCAGTGCAACAACAATCTCGTCGACTTGCGCAACGATTGAACCATCAGACGTCAACAGGGTGACTTCCGTCAGCTGTTCGGAGTTTTTAGTCATATTCGACGACCCAATCACCGCGTGGCCGCCGGTCCTAACGACTTTCGCATGCAGCCGTGGAACGCTGACGATGGACACACCGCGTTTATGCAGCATTACGAGCGTTTCGACTTTGGTGGTGCCGCTTTTGACGATCTGATCAGATGCATCGCAGTACAGGGTATCGCCAACAGATAAGTGCAACGGATCATCAGTGACATAGGCGGAAACTACGATCGTCGCGCCCCGCTTAACCTTAGCGGCAGCACTCCAAATGTTTTCTGTCAATACTTGATGCATGTAACCTCTTTTGAAGCCGTTGCTTAGGGATTGTTGACCAAGTGCGTGAAGCATGCGTCGCCTAACGCCTCAAAAAATTTCGGCCTGCGCGTATTCGATGCGGACGAGAATGGGCGTTATGCCAACAGCCTAGCCTTCTGCTCCGCGAATTCCTGCTGGTTGAGGATTCCTTTTTCATATAAGGCAGCGAGGCGCTCAAGCTTGCTGACCACGTCGTCGCCCTCCCCTGCTACCGGCCCTGACCTTCGATTAAGCTTTCGCGCATCCATCGCCTCTTGAACCTTGTTGGTAAACGCTACGACCGTCTTCTTCCAAACGTTCTTAATGACCCGCCGGGATGCGCCGTCCTCAACTTCAATCCTTCCGAACATCAAGCCGGTCTCACCCGAGACCGCGTTGACCTTATCGAGATCTATCGCTGTCTGCTTAAGGCCGTAGATTAGACCCTTGTCCAAAAAAATGATGCGCCTGTCGGTTAAGGTGATGAGCCAAGTGTTGCCGTCCATCATCCCAGACGTGAATGCCAGGATCTGCTCGCCATCGGAAAGGACTGAGGGGAGATGATTCAGCTCTCTCTTTGTGAAGAACTGATCATCGCCGATCTCGGCGGCGATTTTGTTGTACTCGCGCTTCAGGTCTGCGGGAGCTGCGTTCTTGAAATCGAAGGCCATTCAGTCGCCCATATGTATTGATTACGGTACAAAGCAGCTTGACGCCGCCATATGTCAAGATGTTACTCCGCGTAGCCGGCGGCGCCTATCCCAAAACAACTCGCGTGTTCGCCTAAGGTGGATTTTCCCCCCGTTGTTCACACATCGCGGAGCTGTGCGTTCGTATCCACGACACGTGGGACGCACATTTGCACTTCGACCCTTCCCTGCGTACCTAGGCTGGGTTGGTTTCGTCGAGGTTCAACCCGGCTTAGCCGCCGCGCACAGTTTCGGTTAAAACGTAATCGCACGCCGCCGCCCTGCAGGGCCCATACGCAAACTCTTTCTCACCGCTAACTACCTCAGGCTGATCGAATGAACCAAAAACTGGACCTGCTCGATAACGCCATGGACAGCCTGGAAGAGGCGCTGAAGAAGTACGCGGAGGGCGACAATGGCGATTTAAAAGCCTATAAGTTCTGCGTGCTTCACATGGCGCACTTCATAGAATTAATCTTCAAGCACCACATCACTGACAAACACCCTTTACTTATCTATGCAAACCCGTTTGCGCCCAAGATCGACCCCTTAACGGCCAAGACGATCGGGCTCTGGGAGGCCGTGAACTTCATCAACAACGAAGACGAAGGCGCTGTTTCTGGTGACTTCAAGAAAGACTTGGAGTGGTTGAAGCGGTTGCGCAATGACATTGAGCACCACAGATTCGAGCTCGATGTGACAGATGCCCGGATCACGATCGGACGCCTATTTCGCTCAGTGCTCGACTTCCTCGATTCCTACGGCGTTGTTGACGTAGAAGAACGTATGCCCGAAGCGACTAGGGCTATCTTCAAGGTTCTCTCGGACGAATACGAATTCAAGCTTCACGACGCCGTAAAGAAAGCTACGGAGATCGAGGAAGCGAGTGATAACCCGATGGACCCAGACGCCGACCCTGTACGCCTGGGATGTGAGGCCTGCGGCAACGACACCATGGTTGTCAACAAAAACTCGAAGACCGGGTATCGATGCACGTACTGCGACAACGAGGAGGGCGACAACCTCCCCGCCGACTGCTCAAACTGCAGCGCCCGCCTGACGTTCGGCGAGCTTGCGAACTGGTCCGATGATTTCGGTGGACATGAACTGCGCTGCTATTACTGCTCTGGGCGGTACGCTGCCGATCGAGATCGGGACTGATCATCTCGCGTAAAGCGTCGAACCTCTGGATACACCGAAGACACCATGAATACATACGTCAAGACGCAGGATAGTCACCTCGAGCCGCATAAGGGTCTGCGTCGTCAATCCGATCACGTCCATTCCGACGCCGCCAACAGTGGCGCTTGAACATGCCATCGTCGCGTTGTGTGAACTCAAGCTGGCCGTCGACGGCTACGGGCGACAGTATGCTGGCCAAGCGTTCCTAAACGACTGGATGGGCAGCGATGGCAAATCGCGCTTTCGATGGGTAGAAGTTCGCAAAAGTGGTACTTCCATTTATCGATGGAGCGAAACCAAAGCGGAAGGCCTTCAAGGCTCGCGTTGATCCGCACCATGTGCGCGGAGCTAGCATAAGCGGCGCACCGGACCATATCTCAGAAGCGGACGTTCCGGCCCGCATTGCGAAGTACGCAGATGACTTTGATAGTTCGAACAAGGCCGAATACGCTTGGATCGAACCCCTGGGACTTCTGATAGCGCACGAGGGAAAGCACCGAGTGGCATTTATGCGAGCGCATGCTCAACCAGTATTGCAGCTTGGGGGACGTCCTATTCGTACCCATCGCCCGATCGACTGATGTTGCTGGATCCTGGACAACGCCGTGAATGGGCTGTCGAGCTGGACAGGAAATACTTATAGGTATCGAAGCGAGCGAGTGCAGTCTTTGAAAGCAGATGAACTTCCCGATCATTCGCCTGTGCTAGGCAGGAATCTCTTGGCCGCATTGTTGACGCTTGCCGCCCGGCTCGGCCTGCAAGCCTGGCAAGGCTTGCCAAACATGGTCGGTAGCCTCGCCGCTAGTTTAATCGGCGCCGGAATTGGACTTAGTTATTCTGCGGAGGTTATTCGGTTCAAAGGCCGACGCTTCCTTCGAAGCAGCAATTGATGTAAAAAATTCCCACCTCTGGGCGCTCTAGTCCGCTTGAAGTTTTCGCAGCACTTCGTTCATGTGCAGCACGAAAGAAGCCGTCGCGGTCAACGATTCCTGACTTTCTTGTTGTTTAAGGATTCGTCCGGTATGAGCTACGTCATTCCGACGCCGCGCTGACTCTTGGAATTTGGCCCAGTATGGCAGCCGCGTTACATCGTCACCGGTCAACGACGCGTAAAACTCCCTGATACGAGGGTTTGCGAGGCTATACCCGTTGAGGAACGCAAGCATAGCTTCGGCCATATGGGGAAAGGAACTCCTGCCAAAGGCGGCGTCAATTACGCGACTTGTGGCCACCTCGCATGCCATGTGGGCCACTAACACCGCGAGGCTATGCTTGCCGGCCGAAAGTAGTGAATGCGCCTCTTCGATCAGAAGATCGTGATGCGGTACCACTCTAGCCGAAGTCTCGGAAGTGAGCGATATCGTCGAGGTTGCAGATAGGCTGATCAGTCGCGCCGTGCTACCGCATTTGGGGCACGGCACGCGATGCTCTGGCTTGGTCGATGACAGCTCGTCGATAGTGGTGTTGCACGCCACACACCTTAGCGGCTCTTGCGTTACTTGACTGTTCATCCAGCTTTCCTGGCATGTAGGATGGGCGTTACTAAATGGAATCGGGCAATCAGGATCTGGGCCGGATTATCCCCGATACACAGCCTAGCGCTCCGACTAGCCATTCTGTCCTGCTCATGCCAGCACTACCACCTCAATACGTCTTGCTTCTGGGTGACCTCCCGGTCATCCGGACTAACGCGCGTTGGAGCATGTTGAACGCCCAAGTGCGTCGGGTGGGTTGAACGCCATCGTGTAAGAACTCATCAGGTGCGCATATGTGCGGCGCAGGGCAAGCCTGTGACCCAGGTCGTACTGATCCCCATCGGGCGGCAATTGCAGGGTGGTGAGCCCGGCGTAAAAATCGGAGGTCGTCATGGGGTCAACTGGACGATTAGATCGCGTACGGACCGGGTGAAGGCGGGTGACTCGGGATCGTTGGCGGAGGGTTCAGCTGTAACTCTTGGAACACGGGATCGAGTGCAAACTGGAACACGGCGGCGAGGCTGATTGAACGATCCATGTTGTAGATCGGGCCGTTTAACACGGACGTGAAGCCCCAACGATTTGTTGGCTGGTTACGACAACCCGGCGACGCCCAGTATTTCTGCGCCTGGCCCAGCAGCCCGTCCTCTTCAAAAGCCAACTCCGACGCGAGAACCGCCCAGCCGCTTTGGCTGAGCAACGCGGCGTACCGCTCCGCTGCTGCCATGACGGCGGACGGTGCGACTTGCATGCTGTTGCAGACCCGGATGAAAGTCTCGAATTGCAGCGGACTCTTACCTGCTTCGACTTTCGTCCAAGCGCTAGGCGTTTTGCCGATCCAGTCGGCGACCTGCGCCTGATGGATGCCGCGCTCCGCGCGCACTTCGCGGAGAAGGATCACGCAAATGCTGGTGATCGTGGTTATTTTTGGTTCGTCGATCGTCATAAGGCTGGCTTCGTATGGCTTGGATAGGAGCCGTTAGCGTACCATGCCTAATTCCTATTGGGAATACTGTAGTTCCCCACAGGAACATTCGAGTTTCTGATCCGCAGCATGTGACCGTGACTTTGCGGGTCATTGCTCCCCGATGGCAAGAGAAATAGCTTACGGCATTTGTGGTCTTGCCGGATCCCACACCGGCACTATCGCGATGGTCGCAGGCGCATCCGCACACTATGACAAGACCTTACGGTACAGTTGGTACCGCCCGGCGAGGCACACCCAGCGATGCACTTCCCGCGCGGGCGGACCGTCGTAACCGTCGAGCTTTTCGTCGAGCCGATGGATGTTGCGGGTATCTGAGGCTCTGGCAGTTCGCCCGCACGCAAGAGCCGCAACGATCGGACGCAAGTCCGTCATCGCGCTGCTCAACTAAGCGGGACGCTTGGGCCACGACCACTGAACAAAAGCGATGCGAAAAGCGGTGGCCGCAAGTAAGGGTTGCTTCGTGCTGACCCAGTTCGATTACCTGAACGACCGCTTCGGAGCTACGCGGCTGACTCCTTTGGATCGAACCTGTCTTTCATCTGCGAGGCTGTTAGAAAACAGCCGCTTGGCTCCAGTGATATCGCCAGATAGAAGCGGCGTTAGCCGATGATTAACCGCATTGCACCACTACAACGCGCCTCAATACCCCTGGCCTCTTTCAATAAACGCATCAGCCCCGACATGAAATCGCTGCATCAGGGCGGCGATCTGACGTGTGTTGAATGTCCTTCGGACAGCCAGTATCTCGGAAATCACGCTTTGGCTGCCAACTTCGGGCAGGTCTGACTGAGTCAACCCGTGCTGGTCCATGAGGAAACGCAATACATCGCGTGGCGATGAAGCAGGAATGGCATGGTGGTCGGCTTCGTATTCATGGACTGCTGCAGTAAGGAGATCCAGCAGGTCCGCCAACGGACGCGTCGCATCTTCTCGCGCGGGCATGTCCCGGGTTTCGTGGAGAATCGCCTCGATCAACGCCAAGGCTCCCCGATATGCAGGGTCCGTGCGAAGCAACCCAATCCCAGGGCGCGTCCTTCTCATTCTCATGCAGTAGGCAGAGTGCTCGAAAGCTCCTACGTGGATCGCGAGGGCGGCACACGATGGCCGGCAGCCCCCGAGTTTCCGATTGATCTATTGCGCTTGAGCGCTCAAGATGAGCCGGCGGTGGTTGCCGCACCAGGAACACAGCCACCTCTCGAGCCGTCGCATTACGAAGCGTCGGAGCGAGTTCTCTTCATCAACCAATCCTTCGGGGCAAGACATGACTGCAAAACTGGCTGGCAAAGTTGCTTTCGTTACCGGCGGGAGCCGCGGCATAGGCGCGGCGATCGTGCGGCGATTGTCCGACGATGGAGCAGCGGTGGTTTTCACTTATAAGGGGTCGGCCGAGACGGCCAATGCCTTGGCCGCGAGCATCGAGCAGAAAGGTGGCCGTGCGCTGGCGTTGCAGGCCGATGCGGCGGATGCCGTGGCGGTCAGGGGGGCCATTGATAAGGCCGCAGCCCAGTTCGGGAAAGTCGATATTCTCGTGAACAACGCGGGCATAGCGGTGTTGGGACCCGTCGACGACATCTCGCTGGAAGACTTCGACAAGATCATTCAGGTCAACGTACGCGCGGTTTTCGTGGCGATAAAAGCGGTGTTGCCGCATATGGGCGAAGGCGGTCGTATCGTGAACATCAGCAGCTGCAATGCGGAGCGGATGCCCTTCCCGGGTGGCGCTGCGTATGCGATGAGCAAGTCAGCGTTGCGGGGGCTGGTGCAGGGGCTGGCTCGGGACCTGGGGCCGCGCGGGATCACGATCAACAATGTGCAGCCCGGGCCGGTGGATACGGACATGAATCCTCAATCCGGCGACTTTGCTTCGACGCTGCACGGATTGATGGCGATTCCCAGGCATGCGCATGCGGAAGAGATCGCCGGAATGGTGGCATATGTCGCAAGCCCGGAGGCGGCGTTTGTCACCGGTGCGGGCCTGACTATCGATGGCGGCTTCAACGCCTAGTGTTGCGCCGGCCCGCCCCGTCGCAGCGCCCGCGACACAAACCCGGAACGCGGGATGCAGCGGCTGCGTCAGCCGGCGGGAAGCCGGTTCATTTCGTCGACCAATTGCCGGCCGTGCAGGATGGCGGCGTCGACCGCGCGGCGGGGCGTTGGGACCGCACCGCCCTTCGCGAATTGCGGCACGCCATGCGCGGACGAGACCGACCCTTCATGGCGTATGACGAGTAGCGTGGCGGTGAACGCAGGCTGGTTGCTGGCGGTCTCTCGTTTCACGATGGCGCTCAGCCGATAGCCTTTATAGACGGAGTTGTTTTCCATATCAGATCCTTGTATCGAAGCGGCGAGTCAAACGCCGCAACAAACAAAAAAGCCCTCGACCGAGGGCTTTTTTTCACAGCATGCGGATATTCGCGGTTTGCGGCCCCTTGGGGCCTTGTCCTATCGAAAAAGTGACTTTCCAGGGGTCTACGGGCATGGCCGCCCCCGGTCCTTCGATGGCGGAGTACTCCGCGTAGCGGTCGCTGCCGCCGGCGCCCGGCATGATGAATCCGTGGCCCTTGCCGGCGTCGCCGCGGCTTCCGATGTCTGTTTGCATGCGCTTTCCTTGAGACGGAAGGGATGCCCCCTTCAAGCGGGAGATCAAGGAAAGGACTTTGGACAATGAAGCGCGCAGGCGCAGGATGGAACAAATCGCGGTACTTGAGTCTTGGATGCAATGTGAGCCACGCGAGGATCGGTGTCAAGGAAAGACTCATGGGGACGTAGCCGTCTTTGGTTACCGCGTGTGCCAGGGCCCTGAACGACAAACTTTCTATGCATGAGGAAGGCAGTGCGCGGCCGTGGCCCCATTAGGCACGCCGCCCGCGGGCATATCAAGATGTGATGGCTCGCCACAAATTCAGCATTGGACTGGGGTAGCCGGCCTCCATACACTCCTATCAAAACTACAGCCGGCAGACGGCAATAAGGCGGAGACGGTTATGGACAGGCATAACAAAACGGCATTGGTACGCGCCGAACGTCCGGCAGGGGATCGGGTGGCTCTCGGCCATCCGCGCAAGCGCCTGCATCCCAAACATCCATAAATCCTGACGATCCCGTCGAGGCCCGCCTGGCAACGTCCCGGCGGCCATCGGCCACGCCCGGTTCGCCGACCGGCGCCACAACGCAACGAGGAGACAAGCATGGGACTGCGCTTCATGGAGCACATCCTGATTCTTACCCACGATCCGGAAGCCACGCGCGACTGGTTCTGCGACAACCTGGGGTTTCGTAACGGCTATCACCCGGAATTTGGATTCCCGGTGTACTGGCTGTACATCGGCGACCAGGACGTGGTTCATATCGGCAAGGCGCGTCACTCCGAGCATCAGGACACTTATCTGCGCACGCCTGGCGATAAGGAGAGCGACGACTACTCCGCTGGCGGCGCGATGGGGTCGGGACGTATCGATCATGTGTGCTTCAACTGCGAGAACATTAACGAGTTCATCGAGCGGTTGACGCGCAATGGGGTCGACTTCAGCGAGCGCAAGGCGCACAACTCCGATCTGTACCAACTGTTCATGCGCGAGCCTGTCAATGGCATCAAGGTGGAGCTGAATTTCTCGGCGGAAGAAGCCGTGAAGGCCGGGCGTGTGCCGAGCTGGACGGACGCGGGGGCCAACGCCGCCAGCAAAGCCGCCAATAAGGCCGACGCCGCAGCGTCGGCCAATAAATAAGCGGAGCCCGAGCTATGCCGATTTATCCAGAGCTGTCGGGCCGCAGCGTCGTCATTACCGGCTCGGCCGGTGGTATCGGGGAACAGGCGGCGCGCGCCTTCCACGCGCAGGGCGCATGGGTGTTCCTGATGGACATCCAGGCCGACGCCGTGCGGTCGATCGCCAGCTCGCTGGGCGAGCGGGCGATGGGCATAGGAGTGGACATCACCGACGAGAAGCAGGTGCGGCAGGCCTTCGATACCGTGCTATCCACCGGTCACGGACTGGATGTGCTGGTGAATTGCGCCGGCGGCTATCGCAAGCTGGTGACGGTAGAGCAGATGGACCTGGAGGAATGGGAGCGCACGGTGGCGCTGAACCTGCGCAGCGTTTTCCTGTGCTGCCGCGCGGCGATCGCGCCGCTGAAGGAATCCCGCGCCGGCCGCATTATCAACGTCACGTCGATCTCGGGCCGTACCGTGCATGCGGCCTCCTCCCCTGCGTACGGCGCGGCCAAGGCAGGCGTCACGCAGCTGACGCGCTTCCTGGCCTACGAGCTGGGGCCGCATGGGATCACCGCCAATACCATCGCGCCGCTGACCACGGTGACCGCGCGGGTCGCGGCCCTGCGTTCGAAGGAAGACCTGGACCGCATCGCGGCGCAGGTGCCCCTGCGCCGGCTCGCCACGCCGGACGATCATGTGGCCGCGATGTTGTACCTGGCTTCCGATGGCGCGTCCTTCGTATCGGGCGTGAATCTGGACACCAATGGAGCACGAGTCATGTTGTAGCCAGGCGCGGCCATAGACGCCACTTCGGGACAGTCCCCGCCAGATGGGACGCCCACCCCAAGAACGAGGAGACAAAGATGCACCCATACCAAATGGTCTACCGGCGCCTGCGCGCCGTTGTGGCCGCGTCGCTGTGCGGTAGCACGGCCGCACTGCTGACGCTGGCGCCCGCGTCGGCCCACGCCCAGGCTTACCCGCAACGCCCCATTACCCTGGTGACACCGCTGGCCACCGGCAGCGCTTCCGATCTGGCGCTGCGCATCGTCGCGGAACGCCTCGCTACGCCGCTGGGACAATCCATCGTCGTGGAAAACCAGACCGGCGCATCCGGCGCGATCGGCGCCGAGAAGGTCGCGCGCGCCGCGCCGGACGGCTACACGCTGTGCGGTTGCAATAACGCCATCCTGAGCGTGCTGCCGCACGTCCGCAAGGTCAGCTATGACCCCGCCACGCAGTTCCGGCCGGTAGGCATGGTGGCCGTGCTGCCCACGGTGCTGGTGGTGAACCCGTCGCTGCCCGTGAAGACCGTCCGTGAGCTGGCCGACTACGTCAAGGCCAACCCCGGCAAGGTCTCTTATGCGACGGGCGGCGTCGGCAGTCCGCAGCACATCGCCATGGCGATGTTCGAAGCCGGATCCGGCATCAGGATGATGCATGTTCCGTACAAGGGCGCGAGCCCGGCAGCGGTGGGCGTGGCGGGCGGCGAAGCGCAGGTGATGTTCAACGCCATCGGTACGGTGCTGCCGTTGATCAAGGCCGGCAAGCTGCGGCCTATCGCCGTGGCGGGGGCGCAGCGTACGGCCATCCTGCCGGATCTGCCGACGGTGGCGGAGTCGGGCGTGCCGGGCTACGACTATGCGTCGTGGATCGGCATCGTGGCGCCCGCGGCGACGCCGGATGCCGTGGTAGAGCGTCTGTCGAAGGAATTGACGCAAGTGCTGAAGGCACCTGGCACGGTGGCGAAGCTGGCCGAGAACGGCATCGATCCCTTGGTGATGACGCCGCGTGAGATGACCAAATACATGGCCGACGACAACAAGCGCATGGCGACCGTGGTCAAGCAGGCGGGGATGGAGACGGAATGAGCGGCACAATGAAGTCCCCGGCGGCCCAATGGCGCGGGCGCCAGTTCCATTACCAGCCGGTCGCCAGCCATGTGCATCCTTTCCTGGTGGATCTGTGGGATGCGGTGCGCGAAGAGACAGCCGGCCGGCTCGATATCGAAGTCGTTGCCGATAACGGCGGGCTGAAGAAGTCCCATCTGGAGATCGTCGATGCCGTGATCGGCGGGGATATCCAGTTCTACGCGCTGATGGGCAGCATACTGGGGCCGCTGGCGCCGGCGATGAATGTGCAGAGCCTGCCCTTTGCCTTCCGTGACAACGACGATGTTTATCGTGCGATGGACGGGGCTTTGGGCGATGCCTTGCGTGCCGATCTGGCGGCGCGTGGACTGTACCTGATGCCTCATGGGCTGATGGAGAACGGCTTTCGCCATATCGCTACCACGGGCCGCGTGATCAATGACGCCGGCGATCTGGAAGGCCTGTCGATACGCATACCGGAAGGCAAGGTGTTCGAGGAGACCTTCCGTACGCTGGGCGCCAATCCCGTGCCGCTGTTCGTGCTGGAGCTGTATGACGCGCTGAAGACGGGGAAGCTGCAGGCGCAGGAGAACCCGCTGGCGATCATCGATTCGCTGCGTCTGCACGAGGTGGTCACGCACGTGTCCATGACCTCGCATATGTGGTCGGGCTTCAACATCATCGGCAACCTGCCCTTCTGGAATGACCTGCCTGAAGACGTGCGGGAAATTGTGCTGCGGAATGTGAAGCTGCACGTCGGGCGGCAGCGCACGCACACCATCGCGTTGAACGAGGCCCTGGCCGAGACACTGCGCGAACGCGGACTGCGGTTCAACACGGCGGATACCGATAGCTTCCGGCGGAGGCTGGCCGGCGGTTTCTACCGGCAATGGAAGGATGAGCTCGGTACGCGCATATGGGGTCTGCTCGAAGCAGAAGTCGGCAAGCTGGGCTGAGCGGTCCGCTGCCGAGCATTTCCATAACGAGGGGAAATTCTTATGACGACATCGATATCGAGTCGTTCCGCGCCACGCCGCCGCGTGGCCGGCCTTTTGCTCGCCACGGGGTTCGCGCTGGCGACCGCCACCGCATATGCCCAATCGGGCTGGCCGAACAAGCCTATCCAGGTGATCGTGCCGCTGCAGGTCGGCAGCGCGGCCGACGTGGCCACGCGAGTGGTGCTCGCCAAAATGGGCGAGAACATGAAGCAGACCTTCATCATCGAGAACCAGGCGGGTGTGTCGGGGCTGCTGGGCGCCGAGCGTGTCGCGCGCGCCGCGCCGGATGGCTATACCTTGGGCGGGATCACGGACAGCGTGCTGAACTACGCGGTGAATCTCAGCGACAAGGTGAACTTCGATCCGCTGAAGGATTTCGCGCCGATCAGCCAGATGGCGAATATCTCGTGGGTACTTGTGGTCAATAGCGCTTTCCCCGTCAAGAATCTGGCGGACCTGTTGTCGAAGGCGCGGGCGCAGCCCGGCAAGATCGACTATGCGACCGGGGGCACCGGCAGTCCGCATCACATCGCCATGGCGCTGTTTGCCTCCAGCGCCGGGGTGACGTTCGCGCACGTTCCCTACAAGGGCGCGACGCAGGCGACGACAGATGTGGCGGGCGGGCAGGTGCCGATGATGTTCTCGGCGGTGTCGGTCGCCCTGCCCTTCATCAAGGACGGCAAGCTGCGGGCGCTGGCGCAGCCCAATGATCGGCGCTCTTCGCTATTGCCCGATGTGCCCACGTTCGCCGAGGCGGGCGTGAAGGAGTTCCGGTTCTCGACCTGGCTCGGTTTGTATGCGCCCAAGGGGACGTCGGCCGACATCGTCAAGCGGTTGAATGCGGAGGTTGCGAAGGCGGTGGCCGATCCGGGCGTGAAGGAACGTCTGGTCGGGTTGGGGCTGGATCCGGTGGCCTCCACCCCGGCGGAGCTGGGCACGCTGACGCGTGAAGGATATGCCCGCGTCGGGCAGGCGATACGCAATGCAGGGATCAAGGCGCAATGAGCATGAGTGATTCGACGATACGGACGGTCGGCATCGCCGGACTGGGGCTGATGGGGACCGCCAGCGCACAACGGCTGGCGCTGGCCGGTTTCGAGCTGAGAGGGTATGACGTGGATCCGTCCCGCAGCACGCAGTTCGCCGGTGCTGGCGAGGCAGGCCGCGCGGCGGTGCAGTCGCTCGCGGAGCTGGCGGTGCAGTGCGACGCCATCGTGCTGGCGGTGTTCGATACGGATCAGGTCGAGCAGGCGCTGTTCGGGCCGGCGGGCATCGTGCAGGCCGCACAGGCGGCGGGCCACCTGCCTACGATCGTCTGCATCAGCACATGCGATCCCGACCGCATCGCCGTGGTGGCGCAGCGCTGCGCGGGCGAAGGCGTGCCTTTCGTCGAGTCGCCGATCTCCGGTACCAGTGCGACGCTGGCCAAGGGCGAAGCGGTCGGACTGGTAGCGGGACGCGACCGGGACCTGACGCTTGCCGCGCCGGTATTGGATGCACTGTGCGCACGCCGCTATACGATGGGCGCGCCGGGCAACGCCGCACGCGCGAAGCTGGCCGTGAACCTGGTCCTGGGCCTGAACCGCGCCGCCCTGGCCGAAGGCCTGCAATTCGCCGGCCAGCTCGGCCTGGACCCACAGGACTTCCTGTCCGTGCTGATAGGCTCCGCCGCCTACTCACGCGTGATGGAAGTCAAAGGCCCCGCGATGGCGCAACGCCGTTTCGACCCACCGCAAAGCCGCGTGGACCAAAGCCTGAAGGACTTCCGGCTGATCCTGGAACAAGGTCAGGCTCGCGCCCAGCACCTGCCCTTCGCCGAAGTCTACGTGCGGATGCTGGAGGACTGCGTCGCGCACGGCGAAGCGCAGTTTGACAATGCTGCGATCATTGAGGCGATAGGCAGGTCCCGGCGTTGACCGGGAACACTTTACTGATACACAGAAATCGCCTCAGTGTCGGGTAAATCCATTGCCTTATCCTCGGCTATCCCACCGCGCGCCGCTTATGGCGCACCTCTACTCCGCCGCGGCGTTTGATGACGAGGACGTCCGGGTGAGGCATTTGCAGCCCATCTACCGTGCCGCGGTATAGCAGGCACGCGAATACCCATAGGCCCAGGGTCATTGGCAACATGGTGACGGCGGTGTCCTGTGCGAGGGACATGCGGGTTTCCTTGATGCGGGCGGCGGTGTCGATGCGATTCAGGAAGTAGGTCGGCGTAAACGGCATGGCGATTCCTGCATATGGCCGCCACTTTACAGGCAACGCGCCGGCGAAAGTCCAGGCGGGCGCGCTGTCGTGGTCGGAAGGTCGCCGCAGTCTATCCGACGTCGTGGAGGGTCAACAACCACTCCTCAGGTCTCGCTCCACTCTCTGAGCAGGTTGTGATAGCACCCCACCAGCTTGCTGCGCGCGACGGCATCGGCCTGGGTTTGATTCAAGCGCTGGATGGCGTTGTCCATGTCGTAGAGCAGGCTCCTGCGGGCGTCTTCGCGGATCAGGCTTTGGACCCAGAAGAAACAGCCCAGGCGCACGCCGCGGGTGATGGGTGTGACCTGATGCAGGCTGGTGGCGGGATAGACAACCATGTCGCCGGCGTCGAGCTTGACGCTGTGCAGGCCGTAGGTGTCGTGGACCTGCAATTCGCCGCCGTCGTATTCGCTGGCGTCGCTCAGGAATAGCGTGATGGATACGTCGGTGCGGACTTTGCGGCCCGTGTGCGGGTGGATGCGCACGCCGCCGTCGACGTGCGCGCCGAAGGTCATTCCCTCGCCGTAGCGATTGATCATCGGCGGGTAGGCCACGTTGGGCAGGACGGCGCTGATGAACGCGGGATTGCGCTCGACCGCGCCCAGCACGATCTGCTGCACGTGGTGAGCGACTTCGGAGCGTTCGTCGATCTGCTGGTTGTGCTTGACGGCCGCGCCCTGGTAGCCGGCGGATACCCTGCCGTCGACCCATGCGTCGCCCGCGTTGTCCAACAGGCCACGGATGGCCTGGATCTGCGTGGCGTCGAGGACTTTCGGGATGGTGATCAACATGGCTGTCGTTCCGCTCGCCTTCGCCTGCTCGCCGCCGCCCGGCGCGGCGATTCGTCGGCTTATTGAACGTGATAACTGACCGTCAGCATGGCGGTGCGGCCCGTACCCGGCACCGCGCGGCCACCGTCCGACGGGATCAGCGCATCGTAGTACTTTTTGTCGAAGATATTGAACAGGTTCAAGCGCACGTCGTACTTGGGTTGGTGCCACGCCAGCGTGCCGTCCCAACGGGTATAGCCGCCGACCTGTACCGCATCGGTGTTGGCGGCGTAGCGCGACGAGGTATACACCGCGCCACCGCCCACTTCCCAGTTCTGCAGGAATTGATACGTGCTCCAGAAATTGAAGGTGTTCTTGGGCGTATTGGCTGGCGTGTTGCCTTGCGTGCCGTCCTTGGCGGCGGTGATCTCCGCGTCCAGATAGGTATAGGCCGCGTACAACTGCCACTGCCTGGTCAGGTGCCCCGACGCGCCGGCACGCACGCCGTTTACGCGCACGGTGCCGTCCAGTTCGTACACGCCCGGGCTGATCTGGGTGCGGGCGTTTTCCTTCTTGATCTGGAAGATCGCCGAGTTCAACGACAGGTTGCCGTCGAACAGATCCCATTTCCCGCCCGCCTCGTAGGAGCGGTTCTTTTCCGGCTCCAGCGTGTCCTGGCCTACCGTCGCGGTCAGCTG
This sequence comes from Bordetella sputigena, assembly GCF_965137885.1. Classification (NCBI taxonomy): domain Bacteria; kingdom Pseudomonadati; phylum Pseudomonadota; class Betaproteobacteria; order Burkholderiales; family Alcaligenaceae; genus Bordetella; species Bordetella sputigena. Next base: position 462,578 of record NZ_CBCSCA010000003.1, read on the forward strand.
CTCCAGCGACGGATTGAACGATGTGCCGTAGGAGATGTAGTACGACTGCCCGTCGCTGGGCTGCCAGATGGCGCCGCCGCGCACGCTGGTGTAGTGCACCGTCTGGTCCGCATTGGTGGGCGTGGTACTGCGCGGAATGGAGTTGGTGACCGTCGCCTCATAGCGGTCCCAGCGCAAACCGCCCACCAGCTTGAACTGCCTGGTCAGTTCAATCGTATCGTTGGCGTAGATGCCCACTGTGTTGGCGGAGCCGGTCGCGAAGTTGCCGGGCACCTCGGGCAGATCGGCTGACGTGTGCCGCGGGTCCACCATCTGTGTGCAACCCACGAAACCGGTGTTCAACGTGAGGCCGTCGCACGTACCTGTGCGTGAGTAGGCCTGGTTGCTGTAGTGGTCATGCCCCAGCTCCACGCCGGTCAACAGGTTGTGCTTGATCGACCCGGTGTCGAATTTGGTGCTTAACTCGGTCTGGTTGAAGATCGACTCGTCGTGGATGACGCGGTCATGGCTTTGCTGCAGGATCCACAGATCATCGAGCGGGAGGTTCGTAACGTTGCCGGCAGGCAGTTGCCGGAAGCCATTGGGGCCCAGCGTGCCGACCGCCTGCGGCGCGGTTTCGCGGGCATCCGTGCGTACGTTGTTGTATTGGGTCTGGTTGCGCAGCACGGTGTCGGGCGTGAACTTGTGCTGCACCGACGCGTTCAGCATCGCAATGTCCTGCACGGTACGGTCATCGTGGAAGCCGTAGGCCGTATTGCGGCTGACGCCGGCGGGATGGCCGTTGACCGACTGCACGCCGTAGTCCGGCATGTCGTCGTTGTGCTGCAGTAGCGCGGACAAAGTGATCTCTGTCGGCGTGCCGATGCCGAACTTGAACGAAGGCGCCGCGCCGAAGTCCTTGACGTGCGATTGATCGCGCGTCGTCGCGTCGCCGTTCTGGGTCATGCCGTTGAAGCGGAAGGCCGAGGTATCGGACAACTGCATATTGGTATCGACCGTCGAACGCACCAGGCCGTTGGTCGTGACCGACCCGGTGACGTCGGTGAAATCCGCCAACTTGGGTTTCTTGCTCACCTGGTTGATCACGCCGCCGGTGGAGCCGCGGCCGAACAGCATGGACGACGGCCCCATCAGCACTTCCACTTCGTCGAGGTCGAAGGTATCGCGGTAGTACTGGGCGCGGTCGCGGAAGCCGTCCAGATAGATGTCGGTGCGTGCCGAAAACCCGTTCAGATAGATGTTGTTGCCTATCGTGCCGCCTTCCGCGGCGCCCAAGGTGATGCCGGCCACGTTGCGCAAGGCATCCTGCAGGGACGTCGCGCCTTGTGATTGCATCAGCGCCTTGTTCACTACCGTCACGGACTGCGGCACGTCGTGCAGGTCGGTGCCGAGGCGTGGCAGCGACGATTGTTCGGTGTTGAAGTCATCCACCGGCGCATCGCCGTTCACATGCACGGTTCCCAGCGTCGTGGTAGACGCCGGCGCGTTCGCAGGCGCCGGCGTACCGGGCGCGGCGCCTTGTTGCGCGATGGCGGGAAGGGGCGCGGCGAATACGGCCAGGACTGCGGCGGCGATCGGGGTTAGCTGCTTCATGTAGGCGGGAATGGTGAGTGGAAGAGGCGCGCCGGATGACGCCGGCATCACATCGCCGATGTCGCGCATGGCCCAAAACGACGCGAATGCTAACTATTCCCAATCTCGTTAGCAAAATCTTTTTCAAATCTGTCGATGGGCTGTGATCGCGCTGTCTGAAGGCTGAACGCTGGACTGCCCTAAGCCCGCGGCGCGAGGGCAAAGCCGTGCATGGGCCGGCAAATCGCCTCAGGCCTCGAACAACGAGCGCTCGTCGGCGAACAGCCGCAGCAGATGATCGGCGACCGTCCTGATCGCCACGTTGTTGCGATCCTGCCTTCGAGTGAGAAGGTAGATCTCGCGCGGCTCGGGCACGGGTTCAAGCCGGCATTGCCGCAGATCCGGCTGCTTGCGGCCGATGTAGTGCGGCAGGACCGCCAACCCGGCGCCGGCGCGCGCGGCGGCGGCTTGGGCCACATGGTTGTTGGTCTTGAATGCGACTCGCGCGGACGGATGCGTGCGCGCCAGCCATACGGCTTCCGGGATGTCCGCATTGACCTCGTCGAAACCGACGAAGACGGGATCGGCGCCCGCTTCCACCCGTTCGCACACGGCGGCCGTCCCGTACAAGCCGTAGGCCATGGTACTGAGCTGCCTGGCGACGAAGTCGCCATCGACGGGACGCCCAAGGCGGATCGCGATGTCGGTTTCGCGGCGTTCGAGGCTGACGGCACGCAGATCCGTAGCCAGGTCGATATCCAGGCCAGGATGCAGAACGGGCAGTGTCGCCAGGCGCGCGACCAGGAACCCCAGCGATAAGGCGGGCGGCGCGTTGACGCGGACCAGCCCCTTGATCGCGTCGCCTTCCCCGCCGCGCCCCAAGGTCAGCACGGCGGCCTCCATGTCACCCGCTGCGGCCAGCGTGCGCGTTCCGGCCGGGGTCAGTATGTAGCCTTCCGGTCGACGCTCGACCAGCTTTTCGCCCAGCGTCGCTTCCAGCGACTGGATGCGTCGCGCGATGGTCGCGTGATTGACCGATAGCGCGCGCGCCGCGCCGGACAGGCTGCCATGGCGGGCCAGCGCCAGGAAGACGCGTACGTCCTGCCAATCCACCTCTGTGCGTTTTTTCTCAGCCATTGAGCGCGAATAGCGAATTCCGCGGAAACGGACAGGAGCTTAGGCTACGTCCATCGCCAAATCAACACGGAGATCGACATGCGCGATACCACGCTGAGCCTGACGCTGGTGGGCGGGCCGACGGTCCTGATCGAATACGGATCCATACGCCTGCTGACCGACCCGACTTTCGATGCGCCCGGTCACTACCACCTGCCGTCAATATCTTTCGAGAAAACATCCGGGCCGGCGCTGACCAGGGATGAAGTGGGCCGCCTGGACGCCGTGCTGCTCAGTCACGACCAGCATATCGACAACCTCGATGTCTCGGGGAGGGCGATGCTGGGCAGCGTGGGCAAGACTTTCACCACCAAGTCGGGCGCGGAGCGGCTGGGTGGCAACGCGATCGGCCTGGCGCCTTACGAAACGTGCACTTTGCACGGCGAAGACGGCGAAACGCTGCTTGTGACCGCCACGCCAGCCCGGCATGGCCCTATCGGGATCGAACCGATATCCGGCGACGTCGTGGGTTTCACGCTGGGCCGCCAGCAACCCGGAGATCTGCTTTACGTCACGGGCGACACCGTTTGGTACGAAGGCACCGCGGAGGTGGCGCGCCGGTTCGACCCCAAGGTCGTGATTCTTTTCACCGGCGCCGCCGAACCGCGCGGCCGCTTCCATATGACGATGGGCAGCGAAGGCGCCATCGAAGCAGCCTATGCCTTTCCGCGGGCGGCGCTGGTTTCCGCGCATTCCGAAGGCTGGATGCACTTCAGCGAAAGCCAGGAGCAACTGGCCGACGTTTTCGAGAAGCTGAACCTTGCCGGCCGGCTGACAGCCTTCGACAAAGGCACGCCGGTGCGCTTTTCCATCCCGGCCTGATCGGGCCGACCTTGACGAGGAACATCATGAGTACGCAAGCTAAAGTCGCGATTGTCACCGGCGCATCCCAAGGTATAGGCGCCGGCATTGTGCAGGCGTATCGGGACCAGGGTTATGCCGTGGTCGCCAATTCACGCAGTATCAAGGCGGACGCGGACCGGGGCGTTATCGCCGTTCCCGGCAATATCGCCGATCGATCTGTCGCGCAGAATGTCGTCGCCGCCGCGCTGGCGCATTTCGGCCGCATCGATACGCTGGTCAACAATGCGGGGATTTTCGTCAGCAAGCCCTTTACCGACTACACGGAAGAAGATTTCGCCAACGTCGTGGACGTGAACCTGGGCGGATTCTTTCACGTTACGCAGTTCGCGTTGCGGCAGATGTTGAAGCAGGAACGCGGGCATATCGTGCAGATCACGACGGCGCTGGTCGAACAGCCTTTGTCCAACGTGCCGGCGGGTTTGGCGTCGCTGACCAAAGGCGGGCTGGCCGCGGTGACGCGTGGCCTGGCTATCGAGTATGCGCGGAAAGGCATACGGGTCAATGCAGTGGCGCCCGGCATCATCAAGACGCCCATGCATGCGCCGGAAACGCATGAGTTCCTGAGCGGCTTGCATCCGGTGGGACGGATGGGAGAGATCGGCGACGTCGTCGATGCGATCCTGTATCTGGAGCGGGCCGGCTTCGTGACCGGCGAGACGATCAATGTGGATGGCGGCCAGCACGCCGGCCGCTGGTAGGCGCCGGGTGAACAGGCGCACAAAACATTTCAGGAGACGGCCATGCCGTATGTGAACATCAAGGTGACGCGCGAAGGCACCGCGCCGGGCGCGTCCGCCACCACGCCGGCGCAGAAGGCGGCGCTGATCAAGGGTGTCAGCGAGCTGCTGCGCGATGTGATGGGGAAGCCGCTGGACAGCACTTTCGTGGTGATCGACGAAGTGGACATGGACAACTGGGGCGTGGGCGGCGTGCCGGTGCGGGAATACCGCAAGCGCTCGCCCTGAGGTCCCTCACTCGCCCTTGATGGCCGCCTTCTGGATCACCTCGCTCCACTTCTTCATCTCGGCATCGATGAACCTAGCGAAGTCGGCGGCGTTGCCGGGATATGGCTCCATGCCTTGCGCCAGCAGCTTGCGCTGGATGTCGGCGTCCTTCAGCGCGGCGTTGATCTCGGTATCCAGGCGGCTGACGATGGGCGCCGGCGTGCCGGCGGGCGCCAGGAAGCCGTACCAGCCCGACGCCACGACATTGGGCAAGCCTTGTTCACGCAGGGTGGGGGCATCCGGGTAGATCTTGCTGCGTTCCGCCGAGGCCACGCCAAGGACCCGCAGCTTGCCGGCCTGGATGTGCGGCAGCGCCGCGGTGATCGCGGTCAGCGTACCGTCCAGCCTGCCCGCGAGCAGATCGGTATAGGCGGGAACGTCGCCACGGTACTGGACGCTGATACCCTTCACGCCGGCATCGCGCAGGAACAGCTCGGCGGCCAGATGAGGCAGCGAACCGGTGCCCGGCGTGCCGAACGTCAGCCCGTTGGGCAGCGACTTGCCGTAGGCGATCAGCTCCTGCGCCGTCTTGGCCGGGGATTGCGCATTGACCACCAGGAACAGGGGCACCGTGGCCGCCATCGCCACGGCCTGCAGATCTTTGCGCGGGTCGTAGCCCAGCTTGCCGTACAGGGCTTCCAGGGTCGAGTACGGCGCGGCGCCATACAACAGCGTGTAGCCGTCGGCGGGAGCGTGGGCCACGTATTCATTGCCCAGCCGGGTGCCCGCGCCTGCCTTGTTCTCGACGATGAAGGACTGGTTCAGGCGCCGGCCCAGGTATTCGGCGAACAGTCGTGCCGACAAGTCGTTCGGGCCACCGACGCCGTACGGCGAAATGATGCGGACCGGCCGGGCGGGCCAATCGCCCTGGGCGAACACGCGCGGCGCAACGCCGCTGTACAGGCCCGCGGCCGCCGCGCCCAGCAGGGCCCGTCGGGTGATCTTCATGGTGGTCTCCTGATTATTGGAATAAGAACTGCCGACCCGCCGTCATTGGGAGGACGACGGGACGCGAGCTTGGAGACGCGATGATAGAGGCGGCCAACCTATCAGGACAAATTTCATTTTCTTGATGACTTAAAGGTTAAAGTTATAAGTTGGATTGCCCGGCGGCGGCGGGACGGTGGCGGTCGCGATAGTGCGTCCGGGCCCGCGGGATACGCCCTGGGCCGGACGGTGGCCCATCAAGCAAAGGAGACTCGATGGCAGTCGAAGTAACGCTCAGGCAGTTGCGCGCCTTTCTCGCCGTTCTGGAATGCGGCAGCTTTTCCGAGGCGGCGGACGCCATGCATCTTTCCCAGGCGGCATTGAGCGGGCTGGTCAAGGAGCTGGAAAGCCGGCTGGGCGTGCGCCTGCTGGACCGCAATACGCGCAGCGTCAGCGCTTCCGCGGTGGGCAGCGCATTCGAGCCCATGGTGCGGCGGGTGCTCGCCGACCTGGACGAGGCCCTGGAGGGCGTCAGCAATCTGAAGGAGCTGCGGCGCGGGCTGGTACGCGTCGCGGCGCCGGAACCGCTGTCCTGCACCTTGCTGCCGGAACTGATCTCCGGCTACGGCAAGGCCCACCCCGGCGTCGAGGTACGTTTCGACGACGTTCCCATCGAACAGGTACTGGCCAGCCTGCACAACGGCAGCGCCGACATCGGCTTCGGGCCCGCCGGCGTACTGACCGACGATGCCATCGAGGCGCACGTGGTCCGGGCCGATCCGCTCTGGGCGGCCCTGCGGCCGGACGACCCGCTGGCGGACAGCGAGTCGGTAAGCTGGAAAGAGCTGCGCGACCGGCCCTTGGTCAACTACATGCCCAACCTGGCCGTGAACGTCCTGGCCAATATTCCGGCTCGCAATCACCCGCGCGAGATCTTGTCCGTGCACCGGGTGAATACGGCCCTATCGCTGCTGCGCGTGCGGCCCGGCTATGTCATCTGCCCCGCCATGGCGCGTTCCCTGGTTGAAGGCTTTGGCCTCGTATTCCTGCCGGTGCTGCAGCCCGTCGTAACGTGGCGCATCGCCATTTTCGTGCGGCCGCGAAGCTCGATCTCGCCGGCGGTGGAGCGCTTCCTGGACTTTACGCTGCGGTATGGCAAGACCGATGATAAATAAGATTAGGTTATAGAAAATTCAGAAAACACAGTTTGTCTGATAAGACAGCCACGGGTATCTTGGCCGGTCTCCGGAGACACGCGGCGCGCACAACCCTACATCGATAGCGCGCCCACCCTGCCTCGGCATTCGTCCCAAGATCCCATGACCCTGCCAGACCTAGACTCTTTTCTGTCGCCACGCTCCATCGCCATCGTCGGCGCTTCGTCCAACCGCAGCAAGATCGGCGCGGTGCCTGTCCGCTATCTGGTCGAGCACGGCTACGACGGCCAGATCTATCCCATCAATGCGCGCGCCGAGGAAATCGAAGGCCGGCGCGCCTACGCGTCGCTGAAGGCCGTCGAAGCGCCCATCGATCTGGCGATCTTCGCCATCCCCGCCGCCAGCGTCGACGCGGCGCTGGATGATGCCATCGCCGCCGGGGTACAGAACATCGTCATGTTTTCCGCGGGCTTTGCCGAGATGGGCAAGGACGGTGAACAGGCGCAGGCCGCCTTCGCGGCCAAGGCCAATGCGGCGGGCATCCGCGTGCTGGGCCCCAATTGCCTGGGCTTCATGAACGTCGCGCGGGCGGTCTATGCCACGTTTTCGCCCGTGGTGGGCACCGGTTCGAACAAGCCCGGCCATGTCGGCATCGTCAGCCAGAGCGGCGCCTTCGGCGCCTATGCCTACGCGATGGCGCGCGAACGCGGGCTGGGATTGTCGGCATGGGTGACCACGGGGAATGAATCGGATATCGGCGTGGCCGACTGCATCGCCTGGATGGCGCGCGACCCCGCCACGCGGGTGATCATGGCGTATCTGGAGGGCTGCCGTGACGGCCGCAAGCTGCGGGAAGCGCTGGACCTGGCGCGCGCCGCGGGCAAGCCGGTGGTCGTGGTCAAGGTCGGCCGCACCGAGCTGGGCGCCATTACCGCGGCGTCGCATACCGCCGCGCTGGCGGGCGACGATGCCGTCTTCGACGTGCTGTTCCGCCAGCATGGCGCCTATCGTGCGCGGACCATAGAGGAATTCTTCGACGTGGCGCACGGGCTTGCGGTGGCGGGGCTGCCGCCCAATACGCAGGTGGGCCTGCTGACGGTGTCGGGCGGCGTCGGCGTCATGATGGCCGATGAAGCGGCCGACGCCGGGCTGGATGTGAACGAACTGCCGGCCTCGGCGCAGGCCATGATCCGCGCTCGCGTGCCGTTGGCGGCCACGCATAATCCGGTCGACATTACGGGCCAGGTGACGGCGGAGCCTGATCTGCTGGAAGCGACGGCGCGCGCCATGCTGGGCGAGGCGGGCCATGGAAGTCTGCTGATTTTCCTGGCGGCGTTCGGCGCCACGCCGGCCATGCAGGCCTTGCAACAGCAATTGGCGCGCGATCTGAGGCGTGATTTTCCGGGGCGGCTGGTGGTATTCAGCACCTTGGCCGATGCGGCCCAGCAGCGCGCGCTGGAAGACGCCGGCTGCCTGTCTTTCACCGATCCGGCGCGGGCGATACGCGTCATGGCGGCGATGCGGTTTTTCCTGCGCGACCGCGAGCGGGCCGCGCGGCAGGCCACATCGGCGCAATCCCCGGCCGCCCCTGCCGGCGCGGCGTCGGCTGCCGTGCGTCACGGTCCGTACAGCGAGGCCGACGCGCTGGATCTGTTGGCGGCATCGGGCCTGCCCGCCGTGCCCTTCCATCGCGCCCACAGCCGCGAAGACGCCATCGCCGGCGCCCGCGCGCTGGGCTTCCCGGTCGTCATGAAAGTGCTGTCCGCCGACATTACGCACAAGAGCGATATCGGCGGCGTGGTGCTGAACATCCGCCAGGAGAAGGAAGCCGGCGCAGCCTATGACCGCATCATGGCGGCCGCCGGCGCCGCCGCTCCCGACGCACGCGTGGACGGCGTGCTGGTCGCGCCCATGGTGCGCGGCGGTGTCGAATGCATACTCGGCGCGCGGCGCGACCCGGCGCTGGGCGTCGTCGTGATGCTGGGCTCCGGCGGCGTGAACGTCGAACTGCTGGGTGACGTTACCTTCCGCCTGGCGCCGGTCGATCTCGACCAGGCTCGCGACATGATCGACGAGCTGAAGACCGCGCGGCTGCTGCGCGGCTTCCGCGGCGCTCCGCTGGCGGATGCCGAGGCGTTGGCACAGGCCATCGTGCGCCTCTCGCATTTCGCGCTGGCGGCCGGCGACACCCTGGAATCCGTGGAGCTGAACCCCTTCGTCGTACTGCCCCAGGGCCAGGGCGCACTGGCCCTGGACGCCGTACTGATCTCGACTCAAGCATGAATACCGACATCATGAGCCCCAATATCCCGGCCTCCGCCGTCCCGGCCGAGGTACGCCAGACCGTCCTGATCACCCTGCCCCTGTTCGAGATGGCGCGCATGCGCGCCGCGAACACCGCGCGCAAGCATCCGGTGCAAGGCTTTGCCGGCGACAGCCCCACGTCCCGCATGCGCTGGCTGAACCAGTTCACCCACACGCGGCGCCTGCGCGGTCCGGACGACAAGGAAGTCGTCACGCCGAACAACGACACGCTGTTCACCAATGCCTGGCTGGATCTATCCGCCGGCCCGCTGGTGATCGACGTTCCGGCAATGGGCAATCGCTACTGGGTGCTGGGCTTCCTGGACGCCTGGACGAATCCCTGGGCCTATGCCGGCCGCCGCACCACCGGCGGCGACGCGCAGCGCCTGTTCGTGCATGGCCCGCGTTGGCAAGGCGTCGTGCCCGACGGCATGCACGAGATCAGCGCGCCCAGCGACGACGTCTGGGTGATCGGCCGCATCCTGGTCGATGCGACCGCACAGGACCAGGCGCAAGTGCATGCGCTGCAGGACCGGTTCGCGCTGCGGCGCCTGGATGGGTCGCCGGCGCTTTCGCGCATCGATACCCTGATCGACGACCGCGGCGCCGGCGTGCCGCAAGCGGCCGAATACCAACGCGTCGTGGACGCCATGCTGGCGCGCAATCCTTCCGCGCATCCGCTGCCCGCGTGGCCGGTCGCGCCCGGATTGCTGCAGGAAGCGCTGACCCAGGTGTACACGGAGCTGCGCGACGTCGCGCAGGCGTCGGAGCTGGGCGGCGGCTGGACCACCGCGGTCAGCGTGCGCGACAACTTCGGCGACGACTTCCTGACCCGCGCCCGCGTGGCGCGCAACTGGATAGGTACGCTGGGCATCGAGGAAGCCATGTACATCATGGCCGAGGTCGACGAACAAGGCGCGGCATTGAGCGGCGCGCATCGCTACGTGCTGCGTTTTCCGCCGGGCGGCCTGCCCGATGTTGCCTCGTTCTGGTCCATCACCCTGTATCGCCGCAGCGACTGCCTGCTGGTGGCGAATCCCATCGGCCGCCACTCCATCGGCGATCGCACGCAAGGCCTGCGGTACGACGAAGACGGCGGCTTGAGCATCCGCATCCAGGCGGACGATCCCGGGGCGGGACACAACTGGCTGCCCGCGCCGGCGGGCGCGGGCTTCTATCTGACGCTGCGCCTGTATACGCCGGCAAAGCCCCATCTGGAAGGGACCTTCGCCTACCCGCCGGTACGGCGCGCGGACTAAGGAAGGAATCACCATGCAGAAAGATGTCTACGTCATCGCCGCGGCGCGCACGGCCATCGGCGCCTTCGGCGGCACGCTGAAGAACACGCCGCCCGCCGAACTGGCGACCCTGGTGGTACGTGAAGCCCTGGCGCGCAGCGGCGTCGCGCCGGCAAGCGTCGGCCACGTGTCGATGGGCACGGTCGTCACCACGGAGCCGCGCGATATCTACATGAGCCGCATCGCCGCGCTGGATGCCGGCTTGCCGCAATCGGTATCGGCCTTCAATATCAATCGCCTGTGCGGATCGGGCCTGCAAGCCATCGTGTCGTCGGCGCAGGCGATCGCCGCCGGCGATTGCGACGTGGCCGTGGGCGCCGGCGCCGAATGCATGTCGCGCGCCGGCTATCTGTCGCCATCGAACCGCTGGGGCGCCCGGATGGGCGACACGGTCATGCTGGACCTGATGCTGAATGCCCTGCACGATCCCTTCCACAACATACACATGGGGATGACGGCCGAAAACGTGGCCGAACGCTACGGCATCACGCGCCGGATGATGGACGAGCTGGCGGTGACCAGCCATCAACGCGCCGCCGCGGCGATCCGCGCAGGCCGCTTCAAGGAACAAATCGTTCCGGTGAAGATCGCCTCGCGACGCGGCGACATTCACTTCGACACGGACGAACACGTCAAGGCCGACACCACGCTGGAGGTGCTGGCGTCCATGAAGCCGGCATTCAAGCGCGAGGGCGGCACCGTGACGGCCGGCAATGCCTCCGGCATCAATGACGGCGCGGCGGCGCTGGTGCTGGCGGGCGCCGAAGCGGTGAAGACGCAGAACCTGGCGCCCATGGGGCGGCTGGTCGGCTATGCCTATGCCGGCGTCGAGCCCGCCCTCATGGGCACCGGCCCCATACCGGCGACCCGCGCCGTGCTGGCGCGCACGGGGCTGAAGGTCGCGGATATCGACGTCATCGAATCGAACGAAGCCTTCGCGGCCCAGGCCTGCGCGGTCATGCGGGAACTGGACTTCGATCCGGCCAAGGTCAATCCCAATGGCTCCGGCATATCATTGGGGCATCCGATCGGCGCCACCGGCGCCATCATCGCCACCAAGGCGCTGTACGAGCTGCAACGCATCCGCGGACGCTACGCGCTGGTGACGATGTGCATAGGCGGCGGCCAGGGTATCGCCGCCATCTTCGAGCGAGTCTGATCGGAGCTTGCCGGCTGGCAAACAAGGGAAAGCAATGTCGAATGTCTTGAAGAACCGGGTGGCGATCGTGACGGGCGCCGGTGGCGGACTGGGACGCGCCCATGCGCTGGAACTGGCGCGCCATGGCGCCCAGGTCGTCGTCAATGACCTGGGCGAAGCGGCGCAAGCGGTGGCCGATGAGATCCGCCGCGCCGGCGGACAGGCCGTCGCGCACCAGGGCGACGTCAGCCGCTACGAGCACATGGAAGCCATGGCGGCGCTGGCCGTCGCCGAGTTCGGCCGGGTCGACATACTCGTGAACAATGCCGGGATATTGCGCGACCGCACCTTCGCCAAGATGTCGCTGGAAGAATTCCGCCTGGTCATGGACGTGCATGTAATGGGCGCGGTGCATGCCACCAAGGCGGTCTGGGCCGGCATGCGCGAACAGAACTACGGCCGCATCGTCATGACGACGTCGTCGTCGGGCCTGTACGGAAATTTCGGGCAGTCCAACTATGGCGCCGCCAAGATGGCGCTGGTGGGATTGATGCAGACGCTGGCGATGGAAGGCGCCAGCAAGAACGTGCGCGTGAACTGCCTGGCGCCCACCGCGATCACCGCGATGACCGAAGGCCTGCTGCCGCCCGAGGCGGAAACCGTGCTGACGCCGGAACGCGTCAGCACCGGCCTGCTGGCCCTGGTGGGCGAGGACGCACCGACGCGCATGGTCCTGCTGGCCGGCGGCGGCAGTTTCGAAAGCGCGCACATCACCATGACGCAAGGCGTACATATTCCCGACGAGGAAGATCCCGCCGGTACGCTGCCCCGTCGATTGGCGGAAGTCCAGGATCAGGCTGGACAGGTGACACCGCAGTCCGGCTGGGACCAGGCAAAACACGAACTGGCCAAGGCTTTGGCGGTGCAATCCTGACGATGCCGCTCGCCGCGCCGCGGGCAACTATGTCCGCAGCAGCCCTGTAGTCGCCTGGGACACTTTGGCCCGGCCGAACAGGACATGCGCGGTTTCCGGTGGATCCAGGGCCAGCGCCTCGGCGGCCGCGCCGGCGATCAAGGCATCCAGTGACGCAGTGGGCCGCAGATCGCGCCCTTCGTAGAGATCGCCCGCGGCCAGCCCGGGCCAATCGGCCAGGATCCGGCCGCCCGACACCGCGCCGCCAAGAAGCATCGCGACCGCGCCTTGCCCGTGATCCGTGCCGCCCGTGCCATTGGCCGCCGCCGTACGGCCGAATTCCGTGGCGACCAGCACCGTGGTCCGCTCCCAGTGCGCGCCAAGGCTATCGCGCAAGGCAGCCAGCATGGTGTCCAGCGCCTTCAGTTGGTTCGCCAGCCGCTGGTTCTGCGCGCTATGGGTATCCCAGCCGCCCGTTTCGATCATGGCTATGCGCGGGCCGTCCGGGCGCGACAGGAAGCCGCCGGCCAGCTTGCCCAGGTGCGCGGGATCCTGCCGGGCGCCGGCGTCGCCGGCCAGCATGCGGGTCTGCATGGCCTGTTCCCAGAGCGGCCCGAGCTGCCGGTCATGGCCGTAGAGATCGGACACCCGCGCCAGAAGGTCGTCCGGCGCGGCCGGGAGCGTTGAAGGCGCATAGGAGGTTGCCGTCACGGCGCCCCGCAGCGCGGCGGGTATCGTCGGGGCGAAGGCGATCGCCTGCTCCCGTGTCTTCGGCAGCATGCCCGCCAGCCGGTTCAGCCAGCCGTCCTTCAACTGATAAGGCGCGCCGCCGCCGGTCTCCAGTACGTTCTGCCCATCGAAATGCGAGCGGTCGCGATAAGGCGAGGCCACCGCGTGAACGAACAGCGCCTGGCGCTGTTCGTACATGCGTGCTGTGTCCGCCAACGCAGGATGCAGCGCGAAAGTGCCGTCCAGCCGCGTCGCCGCGGAGCCGTCGATGGCCAGCGCGCCGCGCAGGCGGACATAGGCGGGATCGGCATAGGGAACGACGATATTCAAGCCGTCCGCCGCGCCGCGCTGGATGACGAAGACGAACCTGCGGTCCGTCGCGACATTCGCGAGAACGACGCGAGGCCTGGCGACCAGGGCTGCCGTGGCAAGGGCAAGGAAATCGCGGCGTGAGGGCATGGCATCATCTCCGTTGAAAGTCCGGTGAAACGAGAAGCAGCGCAATGGCGGTCTGTACGCTTTCCGCGCGCGCCACGGCCGTCACGGTCCCCCGCCCGGCAGTGCCCGCGAACAAGGCCCGGGCCAGCTCCCGTGGATCGATTGCGCCATTCACGCGCGCGGCCAGACGCTGAGCGGCTTCCACGCGCCGCACCAATGCGTCCGGCGCGGCCCAGGCGGCCGCCACGTCGTCATAGCCCGCCGGCGACCCCGGCCGCCAGACGGGCTGGCCCAATTGCGCCAGCAGCCCGGCGTAAGCGGGTGCGCCTCGGGGGCCACTTCGCGTCCCCAAGCCGCGCATGGCGGAAATCAGCCACTCCCAAGGCGTCTTGAATTTCACCGAGGCCGGCATCCAGGCCTGCGGCATATCGACCAGCTCCCGGTACATGGCGGACAGATCGCCACCGCCGCGGACATAGGTGCGCGCCAAACGATCGACGGCCTCCGGCGGTGGGTTGTCGGCGATGAAGTGACGCGCCAGTTTCAAGGAGATATGGCGCGCGGTGTCCGGCGATGCGGCCAGGTCCCGCAGGACCGCGAGCGGCTGCTGTACGCCGGCCTGCGCATACTGCCGTCCCATGATGGTACGCGCGCCGGGCTCGTGCAGCCCCGCACGAAACACGAATGCGCCCGGCGCCGCGTCGTCGGGTCTGGCGCCGCGCGCGCCGGCGATGCTCCATCCCGTCAAGGCGCGCGCGAACTCCGTGACATCGGCCTGCGTGTAGCCGGTGCGCGCGCCCAGGGTGTGCAGCTCCATGATCTCGCGCGCCAGGTTTTCGTTCAGCCCGCGCGATCTGGACGGATCGCGCCGTTCGGCTCTCTGGACCGCCTTGCTGTGCGGTCCCACGGAGCTCGGCTGGTCCAGGAACAGCTGCATCGCCGGATGCTGCTCGACGGCGACCAGCATATCCTCGAAGCGGCCCAGCACATGCGGGCGTATCGCTTCGGCCTCGAACGAACCGGCCAGGGCCGCGACGGCCGGCTTTTCCGCCGACACCGCGAAATGGTTGGCCCAGAAGTGGACCAGCCGCTCGACAAAAGGCGTCGGAGTCGTCAAGGCGCTTTCGACCCGCGCGCCCACCGCGTCTCGATAGTCGTCGCGTATGTCGGCCGCGAGCGCCTTGCGCGCTGCTTGCGCGTCCGGTTGTTCACGCCCGGGCCGGTCATCCCCGGGCTTTACCTTCCTGTCTTGCGCCACGGCCATGCGGCGCTGCGCCAGGTCGGCCGCCAATACCGACGACGACGGCCGCGCGCGCCAGGGCGCGGGCCGGGGATCATAGACGTCGAACTGGGCCAGCAGCCACCCTTTCGGATCGGCCGGCGGCGCCTCATCGGCGCGCGCCCCCAGACCGAAGCGGTTCAGCGCAATGGCGATGGGTTGCGATACCTTATCCATACACTACGCCTCCAGCCATATGGCGCTTACTGGACGCCGCCGCGGCGCACGTCGTCCCGGGCCGGCGCTTTGCCAGCCGCGGCCGGCTGCCGCCACTCGCCGCGCCGGCGCAAGCCCTCGACGAATGCCATGCGTTCCTGTGGCGACAGGCTTGCCGCGAAGTCCGCCACGGCATGCTCCACGCGCGTGCGCACCGCCGCATCGGCCGCGCGGGTCCTGGCCAGCGCCGCATCCAGCGCCGCGCGGTCGAGTTGCGGCGCGGCCAACTGTTCCAGTACATCCTGGCGCGCTTCACGGGCCGCCAGCGCATCCTCGTGTCCCTGGCGCCGCGCCTGCCTGAGCGCCCGCAGGAACTGTTGCCGGCGTTCCGGGGACAGCTCGTCCGCCGCGAAGCGCAGCGCGGCGCGCGGCGCGGCTGCTGTCTCGCCGACATGGGCGACGGAGAACCATTGATACGCGCCGCCGGCCAACCCGCCGAGCAGGAAGGCGTTCAATACCAGCGATCCCACCAGGGCGATCTTCCATCCGCGACCCATCATTCTTCGCCCCAATCGGAAACGGGGTTGCTGAAACCGGTTTCCTGCCAGGGCAGGTCGGCGTGCATCGCCGGCGCCGCCGCCATCATGTACATGGACATGGCGAAAGCGCCGACGATCCCCCCCGCCACGCCCGCACCGGCGAATACCGCGCCAGACCACCAGACAGCGCCACGACGCCACAGCGATTGCCTGGCGGGCGCGCTTGCCACGATGCGCTCGAATAGCGCTCGCGGCGGCGGCGCCTGAAGCTCGCTGTCCAGCCAGGCATCCAGGGGCAAGGATGCTTCCAGTATGGCGTCGGCCGCGGCCGGATGGCGAGCCGCCCACTCGTGGGCGGCGGCGCGCTCGCCCGCGGGCCAGCGGCGGGCATCGGCGCCATAGGCGTCCACGATGGCTTGGAATCTTTCAGGTGTCATGACGTACCTTCCCTGTTTCAATGCGAACCAGCGTTTCACGCAGGGCGCGCCGGGCGCGCGCGAGCAGGCTCTCCAAAGCGTCCACGCCAATGCCCATGACGGCGGCCGCCTCCGCGTTGGGCAGCTCCTGGTAATAGGTCAGGACCAGCGCTTCGCGTTGCCTCGGCGGCAACGCCGCGAGCGCGGCCTGGATGCGGCGATCGCGCGCGCCGGCCTCCACGACCGCATCCGGCCCGGGGCCGGGATCGGTGTATTCCGGCAGGTCATCGATCGGCTCCTCGCGCCGGCCACGCAGCCGGTCATAGCAAAGATTCAGCGCCACGCGATGAAGCCAGGTATCGAAGCGCGCTTCGCCCTCCTTCCAGCTCGGCGCCTGCTTCCACACGCGCATGAAGGCCTCTTGCGCCACGTCCTCGGCTTCCATGCGGTCGCCCAGCATGCGCGTCGCCAGCGCCAGCAGGCGCGGCAGTTTGAGCGCGACGAGCTGGCGCACGGCCGCCGGGTCGTGCCTGCCGACCAGGGCGATGAGGGCGGCGTCAGGATCGCGTTCGCGTTCGCTCAAAGTGCGCGTTGCGGCGTGATGATGCGTTCAGGTTCAATAGACGTAGACGGGTCGGACGTGGACCGGCCGCGCCGGGACCACGACGCAGCCGCTCAGCGTGGCGGCCACCAACAAAAGGACGGCGAAAGTTTTGATCACGGCGGGGTCTCCAGGTTCTGTGCAAAACGCGGTCGTGCGGTTTTTTCTATGCCCAGTGGCCCGGCACCCAATGCCAGTTGGGGCCGCGCGCCACCCAGTGCCCCGGAATCCAGCGATAGCCGACATGCACGGGTTGCCAGTGGCCGGGCATCCAGACATAGCCGCCGTGGTCCCAGCGCCAATGGCCGGCATCCCACACGTAACCCGCGCGCGGCCCGGGCACGACCTCGACGCGCGGTGGAGGCGGCGGCGCGGTGGGTTCGACGATCACCACACGGGCGAACGCCGACGATGCAGCCAGCAAAGCGCCGGTCGCGCATACGGTCTTTAGCAGAACAGCAAGCTTCATGTCAGGCTCCCAGCTACACCGTCGATCCGGGACGGCGCCGTTTCTACTTCAACGCGCGGAGCAGCGTATATCCGTCGCCGCGAGATGTAAGAGTCGGTAAGGGGGAGCCGCCTGAAGCGCGCGATTATCGGCCGATACGTATCACCTGGCGTATCCCCACGGAGGCGATCAGCCCCATGATGATGGCGACCGCGCCCAGCGCCACGCGCAGATCCGCGTGATGCGTGATGCCGCCGATGATGGCCGGGCCCAGCAGCATGCCCGTGTAGGCGCAGCGGGCGATGGCCGCCACGCCTTGCGCCGGCGTGGTCCCGGGCAGGCGCGCGCCGGCCAGGAAAAACAGCGGCATCAGGTTGGCCACGCCCAGCCCCATCAGGATGAAGCCCGCGACCGTCCAGCCCGGCTGCGGCACGGCAACGGCCAGGGCGATGCCGGCAAACCCCATCCACGTACTGATGGTCAACGTCGGCCCATCGCCGATCCGCTTGCGCAAGGGATCGGCGGCGAAGCGACCGCAGGCCATGCCGGTGGAAAACGCCGCATAGCCGTAGCTGGCCAGCCGCGGCGCGGCATGCGCGACGTCGCGCAGGTAGACGCTGGCCCAGTCGTACATGGCGCCTTCGCAGATCAAACCCAGGAAAGCAAAAAGGCCCAGTATCCACAGGGCGGCGGGCACGCGCCCCGAACCGGCCCTGGCGGCGTCCTCATCGGACGACGCATCGGCCAATAGATGCGGACGGCCCCACGCAATGGCCGCCAGCGTCGCCAGCCCCATGGCGGCGGGATACACCCAGGACGGCAGATCGGCCAAGGCCGCCAGGCCGCCCAGCCCTGCGCCTATCATGCCGCCCAGGCTGAACATGCCGTGCAGGGTCGACATGATGGGCCGGCCGCCGCGCGTTTCCACCGCGGCGGCTTGCACATTGACGGTCACGTCGTAGCCGGCCGTCGACATGCCCAGCACCAGCAGCAGGGCCAGCAGGATCTCGAAGTTCGGCATCCAGGGAATCAGGGCGGTGGCCAGCGCATAGATCACGCCGCTGACCACCAGGGCGCGGGCGCTGCCCACCCGGGTGGCCCAGCGGCCTATCGTGCCCATCGCGATGATGGCGCCGCCCGCCACCGTCAGCATGGCGAAGGACAGCACGAAGTCCGACAACTCGAAGCGCGACTTGATGTCGGGGATCTGCACGCCCCAGCAGGCGAAGGCCATGCCGGCGACGAAGAACTGCGCCATGACGGCGCGGGTAGTGGCGCGCATGCCGCTGGCATGGGCCATGGTCGAGGGCAAGGCGTCGTTCAAATCCACCGAATCAGGCATCTGTTCAAAAGGTTTTTATCTGGCATTACTGGGAATAGCGCGCGGCGCGTTCACGGGCATGGGCTTGAAGCAGCGGCGCCAATTGGCGCACCGCCCGCCGGAACTGCTGCGCGACGGCGCCCAGCGGAATGGCGCGGCGCCTGAGCAGCCCCAGCGTGCGGGTCACCCGCGGCCCGCCCAATGCGCAGACCGCCAGGCGCGGATCCGGCGCATCCGGCAGGGCCGACAGCGGCACGACGGAGATCCCCAGCCCGGCTTCCACCAGGCCCAGGGAGCTGGTCAGGTGATCGATCTCCACCAGATGGTCGCGCTGCCAGCGCCACTTCCGCAAGGCTTGTTCCAGCACCGCGCGATTGCCGCTGCCGGGCTCGGAGACGATGAGCCGGTAGGGCTTCAGGTCGCTCCAGTTGACATGGCTGCGTTCCGCCAGCGGATGGTCGACAGGGCAGGCCAGCAGGAATGGCTCTGTCAGCAAGGCGTCGAAGGACAGGCCGGCGCCCGCCGCGGGCTGCAGCGTCACGCCGAAATCCACCATGCCGTTCAGCACGCCCGCGGTCACGCCCGCCACATTGTTTTCGACGATGCGTATGCGGGTCTGCGGCCTTTGCTCATGGAAGGCCCGCAGGATGTGCGGCAACAGCAGCCTGGTGGCCGTGGGGATGCAGCCCAGGCTGAGCTGTCCGCTGCGGCTGGCCAGCGCGTCGTCCACCGCGGCCAGGGCGTCCGCCAGGCTGGCCAGGATGGCCTGCGCGCGCGGCAGCAGCAATTCACCGATGGGCGTCAACTGCACGCGCCGGGTAGTCCGTTCGAACAAGGGCGCGCCGATGGCCGTTTCCAAGCGCTGGATGCGGCGGGTCAGCGCCGGCGCCGAGATATTCAGTTCGGCCGTGGCCTGCTGGAAACTGGCATGCCGCGCGATCGCGACGAAGCCGCGCAGGCCTTCGAGATCGACCGCGTTCAATGAAGCCATGGCAAATTTGATTATTCCACTTCGCGCAATAATAAACGCGCAATGCGCAATTCACAATCCGCCGTCCCGCGCCGGATACTTGCAGGTCACCCTATTCAAAACCCCGCGGGAGCGCCGGAGACAATCATGGGCCACGGGCACGACAGCGAAGAAATCCAGAACACCTATACGCGTGGCATCGCGGAGTTCATCGCGACGCTGAAATACGAATCCATCCCCGAACATGTACGTGAACGCATCAAGCTCCTGATCCTGGACTCCTTCGGCTGCGCCATCTTCGGCGCGGAGCTGCCGTGGAGCAGGATCCTGCTGGAAACGCTGCTGGCCGAAGACCAAAGCACGACGACGCCGGTCTGGGGCACGGATAAACGACTGTCATCGCCGCATGCCGCGCTGGTCAACGGCACGCTGATCCAGGGCTTCGAAATCGACGACGTGCACCGGGTGGGCGTGCTGCACGTGGGCGCGGTCACCCTGCCCGCCGTGCTGGCGGTGGCGGGCCGGCGGCCTGGCATGACCGGGCAGGATTTCCTGCGCGCCTGTGTGGCGGGCTATGAGATCGGCCCGCGCGTGGGCATGTGCATGGGGCCCGAGCACATCGCCCAAGGCTGGCATTCCGGCGCGACCGTGGGCGTGTTTTCCGCGGCCGCCGGCGCCGCGGCCGCGCTGCGGCTGTCCGCTGACGAGACCGTGCATGCGCTGGGCATCGCCGGCACGCAATCGTCCGGCCTGATGGCGGCGCAGTTCGGCGCCATGGTCAAGCGCATGCATGCCGGGCGGGCCGCGCAAAGCGGCCTGTACGGCGCCCTGCTGGCCGCGCGCGGCTTTACCGGCATCGTCGATGTATTCGAAAACCCCTACGGCGGCTTCTGCAGCACCCTGTCGCGATCGACCGATCGCTTCGATCTGGCCAAGCTGACGGCGGGACTGGGCTCGCAATTCGAGACCATGCGTATCGCGCTGAAGTTCTATTCCTGCGTCGGCAGCAACCACACGACGCTGGACGCGCTGCGCACCATGCGGGCGCGCAAGCCCTTCGGACCTGACGACGTCGAGGAAATCGTGGTGGAAGGATCGCGGGTCACGGTGGACCACGTGGGCTGGAAGTACGTGCCGCAGGGGCTGACGTCGGCTCAGTTGAACCTGCCCTACTGCGTCGCCACGCTGCTGCTGGAAGGCGACGTGTTCGTCGACCAGTTCACGGAAGCGGACGTCACCAATGCGGAGCGGATCCGCGTTTCACAGAAAGTGCGGGTGGTCGAAGACCCGGCCATCACCGCGCGCGGCGCGGTTTATCGTCACATGGTGAAGGTGAAGGTGGCGCTGAAGGACGGCACGCGGATGGAGGAAACCGTCGAGGCGCCGCGCGGCAGCGAACATTCTTTCGCGTCCGCCGACGACGTCATCGAGAAATTCGTCAAGCTGGCTTCGCGGCGCATCGCGCGGCCGCAGGTGGACCGCGTGGTCGACACCATGATGAATATCGAGAAGCTGGCGGACATCGGCGAGCTGATAGATGCGCTGACCGTCAAGCGCTAGCCGTCGCGCGTCCGTGCCAAGGATACGCCCGCTCGATCATGCGGGCTGCCAGTACCGCGTAAGCGCCGGGTCCTTGCCGGTGACCGGGTCGGTGACCGGAAACGGCAATTTGGCGATCCGGTCGAGCATGGCCTGCGTGGGGGCGTCCCGGCAGATATCCCACTTCTGACCGGGCGGATAGGCGCCCACCACCAGGAAGTCCTGGCTGGCGGACACGCGGCAATGGCCGGTGCCGGCCGGCAGCACCAGCACGTCGCCCTTCTGAACGGCGACCTCCGTGCCGTGCGGGCCGCCCAGGATCAAGCGCGCGGAGCCGGCGGCGATGCCCAGGGTTTCGTGAGCCGTGGAATGGTAGTGGTGATAGTCGTAGATGCCGTCGCGCCACTGCGGCACCCAGCCGTTGCGCGCGAACAGCCCTTCGAAGGCGGAGGCGACATCGCCGTCCATGATCACGCCCATGTACTGCAACACCGGCAGCCGGGGATTGTTGGGCACCCAGTCGTTGGGTTGCAGCAGCAGCGTGGCGGGCACCTGGACCGCGGCGCGCGCGGGCGATGAAGGAATGGCCAGGCAGGCGGCGCCCAGCAAAGCGCCGGTAAGGAAATCCCGCCGATGGAATGTCGTCATGGTCAACTCCCGAGGTGTCTCTGTGTCCGGGGCAAACCCGTAGTGTGACACCCAGGGGCGGGCTATGGAATCCGCCGGCGCGTTGCGCTCGATCGCCGCCGCCGGGGAACGGCCGCGGCTCAGCTCGACAATCGCGGGAGCTCAGGCAGTGACGTGGATCTGCGTACCCACCATGCCGTAGGTCGACAACTGCGGCACGGTCGCCGCGTCCAGCAGGCTGGTGATGGCTTGCGCCTGGTTGTCCAGCACCCGGCGCAGCAGGACGTTCTGTGCTTCCTGCATGGCGTTGGCCTGTTGCAGGCCCACCGCCGTGGCGACGGTACCTTCGATCGACATGTTGTCCATGGACATGACCCGGCTGGAGAAAGATTCCGAAGCATACCGCAGGTTTGTGACATTTGGCATAATTTCGCCATGCCTAGCTTGCACATGTTCCTGTTGTTCCTGGCCGCCGACATCGCCCTGAAGCTGACTCCCGGTCCCGATATGGCCCTGACGCTGACGCGCGGCATGACGCAGGGGTTCCGCATCGCCTGGCTGAGCGTGCTGGGCACCTTCGCGGCGGGTTTTGTACAGGTACCGCTGATCGTGCTGGGCCTGGCGGCGATCTTCAAGGAATCGCCGACCCTGTTCCTGGCGGTGAAACTGATGGGCGCGGTCTACCTGATCTACCTGGGCGTGCGCGCCATACGCCGCAGCCGCAATCCGCATACGCTGGCCGAGGTCGCGGCGCGTGGCCAGGGTCGGGACGTGTTCGTGCAGGGCTTTATGACCAACCTGCTGAACCCCAAGGTGTTCATTTTCCTGATCGCCTTCCTGCCGCAATTCACCGATCCGGCGCGGGGGCCGGTGTGGGTGCAGCTGCTGTTCCTGGCCTGCTTCTCCAAGGTGTTCGGCCTGTTTTCCGGCGCCACCTATGCCTATGGCGCGGCGCGGATACGGAACTGGCTGACCCGCAACCGCTGGTTCCTGCGCGCGCAGGAAGGCGTGCTGGGCGTCACGATGATCGCGGTCGCCGGCTACCTGATCTTCAATCAGGACGGCCCGGCGGGGAAATAGCCGGCTACGACCTGGAGGACGTCCCCCTGCGGCCGCGGATGATCAAACCGAGGTAGACGAGCCCGGCAGCCAGGCTGGTGTGGCCGCTGTAACCGACCAGTCCCAGCCCCCAGCCCTGGCGGGCCACGATGATGGCCAGCGCCACGGCCAAAGCGCTCCAGCCCGCCAGGCGCAAGATGCGCGTACGCCCGGGCGCGAGCAGGCGGCCGAACAGCGCCTCCTGCTGGCGTTCGGTCGCCATGGCCAACGCCATGAATCCCAACAGGCTGCATGACAGCGTCAGCAGGTGAGTCATCGTCCGGCTCCACGTGGCGCGCGCGGCGTATGCCGCAGCGTGCGCAACGCCAAAGCGGCATGCAGCGCGGCGAACGCCCACATCGTCAGATCGAATCCGGCGTACACCCAGTCCCCCGTCGCGATGCTATGCCATAGCGGTCGCCGCGTCGTGACCGCGTTCAGGACGGGCAATAGTGCCAGCAGGCCGGCCGCCAGCCACAGCAGCTCCGTCCACGCGCGCCGCGCCGGCCGCGCCAGCGCATACAGCAAGGTCGCCGCCCATACCGCGAAGAACAGATCGATCTCCCTGCCCGCGCGGGCCTCCAGCCCCACGGGCAACAGGCGATTGCCCCAAAGAAACGCCGTCATCGCCACGGACAGGCCGGCGATGGCGGCGATGTTCAGCCGCTCGACCAGCCGGAAACCGAAATGCGGCCGCAGCGGATCCGGCAGTTTCTGCCGCCGCTTGACGGTCCACATCACCAGGCCGGTGCCGACCATGGCCGTGCCGGCCAGGCTGACGATGAAATACAGCCAGCGCAGCTCCAGGTCGCTGAAGCGGCCCAGATGCAGGGCGTACATGACGCCGCGCACCTCGGCCGCCGGGCCCACGCTGTCGTGTACCTGCAGCAGCTTGCCGGTCGCGCCTTCGAACAGCAGGTAGTGCGGACTTCTCGATGGCCGTCCGGATTCGCCGCGCGTCACGGCGACCCGCGCCGCGGCATCGCCCGGCAGCGTGACCGTCACCCGCCCGACCTGATCGTTGCCCCAGCGCGCCTGCGCCTGCCGCACCATCTGGTCCATGGGCGCCAGCTCGGCCGGCTGGCCGCTGGGCTTGCCCGGCTGGATGAAGGCATTGAGCTGCGCGCTCAACTCCTGCCGCTGCGCCGGCGTCTTGATGGCGACCTGCTGGCCCCAGGGCATATACATCGCCATCAACGTGACCAGGCCGGTATAGGTGATCATCAAATGGAACGGCAGGCCGAACACCGACAGCGCGTTGTGCGCGTCCAGCCAGGAGCGCTGTCCCTTGCCCCAGCGGAAGGTAAAGAAATCGACAAAGATCTTCTTGTGCGTGATGACGCCGCTGACGATGGCCACCAGCATGAACATCGCGCACAGGCCGGCCAGCCAGCGTCCCCAGAAGGCCGACATGTAATGGAACTGGAAATGGAAGCGGTAGAAGAAATCGCCGCCCTGCGTCGCGCGCGCGGCCACCTGCCGGCCGGTGGCGGGATCCAGGTTGGCGGAGCCGAAGGCGCGCCTGCCCGGCTCGGCGCTGGGCAGGCGCCAGAATACGTCGACGACATTGCTGCGCGGCGTGGGCAGCTCCATATTCCATTGCGTCGTGCCGGCGGCCAGGACCTGCATTTGATCCGCCACGCGCCGCGCGATCGATGCCGGGTCCCCGAGCAGACTCTGATGCGGCAGTTCGGGCCGCATCCATTGCGAGATCTCATCCTTGAAGTAGCTGACCGTGCCCGTCAGGAACATCGCATACAGGATCCAGCCCGCCAGCAGGCCGGTCCAGGTATGCAGATCCGACATGGTCTGGCGTATGCCGCGGCCCGTGCAGGCGGCGAATACCCAGACCACCACGCCGGCGTAGATCGCGAAGCTGGCCAGCATGCCGGTAAGCACCGCCTGCGGCCGGCTGATGGGCAGCGCGAGCGCGGCCACGCTGGCCAGCGCCGCCAGCGCATAGCCGCCGCCGACGGCAAGAACGATGCGGACGATAAGCGCGGCGGCGCGCCCTCTCCCTATCCGTATACCCGGCAAGATTCGGCTTCTCCCTCTCAGAAATCGATTTGGGCCGACAGCAGCAAAGTGCGCGGCGCCGCGACCGTGGCATAGGTCCCGCTGACCAGCCAGTAGTCCTTGTTGAACAGGTTTTCGATATTGGCGCGGAATACCACCGACTTGCCCATCACGTCGGTGACGTAGCGCGCGCCGATGTCGTAGCGCGTCCACGACGGCACCTTGAAGGTGTTCGCCGCATTGAAGTACGTCGACGACGTGTGGATGACGCGCGCATTCAGGCTCAGCCCGCGCACCCATGGCGTATCCCAATCGACGCCCAGGTTGAAGGTGCTGTCCGGCACGCCGTTGGCGTCGTTGCCGTCGTTCACGCCGCCGGCCGTGCGCTTGAGCTTGGCGTCGAAGAAGGTCGCGCTGGTCATCACGCGCAGGCCGCGCGTCACTTCGCCATAGGCCGACAGCTCCAGGCCGCGATTGCGCTGCTCGCCGTCGAAGCTGTAGATGTTGGTGTCCGGGTCCGTAATGGCGTTGGGCCGGTCGATCTGGAAGACCGACGCCGTCGTAATGACGCTGCCCCAATCGACCTTGACGCCCGCTTCGTACTGCTTGGATTTATAGGGCGCGAACACTTCGCCCGCATTCGCCGCCGTGGCCGGCGCGATCCCGCCGCGCGTCAGGCCGGACGTGAAGTTGCCGTACAAGGACACATTGGAGACCGGCTTGAACACGATGCCGGCCAACGGCGATACCGCGCTTTCGTCATACGAGGAAGTGCGCGCGCCCGTGGTGGTCGAATAGTTGTCCAGCACCACGCGCTGGTCGCGCAAGCCGCCGGTGATCAGCAGCCGGTCGTTGAAGAAGGACAGCGTATCCGTCAGGGCCACGCTGGAAAGCTCGGTCTCCGACGCCTTGCTGGGCGATACGCGGTCGCCGGTCACCGGCGGCAGCGGCGACGGATGGTAGATGTTGGACGCAACGCGGGTCGCCGAGGTCACGTAGGCATTGCCGGCCTCCTGGTCCAGGCGCGTGGCGCCCAGTGTCAGCGTGTGGCCCACGCCCCAGGTATCGAAGCGCGCGCGTACGCCGACTTCGCCCGTCGACGTCTTGCTGTACGAGTCGTAGTACGCATTGGTGACGGTGAAATTGCCCTGCTGGTCCACCGGTCCCGACGGAAACGTCTGGTCGGCCGAACCGTAGCGATAGCCGCCCGCGGCATAGACGGTGATATGGTCGGTGACGTCGTACTCGACGCGGCTCAGGATGGTGGAATCCTGCAGCTTCAGCTTGGTGCCTGGAAAGAAATTGCGAT
This sequence comes from Bordetella sputigena, assembly GCF_965137885.1. Classification (NCBI taxonomy): domain Bacteria; kingdom Pseudomonadati; phylum Pseudomonadota; class Betaproteobacteria; order Burkholderiales; family Alcaligenaceae; genus Bordetella; species Bordetella sputigena. The sequence goes on from NZ_CBCSCA010000003.1 coordinate 488,417, forward strand.
GCCCCGACGGCGCGTCCGGCATGGACGTCACCGAGGACTGGAAGCCCACCTGCGGGCGGAAGTTGTCGGTATCCTCGCGCTGGTCATAGGCATCCAGCGACCAGCGCAACTTCGTACCGCGATAGTCCAGGCCGATCGCGCCCACGGTCTGCTGCTGGTTGCCCTTGTCGATGGTGGTGGCGCCGTCCTTGTACACGCCGTTGACACGGATGCCCCATTCGTTGTTTTCACCGAAACGGCGGCCGATGTCGAACTGTTCGCCCAGCTGGCCCTTGCTCTGGTAGGTGGTGGTGAAGCGGGTCAGCGGATCGTCGCCGGCGCGCTTGGTGACGATGTTGATGCCGCCGCCGATGCTGCCGTTCGGCGCGATGCCGTTCATCAGCGTGCCGGGTCCTTTCAGTACTTCGACCCGTTCCATGATCGCGGCCGGCATGCGGCTGGCCGAAGCCAGGCCGTACAGGCCGTTGATGCCCACATCATTGCTGGACACGGTGAAGCCGCGGATCTGGAAGTCTTCGCCGAAGCCGTTGGTGGACGTCAGCATGCGTACGGACGACTCGTTCTGCACCACGTCGGCCAGCGTGCGGGCCTGCAGGTCCTCGATCGCTTCGGCGGTGTAGTTGGTGGTGCTGAAGGGCACGTCCATGACCTTGTTCGTACCCAGTATGCCGAGCCCGCCGCCGGTGGCGATCTGTCCGCCCGCATAGGCCGGCGGCAGGTCGTTGTCCACGGTGGTGTGGACCTTGACCGTGGGCAGCTGCACCGCGGCGGCGCTCGCGCCGCCGTCGGCCGGCCGGTTCAGCACATAGCTGCCATTGCTCTGCCGTACCGCCTGGATGCTGGTGTTGGCCAACAGCGCTTCCAGCCCGCCTTCCACCGTGTAGCTGCCCTTCAGGCCGTTGCTGAGGCGTCCTGCCGTCAGCTCCGGCTTGAACGACAGCATGATGCCGGACTCGCGGCCGAAGCGGCCGAGCACGTTTTCCAGGGGGCCGGCGGGGATGTCGTAGCTGCGCACCTGTACCGCCTGAGCCTGCGCCTGGACCGCCGGGGCCAGCGCCATCAAGGGCGCCCCCGCCACCACGGCGTAGGCAATACGCCCCGCCGCGCAGGTCGACGCCGTGCGGCGGGTAAGGGATTTCAAAGAGCGCCTGCGCGCCGTAGCCGTGTACATATGCAGCCTTTCGTCGGGAATGAGTAAAGTGTTCTCATTCGCATTGACCCGCGAGAATTCAAAAGGGATCACGTTGGGCTGAATTTTTTGAAGGCGGAAAACTAGCTCTGGGCGGCGGCCGGTCCCGGGACCAGCCGGGTAACCTTGCCGCCCCAGAACCGCCGGCGGATTTCCAGCTGGGCGCCCAGCGTGGTGCCCACCGTGCGCATCACCTGGTCTATGTCCCGCAAGGGGAATGAGCCCGACACCCGCAATCCGGCAATGGCGGGATCGCAGGACAGCGCCTCCGGGCTGTAGCGCGCCAGTTCGGCGATAAAGTCATCCAGGCGCATGCTGCTCGCCACGATGAAACCGTCCTTCCAGGCGACGCTGGCCTCGTCGTCCTGGCGCGGCGCGCCGATGGCGACCGCGGTGTAGACGGCGCTGTATCCCGCCTGGATATCGAGCATGCGATCGGCATCGCCGCGCGGCCGGATGCGTACCGCGCCCTTGAACACGCCTATCCGCGTATCGCCATCCTGCTGGCGCACGGCGTATTCCGTGCCCAGCGCCTGCGCCGTGCCCTCGGCGGTTTCCACCAGGAAGGGCCGCGGCGTGGGCGCGCGATCCGCCGCGGTGACGATGAATATCTCGCCGGCCAGCAGCCTGATGCGCCGCTCCGCCGCGTCGAAGCGCACGTCGACGGCGCTGTCGGTGTTCAGCACCAGCCGCGTGCCGTCGGCCAGCACCAGTTCGCGGCGTTCTCCTACCGCGGTGCGATAGTCGGCCAGGCCGGCGAGGCGGGCCCATGCGCGCCACGGCGCGTGCGCTTCGATGCCCCAGCCGGCGCCGCCGGCGAATACCACCACCGCCAAGGCCTTGATGATGCGGCGCCGGTACGCGGATCGCGCGCCCAGCAGCGTGGCCTGCGCGACAGCGGCATGCAGCGGCGACGCCAGGGGCTGCAGCCTGCCGCCGACGGCTTCGATGCGCTGCCAGGCGCGCGCGTGATCGGGGTGCGCGTCGCGCCAGCGGGCCCATTCTTCGCGCACTGCGGGCGGGACGGCTTCGCCCTGCAGCTCCACCAGCCATTCCAGCGCGCGTTCGGCCACCGCCGGCGGGATGCCGGACACATCGGTGGTGTCGCGATACCAGGAAGAGGTGGTGGACAAGGCGGCGTTATCCCGTAAAGGAAAGATCGGCGAAGTAGCAGCGCCGCAGCGCCTTGACGATGTAGCGCTTGACCGTGGGGATCGATACGCCCAGCGCCTCGGCCACCTGCACATGCGTGTGGCCATCCAGTTGCGACAGCAGGAAGGCGCGCCGCACGACGGCTGGCAGGCCGTCCAGCAGACGGTCCAGTTCCAGCAGGGTTTCCAGGAGGATGGCGCGGGTTTCCGGCGAGCAGGCCATTTCGACGGGGGCCTGGGCCAGTGCTTCCAGATAGGCTTTTTCCAGTTTCTCGCGGCGCCAGTGGTTGGACACCAGGCGTTGCGCCACCGTGGTCAGGAAGGCGCGCGGCTCGTCCAGCGCGACGGGCACGCGCTCGCTGCTGAGCAGGCGTATGAAGGTGTCATGCGCCAGGTCCGCCGCCTGGTCCGCATTGCCCAGGCGCCGGTGCAGCCATCCTTTCAGCCAGGAATGGTGGTCGCAATAAAGCGCTTCCACGCTGGTGGGGAAGAAATATCCCGTACTCAAAATAGAGCCTTTTTTGTCGGGCCATCGCCACCCCCGGTGGTCGGCGCCGGCCTGATGCACATACGCAAATAGTAATCGTTACTATTATCAAGTGTACACCGGCGTAGGAATATTCGTGCCCTGGCCTTGTGCGAACGCCAGGGCTGGCAGGGCCTGCCGGCCCTGCCACGGCGCGGCCCCGCTATTTCCCGGAGGCCTGCAGCTTGTCCTGCGTACGGGTGTCGAAGTCGGACGCGTCGTGACGCTCGTGCAATTGGCTGGCCGGGTCGCCATTGACCCGGTTGACCATCCGGCCGCGCCGGACGGCGGGACGGGCGCCGATGGCGTCGGCCCAGCGCCGCAGGTGCTTGTAATCCTGCACGGACAGGAACTCCCCCGCCCCATACACCTGCCCTTGCACCAAGCTCCCGTACCACGGCCAGATGGCGATATCGGCGATGGTGTAATCGCTGCCGGCGATGTATTCGTGGTCCGCCAGGCGCTTGTCCAGCACGTCCAGCTGCCGCTTGACCTCCATGGCGAAACGGTCGATCGCGTACTCGATCTTGACCGGCGCGTAGGCATAGAAGTGGCCGAAGCCGCCGCCCAGATAGGGCGCGCTACCCATCTGCCAGAACAGCCAGGACAGGCACTCGGCCCGCTGCGCCGGATCCTTGGGCAGGAAAGCGCCGAACTTCTCGGCCAGGTACAGCAGGATTGCGCCGGATTCGAATACCCGTATGGGTTGGGGCCCGCCGCGGTCCATCAGCGCGGGGATCTTGGAATTGGGATTCACCTGCACGAAACCGCTGCCGAACTGGTCGCCGTCGCCGATGCGGATCAACCAGGCATCGTACTCAGCGCCCTGATGGCCCTGCGCCAGGAGCTCTTCCAGCAGGATGGTCACCTTCTGGCCATTCGGGGTCGCCAAGGAATAAAGCTGCAAGGGATGGCGGCCGACCGGCAGTTCCTTGTCGTGCGTCGGTCCGGAAACCGGCCGGTTGATGCTGGCGAAATGGCCGCCACTGGGTTTGTTCCAGGTCCAGACCTTGGGCGGCACGTATTCGGGGGAATCGCTCATTCAACATCTCCTTGTAAGCAGCGACGGGGTGTTCGTTCGGCAAGGCGCCCGGCCCGGCGCCATCAACGATGGCGCCATCCGGACGCGGGCGGCGGATGGCTTCCGCCCAGGCTTTCGTATAGCACCGCGGGACGCCGCAACGGCGCAAAGCCCCACCCCGGGCGCGGTCAAGCGCCCGCCCCGGGGGCTGCGGTATCCTGCGTGCACGTCATACGCACGTGGAGCGAACGGTGGCACATATCATCCCGGACGGCTGGGAGAACCAGCAGCGCAGCGGCCCGGCACAACGCGAACTGGACACACTGGCGCGGCTGAAGGCCGGCCTGCCCGACGACTACACGGTCTACCACGCGGTGCACTGGACCAATGTCGAAGGACGCCATGCCATCCACGGCGAGATCGACTTCGTGATCACCAACCGCGCCGGCGACCTGCTGGTCATCGAACAGAAAACCGGCGCGCTGGACGAAACCCCCGAAGGCCTGGCCAAGCGTCACGAAGGCAAGGCCAGGCTGGTGTCGGTGCAGATGGCCCGCACCGCCGACGGCCTGCGCGCCAAACTGGCCCGCGGCCTGGACGGCGCGGAGATCCGCCTGGACTACCTGCTGTACTGCCCCGACCATCGCGTGGTGGCGCCCACCACCGCGGGCCTGGTGCCGGAACGCATCGTCGACGCCAGCCGGCGCGACCGCTTGTGCGGGGTGATCAAGGACATCCTGCCGCCGGGCACGCAATCACCGCTGGCGGCGCGCGTCGACCGCTTCCTGCGCGACATCATCCGCCTGGAAGTCGACGTCAGCGCGCTGATCGGCCAGACGCGCACGCAAGTGACGCGGCTGGCCGGCGGCCTGGCGCATTGGGCGCGGCAGCTGGATATCGAACCCTACCGCCTGCGCGTCACCGGCACCGCCGGCTCAGGCAAGACGCAGCTGGCGCTGGCCGAATACCGCGACGCCATCGAACAGGGCAAGCGGCCGCTGTATGTGTGCTTCAACCGCCCGCTGGCCGATCACTTCAACCGCATCGCGCCCGACGGCGGGCTGGTCTGTTCTTTCCATATGCTCTGCGACCGCCTGCTGCGCGCCGCCGGCAGGAAGCCGGACTTCTCCCAGCCGGATTCCTTCGATCGCCTGGTGGACCAGGCCGCGACGCTGGAGGTGCCGGCGGATTTCCTGTTCGACACCGTCATCGTCGACGAGGGCCAAGACTTCAGCGCGCGCTGGCGCGACATCGTGCTGCGAATGGCCAAGCCAAGAGCGCGGGTGCTGTGGCTCGAGGATCCGCTCCAGAACCTTTACGGCAATACGCCGCCCGAACTGCCCGGCTGGGTCAGGATGCGGGCACAAAGCAATTTCCGCAGCCCGCGCCCGGTCGTCGGCTTCCTGCACACCATCCTGCCCGACGACGCGCATATCGATGCGCAGGCGCCCGTGCTGGATGCGGACGTGGAAGTGCTTTCCTATCACGACGAAGAAAGCCTGGCCCGCGCGGTCAAGCAGGGCATACGCAAATGCTATTCGGCCGGCTTCCGGCAGGAGGACATCGCGGTGCTCAGCTACCACGGCCACAAGACCTCGCAAGTGCTGCGCAGGGACAAGCTGGCGCCGCACACGCTGCGCCGCTTCACCGGTCAGTACGACATGTTCGGCCAGCCGGAATATTCCGCCGGCGAAATCCTGGCCGAGTCGGTCTATCGCTTCAAGGGCCAGTCGATACCGGCGGTGGTATTCGCGGAAATCGATTTCGACACGCTCGACGAACAGGCCGTGCGCAAGCTGTTCGTCGGCGCGACGCGCGCCACGCTCAAGCTGATATTGATCGCGTCGGAACCGGCAGCGGAGGTCTTGCGCGACAGGCTGGGGCAGTCGGCGGAGGCCGAAACGCCCTGACCCCGCTGCCTATTCCGCCGCCTATTCCGCGACGACGCCGGCGGCCTTCACCACCTCACGCCAGCGCTCGAACTCCGCCTCCTGGCGGGCGGCAAGCTCGGCGGGACCGTCATGCATCATGGTGACGCCCAACTGGCCGAAGCGGTCCTTCAGGGCAGGATCGCGCATCGCCTGGCCGATGCCTTGCCGCAGCGTATCGATCACCGGGGCCGGCACGCCCTGGGCCGCGTAGAAAGCCACCCATAGATCGCCGCTGAAGCCGGGAATCTGCTCGGCGATCGCCGGTACGTCGGGCAGGCTGGGATCGCGCGCCTCGCTGCTCACGCCGAGCGCGCGCAGCTTGCCGGCTTTTATGCTGGACAAGGCCGAAGGCAGACTGGCGAAAAGCATAGGCACCTGGTTGCCGAGCACGTCCGCCATCGCCGGGGAGACGCCTCGATAGGGGATGTGCTGCAGCCGCAGGCCGCCATACTCGTTCAGCATCTCGCCGAGCAAATGGTTCAACGTCCCGGCGCCCGCGGATGCGTACTGGTATTTGCCTGGATTCGCCTTGGCCAGCGCCAGGAATTCCCGCAGCGTATGGGCCGGAAAATCCGGGTTGACGCATAGCACGTTCGGCACTTGGCCCACCGCGGCGATCGGTACGAAGTCCTTGATCGGATCAAACTTCGCGTCCTTGTATACCCAGGGGACGATCAACTGGTTGCTATTGGCGGTGAAGAGCACGGTATAGCCGTCCCTGGGCTCGCGCAGGAACGCCTGCGTGCCCACCACGCCGCCCGCCCCCGGCTTGTTCACGACAATCACGGACTGGCGCAGGATCGGCCCGAGCTTCTCCGCCATGATGCGCGCAACGATATCGACGGTGCCGCCTGGAGCGGTCGGGACCATGATGGTCACCGGGCGCTCCGGATAGCTGCCGGCGGCGTACGCGCAAACCGCCGGCGCGATTGCGGTGGCCATCGCGGCCACCCCGCGCAGGACGCGTTTCAAGCTCATGCTATTCCCCTTGCTGTGTGAGTAATCGATGGAGCCGCTGGCCCTGGGCAAGCAACATGATGTCGGCGTGGAAATCGCCGATCAGCTGGATGCCGATGGGCAGCCCGGCGCCAGGCGCGGATGTGGGCAGATGAAGGCATGGCCATCCCAGCAACGACCACACCCGGTTGAAAGACGAGGAACCGGTGGATTCCAGGCCCGCCGGCGCGGCGCCGGGCGTGCTCGGCGCCAGCACCAGGTCCGCCTCGCCATAAAGCGCGCGCCAGCCGGCACGCATCGATGCCTGAAGCTCGCGCATCTCGCGATATCGGCCACCGCTGATTCCGCTGCCCTTTTCGACTGTTTCCAGCAGCGCGTCGCTCAGCCGCGCCGCATACCGGTCCACGACCGGCGCAAGGCTGCGCGCGAACTCATAGTGCATGATCACGGCATGCGCCTGCATGAGCGCCGCGCAGGCCGCGGCAGGATAGGCATCGACGCAGCGCACGCCGTGGGCCTCCAGCAGGCCGCGCGCGCGGGCAATCTCCGCCAGCGTCCGGCTGTCGGCATCGACCTCGGGATTCCGCGACTGTATCGCCACGGTGAGAGGCGCCCGATCCATGTCGCGCGGCAGATCGTCCTCGTCAAGCAGCACCCGCGCCAAACGCCGCGCGTCGCTGACATTGCCCGTGTACCAGCCTATGGTATCCAGCGACTCGCAGGTCAGCTTCATGCCATCGCGGAATACACGGCCGAAGCTGGGCTTGAAGCCCACGACGCCGCAATAGGCGGCGGGCCGGATCATGGATCCGCCGGTCTGCGTGCCGATGGCGGCCGGCACCATGCCGGCGGCCACCGCGGCCGCCGAGCCGCTGGAGGAGCCGCCGGGTGTATGGCCCGGCGCGTTGGGGTTTCGCGTGGCGCCCGGCGTGCGGGAAGCGAACTCCGCGGTGACGGTCTTGCCTATGGGCAAGGCCCCGGCGGCCCGCAGCACACCGACCACGCAAGCGTCGAAGCGCGCCTCGCCCGTCTCGAACGCCTCGACGCCATAGCCGGTGGGCATGCCCGCCACATCGAGGATGTCCTTGATACCGATCGGCACTCCGGCCAGCGGCCCGTGTACATGGATGGGGGCTTCCCCGGCAACGGCGGCGGACATCACGTGACGCCAGGCCCGCACATCGGGTTCTCGCTCACCGATAAGGCGCAAGGCCTCCCGCGCCGGCGCGTGCGCCGGCAGGCTGCCATCGTTCACCTGCTCGGCGATACGCGTCACGGTCATGGGGAAAGCCGCGGCCGGCATAAAAGCTCCAGATTCCGGTAGTTCGACAATGCGGAATTCTAGGAATCTGATTAATATCCGTCCAATTCATAATCAGCTATAGATTATGTCCGATAGAGAATTAATCTTCCTGGACGGGCGATTGCTGGACGCGTTCTGCGTGGTAGCCGAGGAGCTGCACTTCGGCCGCGCGGCGGCGCGGCTGTTCATGACCCAGCCGCCGCTGACGCAACAGATCAAGAAACTGGAGGCCATGGTCGGAAGCCCCCTATTCGTGCGCACCACCCGCTCCGTCAAGCTGACGCCGGCAGGCGAGGTCATGTACGAAAAAGCCCGCGAGATTGCCGCCGAAACACGCGCCATGATCAACCAGGCGCGCCGCGCGGCGCGCGGGGAAGCGGGGGTGCTGAGAGTAGGCATCACGCCGAGCGCGGCGTCTTCGCCGCTCGTGTCGGCGCTGAGCGAATACCGCGACGCGCATCCCGAAGTACGGCTGGAGCTGCAGGAAATGAACTCCATTGAAATGGAGCAGGCCTTGCGCACGCGGCGCGTCGACGTGTCGCTGATGCGGCCACATCCGCTGCATGCCGGCATCAGGACACAGCCTATCTACAAAGAGCCTTTATGCGTGGCGCTGCGCCGGGACCATGCGCTCGCGGGCCGACGCGAAGTCACGCTGGCCGAACTCTGTCGCTATCCTCTGGTCGCATACCGGCAGGACATCTCGCCCTACTTCCACGCCATGCTGCGACGGCTGTTCAGTACGGCTGGACTGCGACCCGAAGTGACGCAGGAAAGCGTCATTCCTACATTGCTTACCCTGGTGGAGGCTGGCGCGGGCGTGGCCATCGTGCCGCTCTCGCTCGCACGCACGCGCGGCGACACATTGTGCTTCCCGCCTCTACGCCATGCGGCGGCGCCCATGGCCGAAATCGTGCTGGCGGCATTGCGCGACGTCGACAATGCCGTGGTCGAGGGTTTTATCGCCACGCTGGCGCGCTTCGGTTCGCGCGCCGCGCCGCGAGCGTCCCAGGTCACGCGGCGTGGCGGGCGATCGACCGCGTCCAAGTGATATACGCCGGGTCGCGCGAATGAAGCACAGGTCGGCGTCCGCGGCGCACCTCGGCAACGTCGGCCATCTACCATCAGCACGCCGTCAACTACCGGGATCAAGGCCGCTTCTTGTTGGGCAAGCTGGACGCACGGCGAAAAGTTTTGTACACTACTGCCCTTTCCCCAGGCGCGAAACACATACGTCGCCTGCGACTACCAAAATCAAACACGTTCAATAGCGCGCCTTGAAAGGCAAGCTGCCGGCGATGCATTGCGGAGCGCGATGCCGCCACCCGCGATGCGGGTGTCTTCGGACCCTTGGGCTGTAGCCCCACCGCATCGCACCGGGAAACGATCCGCCGCGATCAACTCCCTTCCGAACGTTCCTCGGTTCCGACCGATCTTGCGTGCACGACAGCGTCGTGTGCGTGGGCGTGGCATTGCCGTTCGCCGCGTCCGACACATACGGAGGCCCTGGCATGAGTATCCGGCTGATCAAATACGCCGCCGCATCCGCCCTGGTGATGGCCGCGCTAGCGCTGCTCGCGCGGGCGATAGGCGCGGACGCCTTCCACCAGTACGGCGGCGATCTGCGCTACTACGCCGGGCGCCATCTGATCCTGGTGGGATACTCGATGGCCCTGGCGCTGGCGGTCGGGATTCCAGCCGGCGTGCTCCTCAGCCGCCGCTGCGCGGCGCGCTACGCCGAGCGCCTGATGCAGATTTTCAACGTCGGCAACACCATCCCTTCGCTGGCCGTACTGGCCATCGCGCTGGGCATCTTCGGCATCGGCGAACCGCCCGCGGTCACCGCGCTATTCCTGGCATCGCTGCTGCCCATCACCCGCAATACCTATGAAGGCGTCAGGCAGGTGCCGGCCGCCATGCTGGAGGCCGCGCGCGGCATCGGCATGACGCCCTGGCAGGCGCTGTGGCGGGTGGAGCTGCCGAACGCCCTGCCCATCATGGTGGGCGGCATACGCACGGCGCTGGCCATCAATGTCGGCACGGCGCCGCTGGCCTATCTGATCGGCGCGGACAGCCTGGGTACTTTGATCTTTCCCGGCATCTATCTGGACAACACGCCGCAGATGCTGATCGGCGCGGCGGCCACCACCGTGCTGGCCCTGGCCTTGGACGGCATCGTCGCCGGGGCCGGCCGATATGCCTTGTCCTGGCGCGGCCGGGCGGCGTGACGACGTGACGGCATGACGACATGGCGCGCGGCCCCCGCCGCGCCGTGCCCGGGCTCGATGCCGGACATGCGGTGGCCAGCACGCGATGCCCGGCACGGCTGCCCTGCCGCCAGACGACGCCATGCCTGACCGGCAATTTTTTGGAGAACCCCGAACGATGCAGCGATTCCTTCGCAGGCCATGCCGCCTGCCGCGCGCGCCGATATGCGCGCTGATCCTCTTGCTGGCGTGCCTCGCGCTGGCCCCAAGCCCCGCGAATGCCGCCAACGCCGCGAACGCCGCCACCACGCTGCGGGTGGGCGGAAAGAACTACACCGAACAATACCTGCTGGCGCAGATCACCGCCGACTATCTGCGCGCCCGGGGCTACGGCGTCGATACGCGCGCCGGCCTGGGCAGCACCCTGATGCGCACCGCCCAGGAAAACGGCCAGTTGGACATCGTGTGGGAATACACCGGCACCGCCGCGCTGGTCTACCTGAAGATTCCCGATGCCGTGAAGCTCGACGCCCATGCGCTCTACCAGCGCGTCCGCCAGGCCGATGCGCGGCGCGGCCTGGTATGGCTGGATGCCTCGCGGCTGAACAACACCTACGCGGTGGGCGTCCCGGAACAGCTTGCCCGCGCCTGGGGCATCAAAACCATATCGCAGTTGGTGGACCGGCTTCGCGCCGAGCCCGACCGGCGGCATATCTTCGCGATGGACGCGGAATTCGCCAACCGCCCCGACGGGCTGAGGCCGCTGATGGCAGCCTACGGTATTCGCTTCGATCGGAGCCAGATCAAGCAGATGGACCTGGGCCTGGTCTATACCGCGCTGCATAACGGCCAGGTCACGCTGGGCCTGATCTTCAGCACCGACGGCCGGGTGCGCGGCTTCGATATCGCCGCGCTGGAAGATGACCGCCACTACTTCCCCGCCTACAACGCCACGCCTGTCGTGCGCCGGTCCGTGCTGGACCGCAATCCGGCGCTGGCCGCGCAGCTGAACGCGCTGTCGGCGGCCCTGGACAACGACACCATGCAGGAGTTGAACAAACAGGTCGACATCGATGGACGATCCGTGCAGGACGTCGCCGCGGCTTTCCTGCGCACCCATGCACTGCCCCGAGGAGAAGCACCATGACGCTGTATGGCTATCTGTCGGCCAACTGGCCCGATCTGCTGGCGATGACGCTGCAGCACATCTACCTGGTGGGCTGCGCCGTCGGATGCGCCATCCTGGCCGGCGTACCCGCGGGTATCCTGATCAGCCGCCACGAGTGGCTGGCGCCGCCCCTGCTGGGCATCGCCACCGTCGTACTGACGCTGCCCTCCATCGCCCTGTTCGGGCTGATGATTCCGGTGCTGTCCCGCTTCGGCGCGGGCATCGGCGCCGTGCCCGCCGTCATCGCGGTATTCCTGTATTCGCTGCTGCCCATCATGCGCAACACCTACCTGGCGCTGCGTAACGTCAGTCCGGGCATCAAAGAGGCAGGCATCGGCATCGGCATGACCTTCTGGCAGCGGCTGCGCCTGGTGGACCTGCCGCTGGCGGTGCCGGTGATTCTGGGCGGCGTGCGCACCGCCGTCGTCATGAACATCGGCGTCATGACCATCGCCGCCGTCATCGGCGCCGGCGGCCTGGGCGAACTGATCCTGCGTGCCATCGGCCAAAGCAACATGATGAAGCTGCTGGTGGGCGCCGTGCTGGTCAGCGTGCTGGCCATCGCCTGCGACCTGGCGCTGCAAGCGCTGCAACGTTCGCTGACTTCCAAGGGAGTACAGAAGCCATGATAGAACTCGATAGCCTGACCAAGACCTTCGTCCAGAAGGACGGCAGAACGTTCAATGCGGTGGATGCGGTCAGCCTGGACGTGCAGGAAGGCGAGTTCTGCATATTCCTGGGCCCGTCCGGCTGCGGCAAGACGACGACGCTGAAGATGATCAATCGCCTGATCGCGCCGTCCTCGGGCCGGGTGCTGGTCAACGGCCAGGACACGATGGCCATGGACGAAGTGGAATTGCGCCGCCATATCGGCTACGTCATCCAGCAGATCGGCCTGTTTCCCAACATGACCATCGAGGAAAACATCACGGTGGTACCGCGCCTGCTGGGCTGGGACAAGAAGCGCTGCCGTGAGCGCGCGGCGGAGCTCATGGCCATGGTCGCGCTGGATCCGAAGATCTACATGAAACGCTACCCGCGCGAGTTGTCCGGCGGGCAACAGCAACGCGTGGGCGTGGTGCGCGCCCTGGCGGCGGATCCGCCGGTGCTGCTGATGGACGAGCCCTTCGGCGCCGTGGACCCGATCAACCGCGAATCCATCCAGAACGAGTTTTTCCAGATGCAGCGCGCGCTGAAGAAGACCGTCATCATGGTCAGCCACGACATCGACGAAGCCATCAAGCTGGGCGACAAGATCGCCGTGTTCCGTCGCGGCAAACTGGTGCAGTTCGATCATCCCGACACGCTGCTCGCCCATCCGCACGACGAGTTCGTCGGCGCCTTCGTCGGGCAGGACGCCACGCTGAAGCGCCTGTTGCTCGTCAAGGCGGGCGACGCCGCGACGCAGCCGGGCGTCGCGCATGCCGAGACACCGCTGGCGGACGCCTACCGCGAGATGGAAGAAAACGACAACGGGCATCTGACCATCGTGGGCGGCGACAATCGGGCGCTGGGCTTCGTGCAGCGGCGTGTCGCGCGCGGCGGCCAGGGTGCTTGCGGCGAACACCTGCGGCCATTCTCGGCGACGGTCGCGCCGGACGACAATCTGCGCGTGGTGCTGTCGCGCATGTACCAATACAACTCATCGTGGATGCCGGTGATCGATGCGGATCACGGCTATGTCGGCGAGGTGACCCAGGACTCGATCGCCAACTACCTGAGTTCGGGCCGGTCGCGGCATCGGACCGGACAGATCGCCGCGCCGTGGCATACGGCGGCGTAGGCTTGGCGACCGCGGCGGGCCATTGACGGCGGCCCGCAAGGCGCCCTCCCCGCGCCGCGCGGCCCTTGCCACGACCCTCGTCACGGCCGCCTCAATGCGCGCTGGCTCGCGCGTAGAAGCCCTGCCGTTCCAATAGCGCCTCATGCGTGCCGGCCTGCGCGAGCCGGCCATCCTGCAATACCAGGATCAGGTCGGCCTCGCGGATGGTGGACAGGCGGTGGGCGATCACCAGCGTCGTGCGATTTTGCATCAGGAGCTGGAGCGAGCGCCGGATGCGCAGCTCCGACAGCGTATCCAGATGCGATGTCGCCTCGTCCAGGATCAACACCGGCGCGTTCTTCAGGAAGGCGCGTGCGATCGATATACGCTGGCGCTGGCCGCCCGACAACTGCATGCCGCGTTCGCCCACCCGGGTCGCCAGGCCATCGGGCAAGGCGCGCACGAAATCCGTCAGCGCGGCCTGCTCGAGCGCCGTGCGCAGATCGGCATCGCTGGCATCCGGCCGTGCCAGCCGGATATTCGCTTCCAGCGTGTCGTTGAATAGATAGGTGTCCTGGGTCACCAGCGCCACGCATTCGCGCAAGCCGTCCAGTTCCAGTTCGCGCACGTCGACGCCGCCCACGCGTATGGCGCCCTGGGCGGGATCCCAGAAACGCAGCAGCAGGCTGGCGACGGTGCTCTTGCCGGCGCCGGATGGTCCGACAATGGCCGCCATGGCGCCGGCCGGCACGTTGAAGCTCAAGTCCTTCAAGGTGTACTCGCGCTGGCCGGGATAGGCGAAGCTGACGTGATCGAATTCCAGCGCCAGACCATCGGCGCCGCGTGGCGCGGGCAGTGGGCCGTCGCGCACCGGCTCGGGCTCATGATTGACGACATGCAGACGGCGGGAGGCCGCCACGGTATCGGCCAATTGCCGGCTGACCTGCGAGATTTCCGATACCGGCAGGAAGGTCGCCAGCGATATCAGGATGAGCAGGGGCAGCATGCCCGCGTCCAGCTGGCCGGCCGATACCTGCAGCGCGCCGACGACGGCGACGGCAAGGCCGCCCAGGCCCATCGCGACTTCGAAGCGGGCTGTCTGGCCCGATAGGTCGCGCAGAATATCCAGGCGGCGTTGGCCGTAGCGCCCGGCCAGCGACAGGAATTCCGTGCGCCGGCGGGCAGTCGCCTGGAAGGCCGTAAGTTCGCCCAGGCCCTGTATCGTGTCGGTGGCATGGGCGCTCATTTCGCCCAGCGCGGCGCGGGCCTTGTCGCCCAGCGCATCGATGTGGCGGCGGCCGCGCACCGGGGCGAACAGGGCATAGACCAGGAAAGGCAGCAGGGTTGCGGCGACCGGCCAGCTGAAGGCGAACAGGAAACCGAGCACGGTCAGCGGCACCAGCAGCGCGACGATGGCCGGGGCGATGGTATGCGCGTAGAAGTATTCGATCATCTCCACGTCCTGGGTGGCCAGCGCGACCAGGTCGCCGGAGCGGCGGCGCAGCAGATAGGCGGGAGCCAGCCGCTCCAGTTTGTCGTAGAGGTTCACGCGCATATCGCCCAGCAGGCGATAGGCCATGGCGTGGGCCAGCCAGGACTCCAGCCAGTGGAACAGCGCGGCCAGCGGCGCGGTCATGAGCAGCGCGATGATGAGGGCGCCTGCGTCCCGGCCGTCGCGCACGGCGGCTACCACCAGGGCGCTCAGTACGCCGACGCCGATGTAGGCGGCCACGCGGGCGATGCCGAGGACGATGGTGGTTATCAGCGTCCCGCGCCATGGGTGCACCACGGCCAGCAGGGTGGCCAGCGTGGCGCGCCAGCCGACGTGCCGGGCGTCTTCGTCGAGCGCGCGCGGTTCGGGACGTGATGGCGCGGCGCCTGCCTGCGCATGTGCATGTGCATGTGCATGTGCATCCGGATCGATGCCGCCGCCTGCGCCTGCGCCTGCGCCTGCGCCTGCGCNCGCGCCGGCAGCGTGGACGGACGGATCCTTCTGCCCGCGCGCCTCATCCTGTTCGTGCATCAGCTCGTAGTAGAGGCCGCCACGCGCCATCAGCTCGGCGTGCGTGCCCGCTTCCGCTACGTTGCCGCCATCAAGCACCAGGCAGCGGTCCGCCCCCAGCACGCTGGCCAGGCGATGTGCCAGGATCAGCGTCGTCCGACCCGCCATCAGGCGATCCAGCGCCTGCTGGATGATGGCTTCGTTCTCGGTATCCACCGACGATAGCGCCTCGTCGAGGATCAGGATGGGCGCATCGCGCAGCAGCGCGCGCGCTATCGCCAGGCGCTGGCGCTGGCCGCCCGACAGTTGCAGGCCGCGCTCGCCGATGCGCGTCGCGTAGCCGTCCGGCAGCGCCATGATGAAATCATCGATATTGGCGGCGCGCGCCGCGGCGCGAACCTGCTCGGCGCTCGCGTCGTATCTTCCCAGGCGCAGGTTCTCATCCAGGGTGCCATGGAATAGCGTGATGTCCTGGCTGACCACCGCAATGCGCGACAGCAGCGCATCCGCGTCCAGGTCTCTGATGTCGTAACCGCCGATACGCACGGCGCCCCGCTGCGCCACGCATTCGCGCAGCAGCAGCCGCACGATGGTCGACTTGCCGGCGCCGCTGGGCCCGACGATCCCTACCCGTTCGCCGGCGGCGATGCGAAAGCTCAGTCCGCGATGCGCCGTGCGTTGCGGCGTATACGCGAATGTCACGTCGTCGAACTCGATACTGGGACGGAAGTCCGCCGCGCGGATGTCCGTGGCCGTGTTCGACGCACCGACGCGCATGGCCCCGATGCCGGCCGCCTGGTCATCCGGCGCATCTGACCGTGCCGGCGCGCGCCCGCCGGTGGTGGCGTCCGCCGCGGTCGCGCCGGATTCCGCGTCCATCAAGGCGTGTATGCTGGCCGCCGCCGATTGACCCAGCATGCCCCGATGCAACACCGCGCGCAGCTCGCGCAGCGGGCGAAAGATCTCGGTACCGGCCATCAGCACGATCAAGAGCGCTTCCACGCTCATCTCGCCGTGGCCGACGCGCCAGGCGCCCAAGGTCAGCGCGAGCGCGGCGCCCAGCGCCACGCCCAGATCGCTGATGCCACGCGTCAGCAGGCTGACCGACAGCACCCACATCGTGCCGTCGGACAAGCGGCGCGCCCGCTCGGCCAGCCGGCGGCCCCAGGACTTGCCCTGGCCGAAGGACTTGAGGGTGGGCAGCCCCTGCACCGCGTCCAGGAAGTCCTCGCCGAAATCCTGCAGCGATTTCGCCCGGTTCAGGCTGGCGCGCCGGTCCAGCATGTGCACCGCCATGGGCCCCACCAGGGCGAATATCGCCGCCGCCAACAGCACCAGCGCGGTCGGCACGTCCCAGAAGGCGATGACCGCGAAAATCGCGAAAGGGGCCGCGGCCGCGATCGCCACCTGCGGCAGATACTGGCCGAAGAAAGTCTGCAACTGCTCGACGCCATCGACCACCGTCAACATCACGCCGCCCGTGCGCTGATTGGCGAACCAGGCCGGTCCCAGCGCGACGATGCGATCATATAGCCTGGCGCGCAGCACCTGCTGCACGGTGGCGGCGCAGCGGTTGGCCTGCACTGTGCGGCCATGGTCCAACGCGGCCCGCAACAGCACCATCGCCGCGGCGGCCGCGGCCGGCCAGATCCAGCTTTGCCAGGGATCGCCGCCGAACACGCGCGCCAGCATCTGGCCCAGGAATACATAGCGTCCTATGCCGGCCGCCAGCGCCAGCAACCCCAGCAGAATGCCGCCGGCCAGCTGGCCCCGCATGCCGCGGGTAAGCTGCCACAGCCGAAAGTCGAAATACATGGTGCCCGCCCCTTTCCCTTTCCGTGCATGTACCGCATTGTTGCCTTCCGCGCGGGTGTCGGAATAGTGATAGTTTTTCGATCGTGGGTAGAGTTTAATTACACCCATGCCGACCTTGCCTTTCCGTACCCCGCCCCTGGCCGCCCTGCGCGCGTTCGAAGCGGTCGCCCGCCTGGGCAGCCTGAGCCGGGCCGCGGCGGAATTGAACATCACCAAAAGCGCCGTCAGCCACCAGTTGCGGGCGCTGGAGTCCGAGCTTGGGGTGGTCCTGCTGCGGCGTGGCGGGACCACGCGCCGCGCCGAGCCCACGGAGGCCGGCGCCGACCTGCTGGCGTCAGTGCAACAGGCCTTGACCCTGCTGGCGACCGCCTGCCGCAACGTACGCGCCTCCGCGCGGGCGCGGCAGCCGCACCGCCTCAACATATCGTCCAACCCTTCCCTGGCCGCGCTGTGGCTGGCGCCGCGCATAGGCCGCTTCGTGCAGTCGCATCCGGACATCGACGTGCAGGTCTATCTGCACACGAATCAGGACCCGGCCTGGCAGGAGCAGGACATCGACCTGGCTTTCCTGCACATGCGCGACGAAGGTCCGCATCGGCCGGCGCCGGGAGATATCCGGCTCATGCAGGAGACGGTGATGCCGGTGTGCAGCCCCGCCCTGATCGACGCGGCGGAACGCGACGACCCGGCGGTATTCGCCCGCCACCGCTGGCTGGAGGAAAAGCACGTGGCCAGTCCGGAAACCAGCTGGCGGACCTGGCGCAAGCGCCTGCAACTGGACCACACGCAGTGGCAGGAACCGCTCGTCCTGAGCGGACTGAGCACGGTGGTCTCCGCCGCGGTGGCGGGCGCCGGCATCGCGCTGGGAAGATCGCCCCTGATCGATGAGGAAATCGCGCGCGGCGGGCTGGTGCCGCTGGTGCCCGCGCTGCGCATGGCGGGATCATGGGGCTATGTGATGCGCATGCGGCCCGACCGGCCCGACGATGCCGCGCTGCCGACGCTGGTGGACTTCCTGCTGGACGAAGCTCGCCAACCGACGGACTGAATCCTGCTTCATGCAAAGCGGCCCGATGCCCCCATGGGAATGACGGTTGCGGCCTGCCGGTCTCGCCACCGATATGGAGCATCATCATGACCGATAACCGTCCCATCGAAGATCCCACCCGCACCACGCCGCCCGAGCCCTCCACCAAAAGCCAGGTCGACATCGCCAACGATGTGCAGGACAAGCTGCACAAGGGCAAGGACGCGGATCAGCAACGCCAGACCACGGTCGGCCAAAAAGCGACGCAGTTCGACGGCAATCCCAATCCCGAAAGCGACGACGAAGGTGGCGTATTCAGCCCGCCCGACGATACGCCCGCCGTGCTGCCCAAGAAGGAAGGCGTTTGAGCGACGCCCGCGACGCGCCTGGCTTGCCGCGATGAAGCCGCATGCGGCGCCGCGACGCCAGCGGGCGGCGCGTACTCAGCAGGGGCATGACCCTTGCGCTCATGGCCCCGTCCATCTGGACAACGCTACGGGAGAACGCGATGAGAGCACTACGATGGCACGGCAAACACGATATCCGCTGCGATACCGTACCTGATCCACAGATCGAACATCCCCGCGACGCCATCGTCAAGGTGTCCTGCTGCGCGATTTGCGGTTCCGACCTGCATCTGTTCGACGGCTTCATGCCGGGCATGAAGCATGGCGACATCATGGGCCACGAATTCATGGGCGAGGTGATGGAGGTCGGCGCCGACAACAAGGCACTTAAACCGGGCGACCGTGTCGTCGTGCCCTTCACCATCATTTGCGGCGAATGCGACCAGTGCAAGCGCGGCAATTTCTCCGTCTGCGAACGCACCAACCGCAACAAGGACACGGCGGACAAGTTGTTCGGCCACACGACCGCGGGCTTGTTCGGCTATACCCATCTGACCGGCGGCTATCCCGGCGGCCAGGCCGAATTCGTGCGCGTGCCGTTCGCCGACAAGACGCATATCAAGATTCCCGATGGGCTGAGCGACGAGCAGGTACTCTTCCTGGGCGATATTTTCCCCACTGGTTGGCAGGCGGCGGCGCAGTGCGACATCGAGCCGACGGATACCGTTGCGATCTGGGGCGCCGGTCCGGTGGGGCAGATGGCGATCCGCAGCGCCGTGCTGCTGGGCGCCAAGCAGGTGATCGCCATCGATCGCGTGCCGGAGCGCCTGGATATGGCGCGCGCCGGCGGCGCCATCGCGATCAACTTCGACGAGGAAAGCGTGCTGGATCGCCTGGGCGAACTGACGCACGGGAAGGGGCCGGAGAAATGCATCGATGCCGTGGGCATGGAGTCGCACGCCACGCGCTCCATCGACTCGATGTACGACCGCGCCAAGCAGGCGGTGATGCTGGAAAGCGACCGGCCGCATGTGCTGCGGGAGATGATCTATGTCTGCCGTCCCGCCGGGGTGCTGTCCGTACCAGGCGTGTATGGTGGCCTGATCGACAAGATACCGTTCGGCGCATCGATGAACAAAGGCCTGACCTGGCGCATGGGGCAGACGCACGTCAATCGCTGGACCGATGATCTGCTCAAGCGCATCGCCGAAGGGCAGATCGATCCGTCGTTCGTGATCACGCATCGCGTGAGCCTGGAAGATGGTCCGGAGATGTACAAGACCTTCCGCGATAAGAAGGATGGCTGCGTGAAGGTGGTGTTGAGGCCGTGAGGTGGTCCACCCCCGCAGCGCTGCGCGCTTCCCCCTCTAGGGGGCGACGCGGGCGGACCGGCGGAGCCGGCTCCGTCGCGTCCCTGATCGGGCGGCATCTTGCTAATTCTGCGGCGTCGCTTCCCATCCCCCGCCTAGCGCCTTGTACAGGGCGACGAGGTCGGTGGTTACGCGCACGGTGGCATTGGCCAGCTCGTTGCGGCTGTTCGATAGTTGGCGTTCCGTGTCCAGCACTTCGATGAAGCTGTTGAGGCCGTTCACGTAGCCGTCGCGCGCGAGGTCGAAGGCCCGGCGATTGGCGTCCACGACCGTCGATATGGTGTCGCGCCGGGACTGGTCGGTACGGTAGCGGACCAGCGCGTTGTCCACGTCGTGCAACGCGGACAGCACCGTCTGCCTGTAGGCCAGCGCGGCCGCGGCCTGATCGGCGCGGGCCATGGCGATCTGCGCGCGCAGCGCGCCGCCCTGGAAGATCGGCAGGCTGATCTGCGGCCCAACGGAATAGAAGAGACTGGCCCAGCGCGTCAGATAGCTCGCCTCCGTGGCGCGCAATCCTATGTTGCCGGTCAAGGATAGATCGGGAAAAAGCTGGGCGATGGAAGCGCCGACCTGTGCCGTGGCGGCGTGCAAATCGGCTTCCGCCCGCCGTATGTCGGGACGGCGGCGCGCCAGCTCCGCGGGCAGGCCTATCGGCACGCTGGGTGGCACGGGCGGCACCGCGCCAGGCGTGGACAGCTCCGCATCCAGGGTCCCCGGCGGCGCGCCGATCAATAGCGCCAATCCGTTCAGCGCCGTGGTGGTCTGCTGTTCGTACAGCGGCAGTTGCGATTGCGACGCGCCCAGCTGCGCCTGCGCGCGCTCCACATCGGTCTGGCTGGCCAGCCCGGCCTGCTGGCGGCTGCGGGTCAGATCCAGCACCTGCTGGTCCTCCCGGATCTGCTCCGTTGCAATGCGGGTCATCAGTTGCGCCCCGCGCAACTGCGCATAAGTCTGGGCGACTTCCGCTTCCAGGGATACCAGGGCGTCGTTGCGGGCTTCGATCGCCGACTCCGTTTGGGCGTCGGCGGCTTCCACGGTGCGGCGAACACGGCCGAACAGATCCAGCTCCCAGCTGGCGTCGAAGCCCACCTGATAAAGGTTGACGGGGTCCTCGAGCTTGTCGATAAGCTGCCTGCCGGCGGCCTGCGCCGCCGCACCGGCGCCGGGCGATACGTTGTCCAGCGGCGAACCCGGTGCGCCCAGCCGATCTATCTTCTGCGGCACGCCGCGGGATTCCAGCACGCCACGCGCGCCCAGCTGCTGATAGGTATAGCTGCCGCTGGCGTTCAGTTGCGGCAAGGCGGCGGCACCGGCGGCCCGCGCCTGCGCGCGCGACGCCGCGATGCGCTGCACGGTCTGCTGCAAGGACAGGTTGCCGGCGATAGCCCGGTCGATCAGCGCATCGAGTTGCGGATCATTGAACCGCCGCCACCAGCGGGGATCTGGATCGGCCTGATCCGTCACGGTCGACTCGACCCGGCCCCCCTGCCGCAAGGATTGCGCACGCACACGGTCCGCGTAGGCGTCCGGCACGGCGGGATCGGGCTTATGGAAGTCCGGCCCCACGGTGCATGCGGAGCACAGCAAGGCGATTGACAGCGCCAGGGGGTGATAGGCATGACCGCGCCGCATCAGTGGCCTCCCGGTTTACCGGACGCACGGGTCGGCGAAAACAGAAAGGTGAGCGGAATAAAGCACCACGCGAATATGCCGCAGATGGCGAACACGTCGATGTAGGCCAATATCGTGGCCTGGGAGACGAACATCTGGTACATCTGGGCGGCCGCGGCCTGCGTCGCGTCTCCGGCGGCGCCGGCATAATCGTGCAAGGCCTGCGCCACGCGGTCCAGCGTGTCCTGATAAGGCTGATAAAGGGGCGTCATGTTGTGGGACAGGTGTGCCATGCGCACCTGCGTCCGCTCGCGTATGCCGGCTGTCGCCAGCGAAATCCCGATGGAGCCGGCGATGTTGCGGAACATCGTAAACAGTGCCGCCGCGTCGTCATTCATCTCCTGCGGCAGGCTGACGTAGGCCAGCGTGCTCGTCGGCACGAACAGAAAGGCCAGTGCGAAGGATTGCGCCATGCGCATGATCACCAGCGTGTTGAAATCGATATCCGGTACCAGATGGTGCGAATAGAACAGCGCCGCGCCCAGCAGCAGAAAGCCCACCGCGATCAAATGCCGCGTCTGCACCAGCGGCATGACCTTGCCCACGATGGGAATCATGAAGGTGATCAGCAAGGCGCCCGGCGACAGCAGCAGTCCCGCCAGCGTCGCCGTATAGCCCAGATGCTGCTGCGCCAATTGCGGCAGCAGCACAGAACTGCCGTACAGCACGCCGGCGAAGGCGGCGATGGTAATGCAGCCAAGGGTGAAGTTGCGGTCCTTCATCACCCGCAAGTCCACTACCGGCCGCCGCGCGGTCAGCAGCCATGCAATGGCGCCCGATATGCCCAGCGCCGCCAGCACGGCGAAGACACGGATGAAGTTGGACCCGAACCAGTCTTCGTCTTCGCCACGATCCAGCATGACCTGCAGGCATCCCAGCCCCAGCGCGATCAGCCCGATGCCGGGCAGGTCGATGTGCAGTTTGGACAGGGGCGTCGGCTTCTGCCATGGCGGGTCTTCGACGACCTGCATTACCGCAAGCGCGGTCAGTACGCCGACGGGCACGTTGATCAGGAATACCCAGCGCCAGGAAAAATTGTCGGTGATCCACCCTCCCAACGTCGGCCCCAGCACCGGCGCCACGACGATGGCCACGGCCGACACGGAAAACGCCCGGCTGCGTTGCGAAGGCTCGAAGGTATCCAGGATGATGGACTGCTGGCTGGGCTGCAGGCCGCCGCCGAAAAAACCCTGCAGCATGCGGAACACGATCAGCTCGCCCAGGTTGGTGGCGATCCCGCACAGAAAGGAGCAGCAGGTGAACGCAATAATGCAGATCAGGAAGTAGCGCTTGCGTCCCAAGGTGCGCGACAGGAAGCCGGAGATCGGCAGCACCACGCCGTTGGCCACCAGATACGAGGTCAAGGTCCAGGTCGCTTCGTCGTAGCTGGCGGACATCGTACCGGCGATGTGGGGCAGCGACACGTTGACGATGGTGGTGTCCAACACTTCCATGAAGGCCGCCAGCGTCACGGACACGGCGATCAGCCACGGGTTGGCACTGGGGCGCCATTGCTGCGCCGTCGTGGCGGAGGCGCTCATTTCACGTGCACCGTGGGTGTAACCGACAGCCCCAGCGGCAGGGGCAGCGACGGATCCAGTCCGTCGTCGATGACGATCTTGACCGGGACGCGCTGGACGATTTTGACGAAGTTGCCCGTCGCGTTTTCGGCGGGGAAGGCGGAGAAGCGCGAGCCCGATCCCAGCTGCACGCTATCGACGTGGCCGTGCAGCTTCAGTTGCGGATAGGCATCCACCTCGATGTCGACCGGATCGCCGGGGCGCATACGGTCCAGTTGGGTTTCCTTGTAATTGGCCGCCACCCACACGGCCTGGGGCACCAGCGAGAACAGCGACATACCCGCCTGCACCAGCTTGCCGGGCTGCACATTGCGCCGCGTGACCCAGCCGTCGACCGGCGCGCGAATTTCGGTATACGACAGGTTCAGCGCGGCCTGCTCCAGTTGCGCCTGCGCCGCGCGCAATTGCGCCTGGCGCGACTCGACCAGCGCGCGGGCTTGCGCGATCTGCTGCTGCACCACGTTGGCGGCCTTGACCTCGGCCTGCGCGCGCGCCACGGCCGCCGTTGCGCTGCGCATCTGCGCGGTGGCGGTATCGACGTTCTGCTGGCTGGTGGCGCGTGGGTCCACCTTGCGCTGCCTTTGATAATTGGCCCGTGCGTTCGCCAGGTCCGCCTGGGCAGCCTGCTCCTGCGCCTGGGCCTGGGTCAGCTGGGCGGGATACTGCACTTCGGCCAGCGCGAGCTGGGTCCGCGCCTGATGCAACTGCGCATCCGCCAATTGAACCTGGGCTTGCGCCTGGTCGCGGGCCGCGATGTAGTCGCGGGGGTCGATGCGCAGAAGCACGTCGCCCTCGCGGACACGCGTGTTGTCGCCGATCCGAAGGTCGACGACGTAGCCGGCGACTTTCGGCGCGATCGTAACGGCGTCGCCCTCGGTGTAAGCGTCGTCGGTCGAAACATCGTTGCGGGTCAGGAACCACCAGATGGCGGCGACCACGGCCAGAACGATGACGACGATGATCAGGATGATCAGCGGCTTTTTGCTGCGACGGCGGGGTTCCTTGCCACCCTCGGTTTTGTCGCCGGCATCCCTGTCGCTGCCCTTGCCGTTGCCATTGTCTTGGGCGCCGCCGTTGTCCTTGCCGTTGTCCTTGCCGTTGTCCTTGCCGTTGTCCTTGCCGTTGCCATTGCCGGCGCCGTGCGGGCCACCGGCTGGCGTGCCGCCTTCGCGAGCTTGCTGGGATGGATCTTCCATAAGAGGATGTGGTCAAAGTTGAGCACGCCGCCACAGCAAGGACCATGCCTTGACGGCGCGATAAACTTCGCCCTCGGACTTCAGCTTCTTTTAAGCAGACGCACCGTCATAAGTGCACGGCTTACACGTTTGCATTCGAACCCGCGATGATCGATCCCACCGGCCTGTTCAACCGCCACCGTCCGCGCTTGCACGCGATCGCCTACCGCATGCTCGGCGTCATCGCCGACGCCGAGGACATCGTGCAGGACGCCTGGCTGCGCTGGAACGAAGCCGATCATTCGACGCTGGAGAGCCCCGAAGCGTGGCTCGTCACGGTCACCACGCGGCTGTCCATCGACCGGCTGCGTGCCCTGAAGGCGCAGCGCGAAGCCTATGCGGGTGTCTGGCTGCCCGAGCCCCTGCTGCAGGATTCGCCGCCCACGCCGGCGGAGATCCATGAAGCGGCCGACGACTTTTCGGTAGCCTTTCTGTTCATGCTGGAGCGTCTGAGCCCGGAAGCGCGCGCCGCTTTCCTGATGCGCGAGGTATTCGACGCCGATTACGGCGACGTTGCCCGCGCGCTGGGCAAAACCGAAGCGTCCTGCCGCCAGCTGGTCCGGCGAGCCAAACAACAATTGCAGGACGATGCACCACGCCGCGCGGTTTCGCGCGACGCCCATCACCGCCTGATGCAAGGCTTTGCGCAGGCCATGCGCGCGGGCGACTTCCATGGCCTGCATGCCATGCTGGCGGAGGACGCCGAACTGATAAGCGACGGCGGCGGCAAGGTGCCCAGCTTCTCCAGCCTGGTGGGCGGCAAGCGGCTGGCACAGCTTTTCTACGCCGGCAAACGCCGGCACGGTGACGGGCTGCGCGTCGAAGTGGCATTGGTCAATGGCCAATGGGCCCTGCTGCGCTTCATCGGCGGCGTCCTGGAATCCGTGCAGTCGTACGAGACGGACGGCGAGCGCATCGTGCGCGTGCTGGTACAGCGCAATCCCGACAAACTGGCGTCCATGGCGGCCGACGTCACAAAACGGGCGCCTGCTTCGTCTTAGGGGCATGGACAAGCAAATTCTTACCGGTGCGGGCCCGGATCTGCTCGCCTCCAGCTTCGCGACCAGCTATGCGGGCGTCGTGGCTTTCATCGCGGTCGCCGCGGAAGGCAGCTTCGCCAAGGCGGGCGACCGCCTGGGCATCGGCCGGTCCGCCGTCAGCCGCAGCGTACAGAAGCTGGAAGACCAGCTGGGCGTCCGGCTGTTCGTCCGCACCACTCGCAGCACCTCGCTGACACGCGAAGGCGAGCGCTTCTACCAGAATTGCCACGAGGGCGTCCGGCGCGTCGTACAGGCGCTGGACGACATGCGCGAACTACGCGAAGGTCCGCCGTCCGGTCACCTGCGGGTGTGCTCGACGGTCGGGTTCGGCCGCAAGGTTGTCGCGCCGCTGCTTTCCGGCTTTCGCGCGGCGTATCCGGATATCTCCATCGACCTGCTGCTGGATGACGGGGCCACCGACTTCACCCGCGACCGGGTGGACGTGTCCTTTCGCAATGGCCGCATGGAGGACAGCCAGGTCATCGCCAGGCAGCTGATTCCGATGCGAATGGTGTTGTGCGCGTCGCCGGCCTATGCCCGGTCGCATGGATTGCCGGCGACCATGGAAGCGCTGGGCGACCACCGCTGCGTGAACTTCCGCCTGGCGTCGGGACGCGTGTACGAATGGGAATTCCTGGTGGATGGACAACTGCGCAAATTCCTGCCGCGGCCACCGGGGGCGATGATGGCTTTCGACGATGCCGACCTGGTGCTGCACGCGGTGCTGGACGGCCATGGCCTGGCGCAAATGGCCGCGTACCAGGCGGACGACCATCTGCGCGCCGGACGCCTGCTGTCCTGCCTGCCGCAGCACGCGCCGCGCGATCGCGGCCACTATATCTGCTACCTGAGCCGCCAGCATCTGCCATCCCGGATCAGGGTGTTCGTGGATTACATGACGGCGCATATCCGGGCCTTGGAATCGCACGACATTCCGGCGCCCGCCGGAATGCCGGCCGTCCTGGCTGCTTAATCCAGCCCGGCCTTGTCCAGCCCATACGCCTTGTCCAGCAGGCCGGGCGTGGTCCGGAAGCCCACGTTCAGGCGGTTCCAGCCATTGATCATCATGACCGCGAAGCTGAGCTCGGTGATTTCCTTCTCCGAAAACTGCTCGCGGACGTGCTCGTAGAGATGATCGGGCACGCCATCCTCGGGCAGGCGGGTCAGGACTTCGGTCCATGCCAGCGCCGCCCGCTCGCGCGGCGAAAACAGCGTCGACTCGCGCCAGATGGCGACGTGGTGCAGGCGAAGCTCGCGTTCGCCCTGGATCTTCGCCTGTTTGACGTGCATGTCCAGGCAGAAACCGCAGCCGTTCATCTGGGAGGCGCGGATTTCGATCAGGTTGATGATCGATCGTTCCATGCCGCCGGATTTCAGCAGCATGCCGACTTCGGCGAATTTCTTGAACAATTGAGGGCATTGTTCGGCGGCGTTAAGGCGTTGCGTCATGGTGATCCCGTCGGTGGATTTGGCCGGACCGTGCCTGGCGCCACGGTCACGCGTTGCCCGCGATGCGGCAACGAAGCTATCGTAGGCGCGGCGTCATGCCGCCGCTAGGCCTATGCCGTGAATCATGGCGTTGCCGGACGCGCAACAATGCCGTTGCGACGCGCTCCGGACGTACCGTGGCGCCGACGCGACGCCATGCCATCGGACACTGAGATCTACGCCATATCCGCGCCGCGATCCGCGTGGCATGATAGGCGCCTTCTCCGCGAGTCCCGCATATTCACCACCGACATGTCGAACCTGATCGTAAACGGCGGCCTGCCCCTGCGCGGCAAGATCGTGCCTTCCGCCAACAAGAACGCCGTCCTGCCCATCCTCTGCGCCACCCTGCTTACCGACCAGCCGCTGCGGCTGATCGGCGTGCCCGAGATCACCGACGTCAAGCGGATTCTGGATATCTTCCGCACGCTGGGCAGCGACGTTTCCATGGACTTCGCCACCGGCATCCTGGACTTGCACCACCGCGCGACGGCCTTCGACCCGGCGGTGCATCGCCTGCCGGAAGAAATGCGTTCGTCCATCATGCTGGTGCCGCCGCTGCTGGCTCGCTTCGGCGTCGCGCGCCTGGAAAACGACGTCAAGGGCTGCACCCTGGGCGTGCGCGAAATCGATCCGCACGTGGAAGTCCTGGAACGCTTCGGCGCCAGCGTATCCCGTACCGCCGACTCGCTGATCGTCAGGACGGACCGCCCGGGCGGCGGCATGACGGCCAACCATCATTGGCTGGACTATGCCTCGGTGACCACCACGGAAAACTTCGTGCTGTGCGCGGTATCCGCCGCCGGCACGTCGACGCTGGTGAATGCCGCGTCCGAACCGCACGTGCAGGAGTTCTGCCGCTTCCTGGCGATGCTGGGCGCCACCATCCAGGGCATCGGCACGTCGCGGCTGAGCGTCGAAGGGGGACGGAAACTGGCCGGCGGCGAATTCCGCTTCAGCGAGGATTTCCACGAGATCGCCACCTTCCTGGCCCTCGGCGCCATCACCGGCGGCGACATCGCCGTGCGCAACACCGCGCCCGAACAGTTTCCGCTGATCGATCGCACTTTCGCCAAATTCGGGATCGAGGTCGTGCATCGCGATGGCTGGTCGCATGCGCTGCGCGACGGCCCCTTGCGCGTGCGCAAGCCTTTCACACAGAACATCCTGACCAAGGTGGAGGCCGCTCCCTGGCCTTACCTGCCCGTCGATCTGCTGCCGATATTCATTGCCCTGGGCGTCAAGGCCGAGGGCAGCGCCATGTTCTGGAACAAGGTCTACGACGGCGCCATGGGATGGTCCGTCGAGCTATCGAAGTTCGGCGCGCATGTTTTTCTTTCGGACCCGCATCGCCTGATCACCTTCGGCGGCCTGCCGCTCAGTCCCGCCAAGGTGGAAAGCCCCTACATCATCCGCGTCGCCATCGCGCTGCTGATGGTGGCCGCCAGCATCGAGGGCCGGTCGGAGATCACCAACGCCTTGCCGATCCGCCGCGCCCATCCCAATTTCGTCGAGAACCTGCGGTCGGTCGGCGCCAACGTCGAATGGACCAGCGGCGAGTAGCCCGGCCGGGAAACAGCCGCCCCTGAAAGCGAAAGCGCCGGACCGCGGCCCACCGATATGGTGGAGCCGCGGTCCGGCGCTTGACGGCTATCGCGCGCGGCGTATCAGCCCTGGAACGGCACGTTGTCGGTGTCGCCGAACTTCACATGGCCCAGGCCGCTGGGGTCGCGGTCGCCCTGGGTGGCGACGCTGATATGCGAAGCACTGCTGGCGGGCTGGGCCTTGAACGGCTGGTTGTCCATGTCTTCGTTGCTCATCTGTCCGGCGGCACGGGCCGCTTGCAGTTCCTGCATGACCTGGTCGCGCGTCACATTGCTGTATTGCTTGCCGTAAACGCCCTGGAACGGCGTCGTCTGCGCCTGGGCCGCGCCCACGGCGGCGGCCGACAGAATCAAAGCGGAAACAATAGTCCTGGTCTTCATGGCTGTACTCCTCGTCTGTTCATTTCGGGGGCGGGGACATCGCGATCGGTCCGGGTGTCCGCTGGTGCCCTTCCGTATGGCCAGGATTCTGCTCGCCCGGACGCCGTGGATAAATCGTCGTAGCGAGAATCAATTTCTCAGAATCGAGGGTAATCCCTAGGGCCGGCGCGGTGCGGCGGCCGCGTCGGGCACGCCCACCGAGACGCTGCGCCGCCTACGTTGTCAAAACATCACATCAATGTATCTGACTAGTGTCAAACCGGCGAGGCTGGGGTAATTTTCCACGGACCCGGCGTGCCGATAAGCGCGGACCGCCTCAGACGCCCTGAAGGGCCGCGATGACGCTGCCGTTTTCGACCAGCCTGGCCTTGCGCCAGCTACGCCACAACGACCCAGGATTGATCGCGACGTTCGCGGGCGTCTGCGTGGTGGTGGTGCTGGTGTTCATTCAACTGGGGTTCAAGAATGCGGTCACGGACAGCGTACTGAACTTCGCGCGTGCGCTGGACGCCGATATCGTCATGAGCGGACCGTCGTTCGAAACCGTCGCCGATACGCCGCCGTCATTCGCGCGCGCCCTGGTGTACCAGGCACGCGACGTGGCCGGGGTAAGCAGCGCGATGCCTGTCTATGTGCGCATGTCACAGTCGAGCATGACGGAAGGCGGCAGTCCCCTCGCCGTCCGCATCATCGGCTTCAGTGCGACGGACGGCGTACTCAAGGTGCCCGGGCTGCAACGCCAGCTGGCGCGGCTGCGCCCGCTCTACACCGCGCTGCTCGACGCGCGCTCGCGCGGCCGGTTCGCCGATCGCGTTCAAGAGATACACCAGGGCGAGATTCCGCGGATCTATCTGCGGAACGCGATACGCCCGGATGGCATGTTCGAACTCAAGCGGGACGCCCAAGCGGGTGCCGATGATGGCGCCGCCGACGCCATAGCCTCGCATGTCGACATGATCGGGACCTTCCGGCTGGGACCGGATTTCACCTTTCCGGGCAACCTGATCGTCAGCGACCTGACATTCTTCAGACTGTTCGAGCAATCCGCGGACCGTGTCTCGTTGGGACTGGTCAAGATAGTGCCGGGCGCCAATGCCGGCCGCGTGCGCGACGAGCTGGCGCGCCGCATGCGCGGCAGCGCGCAGGTGTGGCTGAAGGACGATTTTGTCGAGGCCGAACGCGGCTACTTCGCTCACCGCACGCCGGTGGGCATCGTTACGACCTTCGGCATTCTGGTCGGCATCCTGATCGGCGTGGTCTTCGTGCTGGAAGTGCTGCGCGGGATTACCGAAAGCAATCTTGCCCTATACGCCGCCCTGCGCGCCGCGGGGTACGGCACCGGCTTTTTCCTGGCCCTGATGATGCAGCTCGCCCTGTTCGTCGCCGTCGCCGCGTTCGCCACTTCGCTGGCCATCACGATAGTGCTGTATGAGATGCTGGAGCGCATCACCCAGCTCACCTTCTCCATGACCGCCAGCACGGCCGCGTCGGTATTGCTCGCAACCTTGGCGATGAGCATCCTGGCCGCCGCGCTCGCGGCGCGCAGGCTGCCGCAAGGCGATCCCATCGATTTGTTCGCTTAGCGGCGAGGCAAGCGCATAGGCGCGCGCCGCTCTTGCTCTGCTGTTCCAGACGGCGGGGCCCGCCCGCGGGCTGCGTATAATACTGGATATAAACACAGTATTCCCCGATCATGGAATTGCTCACCAAGCTGGAAATCCTCGCGGACGCGGCCAAGTACGACGCTTCTTGCGCGAGCAGCGGCGCGCCGAAAAGGGATTCCCGCGGCCGCGACGGCCTGGGGGCGAGCACCGGCGCCGGCATCTGCCACAGCTTTACGCCCGACGGGCGCTGCGTGTCGCTGCTGAAGATCCTGCTGACCAATTTCTGCCAATACGACTGCCAGTATTGCGTCAACCGCCGATCCAGCAACGTACCGCGCGCGCGTTTCGCGCCGCGCGAGGTCGTCGACCTGACGCTGGATTTCTACCGCCGCAACTACATCGACGGGCTCTTCCTCAGCTCGGGCATCATACGCAGCGCGGACTACACCATGGAGCAGCTGGTCCACGTGGCGCGCTCGCTGCGCGAGGATCATCAGTTCCGCGGCTATATCCACCTGAAGACGATTCCGGATGCCGACGCGCGGCTTATTTCGCAGGCCGGACAATATGCGGACCGGCTCAGCGTCAATATCGAGCTGCCTACCGACGGCGGCCTGCAACGGCTGGCCCCGGAAAAAAGCGCCCATACCATCAAGCGCGCCATGGGGTCGATCCGGCTGGACCAGGAAACCGCGCAGGAAGAGGCCAGGGACACCAAAGGCACCAAGGGCAGCAGAAGGCCGCCGCGCCACGCGCCCGCCGGCCAGAGCACCCAGATGATCGTCGGTGCCGACGATGCCGACGACCGCACCATCCTGCAGACGGCGCAGACACTGTACGGGTCGTACAAGCTCAAGCGCGTGTATTACTCGGCGTTCAGCCCGATACCGGACAGCCCATCGTCCCTGCCGGCGCAAGCGCCGCCCTTGCTGCGCGAACATCGTCTCTACCAGGCCGACTTCCTGTTGCGCGGCTATGGCTTCCGGGCGGAAGAACTGCTGCCCGGCGCGGGCGACCTGCCGCTGGACATCGACCCCAAGCTGGCCTGGGCCTTGGCCCATCGCGAATCTTTTCCGGTGGACATCAATCGCGCCCCGCCGCAGTTGATCGCGCGCGTACCCGGCATAGGCATGCGCAACGCCAGGCGCTTGACCGATTTGCGGCGCCTGCGGGCCGTGCGTTATCAGGATCTGGTGCGCCTGCGCTGCGCGATGGACAAGGTCAAGCCCTTCATCGTGGTGCAGGATTATCGGCCGGGCCTTGCGGACCCGCCATCCGAACAGTTGCGGCGTTCGCTGTCGCAGGCGCCCCGGCAACTATCGTTGCTATGAAGGCCGCGCCTCCGCCCACCTTGGTGGTGCAGAACGGCTACGCGGGCTGGCGCGAGCAGGCGCTACGCGCGCTGGCCCTGGGCTGGCCGCCGGAAGCCGTGACCTGGATCGAACAGCTGCCGCTGCCCGGCGGTGGTGGCGCCGAGCAGATGTCGCTGGACTACGCGGCCGTGGACATCGCGCCCGGCGGAGCTGTCCCTTCGGCGCCGGACGGCATGGCGGCGGCGGATGAGAATGACGTCTGCGAAGGTGCCTCCGGCGACACCCCTGATCCGCCATCGCGGCCACCCTCGGCCGCCGCGCCGTCCGCGGTGCGCGTTTCGAGGACGCTGGCCGCGCTGCTGCAGGATGCCGCGCTTTATCGTTCACCACGGCGCTGGGCCTTCCTCTACCGCGTGCTGTGGCGCTGGCAACAAGGCGACCGGGCGGTGGAGTCGGCCGCCGATGAAGACGGGCAGCGCCTGCACGCCATGGTCAAATCCGTGCGGCGCGCCAAGCACGACATGATCGCCTATGTCCGCTTCCATCAAGCCGACGCGGGCTCGACACCGGAATATCTGGCGTGGTACGAGCCCGACCACGACGTCCTGGCCTACGCGGCCGATCACTTCGCGCGGCGCATGGGCAGGTCGTCCTGGCTGATCGGCACGCCGCAGGGGGCGGCGCTATGGGACGGCCAGGCCTTGCGCCTGACGAATGCGCCGCCCGACGCGGACGCCATACGCGCCCACGCGGCGCGGGACCGGGCCGAACCGCTCTGGCTGGCCTACTACAGGAACATCTTCAATCCCGCCCGCCTGAACGAAAACGCCCTGCACCGGCAGATGCCGGTGCGCTTCTGGAAGGGCCTGCCGGAAGGCCCCCTGATTCCCGGCATGATCGCCGAGGCACGCAACGGCGCGCGCCGGGTGGCGCAGGCCAACACGGTGGGCGCCATGGGCGGCAAGCAGGTCGCCGTCGACGCGCGGCGCGCGCAACCCGCGCGTCCGGCCCCCACCACGCTGGACGCATGCCGCCGCTGCGAGTTGTGGCGCCATGCCACGCAGGCCGTCGCCGGCGAGGGCCCGGCGGCCGCGCGCATCATGCTGGTGGGAGAGCAGCCCGGCGACCAGGAAGACCTGGCCGGCCGCACCTTCGTCGGGCCGGCCGGACAAGTACTGAACGAGGCCCTGCAACGCGCCGGCATGCCGCGCCAGGACCTGTTCCTGACCAACGCCGTCAAGCACTTCAAGTGGATCCCGCGTGGCAAGCGGCGCATGCACAAGACGCCCGCCCAGCAGGAGGTCGATGCCTGCGCGCACTGGCTGGAAGAGGAGCTGGCGCGCGTGCGACCCGCCGTTATCGTAACGTTGGGCGCCACGGCGCTCGGCGCGATCCTGCGGCGCAAGGTCAGCATGCGGGACTATTTGGATGCCCCGGTGCGGCTGGGCGATGCCTGGCTGGTCGCCACCTGGCATCCCTCCTATGCGCTGCGGGTCGACGACCCGGCGGCGCGCGAAGAAATCGTTACCGGCATCGCGCGCGCCGTCTCACGCGCTCGTGACCTGTCCGCGGGCGCCGGCCCCTAAGCGCTGCCCGCGCCCGCGGCACGCCGGCACGCCCGTTGCGGCACTTGCCAACCATTCCAGTCCAGGGACGGCGAGCAGAATGAACGACAGCACGGCAACACAGCACGATATGGTCGAGCGCCAGATCCGCGCTCGTGGCATCCGCGACGAACGAGTGCTCGCCGCGATGGCGCGCGTGCCGCGGCAGGCCTTCGTGCCACCCGCGTTGGCGGAATTCGCCCATGACGATACGCCTCTGCCGCTGGAAGCCGGGCAGACAATCTCGCAACCCTACATCGTCGCCTGGATGGCACAGGCGGCACGGCTGAACCGCTCCGATCGCGTGCTGGAAATCGGTACCGGTTCAGGCTACGCGGCCGCCGTGCTGGCGGAGCTGGCCGACCGGGTCGACAGCATCGAACGGCTGCCGGAGCTCGCCGACAAGGCACGCGAAACGCTGCGGACGCTCGGCTATGACCGCGTGCGCGTCCATACGGGCGACGGCACGGCGGGCCTGCCGGACGACGCGCCTTTCGACGCCATCCTGGCGGCCGCCGCCGGCCCGGACGTGCCGCACGCCTGGCGCGAGCAACTGGCGATAGGCGGACGCATCGTGATGCCGATCGGCGGACGCCATGGCGGCCAACGCCTGGTTCGCATCACGCGGGTCGGACGCGACGAATATAACGAGGAAGACCTGGGCGGCGTGGCCTTCGTTCCATTGATCGGCGAACAGGGCTGGACAGACGACACGGCGCGGCATGAGACCAACGCTGATACGGCCAGTGCGCGGCGGTCATCCAGGAACGCGCGTAGCGCCAAGCCGGCGGATGCGCTGGCCGAAGCCATCTGGGAATCCGCCGAGGCGCTGCCGGATATCGATGATGCCTTGTTCGCGCCGCTGTTCGACCGCTACGCCGACAAGCGCGTCGTGCTGCTGGGCGAAGCCAGCCACGGCACCAGCGACTTCTACCGCGCTCGCGCCGCGATCACCCGGCGCCTGGTCGAAGCGCACGGTTTCGACATCGTCGCCGTCGAAGCCGACTGGCCGGATGCCGCCGCGATCGATCGCTACGTCAGGCATAGACCGGCGCGCGCGTATCACGAGCCGCCGTTCCGCCGCTTTCCCACCTGGATGTGGCGCAACACCGACGTCGAGGCCTTCGTCGAATGGCTGCACGCCTATAACGGCGTACTGCAGCCGGACCAGCGCGCCGGATTCTACGGCCTGGATCTGTACAGCATGTCGGCATCGATCGCGGCGGTGCTGTCCTATCTGGACCAGGCCGACCCGGACGCGGCGCGCATCGCGCGCGAGCGCTATGGCTGCCTGATGCCCTGGCAGAAGGACCCGCGCGTCTATGCGCGCGCGGTGGCCAGCGACGGCTTCCGGCAATGCGAACAAGCCGTTCTGCGGCAACTGGGCGATCTGCTGGACAAGCGATTGGAGTATGCCGCGCAGGATGCCGACAGCTTCCTGGATGCGACGCAGAACGCCCGCCTGGTGGCCTCCGCCGAACGCTATTATCGAACGCTGTATCAAGGGCCCGCGCAAAGCTGGAACCTGCGCGATACGCATATGTTCGATACCCTGACGCAATTGCTGGACGCTCGCGGTCCGCACGCGCGCGCCGTGGTCTGGGCACACAACTCCCATATCGGCGATGCGTCCGCCACCGAGATGGGCCGGGTGCGCGATGAAGTCAATATCGGCCAGCTGTGCCGCGAAAGATACGGCGAACAGGTCGCCTTGATCGGCTTCGGCACCTATGCCGGCACGGTCGCCGCCGCGGACGATTGGGACGGCGCGGTGCGGCTGATGCGGGTGCGGCCGGCACGGCCGGACAGCTATGAACACATGATGCACCGTGCCGGCCAGCCGCGCTTCCTGCTGGACCTGCGCCCCGGCGTGCACGACGACCTGCGCACGCAGCTGAAACACCCGCGGCTGGAGCGTTATATCGGCGTGATCTACCGCCCGGAGACCGAGCTCTACAGCCACTATGCGGAAGCCGCGCTCTCCGAGCAGTACGACGCCTATGTCTGGTTCGACCAGACCGAGGCCGTCACACCGCTGCCCGCGCACCGCAAGGAAGGCGTGCCGGACACCTACCCCTTCGCGGTATAGCTATCGGGAAGGCGCCAGCGCCAGCGACTGCTGCTGATAGGAGACCTTCAGACGCTCCGTCAGGAAATCCAGCACGACACGCACCGCCGGCGTCATGCCGTGGCGCGACGGGTAGATGCAATGCAGGATGCCGCTCTGCGATCGCCACTCCGGCAGCACTTGCACCAGGCGGCCCAGCCGTCGTTCCTCGTGCGTGGCGGTGACCGGCAGCAGTGCAATGCCCCGGCCACGCACGGCGGCCTCCACCAGCACGGTGAAATCGTTGCATACGAGCACGGGCTTGATGGGCACGTCGGCCCGGGCGCCCTGCTCATCCAGCAGCGTCCAGCGCGGCGTTTCGCCCGGCGACGCGAAGTGCAGGGCGGCGTGGTCGCTCAGCTCTTGCACGGTCGCGGGGTGTCCCCAGCGCTGCAGGTAGGCCGGACTGGCCGCCAGCAGTCCCGAAGCCTGGCCCAGGTGCCGCACGACGAAGTCGGCATCCGTGTTCAATCGCTCGCGTACGCGGATCGCCAGGTCCACCCCTTCGGCGATCAGGTCCACGGGGCGGTTGGTGACCATCAATTCCACCCGGATTTCGGGCCAGGCGTCGAGGAATTCGGGCAGTATGGGCGCCACCATCCATTGCGCGATCGCGACCGGACAACTGACGCGCACCGGGCCGGACGGCGCGGCTTTGAGGTGCTGCATGGCATCGTTGGCGGCGCGCGCGGCCGCGGAGATCTCGCGGCAATACTGCAAATAGCGTTCACCGGCGGCGCTCAGCCGCAAGCGCCGGGTGCTGCGCTGGATCAGCCGCACGCCCAGGCTGGCTTCCAGTTCCGCGATCCGCCGGGACAGGCGCGACTTGGGAATATTCAGCGCCCGGGACGCGGCGCTGAATCCGCCATATTCGATCACCTGGGAGAAGTAATAGAGGTCGTTCAGATCCTGCATGGCGGTCGCCCATTGTCCTATTCATAGAACGATCCGTTCATGTTAACCCCCTTTTTGCGCCGAATGGTCCTGCGTAAAGTTTCTCCATCGCAGACCACCTTCAAGGACACCCGCCATGAACATGCTCGTCATCCATTCCTCCATCCTGGGCAGCAACTCGAAGTCGCGCCAGGTCGCGGACCAACTGGTCAACCGGCTCGCCGAGGCGGACCCGGGGGTGACCATCCACACCCGCGATCTGGGCGCGCAGCCGCTGCCCTACGTGGATGCAGGCCACCTGGGCGCGCTGTTCACGCCCGCCGACCAGCGTTCGGCGGAGCAGGCCCAAGCGGCGGCGCTCGCCGACGAACTGATCGCCGAGATTATTCAGGCCGACCGCGTGGTCATCGCCGCGCCCGTCTACAACTTCAACGTTCCGGCCCAGCTGAAGACCTATATCGATTACATCGCCCGCGCCGGCGTCACCTTCAAATACGTCGACGGCAAGCCGCAAGGCCTGCTGACCGGCAAGAAGGTCTACGTGGTGACCGCGCGCGGCGGCAAGACGGTGGGCACGGAGCTGGACCAGGCGACCTCCTACCTGAAGATCGTCCTGGCTTTCCTGGGCATGGAAGACGTCACCTTCATCCACGCCGAAGGGCTGAACATGGGCGAGGAGTCCGCCGCCGCCGGGCTGGAAAGCGCCCGCGCGCAGATCGAAGCGCATGTGGGCGAACCGGCGCTCGCTTGAGCACCGGGCATGGCCCTGAGGGGGGCCGGGCCAAGGCGGCGCAGGCGGCCGGTCCGGCAAGCGCCGGTGCAAGCGACGAGGCGCCCGCGGAGTGTCCTCGGATAACATGTCGGGCCGCAAAGCACTCAGGAAGGAACCATGCTTTCAACCATACAGCCCGGCCCGGTCTTCAAGGACAACCTGCTGCAGCTCCCGCCCATTACGGCCATCGCGCGCATCGACCTGATCGACGCCAACGGCAAGGTGGCGGGGACCATCGAGAACCAGCCCGGCAAGCAGGGCTCCCTGGCCGTCTATCACTACCTGGCGCGCGCCTGCGGCACGTTGGACGCCAAGGCGGCGGAGCATGGCCTGGCCGTATTCGCGGAACACACCGCCGATGCCCGCAACCGGCCGGGAGCGCATCCCAATGTGGACCGGCTGCTGGCCATCGTCGAGGGCGCCGGCGCCCTGCGCATCGAGGTCATACCGGCTCAGCAATAGCGGCCGCGCCAGCGGCACGACGCGCCAGCCGGCGCCGCGCGCGATTCCGGCGGGGCGCCGGCCGGCAGGCACGGCGGGCCGGCACAACGATTGCGGCCTGTAAGGCAAGGGGGTGGCATCCGCCCCCGGCACTTACAAGGAGTCCGCATGCTTCCCTATCCCGACCCGAACCAGGGCGCGCCCCGGCCTTCCAAGAAGGCCGATCGTTCCGACCCGCGCCCCGACATGGATCATCCGCCCGGCGCGGAGCCCCAGGACACACCGCTGTTCGACCGCGCCACCGCCGCGGCTGAGCAGGATGCGCGCGCCGGGGAACCGAACGCCACGCAGAACCCCACGCCGCCCGACACCGGCCGCCACAACAAGCGCGGCACGCTGCGCCGTTCGCCCGACGACGAAACGGCATGACCGCGCGCCGGCGCCGCAGCGGCGCAACGGCACGGTCCTGACAGGAGACTCACCATGGCCCCGCAACAAGGCAGCAGCCCTCTCGCCCCCCACACCGTCGATCGCTTGAAGGAAGACCGGCATGACGTCCCGCGCGACGTACCGCCGCGCGATGAGTACAACCCCAGCGACGGCCGCCTGGGTTCGCGCGATAACGATGAGGAAGAAGAGGAAGACGGCGGCAAGGCGTGAAAGCGCGGGCCGGATGCCCGCGCCGCTATCCTCAGTTCGCCTGGATATGCGCGCCCTGGATGATGCCAGTCCAACGCCTGGTTTCCTGTTCGGACAGCTTCGCGAGGTCCGCGCTGGTTCCGGGATACGGCAGCGCTCCCTGATCCGCCAGATGCGCGATCATCGCTTTTTCTTTCGCGATCGCGATGATGGTGTCCTGCAGCTTGCGTATGACCTCCGGGCTGGTGCGCGCCGGCGCCATCACGCCATACCAGGACTCGACCACGGCATCCTTGACGCCGGCCTCCGCCAGCGTCGGGACATCCGGCAACGCGGGGCTGCGCGTTTCGCTGGCGACCGCCAGCACGCGCAGTTGTCCGGCCTTGATGTAAGGCAGCACGTTGGGTAGATTCGCGAACAGTATCTGCACCTGGCCGGACAACAGATCGGCGGTTGCCGGGCCGGCGCCGCGATAGGGAACGTGCGCGAATTGCACGCCGGAACGCAGCATGAAGAGCTCGCCGGTCAAGTGATTGACCGAGCCGATTCCGGCCGACGCCATATTGAGCTTGCCGGGATTCCGCCGGGCGTAGTCGACCAGTTCGGCCACGGTCCTGGCCGGCGTGCTGGCGGCGACGGCCAATACATTGGGCACGGTGGAGAACAAGGCGACCGGCGCAAAGTCCCTGGCGGGATCATAGGGAAGGTCCTTGGATAGCAAGGGCTGGATGGACTGTTGACCCATCGTCGCCAGCAGAAGCGTATATCCATCGGGCGCCGCCTTGGCGACGAAATTCGCGCCTATGCTGCCGCCCGCGCCCGGCTTGTTCTCCACGATCACCGGTTGACCCAGCACTTCCGATAAGCGCGTGGCCAGCAGGCGGCCCATCAGGTTCACGGTGCCGCCCGGCGCGAACGGCACTACCAATGTGACGGGCCGGCTGGGATACGTCTGCGCCGTGGCGTTCAGGCATATGCCCATCGCGATCGCGGCCGCGGCCATGAGTCTTCGCATGTTTATTCCCCTTGAATGATCGATTAGCGAATCTACGGATGGAGCGGCGTCCCGCCGCCGCTCGAAACCAGTTGCCGGACGCGCTCGCGCAGCAGGGCGCGCGACGTGTCGGCCCCTTGCACCGCCG
Source organism: Bordetella sputigena (assembly GCF_965137885.1). Lineage (NCBI taxonomy): Bacteria > Pseudomonadati > Pseudomonadota > Betaproteobacteria > Burkholderiales > Alcaligenaceae > Bordetella > Bordetella sputigena. The sequence goes on from NZ_CBCSCA010000003.1 coordinate 527,708, forward strand.
CGTCCATGGCCTGTTCTTGCGCGGCCAGCGACAGGGACTGCGCTTCAATGCGCCGCAGCACCGAGGCCGGCGCGGGACCGCCATACGACAATCGCGCTGCCACGTTGCGGATCGGGTCCAGGCAGGCGCGGATAGCGTCCTCCTGCAGCGATATGGATCGGCCAAGTTGTCGTTCGGCGGCCGCGCATATCATGGCCGGCGTGATGTCGCCGGCCGGTAGCGCGCGTTCCAGCGCGTCGCGCACGACCGCGCCGATGATGTGGTGCGCATCTCGAAAAGACGTATTCGCCTCGCGCACCAGCAGATCGGCCAGATCGGTGACGGTGGAAAAGTCCCGCGCCGCCCGGGCGGCCATGCGGGCCTGATCCGGCTCGACCTGCTCCACCAGCAGCCGCACCAATTCCAGGGCCTTGAGCGCTTCCTCGCAGGCCTCCCAGCAGGTGCGGGTGCTTTCACGGCTGCTGTCGCCAGAATGCGTGAAATGGGTGGACTTCACCGTCGAAAAGGCCGCGGTGGTCAAACCGATCAGGTGGCCTGTTTTGCCCCTCAGGAACTCCAGCACGGCCGGATTTTTCTTTTGCGGCATGATGCTCGACGTGCTGGCAACGCTATCCGGAAACGACAGGTAGCCGAACTCGGGCGTGGACCAGATATAGAAGTCCTGCACCATCCGGCTGCACGTGATCATCATGATGGACAGCGCGGCGCTCAACTCCAGCGCGAAATCTCGCGACGCCACGCCGTCCAGCGCGTTGTCCATCGGGCGACTGAAACCCAGCAGCGCGCTGGTCGCGTGGCGGTCGATGGGAAAAGATGTGCCCGCCAGCGCGCACGCCCCCAGGGGGGAAGCATCCGCCCTGTGCAGCGCCTGCAGCACTCTGTCAATATCGCGGGACCATGCATCCACCAGCGCGGACAGGTAGTAGCCGTAGGTAATGGGCTGCGCCGCCTGCATATGCGTATAGCCCGGCATCACGTAATGCGCATATCGGCCCGCCTGCGACACGGCGGCCCGGGCGACGCCGATCAAGGCCTTGCCGATGCGCACGGCGAAGCCGCGTGCGCGGATGCGGTCTATGGTCGCGCCGATATCGTTGCGGCTGCGCGCGGTATGCAGGCGGCCGCCCACATCCTGCCCCACCAGCTTGATCAGGTGAGCTTCGTAATTGAAGTAGGCTTCTTCGCGCGCGGGATCCAGTTCGACGGCGTCCGGGCCATCCGCCTGCATCCGCAACAGCGCCCGGGCCAGCGTCACCGCAGTCTCGTCGTCCAGGATTCCCCGATCGTGCAGCATCCACAGATGGGCAAGATTGATTTCGTTGAGCATCTCGAAGTTCGCGAAGAACTCACGGTTCAGACGGGGCAGGAAGATGTATTGGATGACCTCGTCGGCCAAGGGTTGTTTGAGGCGGCTGCTGACTTTGGATTCCATTTGCGTCACGTCGAGGCTGTAGAACGGTTAGTCTCGGCGCGCGGCGTCAAATACGTCAAATCAGATATTTATGGCTTCTTATACAAAAATGATATGCTGCCCCGGCGCTTGAACGACGGGACCAGGCAATGAACTTCAAACAGGTGGAAGCCTTTCGCGCGGTGATGATGACGCGCTCCATGACCACGGCGGCCGGCTTGCTGCACACGTCGCAGCCCAATGTGAGCCGCTGGATCGCCATCCTGGAAAAAACCCTGGGCTTTGTCCTGTTCCAGCGCGTGGGAACCCGGCTGATTCCGACGCCGGAAGCCGAGGCCTTCTATGCCGACGTCGAACGCGCGTTCATCGGACTCGAATCGCTGAACGACAGCGCCAGCTCCATACGGCGGCGCGGCACGGGCATGCTGAGAATCGGCGCGGTCGGGTCCATCACGCAGTGCGTGATGCCCGACGCGATGCGGCTGTTCAGGCAGAGATGCTCCGACATCCCGGTGGTCGTCAATACCGGGGGCTCCGACGTCGTCGCGAAATGGGTCGCCACCGGTTATTGCGACATCGGCTTCACTTCCATCCATACCGATGTCCCGGCCTTGCACTACGAGCGCATCAACCTCGCCCACGGCGTCGGGGTGGTCGCCAGCGAACACCGGCTGGCCCGCAAGAAACTACTGAAACCCGCCGATTTCAAGGACGAAGCGTTCATTTCGCTTCCCGCGGGCAGCTTCAACCGCGCATCGATAGATCGCCACTTCCCCAACGACGAACGGATCCTTTCCATCGAAACGCCTTATGCCACGACCATATGCACCATGGTCGCGAAAGGACTGGGCGTCTCTATCGTCAACCCTATCGTGTCGCGGGCGCTGCGCGCTTCCGGACTGCGGGAAATCGCGTTTTCGGAGAAGGTGGAATTCCCCAGCTACGCGGTCACGTCGCACCACTTTCCCGTCAATGTCCTGGCAAGCCGTATGGCCGAATGCGTGCGTGAAGTATTCGGCGAGCTCGGCGGCACGGGCGGGCTCAAAGCCCCAGGCAGATCGCCCCGGCGGCCACCACCAGGCAGGCGATCCAGCGCTGGCCGCTGACGGTTTCGCCCAGAAAGGCGCGGCCTATCAGCAGCGCGAACACCACACTGGTTTCGCGCAGCGCCGATACGGCGCCCATCTCGCCCCACTGCATTGCCCAGATGACGATGCCGTAGGCGCCTATCGATACCAGGCCGCCGGCAATCGACGAGAAGATCGCCGATGGCGCCGCCCGCACCGGCTCGACCAGGGCCCGCACGCCGCGCGTGGCGATGAACAGCAAGGGCGTCAGCCAATAGAACAGGAACATCCAGGCGATATAGCGCAAGGCCTGGCCGTCCGACAGCCGCACGCCTATGCCGTCGATCACGGTGTAGACGGCAATCAGCGCGCCCGTTGCGAAGGCGGCGAGCAAAGCGATGCGCGGCCCGCGTACGGGCTCGCCGGCGCGGTCGCCCACGGCGCCGCTCTTGCGGGCGCTGGCGGCATACGCCCTTCGCGGCAAGGCCAGCGCGATGATGCCGCCCGACACCATGACGATGCCCAGCAGGCGCAAGGGGCCGATCTCTTCGTGCGCGAAGACCGCCGCGCCCAGCGTCACCAGCAGCGGCGACGAACCGCGGGCGATCGGATAGGCCTGCGTCAGATCGCCGCGGCGATATGAGTAGACCAGGCTGGCGTTGTAGACGACGTGGATCAGACCCGACGCGACGATGTACGGCCACGCGGCGATATTCGGCAAGGGCGCGGATGCGGCAACCGCCGTGGACACCGCGGCGATCGCGATACTCATCCAGGCCATGGACAGCAGGCGGTCGCGATTGCCATGCAGCATCGCATTCCAGCTGGCATGCAGCAAGGCCGCCAGCAACACGGCTCCGCCGGTATAGCCGAACATCATCGAGGTCCCTTTTGCTTGAAGCCGTAAAGTTATCTATCTTGTCCGAGGGCGACAACCGAGTTAATTTGCGTTTTCACCATAGTTTTTCTAATCCGAATGTCCCGACCGCTTCCCCCACTGCATGCCTTGCGCGTCTTCGAGGCCGCCGGGCGGCTAGGCAGCTTCAAGGCCGCCGCCGAGGAGCTGCACGTCACGCAGGGCGCGGTCAGCCAGCAGATCCGCCTGCTGGAAACCTGGCTGCAGGCGGCGCTGTTCGAACGGCACAATCGCCGCATCGTGCTGACACCGGCCGCCCAGGCCTACCTGAAGAAAATCGGCCCGCTCTTCCAGCAGTTGGTCCAAGCCACGGCCGACTACGGCGTGCCGGAAGCGCTGCCGCGCACGCTGTCGGTGAACGCGTCCGCGACGTTCACGCTGCGTTGGCTGGTGCCCAGGCTGGCGGCATTCCGCGCCGCCCACCCCGACGTCGACGTGAAAGTGGAGACGTCGAACGAGCCGGTGGAAAGCCTCAAGGACGGCTACGACATCATCATCCGGGGCGGGCCGGATACCTTCTACGGCTACGTGATGCGGCCTTTCCTGGCGGAGGAAAGACTGCCCGTCTGCAGCCCGGCGCTGCCGCGGGCGCTCCCCCTGAGGGAGCCGCGCGACCTGCGCAGGCATACGCTGCTGCACACCTCCAGCCTGCCGCGCCTGTGGCCGGATTGGCTGGCGCGCGCCGGCGCGCAGGCGCTGCAACCGGCCGCGGCGCTGACCTTCGATCACTTCTATCTGACCCTGCAGGCAGCGATCGATGGCGTGGGGATCGCCATGGGTCCGGTCGCGCTGGTGGCGGCCGACCTTGCCGCCGGCCGCCTGGTCGCGCCGTTCGCCACCCCGCGGCTGCCCTCGCGCAGCTATTGCAGCTACGTCCCGGAGGCCAAGGCCGAAGAGGACCTGGTGCTGCGGTTCCGCGACTGGCTCGAAGCGGAGGGCATGTCCGCCGCGCGTTGAGCGCACCGTCGCTGTGCGTCGCACGGCCTCGGTGCCAGGGATGCTGCGTTCAGGTGCATACCGGACGAGAAGGCCGCGCTCTCCCCAGGGGTGGGAAATTGGCATGGGCTTTGCTTTGATCTTGTACACAAGTTTGGATATTTCCACACGACAAGGTCGCCATGCCCGAAGCCCACCCCGTCTATTCAGACGCGCCAGAACCGACGCCCGCGTCCCCGGACTCCGCCTGGATAAGCCGCTTCGCGCAGCCGCCGGGCGCGGCGCACGAGGGACCGCTGTCCGGCCTGCGTTTCGCCGTCAAGGACAATATCGACGTCGCGGGCCAACCCACCACCGCCGCCTGCCCCGACTTCGCCTACGTGCCGTCCGCCCACGCCAGCGTGGTCGAACGCCTGCTGCAAGCCGGCGCCGTATTGACCGGCAAAACCAACCTGGACCAATTCGCCTGCGGGCTGAACGGCACGCGGTCGCCTTACGGCGCCGTACCCAACGCCTTCGATCCGGCGTACATCAGCGGCGGCTCCAGTTCCGGTTCGGCCTACGTGGTGGCGACGGGCGAAACGGACTTCGCGCTGGGCACCGATACCGCGGGCTCCGGCCGAGTGCCGGCGGGGCTGAACAATATCGTGGGGCTGAAGCCCAGCCGCGGGCTGATTCCCGCACACGGCGTATTCCCGGCGGCGCGCAGCGTGGACTGTGTATCCATACTGGCGCGCACCGTGGCGACCGCGGTCCAGGTGCTGGAGGCCGCCGCCGGCCATGATGCCCGCGACCCCTATTCGCGCCGGCTGCCGATGAAAACCACACCGCTCCCGGCGCACCCGCGCATCGGCGTCCCGGCCCGCATGGAATGCTTCGGCGACCCGCTGTCGCAGGAGGCCTGGCAACAGGCCATCCGGCAACTACAGGACCTGGGCGGCACCATCGTTCCCATCGACTACGCGCCGCTGGCCGAGGCTGCCGCCATGCTGTACGACAGCGCGCTGGTCGCCGAACGATACGAAGCCGTTCGCGAGTTCTTCGACGCGCATGCCGATGCGGTCATCCAGCCGGTGCGCGACATCATCGCGGCGGGACGCGATTACAGCGCCGCCGATCTATACCGGGCGCAGCATCGCCTGCAGGCGCTGGCGCAGCGCGCCGACGCCATGTGGGCGGACATCGACCTGCTATGCGTGCCCACGGCGCCGACCCACTGCACCATCGCGGCGATGCAGGCCGAGCCGGTCGCGCGCAATCGCGAACTGGGCTACTACACCAACTTCGTCAACCTGCTCGATTATGCGGCGTTGGCGGTGCCGGCCTGCATGCGCGGCGACGGGCTGCCCTTCGGCATTACGCTGATCGGCCCGGCCGGCAGCGATTGGCAGCTGGCCGATGTGGGACAGCGCTTCCACCATGCGACCGGGCTGGCGCAGGGAGCGACAGGCCTGCCGTTGCCCGCGCCCCGTCCCATTGCCGCGCTGCAACCCACGCCGGCCACCCATCTGCCGCTGGCCGTCGTCGGCGCGCATTTGACCGGGATGCCGCTGAATGGCCAATTGATCGAACGCGGCGCCGTCCTGGCCGAAGCCACGACCACCGCGCCCTGCTATCGCCTGTATGCCTTGAAAGGCACGGTCCCCGCCAAGCCCGGATTGCGCCGCGTGGCCGGCGATGGCGTCGCCGTCGCCGTCGAGGTCTGGAACGTGCCATTGGCGGCGGTAGGCGGTTTCCTGGCATTGATTCCATCGCCCCTGGCCCTGGGCAGCCTGGAGCTGGCCGACGGACGCTGGGTGCATGGCTTCGTGTGCGAGGACCATGCGTTCTCGGATGCCCAGGATGTCAGCGCCTATGGCGGCTGGCGCGCGTATATGGCGGCGCGCGCCCAGTCTTCAGCTTGACGCGGCCGGCGCCGGCGCGAAGCGAGCGGCGCCTATCGTTCATCGCCTTCTACCGACCACCACTCATTCAGGGGAATCCGTCATGCGCAATACAAATTCCAAGCCTGCCGTCGCACCGGTGAATGGCCATCGGCGGCGTCTGCTGCGCAACGGCGCCGCGGCCGCCGGCATACTGGCCATGCCGGCCATCGTGCGCGCGCAAGCGACGCCGAAGATCCGCATCGGCTTCTGGCCGGTCGCCGCGGGCCTGCCTTTCTTTGCCGCGGTGGAACAAGGCTACTTCAAGGATGCCGGCCTGGACGTCGAGGCCCTGAAGTTCGCCGGCGCGCAGCAGGTGATGGAGGCCATGCTGGCGGGGCGCTGCGACGGCAGCGCCAACGGCACTGGCTCGGCCAACCTGGCAATCGGCGAGATCGCCCAGCCCGGCCTGTTCAAGATCTTCTGCACCAACCCCAGCAATGCGCGCAACGTGCTGGAAGAATTCCTGGTGGCCAAGGATAGCCCGATCAAATCGGCGGCCGAACTCAAAGGCAAGAAGATCGCGTCCGGCCCCGGCATCCAGAACGTTACGCTGGCCAAGACCATGCTGGAGCGCGCGGGCGCGACCGGCGCCACGGTCATCGAACTGCCTATCGGCCAGCACGTCGCCGCCGTCGCCACGGGACAGGTGGACGGGTGCTATACGCTCGAACCGACCGGCACGGTGGGCCGCTTGAACGGCACCACGAGGGTACTGGAGGCCGGCGTGGTCGCGCACTACATCCTGGGCGACCCCATGGCGCCCTGGCATGGCGGCGCGGCCAGCCTGACCACCGACTTCATCCAGAAGCATCCCGACGGAGCAAAGAAGTTCATCGCGGCCTACCGGCGCGGCGTGGAGTTCGTGCGCAAGCAGCCCGGCGATGCGCGCCAGTACATGAAGGGCTATACCGCCATCGAAGGTCCCCTGACCACCGAAGTGCCGCTGGCGGCATACATGATGTACGACGAATTCCAGCAGAGCGATGTGCAGTACTTCCAGAAGTTCTATGACCTGTTCACCGAGAAGAACATCTTCTCGAAGAAGGTCGACGTGGCGCCTTTGATCTACAAGGGGTAAGCGATGGATGAGGCTACTTCCACACCCGCCGCCGCGGGAACGCCCGCGGCCGCCTGGTCGCCGCCGGCGTCCGCGGACGCGGCGCCGCGCACACCGTTGCGCGAACGCATGTTGCCCTTCGTCGGGCCGATCGTACTGTTCATCATCTGGGACCTGGTGGTACGCGCCGGCTTCATCAAGCCCATATTGCTGCCCAGTCCGGCCGATACGCTGGTGGCGCTGGCCACGGGGCTGGCCGGCGGGCCCTTGCTGACCGACTTCCTGGTCACGGTCAGCCGGACCTTGCAGGCCTTCGTCATCGCGGCCGTCGTCGGCATGCCGCTGGGCGTGCTGCTCGGCAGCAACGAACGCGCATACCGCACGGTCGAATTCCTGGTCGACTTCTTCCGCTCCACGCCGTCGTCCGCCCTGATCCCGCTATTCCTGCTGATCTTCGGTGTCTCGGACATCAACAAGGTGGCGATCGCCGCTTTCGGCGCTTTCCTGATCGTGGTGTTCAACAGCGCCTATGGCGTCATCAACGCCCGCAAGCAGCGCGTGATGGCCGCCCGCGTCATGGGCGCGTCGCGCTGGCGCATTTTCAAGGATGTGCTGATCTGGGAAAGCCTGCAGCCCAGCTTCGTCGGGCTGCGTTCGGCGGTATCCATGGCGCTGGTCATCGTCATCGTCGCGGAGATGTTCATCGGCTCGGAGAACGGCCTGGGCCACGCCATCATCGACGCCCAGCAGGTACTCAACGTCAAGACCATGTACGCGGCCATCCTGAGCGCGGGCGCGCTGGGTTACGTGCTGAACATCCTGTTCCTGCTGCTGGAACGCCGCGTGGTCCACTGGAGCGGAAGGTAGAACGCCATGAGCACGGTCCTGAATATCCCCGCGTATGCCGACGTGCCGCCGCCGCGTTTCCAGCCCGGCCCGGCCGGCACCCATATCACCATCCGAGGCCTGACCAAGTATTTCGCCGGCTGGCCCTTGTATGAAAACTTCGACCTGGACATCCCCAAGGGCAAGATCGTTTCGGTCTTCGGCCCCAACGGCTGCGGCAAGAGCACGCTGATCAACATGATCGCCGGCCTGATCCCCGTGGATCGCGGGGAGATCCTGTTCGACGGCAAGTCGCTGCGCGACACGCGCATCGGCTACGTCTTTCAGAACTATCGGGAGGCGCTGTTTCCGTGGATGCGCACGATCGACAACATCGCCTATCCGCTGCTGCTGGAAGGCAAGAGCAAGGCCGAAGTCGATCGCCGCATGGAAGAACTGATCGAATCCTTCGACGTCAAGTTCGACCTGAAGCGCTATCCGTATGAACTGTCCGGCGGCCAGCAGCAGACGGCATCCATCATGCGCGCGCTCGCGCCGCGTCCGGAAGTGCTGTTCCTGGATGAGCCGTTCTCGGCGCTGGACTTCGAGATGACGCTGTTCATCCGCGAGAAGCTGCAGGAAGTCTTCATGCAGACCGGCACCACCATGCTGCTGGTGTCGCATGATCTCGAAGAGGCCGTATACCTCGCGGACCAGATCCTGCTCCTGACCAAGCGGCCCACCCGCGTGGCCGAGATCCTCGATTACACCGACACACGGCCGCGCACGGTTGAAACGCTTTCGCAGCCCAGCTTTGTCGCCGCGAAAAAAGAGAGCCTGGAAATTTTCCAACGCGAGGTACGCCGATGAGCCAGTCCCCCACCCCGGAAGAAACCGCACTGGCCTATGTGCATGCCAGCGCCGCGCTGCTGGACCTGCCCATGGAGCCGGCACAGGCCGCCCGTGTGGCGGTCTATCTGGCGCGCACCGCCGATATGGCGCGCCTGCTCGACGACGTGCCCATGGACGTCGCCGACGAGCCGGCCGCTTTGTTCTGCCCGGCGCCGTTTCCGGAGACGCTGCCATGAAGCCGGCGCAAGCGAACGCCATGCCGGGTGGCATCGCCGGCCTGCAAGCCATCGCACGCGGCGAAACCTCGGCGCGTGAATGGCTGGAGCGATGCCTGTCGCGTATCGAGGCCACCGATGGCAGGATCAATGCCTTCACCATGCGTACCCTGGAGCGAGCGCGCGCGGAAGCCGATGCGGTGGATGCTATGCGTGCCGCCGGGCACCCCTTGCCACCGCTGGCGGGCCTGCCCTACGCCGTGAAGAACCTGTTCGATATCGAAGGCGAGGTCACCCTGGCAGGTTCCAAGGTGAACCGCGACAATGCGCCCGCGACGGCCGACGCGGTCCTCGTGCAGCGCCTGCGCGCGGCCGGCGCGGTGCTGGTCGGCGCACTGAACATGGACGAATACGCCTACGGCTTCACCACCGAAAATACCCACTACGGCCCCACGTGCAACCCGCATGACCGATCGCGCATCGCGGGCGGCTCATCGGGCGGATCGGGCGCGGCGGTCGCCGCCGGTCAGGTCCCCGTAGCGCTGGGGTCGGACACCAACGGATCGATACGCGTACCGGCATCCCTATGCGGCGTCTGGGGGCTGAAGCCGACCTTCGGCCGGCTCTCGCGGCGCGGCACCTTTCCCTTCGTGCACAGCATCGACCACCTGGGCCCGTTCGCGGATTCCGCCGCGCTGCTGGCACGCGTGTATGACGCCGTGCAGTATCCGGACGCGCAGGATCCCGGCTGCCATGCGAAGGCCGTGCAGGCGGTACAACCGGGCCTGGGACTGGGCACGCAAGGCCTGCGCATCGGCGTTCTGGGTGGCTACTTCGATAGCAACGCGACCGCCTCCGCGCGCGCCGCGGTCGCCGCCGCGGCGGAAGTCCTCGGCGCCACCCGCACGGTGGAATGGCCGGACGCGGCGCTGGCGCGCGCCGCGGCCTTCATGATCACCGCGTCGGAAGGCGGCAGCCTGCACCTGCCCGAATTGCGGCGGCGTGCGGCCGACTTCGAACCCCTGTCGGTGGACCGCTTCATCGCCGGCGCGCTGCAGCCCGCGCACTGGGTAGCGCGCGCGCACCGCTTCCGCCGCCAGTACCGGGAACGGGTTCTGGCGCTTTTCCAGGATTGGGATCTGCTGCTGGCGCCGGCCACGCCGGTGGCCGCGCCTGCCATCGGCACCGAATGGCTGGACATCAATGGTGTTACGCATCCATGCCGTCCCGCCATGGGCCTGCTGACCCAGCCGATCTCGTTCGCGGGGTGTCCCGTGGCGGTGGCCCCCATGTGGCCGGACGGCACACAAGGCATGCCGATCGGTGTACAACTCATCGCGGCGCCATGGCGCGAAGATATCGCGCTGCGCGCGGCGATGGCGCTCGAACAGGCCGGCATTGCCGGCATCCGTCACCCGCATTTCCAGGAAGGATCCTGATGGACATCAATTTGCCGGACGTGCTGGCCGAAGTGCAGACGCAGTTCGCCCGCTACGAAAAAGCGTTGACGAGCAACGACGTGGCCGTGCTGGACGAGTTGTTCTGGAACAGCCCGCACACCTTGCGCTACGGCGCGACGGAGAATCTGTACGGCTATGACGAGATCCGCGAGTTTCGCGCCGGCCGGCCCGCGCAAGGGCTGGCGCGCGAGGTACTGCGGACGGTCATTACGACGTATGGCCGTGATTTCGCCACCGCCAATATCGAGTTCCGCCGCGCGGGGTCGCCGCGCATCGGGCGCCAGAGCCAGACCTGGCTGCGCACGCCGGAAGGCTGGCGCGTGGTGTCCGCCCACGTCAGCCTGATGGCGTGACCGCCCCGGATGCCCGTGAATAGCGTTGCCGATCTCCCACGCAAGGCGCCGCGCGTGACGCGCGCCGATGATGTCTATCAGCTGCTCAAGCATGACATTGCCGAGTTCCGGCTGGTGCCTGGCGATCGCTTCACCGAAGGCGAGATCAGCGACAGGCTGGGCGTTTCCCGTACGCCCGTGCGCCAGGCCCTGTTCCGCCTGCAGCAGGAAGGCTTCGTGGAAGTGCTGTTCCGCAGCGGCTGGCGCGTCCTGCCCTTCGACTTCGAGCAGTTCGAACAGCTGTACGACCTGCGTCAGGTGCTGGAATCGGAAGCGGTAAGGCGCCTGTGCAGCGGCGCGCCGCACATCGACAGGCAACTGCTGGATGACCTGGGGGACATCTGGCTGGTTGCGCCGGAAGCCCGCAACACCGACATGGCGCAGGTCGGCGTGTGGGACGAGGCCTTCCATTGCACGCTGGTACAGGCCGCCGGCAACGCCGAAATCGCCCGCGTACATCGCGAGGTTACCGAACGCATACGCATCATCCGTCGCCTCGATTTCACCAAGCGGCCGCGCGTGGATGCCACCTACGAAGAACACGGGCGCATCCTGCGCGCCGTGCTCGCCCAACGCGCCGACGAAGCTTGCCGCCTGCTGGTCGCGCACATCGCCGCGAGTCAAGCTGAGGTCCGCAAGATCACGCTGCACGAGATCTATCTGGCGCGGCAGGCGCATACGACGGGCTGAACGCGGCCTACTTCACATGCGCTGACAGCCACTTCAGGATGTAGTCCGCCACTGCCTGATTGTTCTTGTCCTGCATCATCATGTGCGAGTTCCCGTGGATGCCCACGCTGGGCAGCGTCACGAGCTTCGCCTTGCCGCCCGGCTGCTGGTTGATCCTGTCGACGACGGCCTGGCGGCCACGCATCCTGACGGCGCCCGTGATCGCCTGGGCATCCAGGTGATCGCCGAACAGCTCCAGGTCCGGAATGCCCTTGTAGGCTGCGATCTGCGCATCGGTGGGAACGATGTATTGCGCGCCTTCGATGTCGACCACGGCTTTGACCAGCTTGGGACGGAGTCCCACCAGCGCATCGGCGTAGGGGCCGGACAGGGAGTGCACCAGCACGATGGACGGCCCGATCTTGTCCAGCAAGGCCGCCAGCGCGACGGGCGCCGTCTTCGGCCCGCCGCCGGTCAGCATGGCTTCCGAGTTCGGCACCCCTTGCGCGGCGAAAGCAGCGATCGCCGCGACCGGGAACTGCGTGTCAGGGAACGGGGTGCCGAACCGTGGACCGAAGCGGAAATTGGTCCAGGCGAATTCGCCCGTGGCAGTGAACAGCCCGGACGGCAGGACGCCGGGATCCTTCTTTTCCTTGGCTTCGACGATGGAAGTCGCATCGAAGCCGGCGCGGCCGCGGCCCGGCGTGTCCACGACATAGACGGGATACCCCTTGCGGGCAAAATACGTCGCCCAGCCTTCCCGTCCGTCGGGTGTGGTTTCGTATTCGGCGCCGGTAAGACCGCCGCCGGGGACCAGCACGATAGGCGTCTTCCTGGCATGATCGGGGATGACGTAGCTGACGTACATCTGGTCGACCGCGATCTTGCCATTGGGCACCCGGCCCGCCGGGAAAGAACCAGGGTACTCCGTTTCGATAATGCGGCCGCCTACGAAGAAACTGCCCATATCCGCGATACGCAAAGGCCCGCCCATGGTCGCGGCCACCGCCGCGTTAGCCGTGAACAGCGCCAGCGCGCAAGTCCGCAGCGCAAGGGAAAATCGTCCGGTCATCGTTCGTCTCGTTCTAATAATTGGAATCAACGCCGGCGCTCCCGGCGCGCCATGGCGAGGCGGACGGCACATGCCGTCGCGCGAACAGAGTACGCTACGGAACCTGACAACCTGCCGACGTTCATCATGACCCAGGAAAGCCCCGCCTCCGTCGTTCAGAAGCAGCTGGACGCCTACAACGCCAAGGACCTGGAAGCCCTGCTCCAGGCTTACGCCCCCGACGCGGAACAGTATGCCCTGCACGGTGCGCTGTTGGCGAAAGGCCGCGACGCCATGCGAGAGCGCTTCGCGACCCGGTTCAACGAGCCGGACCTGCACGCCCGCCTGCTGACGCGCACCGTTATGGGGAACTTCGTCACGGACCTCGAACTGGTCACGCGCAACTTCCCACACGGCATCGGCACCATGGAAATGCTATGCGTCTACGAGGTCGAGGACGGCCTGATCCAGCGGGCCTCGTTCGCGCTGGGTGGGCCACGCTGAGCCCGGCGTTGGCCTAAACGTAGCAGGGACCTTCGATCAGCGGATGGGCGGCGATGAAGGCATCGTCGGGGCGCAGGCCGATGCCAGCGTGGCCGCGTCCACCACGCCGCGGGTTTACTGCAAGGATCGCCGCAGCGCGATCAGCTCGCGCGCCTCGTCCTCGGAATCGACGCTCAGCCGCAGCAGCAGGTCCAATTCATCGACGCCCTGGGATTGCGCATAGTCGGTGATCTCCTGCTCGATCTCCGCTTCGTAAAGCTCCATGCGCCGCTCGCTCGACGCTCCGGCCTTCGCGGTGGCCCGGGCGTCCGCGTTGCGCGCCAGCTCGGGCTCCGCGGCCAGCAAACGCTCCCGGCCCTTCGCGAGCGCGATGTCTATGCGCTTTTCCGCTGCTATCCGGTCCTCAGCCATGTTCGACTCCTTTGAAGCGGGATGATGTGGTGCCATAGTAGTCCTGGCCGTCCTCCAGGAACAACCGCGCGGCTTGCATGCCACACTCCTGTCGGCGCAGCCTGGTGGCCAAATGAGATAAAATAAAGGCTCATTTGGAGGTTAATCATGACCACCTATCACGCCGGGAAGGGTCGGAAACGGTCATCGCATATCGCTCTCGTAGGGCATGCTGCCGTGACTGCATACGGAGCCAACCAGGACGATGAGGATACGATCGAAGAGAAAGCTCAGGTATCCGCCAGGCCCATCCAAGAAGGGGCCCGTCTGTTGAAGATCACCCCGCGTCAATACGAAGTTCTCGTGCTGCTGTCCAGAGGTTATGGAATACGAGAAGTCGGTTCTATGCTGAAGATCCCGCTAGCCGAAGCAAAGGAACACGCTGTTAGCCTGTATAGAGCACTGCAGGTAAAGAACAATGAGGCTGCCGTCCAAGCCGCAATCGACCGTGGTGCTTTCGCCCGCTCTCATCTGGATATGAAGGATTTGTACCGTGCGGGAAGCATGGAGCTGGTTACGTACATTAAAAGCGGCGTTCAAGCAGGGATGCTACCGCTCGTCGCCAAGCGCTTGCACGCATCCCAAGATCAGATCACCACGCTACTTGGATTGCCAAGAACAACTATATCTCGAAAGATTCGCGCGAAAGGTCAATTGGACCTCAACCAAGGGGAATTGCTTGTCGGCCTGATGAAGTTGATTGGACAGGTGGAAACCATGGTCATGGAATCTGGTGACCCGGACGGATTCGATGCTGCTCAATGGACCAAAGATTGGCTGTTTCAACCGAACCACGCGCTGGGGGGAAAGAGACCGGCCGAGCTCATGGACACTGTACGAGGCCAGGAAGTCGTATCGCAGTTACTAGCCCAAATGCAAAGCGGAGCCTACGCATGACGGTGACGCTTTGGCGGATTGCAACCGATGCACCAAGTTATACCGCGGACGATATGCAAGGGCTAGGAGCGAAGAAAACTGGTGGCCGCTGGAACAGGCAAGGGACACCCATGATATACACAGCGACCTCTCGATCTCTCGCATGTCTTGAGACGATGGTACATCTCGGCGCGATCACTTTGCCGTTGAACCGGTACCTCGTCGAAATTAACGTCCCAGATAAGTTGTGGGACACAAGAAAGGAATTGGACGTCACAAAAAATATCGGGTGGGACGCCATTCCACCAGGCCGCGTCAGTTTAGACGCCGGAGACGAGTGGTGCCGCAAGAATTCCTCGCCATTAATGTGTGTACCTTCGGTAATCGTCCCGGAGGAATTGAACGTACTTATTAATCCCACGCACCCAGCCGCGGCTGACATCACCTCCCGAAAAGTTAGAAAGTGGGTTTACGACCTACGCGTTTGGGCGAAGCTTTAATCCGGTAACGCAGCGAGCATTTCTTTCGCCGTAGGAAGCGCTCGATCTCACCTCACCAGTCGCTTCGAATAACAGACTCAAAGGGCTCAGCGTATGGGCAAGCCAACCGTCAGGTCGGCATGCATGATCCTGCCATTTACACTTTTGAGCACACGATCGGCAGCCGGGATCGATTGGCGACGTGGGCGGCGTCGTACTCCATGATGCGGGCGACTTCGGCGGCGGCGGGGGCGCCGTAGCGCCGGGCCAGCAGGTAAAGGACCAGGTCTATGCACAAGGTGACGCCGCCGCCGGTGATGACATCGCCTTCGTCCACGAGCAAGGCATGTTCAGGGACGATGGCGGGATGGGCCGCGGACAACTCGTCCAGCGGGGCCTGCTCCGGTGGCACGACCTGGACCTTGGTCGTCGCGCGACGGCCATCGAGCACGCCGGCGGCCGCCAGGATCATGGCGCCGGTGCAGGCTGAAGCCAGGGTGCATGTTCCATGTATACGACGGATGAAGGACAGCATCTCCGCATCGGCCGCGGCGGCCCGCCAGCCCGGGCCGCCGGGCACGAGCAAGACGTCCGGCTGCCGCACGTCCGCGACCGATCGATCCGGACATACGGTCAGGCCGTTGGCCAGGACGACCGGCCCCTCCCGTAGCGAGAGCGTCTGATAGGAAACTTCCGGAATGACCCGTTTGGCCATGGATATCGCCCCGACCGCGGCCAGGTCGATGGGTTCCACGCCCGGATAAAGCAGGAAACTGAGCTCCATGGCGACGCCTTTCGGGGACGTTCCCCTGTCAATGATGTTTTCTATTGGGAAACCATTATAAGAGCCAACCCAGCGACCGCCAACATCGCCGACTTAGCGGCCGAAGCACCGTTATGGGCCTTGGAGAACGCACCATATCCGTGCCAAAACGCGCGTTTTTGGCGTGCGACAGTGGCGACCGGCAGCTTTTTATCCGGCATGGTGGCTCACACGCCAGGGCGAGAAAACTGGCACACGCATTGCTTAATGGGAAACCTGTAGGAAACTTTTGGGAAACCAACCTGGGAGCACCATCGTGAGCCAAACCGCAGCGGTCCCGTCCTTATCCAAGGAAACATCCCGTTCCTCCGAGCTTAACCGTGTCGTCTTCGCGAGCTCCATAGGCACCATCATCGAGTGGTACGACTTCCTGATCTATGGCACGGCGGCGGCGCTGGTGTTCAACAAGCTCTTCTTTCCCGCCGCCGATCCCTTCCTGGGCACGCTGGCCGCGCTGGGCAGCGCGGCGGTGGGATTCTTCGCCCGCCCCTTCGGCGGCGCCTTGTTCGGCTACATGGGGGACAGGCTGGGCCGCAAGTCCATGCTGCTGCTTACCCTGGCGATCATGGGCCTGGCCACCTTCGCCATCGGCCTGCTGCCGACCTACGACAGCGTAGGCATCTGGGCCCCCATCCTGCTCGTCACGCTGCGCGTCGTCCAGGGCATAGGCCTGGGCGGCGAATGGGGCGGCGCCGCGCTGATGGTGGTGGAACACGCGCCGGCGCATCGGCGCGGCCTGTGCGGCAGCCTCGTGCAGACCGGCTTTCCGGTCGGATTGATCCTGTCGACGGCGGCCTACAGCGCGATCTCCGCCCTGCCCGAACAGGCGCTGCTGTCGTGGGGATGGCGCATTCCCTTCCTGGCCAGCATCGTGCTGGTGGCCATCGGCGCCTTCATCCGGCACCGCGTCAGCGAATCTCCCGTATTCCTGGAGATGAAGGCGCGCAACGAAATCGCGCGCAATCCGCTGGCCGAAGCGATAGGCCGCAACCGCAGGGAGTTCGTGATTGCCATCGGACTCAAGCTCTGCGAGGTTTCCTGGGTTTACCTGATCACGGTGTTCCTGGTCGTTTATGCGACCACCCACCTGGGCATGTCCCGCACGTCGATGCTGAACGCGATCCTGGTCGCCTCCATCATCGAAGTGGCGGCCATCCCCTTCTTCGGACATCTGTCCGATCGCATCGGCCGGCGCCCGATGTTCTTCATGGGCACGGCGTTCACCATCGTCTTCGCCTTTCCGCTCTTCTGGATGATGGATACGCGCGATCCCACGCTCGTATTCTGCGCGGTGGCCATGGGATTGATATTGGGACAAGGGCTGATGTTCGGCGTCGAGGCCACCTATTTCCCCGAACTGTTCGGCGCGCGCTCGCGCTACACCGGCGCTTCGTTCGGCTTCCAGGTCGCCGCGGCCATAGGCGGCGGGCTGACGCCGGTGTTCGCGACGCTGCTGGTCGAGAAGTTCGGCGGCACCACCGGCGTTTCCGTGCTGCTGATCGGCGTGGCGTTGATTACGCTGGTCGCGGCCTTGTTCGCGCGCGAAACCAAGGATGCCTCCATCGGCCACGGATAAGCCAATTCCGCTACACTCATGTTTCCCTATGGGAAACTTTTACGGTACGAGCTACCGTCGATTCCACCGACCTTGAAGGATTGAGAGCCGCCATGACCCAGCCGCTTCCCCTGCAGACCACCGAGGCGCCCGCCGCGGTGGGCCCGTACGCCCAGGGCGTACGCCTGAACGACCTGGTGTTCTGCTCGGGCCAGTTGCCCATCGATCCCGCGACGGGCGCCGTCCCGGACGGGGTGCAGGCCCAGACGCGGCAATCGCTGGCCAACGTCCAGGCCGTCCTGCGAGCCGGCGGCGCCTCGCTGGCCGGCGTCGTCAAGACGACGGTGTTCCTGAAAGACATGAACCAGTTCGCCGCGATGAACGAGGTCTACGCCTCGTTCTTCCCGGGCGCCGCGCCCGCGCGCTCCACGATCGAGGTCGCCCGCCTGCCGCGCGACGTACTGGTCGAGATCGAAGCCATCGCGGCGGTCTCGAAATAGGAGGAGGATCCGAAATGACGACATGGACGGGCGGCCGCCTGCTGCACATACATATCGCCCCCGCGGCTTCCTATGAAATGGAAGAACTGCGGCGCGCCGAACTCATCGCCGGCAAAGGCATCGTCGGCGATCGGTACTTTCTTGGAACCGGCACCTACTCGCCCAAGCCGGACATCCGCGAAGTGACGCTGTTCGCCGCCGAGGTACTGGATGCGCTGGCGCGCAACGATCCGCCGCTGCAGGCGGGCCCCATCATCCTCAAGCCGGAAGAACACCGCCGCAACCTGACGGTCAGCGGTGTCCCGCTGGACCATCTGGTCGGCAAGCGTTTCCGCGTGGGCAACACCATCCTGCGCGGCGGCCGCATGAACTTTCCCTGCAAGTATCTGGAGGAGCTGCTCGGCATGCCGCTCTACCTGCCGCTATACAACCGTTCCGGACTGAACTGCGCCATCGAACAAGGCGGCTGGATCGCGCCAGGCGATGCCATCGAACCGCTGGATTGAGGGAGAGCATTCATGTCGGCCCGCATCATCATGAAGCTGCAGGTGTCCGAGGTATCGCAGGACGCCTCGGGCATCAAGATCATCCGATTCGTCCATCCGCACCGTC
The DNA here is from genome assembly GCF_965137885.1 of Bordetella sputigena. Taxonomy (NCBI): domain Bacteria; kingdom Pseudomonadati; phylum Pseudomonadota; class Betaproteobacteria; order Burkholderiales; family Alcaligenaceae; genus Bordetella; species Bordetella sputigena. The sequence goes on from NZ_CBCSCA010000003.1 coordinate 546,283, forward strand.
CCACCCTGCCCGCGGCGCCGGCCGGCGCGCACGTGGACGTACATATTCCGGGCGGCAAGATTCGCCAGTATTCGCTTTGCGGCGATCCGCGGCAGACCTCGCACTACACGATCGCGGTCAAGCGCAGCGATACCGGGCGGGGCGGATCGCGCTGGCTGCACGAGCATGCCGAGCCGGGACTGGTACTGCCCGTCAGCGCGCCGCGCAGCAATTTCCCGCTGGCGGCCGAGGCCAGCCGCCATATTTTCGTGGCGGGCGGGATCGGCATCACGCCCTTCGTCTCGCTGGCCTGGCAGGCGCGCGCCCAGGGCCAGGATTTCCTGCTGCATTACTGTGCGCGGCAGCGAACGGCGGCGCCGCTGCTCGGCACGCTGCAAGGCCTGTGCGGCGCGGACGGCCTGGCCACCTGGTTCAGCGGCGACCCCGGCGGCTGCCGCTTCGATGCGAGCACACTGGGCGACCCGATAGCCGGCACCCACGTCTATTGCTGCGGACCCGCCAGCCTGATCGCGGCGGTACGCGAAGCAACGGCGCATTGGCCTGAATCCCAGGTGCACTTCGAAGTGTTCGAAGCCACCCTGGATGAGAACTTCAAGCCCGAGCCTTTCGACATCCGCATCGCCTCGACCGGCGCGACGCTGCGGGTGCCGGCAGACCAGTCGGCGCTTGACGTCCTGCGGCGGCAGGGCCATGCCTTGCCCTCTTCCTGCGAGATGGGCGTGTGCGGCGCATGCGTGTGCGGCTACACCGACGGCACGGTATTGCACCGCGATGCATTCCTGAGCGCATCCCAGCGACAGGAGAAAATGGCCTTGTGCGTGTCGCGGGCGCGCGTCGGCGTCACACTCGAACTTTGATGGGAAACATAGGCGGTAAACTCCGGTACAGGCAGTAAACATGACCTCAGGCCCATGAAACCGGTTCGTCGACCATCGTCCCGCCGCAAGGCCGTCCCGCACAACGATCTTCCCCTTGAGCAGGACACCGCCGACGCCGAAACCCCGGCGCACATCGCGCTGGGCAAACGTATCCGCGGCTTGCGCCAGCAGGCCAAGCTGACCCTGGCGGAAGTGGCCGAACGCGCCGGCTTCGGCAAGGCCTATCTGTCGCGCATCGAGAATGGCCAGAAGATGCCTCCCCTGGCCACCCTGGCCCGCATCGCGGAAGTACTCGGCGTGGAGGCCGCCGGCCTGCTGGCCGAGCACAGCCCGGTACACGACTGGCGCGGGGTCAGCCTGGTGCGCAGGAACGAAAGGCGGCCCACGGTGCTGGGCGGCACGGCCTTCGGCTACGACTATCTGTCGGTGTCCAACGCCACGCATGGCAGGGCGCTCCAGCCCTTCCTGTTCACGTTCCCCGACCAGATAGACAAGTACGTCTTCTTCGAGCACGACGGCGAAGAACTCATCCATATCCTGTCCGGCCGCGTGGAATGGCAGATCGGCATGGACAAGTTCATGCTGGAAGCCGGCGACACGCTGCATTTCGATTCGCGCATGCCGCACCGGGGCCGCAGCCTCGGGGGCCCCGCCACCGCCCTGGTGGTGATGTACGCCCCGCCTCACGGTACGGGCGAACTCGCCTAGCCCACACCCGCCCGCTATTCCCACTACGGCCGCCCCTGCGCTCCGCATGCGGCACTGCAAGATATTTTGCTGCTCTGCAACTAATCTTGCAGCTGTAAAATTACTGCAATATATTTTGCATTACCATCGCTCCACTCGCACACACGCTTGAAGGCCAGGATGCGTTTCGAAGAACTCGTCGCCGATAAAAACGACACCCTTACCAGCTCCGACCGCAAACTCGTGGATGTCCTGCTATCCGACACGACGGTAGGCAGCTTCATGCCCGCGCACAAGATCGCCGAGCGTGCCGGCGTGCATCCCTCCACGGCGGGACGGCTGGCCCGCAAGCTGGGCTTCGATTCCTATCGCGCCATGCGCGAAGCCATGGTCTTCGAACTGGATGCCTCGGCCCGCGTGCGCAAGCGCATAGCCAACGCCACCGGCAGCACCCTGCTGGAATCGGTGGTCGCCGGCGAAATCGCGGCGCTCAGCCGCCTGATGGAACAGGTCACCCAGAAGGAAATCGCCGCCGCCACCGATGCGCTGCGCCGCGCGCGCCGCGTCATTGTGATCGGCGAAAGCCACGCCGGCAGCCTGGCCGAGCTGTTCGCGCGCCGGCTCAAGCGTTCCGGCTACCACGCCGTGGGGCTGTCGCATGCCGACTGGCAGGCCGCCGACGAGCTCATCAGCCTGACGGACAAAGACCTGGTGTTCGGCATGATCTTTCGCCACGAGAGCCCCGGCGTGGCGCGCGCCTTGAAGCTGGCGCGCGAGACCGGCGCCGCCAGCGTCCTGCTGACCGATCTGACCTTGCCCGTGGAAGCCCGCCTGACCATCACGGCAAGGCGCGGCGAACCCGGCGAGTTCCAGTCGCTGACGGTCCCCATGGCCATCTGCAACACCTTGATCCTGGAGCTTGTGCGCGTCGATCGCGGCCGCTCCATGGAAGCGCTGGCCAGGCTGGAAGACCTGCGCGTCAGCTTCGAAAAAGCCGGCAGCGCCGCACGGCGCCGCTGAAAGCATCGACCATCCAACCATTTCGCGCGGGAGACAACATGATCAAACTGAACCGGTACGCCGCCAGAAGCGTACTGCTATGCCTGCCGGTCCTCGGCATGGCCACGGCCGGCGGCGGCGTCGCGCACGCGCAGTCCGCCGCCGACACGCGTCCCGCCCTGACCATCGCCGTCAACGAGCTGGCGCGTACGCTGGATCCGGCGGCCGGCAACGGCACGGTCGACGTCCGCGCCTACTACTCCATCTACGACACGCTGATCCGGCGCGACTTCGACCATCCCGAGGCCAACGGCGGGGCGAAACTGCAGCCGGGCCTGGCGACCAGCTGGGCCTGGACCACGCCCACCACCTTCGAGGTGAAGCTGCGTTCCGGCGTGGTGTGCCACGACGGCAACCCCTTCAATGCCGACGATGTGCTGGCCACTTTCTCCGCCGAACGCCTGTGGGGCCCGGACGCCTATTACGCCGAAGGTCCGGCCTACTTCGGCACCTTGAAGAAAGTCGAGAAGCTGGACGACATGACGGTGCGCTTCACCACCGCCGAACATGACGCGTCGCTGGACCAGCGGCTGTCCAGCTATATGTCCTTCGTGATCTGCGACGAAGCCTGGAACAAGTACCGCAAGGACGGCGTGCCCGCCAAGGTGTGGATGGACGAGGCCGCCAAGGCCCTGCGCTTCAATCCCGTGGGCACCGGCCCGTACAAGTTCGCCAGTTACCAGAAGAACGACCACATCGCGCTGCAGGCCTTCGATAAGTACTACGAAGGCAAGCCGGCCGCCAGGACGGTCACCTTCAAATCCGTGCCGGAAGTCGCCGCGCGCATCGCCGGCCTGGTTTCCGGCGAGTACGACATCGCCGCGGAAATCCCGCCGGACCAGTGGCAGAGCCTGTCGGCGTACAAGGACCTGACGCTGAAGACCATTGCGATGGAGAACAGCCACGTCGTCGTCTTCAACACCAACGACCCGCTGCTGTCCGACAAGAACCTGCGCCATGCGTTGAGCCTGGCCATCGACCGCAAGGCCTTGATCGAAGCGCTGTGGAAGGGCCGCACCTACGCCCCCAACGGCTACCAGCTGCCCAGCTTCGGCAAGCTGTACGACAAGAACCGCGTGGGCTACCAGTACGACCCCGAGCAGGCGAAGAAGCTGCTGAAGCAAAGTCGCTACAAGGGCCAGGAGATTTCCTATCGCCTGATTCCCAACTACTACCTGTACAACGTCGAAGCCGCGCAGATCATGCAGGAGATGTGGCGGGCGGTGGGCATCAACGTGCGCATCGATTTCGTCGACAGCTTCAAGGACGTACGCAAGCCGGGCATCCAGATGTACGCGTGGTCGAACACCTATCGCATTCCGGATCCCACCGGATCGCTGCTGATCCTGTGGGGCGCCAATTCCGAGGTGCAGAAATCGTCCAAGGTCTACACGCCGAATCCGGAGTTCAACACGCTGTCGCAGACGCTGTATACGCAGGCCGATCCGGCGCAGCGGCGCGCCACCTATCAAAAAGTCCTCGACATCTTCGAGGACGATATGCCGATGACCATGCTGTACAACCCGGCCACCGGCTACGCCATGAAGAAGAACGTGCAGTGGCAGCCGTACTCGCAGTACTACATGGACTTCCGTCCCGACAACTTCTCGTACGGGTCCAAGTAATTGGCCGCCATTCTATCCGTGCAGGATCTGCGCGTCGGCTTCCGCACCACGACGGGCTACGCCGACGTCCTGCATGACGTCAGCTTCGACGTCGGCCAGGGCCGTACGCTATGCATCGTCGGCGAAAGCGGCAGCGGCAAGAGCATTACCTGCCAGGCCATATTGGGCCTGCTGGCCCGCAACGGCCGCCGCACCGCCGGACGCATCCTGTTCCAGGGCCGCGATCTGGCGGAGCTGTCCGAACGGGAACTGCAACGGGTGCGCGGCGGCGGCATCGGCATGGTGTTCCAGGATCCGTTGGGCTCGCTGAATCCGGTGCATACGATAGGCAGGCTGCTGGACGAAACGCTGGCCCTGCATACGACGCTGGATCGTGCCCGGCGCGCGGCCCGCGCCGTCGAACTGCTGCGCATGGTCGGCATTCCGGAACCCCGGCAGCGCCTGGCTTCCTACGTGCACCAGTTCTCCGGCGGGATGGCGCAACGGGTCATGATCGCCATGGCGCTGGCCTGCGGCCCCAGGCTGCTGATCGCCGACGAACCCACCACGGCGCTGGACGTCACCATCCAGGCGCAGATCCTGGAGCTTTTGAACCGCCTGAAAGCCGAACTGGGCATGGCCATGCTCTTCATTACCCACGACCTCGGCGTGGTGGCCGAGATGGCCGACGACGTCCTGGTGATGCGTCACGGGCGCGTGGTCGAGACCGCGCCGGCGGCGCGCCTGTTCAGCGATCCGCGCGCGAACTATACGCGCGAACTGCTGGCCGCCATGCCGCGCCTGGATACACGGGCTCCTGTCTACCAATGGCGAAAGGAATGGGCATGACGGCGCGCGCACCTTTGCTCGAAGTCAGCGAACTGCGCCGCTATTTCGGCGCGTCGCGATCGCTCCTGAGCAGCGACAAACAGGGCATACGGGCCGTGGAGGACGTGTCCTTCCATGTCCGCACCGGCGAAACGCTGGGCCTGGTCGGCGAGAGCGGCTGCGGCAAATCCACCACCGGCCGCATGATCGTGGGCCTGGATCGCCCGACCGGCGGCGCCATCCGTTTCAAGGGCCAGGACCTGGCATCACTCAGCGACGCGCAATGGCGGGCCAAGCGGCGCGAGGTCCAGATCATTTTCCAGAACCCCCTGGCGGCGCTGGACCCGCGCCTGCCCATCGCCAGGCAGATCCGCGAGCCGCTGGACCTGCACGGCATCGGCCCGGCCTCGGAACGCGATGCCGCCGTCGATGGGCTGATGAACGCGGTATCGCTGCCCTTCGCGCTGCGCGACCGTTACCCGCACCAGATCAGCGGCGGCCAGGCCCAGCGGGTCGTCATCGCCCGGGCGCTGGCGCTCAGGCCCAGCCTGATCGTCTGCGACGAGCCGGTATCCGCGCTGGACGTATCGGTGCAGGCGACCGTGGTCGCCCTGCTGGAGAAGCTGCAGCACGATCACGGCATCGCCTATCTTTTCATCTCGCACGACCTGCGCGTGGTAAGGCGGTTGTCGCATCGCGTGGCGGTGATGTACCTGGGGCAGATCGTGGAGGAAGCGGTGACCGATGACCTCTACGAACGGCCTTTGCATCCCTACACCCGGGCATTGCTGTCGGCCATCCCCGACATATCCGCCACGCTACGGCGCGTCGCCCGCCCGGACGCCGGCGGCGGGCATGAGGACGCACCGCACGACGCCGGGCACGACACGCCGCGGGGCAGGTCCGGCGCCGCGCCGCGCATCGTCCTGCAGGGCGATCCGCCGAGTCCCGCCTATCCACCGAGCGGCTGCCGTTTCCATACCCGCTGCTTGTACGCGCAACCCCGCTGCGCGCGCGAGATGCCGCTGCTGCGGCCCCTGGGGGAGGCGCACACGGTGCGCTGCCATTTCGCGGAACAGATAAGTGCCCAGCATGCATAAACCCTTGGTCATCGCCCATCGCGGCTACTCGTCGCGCTATCCCGAGAACACCCAGTCCGCGTATCGCGGCGCCGTCGACATCGGCGCCGACATCGTCGAAAGCGACGCGCGCCTTTCCAAGGATGGCCACGTCTTCGCCTGCCACGACGCCACGCTGGCGCGCATCGCGGGCGACGCGCGCGCCGTCGCCGACATGACCGCGGACGAACTGCTCGCGGTGCCCCTGGCGGGCGGCGAACGCCTGTCCCCCCTGCCGCGCACGCTGAGCGATATTGCCCCCTTGCGCCCGGTGCTGATCGACGTGAAGACGCAGGACCTGGCCATCATCGAAGCCATCGCGCGCGACATCCGCGACCGCGGCGCCGCCGCCAGGGTCTGGATAGGCGTACGCGACGCGGCCCAGATGGCGCTGGCGCGCCGCCTGTTGCCGGAGGCGCGCATGCTGGCCTTCCTGCCCGATTACGCGCGCGCCGATGAGTTCGAGCGCGCCGGCGCGCATGCCTACCGCGTGTGGGAAGGACAGCTGGATGACCCGGCGGCGATCGACGTGCTGCGCCACAGGCCGACGTGGATCACCCTGGGCGGCAAGAACACGCCCTGCGCGGTCGGCGATACCACGCCGCGGCGGCTGGCCCGCATCCTGGCGCTGCGGCCGCGCGGCGTGCTGCTGAACGATCCCGCCCTGATGCTGGGATCCGCGGCGGCGCCGAACGCATCGGAGACGCCATGAACGGCCGCCTTTTGACTCGCAAGCTGCTGCGCGGCCTGCTGACGGTCTGGATCGTCGTCACGTTCACCTTCGTGGCGCTCAACCTGTCCGGCGACCCGCTGGAAGCGCTGGTGGGCGATCAGGCCTCGCCGGAGGTGGTGCAGCAGTACCGCCAGAAGTTCGGCCTGGATAAACCGCTCTGGCAGCAATACATTTCCTACCTGGGCAATCTGGCGCAGGGCGATTTCGGCTTGTCCTTGTCCGACCAGACGCCTGCCACGCGGCTGGTCGCCGCCGCGCTGCCCTACACGCTGCGCCTGGGGCTGACGGCGTTCGGCTTCGGACTGGTGCTGGGCCTGACGCTGGGCATCGTCGCCGCGCTGAACCGCAATCGCGCCGTGGACCGCTTCGTGATGAGCTTCGCCGTGCTCGGGTTCAGCCTGCCGAACTTTTTCCTGGGCATATTGCTGATCCTGCTGTTCTCGCTGCACCTGCGCCTGCTGCCCAGCGCCGGCGCGGACACGCCATGGCACCTGATCCTGCCGGCGCTGACCCTGGGCACCCATTTCGCGGGCGTGTTCGCGCGCTTTACGCGCTCGGCCATGCTGGAAGTCCTGAACCGGCAATACATGGTCGCCGCGCGCGCCAAGGGCGCGCCGCGCCTGCGGCGCGTGGCCTGGCACGCGCTGCCCAACGCCGCGATTCCCATCGTCACCATCGCGGGGTTGAAGCTGGGCGACCTGGTGGCGGGCTCCATCATCGTGGAAACGGTATTCGGCTGGCCGGGCGTCGGCCGCCTGCTGGTCGGCTCGGTGACGTCGCGCGACTTCGCGGTGGTCCAGGCCATATTGATCCTGACCGCGGTCACGATGGTGCTGGCCAACCTGGCGGTGGATTTCATCTACACGCTGCTGGACCCGCGCATGCGGGCCGCGCGCAAGGAGGGCTAGGAATATGCTGTCCGCACTGTCCTGGCGCCGCCACAAGGCGGCCGGCGTCCCCGCCGAGAAGCGCTATCCGGCGCTGGTGATCCTGTCGTTGGCCTTCGTGGCGCTGCTGCTGGCGCTGGCTTGCCTGGCCGATGTGCTGGCGCCCTACGACTACCGGACGCAGATGCTGCGTCTGCGTCTGGCGCCACCGGTCTTTCTTGGAGGCACCGGCGCGCATTGGCTGGGCACCGACGAGCTGGGCCGCGATTTATTCAGCCGGCTGCTGTATGCCATCCGCTTCAGCGTGCTGGTGGCGCTGGGCGGCACCGCGATCGGCGCGCTCATCGGCACGGTGCTCGGCTTCGCGGCGGCACACTTCCGCGGCATGGTCGAGGAAACCATCATGATGCTGACGGACGTCCAGGCATCGCTGCCCTTCATCCTGATCGCACTGGCCTTGATCTCCGTCTTCGGCGGCAGCTTCACGCTATTCATCGTCATCATGGGTTTCTATGGCTGGGAGGTGTTCGCCCGCCTGACGCGCGGCGTGGTGATCGCCGCCAACAACCAGGGCTATGCCACGGCCGTTAAAGCGCTGGGAGCGCCGCCGTGGCATATCTACGCCAGGCACATCCTGCCCAACATCCTGAGCGTGCTGATCGTGCAGTTCACGCTGAACTTCCCGCAGGTGATACTGCTGGAAACGTCGCTCAGCTTCCTGGGCCTGGGCATACGTCCGCCCCTGACGAGCCTGGGCCAGATGCTGGGGTCCGGCCGCGCTTTCCTGACGACGGCGTGGTGGATCGCCATCCTGCCCGGCACCATCATCTTCCTGACGACGATGTCGATCTCCATCGTCGGCGACTGGATACGCGACAGGCTGGACCCCTCGCTGCGCGACGCGAGATAGGCGGCTTGCCCGCGGCGCGCGATAACCTCGGGATACCCGGCGGCCGCGTAAGCCTCGCCGGGCACGTTCAGCGAGACCAAGCATCGGATGGCGCACCGAGGAACAGCCAAGGACAGCTACAGGCTCGGCCAAAAAGATGCCCTCCGGGTGGAGGGCATGCAGGTAGCCGGCCCGTCAGGCCGGCGGCGGCACATACTCGGTTGATTTCTTCGCGGCTTCAGTCGGCTTGCGGCGCGGCCTGCAACGCCGCTTGCGCCGCGGCGGCCTTGCGCTGGCGGTTCTTGCGGACGAAGGACACGGTCTGCCAGGCCACGATGACGGCGATGACCGCAAACAGCGTGCCGCTGATGGGACGCGAAACGAAGATGCCGAAATTGCCACGGCTGAGCAGCATGGCGCGGCGGAAGTTTTCCTCCAGCATCGGGCCCAGGATGAAGCCGAGCATCAGCGGCGCCGCTTCCATGCCCAGGCGCATGAACAGATAGCCGATGAAACCGAAGACCGCGGTGATGTAAATATCGTCCAGGCTGTTATTGATGCTGAACGTTCCGACGCAGCAGAAGAACAGGATGGCGGGGAACAGCACGGTGTACGGGATCTTGAACACGGACAGCCAATAGCGCACCAGCGGCACATTCAGGATCAGCAGGAAGCAGTTGCCTATCCACATGCTGGCCACCAGCCCCCAGAACAGGTCCGGGTGGTTGGCGATCATGTTGGGCCCCGGCTGCACGCCCTTGACGATGAAGGCCGCCAGCATCAGCGCCATCACCGCGTTTTCCGGAATGCCGATGGCCATCAGCGGAATGAAGCTGGTGCGCGCCGCGGCCTCGTCGGCCGCCGCCTGTCCCGCCACGCCTTCGATGGCGCCTTGCCCGATCTCGTCGCGATACTTGCTAAAGCGCTTGTCGGCGGCGTACGCGGCGAACTGCGCGATCGTCGGTCCGCCGCCCGGCAGGATGCCCAGCACGGAACCGATGACGCTGCCGCGCAACGCGCTGGGAATGATGCGCTTGAACTCGGTCCAGTTGGGCAGCAGCTTGATCTTGCCGTTGAAGGGCGTAAGCGTGTTACGGGCGTCCAGGTTCTTGACGATCTCGGCGATGCCGAAGCAACCCAGCGCGATACTGATGAGGCCCACGCCGTCCTGCAGGAAGATCAGGTCCATGGTGTAGCGCGCCATGCCGCTGTTGACGTCGGTGCCGATGACGCCCAGCAGAATGCCTATCATCGCCATGGCCAGGCCGTTGAGCAGGCTGCCGCTGCTGACGAAGCTGACGCAGAAGAACCCCAGCAGCATCAACGCGCAGTAATCGGCGGGCCCGAACAGCATGCCGACTTCGCCCAGCGCGGGCGCCATGGTCGACAGCACGACGATGGCCACGGTGCCGCCGATGAAACTGGACAGCCCGGCCGTGAACAGCGCCAGCCCTGTCTTGCCCTTCAGGTTCATCTGGTACCCGTCTATGCACGCCACGATACTGCTGGCGTGCGGGATCTTCATGGTGATGGCGCTGACACTATCGCCGTATTGCGCGCCGTAATAAATGCCCGCCAGCATGATGAGCGCGCCGCCAGCGGGGATGGAGTAGGTGATGGGCAGCAACAGGCTGATGGTGGACAGCGGTCCCAGGCCGGGCAGCAGGCCGATCAGCGTGCCGACCGTGCAGCCCAGGGCGCAGTACATCAGGTTTTCCAGTGTCAGCGCCTGTCCGAAGCCGAACGAGAGGTTGTGCAGGATTTCGATCATAGTAGCGGCAGGTTCAAGCCCAGCAGGAATTTGAAGGCGAGCGCCACCACGATCAGGCCGGCGGATATCTTGACGTTGCGCGCCACGGAATAGGAGGTGCCGGCCAGCGTCGAGCAGAACACCAGGAACACGATGCCGAGCAGCATGTTCAGGTAGTTCGACACCAGCACGAAACCGATCAGGCTGGCCATGACGATGGCGATGTTGCGGATGCTGTAGTTCAGCGGGACCGGCTCGACGAAATACGCCCGTATCACGGTGATGATCCCCACCAGCAACAGGCAGCCGCACACCAGCAACGGAAACAGGCCGGGGCCGAAGCGCGCCAGGTTGCCCAGCGGGTAGCCCGCGGCGACGCCACCGAACACCAGCGCGAAGACGATCAGGAACAGGCCCCTGACGAAATTGCGATTGTTCAGGTTCATGGCTGGCGCCCTCCCGGCCCGGCCATGCATGTATGGAATTTCATGTGCTCTCACCTCCACCCTTGGGTTTTTTTGCGGGCGCATCGTGCGGCTTGCAGGATGCTGAACGCGATTCTGGGCGGGCTGACTTTCAGTCGGCTGTCGGTTTTGGCCGCTACGCGTATACACCTAGGGTGGAAAAGCAACAGGGAGCTGAACGAAAGCAAACTAAAAGCTGAATCTGATATGACGATCAGCTGAATGCATTCAGGCGCCGGGGTACGGCCCTTGCTGGGCATCGTCAAGGCCGATTTCGAGGCCCGACACGGAGGAAAGCCCATGACCAAGCCATCCACGCCCAACCCCGCCGCCTTGCCCACCGCAAGGGAAGGCGCGCACGAAAAGGCGCCCGACGAACAGATTCGCAGCCGCAGCGCGGATCCCGGCCAAAGCAGCTACGGCGGTTTCAAAGGCGAGGACCCGCGGCGGCAGGCCGAGGACCTGGCCAGGGATGACGGTCCGGACCGCCCGTCGAAGACGGCGAAGTAGCGCCACACCGACGGTGCGGCGCGGGGCGGCACGGAGCTGCCCATCCTATGCCGCGCCACATCAAGTTTCGCATGCACATGCCGTTATACAGGCGCGGCACCGCCGCGCTTGCGCACATGACGCGCAATATCCCTGCACTATGCGCCCACCCGGCGCTGCGAGACTCTCCATGACGCGCGGACTAACCCTGCGGATAAGCACCCGAATCGGCATCGTCCTCGGCATCTTTTCCCTCATTCTGGTGGCGATCAGCATGGCTGCGCTGTACGCCACTTCCCACGCCAATAGCGTGATCCACGAAATCTACAACGACGACATGGCGGGTGCCGGCGACATCGCCCTCATCCAGCTTGGCGTGTCGCGCCAGCGTCTGGCGCTGGACCGCGCTGTGCTGGCGGTCGGCACGCCCGAAGCGACCGAGCGCTTGTCCACGCTGGGCACGCGGCAGAAGCAGATGGATGAAGCCTGGAAGCACTTCCAGTCGCTGCCCCGCGACGCGCAGGAAGAGAAGCTGACCAACGAGTTCGGCGCAGCCACGGGCGCCCTCAGGCAAGCTGTCGAAGGCCTGGCCGCGGCGGTACGCGCGGGCGAACAAGCACGCCTGCTGGAGCTGATGCGCGACCTGACCCAGCGCTACGAAGTGATGTCCGTCAAGGCCGAGGCGCTGAAGAAATATCAGAGCGAGTATGCGGCGCAACGCTACGCCCGTTCGGACCGCACTTACTCCATGTTCATGATGGCGGCGTTCGGCGCGGCGGCTTTCGCCATTCTGGTTGCAATATGGTCCTATATCGCCCTGCGCCGCGCCATCGTGCGGCCGATCGACAGCGTGCTGGCGCACCTGGGCTACATCGCGGCCGGCGATCTGGGCCAGCGCATTCCGCGCCATGCGAACGACGAACTGGGCCAGGTGCTGGAAGGCCTGGACGGCATGCGCCGGCAACTGGCCGATACGGTAGGCGAGGTGCGCGCCAGCAGCGCGTCCATCAGCGCCGCGACGCGCGACATCGCCTCCGGCCAGCTGGACTTGTCATCCCGCACGGAAGAGCAGGCTGCGTCGCTGGAACAGACCGCGGCCAGCATGGGCGAGCTGACCGGCATCGTCAAGCAGAACGCCGACAATGCCCATCTGGCCAGCACGCTGGCGGAGAAGGCGCGCGCCACCGCGCAGCAGGGCAGCGACGTCATGGGCCGCATGACAGATACCATGGGCACGATAGACCAGAGCTCGCAGCACATCGGCGACATCGTCACCCTGATCGAGACCATCTCGTTCCAGACCAATATCCTTGCCTTGAACGCGGCGGTGGAAGCCGCGCGTGCCGGCGAGGAAGGCCGCGGCTTCGCGGTGGTCGCCAGCGAAGTGCGCGCGCTGGCGCAGCGCTCCGCTACCGCGGCCAAGGAGATCAAGACCTTGATCAGTACATCGACGGAGCGCGTCCGGCTCGGCATGTCGCTGGTGGACGAAGCGGGCACGACGATGCGCGGCATCATCACCGCGGTCCAGCAGGTCAGCGACATCATGGGCGAGATCGCCGCCGCATCCGTCGAACAGAGCGGCGGCATCGAGCAGGTCAACAAGGCCGTCATGCAGATGGACGAGATGACGCAGCACAACGCCGCGCTGGTGGAGCAGAGCACGGCGGCGGCGCAATCGCTGCATGAGCAGGCCGACCGCCTGGATCGAGCGATCTCCGCCTTCAAGACCGCGCAAGTCACCGCGCCCGCCTTGTCCGCAGCGCGCCCTCTCGTGCTGGCCGCCGCCTGACGGGGCGCTAGGCCGGCGCGGGCCGTGGCACCGGCGGCACGCCCTTGAGCCGGGTCACGTAGCCTGGCAGGAAACGCCGCAGGTCGCCGTTGGGGAAGCGGATATCGACGCGCTCGCGCGTGACGGCTTCCACCACGCCGGCGCCATAGCGGCGTACCCGCACGCCGTCGCCGATGCGTAGACGCGGCCGCCTGCCATGATCGTCGGGCGGCGCGTCGCCGGCCTTCTCGACGGCTTCGGCTTCGCGCGCGAGATCGCAGCTATCGCAATGGCCGCAACGCTCCCATTCGGGGACATCGCCGAAATGCTCCAGCAGCATGCGCCAGCGGCAGCGGCCGCTGCGGGCGTACTGCACCATGGACGCCAGGATCTGCCTGTCATGCTCGGCGCGCTGTTCATACTTTTCGGCGGCGAGGGCGGCGCGTTCGCGCGCATCGCTGTGGCCGCCGTTGTCGTTGTCGCCATCGCCATGTCCGCTCAGGCGCACACGGCCTTCGTCGTCGGCCTCGACCAGCCCGGCGTCCGCCAGCAGCTTCAATCCCACCCGCAGCTTGCGCTCGCCGACCTTACCCAATAGCGCCGACAGCTCCTTTTCCGTCACCCCCGCGCCGGCGTCCTCCAGGACCCGCAGTACGCGCAGCAGCAATTCCTTGGTGGGATAACGATTCGCCAGAAAGAACTGCTGGATGCGCTTGTCCTTTTCCTCGTGTATCAGCACGCACCGGGCGGGCAGCCCATCGCGGCCGCCGCGTCCCGATTCCTGATAGTACGAATCCAGGCTGCCCGGCAACTGCGCATGCACGACCAATCGCACATCGGGCTTGTCGATGCCCATGCCGAATGCGTCCGTCGCCACCATGACCGGCGTGCCGCCGCTCATGAAGGCATCCTGTGCCTCGCGACGCGCTTTCGCGCCCAGGCGGCCGTGGTATAGCGCCGCGTCGACGTCCGCTTCGCGCAATACCCCGTGCAGTATTTCGGCTTCCTTGACGGTGGTGCTGTACACGATCGCGGGACCATCGGCCTGGCGCACCAGCTCAAGCACGGCGTCCTGCTTGCGTTCCTCGTCGCTGACCTGCCGCACCGCGTAATGCAGGTTCTCACGGTACACGCCCACCTTGACCACACAGGCCGCGGTCAGGTCCAGCGTGGCGGCGATGTCATGGATGACCTCATCCGTCGCGGTGGCGGTCATCGCCAGTACCGGCGGCGAGCCCACCGCGCGTACGGCGGCGGGTATGTCCAGGAAAGCCGGACGGAAATCGTGGCCCCATTGCGAAATGCAATGCGCCTCATCGACGACGAACAAGCGTACGGTCTGCCGCTTGAGCCAGTCCATGAAGCCGGCGTCGGCCAGGCGTTCCGGTGTCGCCAGCACGATGGGCTGCTTGCGGCTGCCGCCATTCGCGAGATAGCGCTCCTGTTCCTCGCTGGAAGTCGCGCTGTTGAAAACCGCCGCGTCCACGCCGAACTCGCGCAGCTTTTCGTCCTGGTCCTTCATCAAGGCGATGAGCGGCGAGACGACCACCGTCAGGCCCGGCTTGCACAGGGCGGGTACTTGATAGCACAGCGATTTGCCGCTGCCCGTGGGCATGACGGCGATGGTGTGGTTGCCGCGCAGGACGCTGGCGATGACTTCGGCTTGGCCGGGACGCAGATCGGCCACGCCGAAGCGATCGCGTAGTACACGGCGCGCCTGGGCGGGTAAAGCGATGGGTAGGGTTGCGGCGGGCATGGTGCGACAGGAGCAAAGCCTCGCCGAAGGCAAGCCGTGTGCCACGCGGCGCCGGCTCGGCAACAGGCGGCTCATCCTTCCGCCCTCAGGAGAAAAGGCTTGCATTCCGGCGCCAGACGCAGTGATATTCTAATGTTTTAGTACAACAACGACCTTGGGAGGAGACCCCATGCGATTACTTCGAATCGCCACGTTCGCCTTGCTGGCGGGCGCGGCTGGCAATGCCGCCGTGGCAGCCGATACCTTTCCCACCCACACCATCACCATCATCGTGCCGGCCTCGCCCGGCGGCGCCATCGATATCGTCGCGCGGCTCATCAGCCAGAAAATGACGGTCTCCATGGGCCAGTCCGTGGTGGTCCAGAACAAGCCCGGCGCGACCGGCACCATAGGCGAGGACTACGTCGCCAAGAGCGCGCCCGATGGCTATACGCTGGTCCTGGCCGCCAGCTCGCACGCCATCAACCCCACCATGTTCAAGCTGCCGTACGACACGGTGAAAAGCTTCGAACCCGTGGCGTTGACGCACTCCGTGCCCCTGATGCTGGTCGTCACGCCCAGCCTGCCGGTGAAGTCGGTGAAAGAGCTGATCGCCTATGGCAAGGCGCATCCGCACGAACTTACCTTCGCGTCCAGCGGTCCCGGCGGCGCGCCGCATTTCTCCGGCGAGCTGTTCAAAAGCATGACCGGCATCGACATGGTCCACGTGCCGTACAAGGGCAGCACCGCCGCCCACCCCGACCTGACCAGCGGCCGCGTCTCCATGATGTTCGATACGCTGGCGGCGCTGCATGCGCCGGTATCCGGCAAGCTGGTGCGTCCGCTGGCCGTCACCACGGCCAAGCGCGCGCCCGCCTACCCGGACATTCCGACCATGGCGGAAGCCGGCCTGCCGGGTTATGACACCAGCACCTGGGGCGGCGTGCTCGCCCCCGCCGGCACGCCGGCGGCCGTCGTCAACAAGCTGAATGCCGAGATCAACAAGGCCCTTTCCGATCCGGAGGTGCGCAAAACACTGCAGCAGGCCAGCATCGATCCGGTCACCGAATCGCCGCAGTACTTCGCCAAATTCATCGATACCGAGATGGTGAAGTGGGCCAAGGTGGCCAAGGACGCCAACATTCACCCGGAATGACGGACATCAGGAAAAGTGCACGCCGATGGCGCCCAGCGGGCCGTAGTCGGCGTGCAGCGTATCGCCCGCCTTTACCGGCACGGTGCGCGTGAACGAGCCGGCCAGCACGATGTGGCCCGCTTCCAGCCCCGTGTCGTGCGGCGCCAGTTTGTTGGCCAGCCAGGCGATGCCCAGCGCGGGGTGGCCCAGCACGGCGGCCGACACGCCGGATTCTTCGATAACACCATTCTTCGACAGGATCGCGCCTACCCAGCGCAGGTCGATGTCCATGGGCCGCACCGGGCGGCCGCCCAGCACGATGCCCGCGCAGGCGGCGTTGTCGGCGATGTTGTCGACGATGGTGCGCGGGTACTTGCTGCGGCCATCGATGATCTCCAGCGCCGGCACCACGTAATCCGTGGCGTCCAGCACGTCGAACAGGGTGACGTCGGGGCCGCGCAACGGCTTGCCGAGCACGAAAGCCAGCTCCACCTCGACGCGCGGCACGATGAGCGTCGCCGTGGATATGGTCTGGCCGTCCTGGAAGAACATGCTGTCCAGCAGATGCCCGTAATCCGGCTCGTCGATGCCGACGGTGCTTTGCATGGCCTTGGAGGTCAGGCCGATCTTGTGGCCGCGCAAACGCGCGCCCTGGGCGATCTTCCGGTCGATGATGCGCTTCTGAATGGCATAGGAATCGGCGATTTCCATGCCGGGGAATGTCTGGGCAAGTTGCGTGACGGGCTGGCCGGTGCGCTCGGCCTCCAGCAGCAGCGCGGCGGCGCGATCGCGATCCTGGTCGTCCAGCATGGCTATTTACTCTTGAAGAAGGGTCAGGCGGCCGGGTCGTCGGCCACCGCATTGGACAGGACGCCTATGCCGGGAACTTCCACTTCCACCACGTCGCCGGGCTTCAGGAAGCGCGGCGGATCGAAGCGCACGCCCGCTCCCACCGGGGTGCCAGTGACGATCACATCGCCCGGTTCCAGCGTGGTCCAGATGGAGATGTAGCGGATCAGCTCGGCGAAGGGGAACATCAGGTTCGCCGTCGTATCGTGCTGTCGCTGTTCGCCGTTCACGCGCGTCGTAACGGTCAGCGGCTCGCGCGGATCGAAGGCGTCGGCGGTGACCATCCATGGGCCCATGGAGCCGCTCGCGTCGAAATTCTTGCCTTGCGTCACGTTGAACTTGCCGTGCCGCAGCCAGTCGCGCACCGTGCCTTCGTTGGCGCAGGTCAGCCCCGCCACGTGCGACCAGGCATCGGCGGCGGCGATGCGCCGGCCACGCTTGCCGATGATCAAGGCGATCTCGCCTTCGTAGTCGAGCTGTTCCGATTCCGGCGGCCGCAGCAAGGGCTGGCCGTGACCGACGAAGGAGCCGGGGAAACGCGGAAACACGCTGGGATAGGCCGGCGGCGCGCTGCCGTCCTTGTATTCCTCGTTGCGATTCCCGTAGTTCACGCCGACGCAGATGATTTTTTCCGGGCCGGGAATGGGCGGGAGCAGGCGCACGTCCGCCAGCTTCAGGCTGGCGGGCAGCGTTTGCGCGCGGCGGGCCAGGTGCGGCAGGGCCTGCGCCGCCAGCGCGGCGCGCAGGTCCGCATGGCCTTGCCCGCCCAGGTCGACGATGTCGTCCTCGCCGCGCAGCAGGCCGAAACTGGCCCGCCCTTGATGTTCGAAGGAAAGCAGCTTCATCGATCGAATCCGAAAAGGCGGGCAGGGTTGTCGACCATGATCTTTTGCAGCATCGCCGCGTCGCCCGCATAGCGCGCCAGCTGGTCCACCAATCGACCTTCGTCCGGCGTGGCCTTCACGGAGACCGGATGCGGCCAATCGCTGCCCCAGACCACCCGATCCGGATTGGCCTCGATCAAGGCGCGCGCCAGCGGCACCACGTCGTCCCAGGGTTCACCGGTCTTCGACAGTTTTTCCGTCAAGGACAGCATGACCCAGAAATTGCCGCGCTTGAGCAACTCCACCAGCTTGCGCCGGCTGGGATCCTGCGCGCCGGCGGCCGGGTCGGCGCGACCCATATGATCGATCAGCACGGGGATATCCAGGTCCTCGAACTGCGCCACCTGCGCCATGATGCCGTCAGGCTCCGGCTGGAATTTCGCATACCAACCCAGTTCGCGCAGCCGCGCGATGGAGCGCTGGAACACGGCCGGCTCCATGCTGATGCCCAGGCCTTGCCGCGTGTAGCGCGCGCCGCGCACGCCGGCATCGTGCAGTTTGGCGATGTAGGCATCGTCGCGCCCCGCCAGCACGGCGGCATTGGCGCAGCCGCGATAATTCGGCCCCGCGGCGGCCAGGCCGTCCAGCACGACCTGATGATCGGCGCCGTAGGTCGTCGCCTGCACGATGACGCCGCGCTCGATGCCCAGCAGGCGGTGCAGCCGCAAGGCGGTTTCGATCGTGGCGCTGGGCATCTCGTAGGCCGCGCCGGGGCGCACGGGATAGCGGTCCGCCGGCCCGAACACATGGAACTGGCTGTCGCAGGCGCCGGCGGGAAGGCGCGTGCGCGGTGCGCTCGGATTGGGATGGAAGGATTGATACTGCGTCATGCCACGCCCTCCTCGACCAGCACCGCGACGAAGTCGCATTCGATCAGCTTGTCGCCATCCAGATCGGCCTGCATCGTGTGGCGCGCCGGGCGGTCTTCCGGATTGGGGAAGGCGCGCAGCCAGACGGCATTGAGCGCCGCGCGCTGCGAGCGGTCACGCATCCACACCGTCATCTTGACGATGGAGGCCAGCGAACCGCCGCCCGCTTCGACGATGCGGCGCACGTGGTCGAACATCAGTTCGCACTGCCGCTCCAGGGTGTCGCCATACTTGCCCGTGGCGGGATCGGTGCCCTGGATGCTGCCCGAATAAAGCATGCTGCCCACGCGGCAGGCCGCCGGGATGGGGTTCTTGTGGCTGAAGCCTTCGGCATAGATGCTGCGTCTGCTCATGGCGATGTTCCTCAGTTGGCGGTGATGCCGGCGCGTTCGATGATCGGCGTCCAGCGCGCGTCCTCGGCGGCGAGATAGCGGCTGAATTCTTCCGGCGTGCTGCCGCGCGCCTCAGCGCCCATATCGTCGAAGCGCTTGATGATGTCCGGCTGCTTGAGAATGCCCGCCAGCGCCTGGCTCAGCCGCGCAAGAACCTCCGGCGGCGTTCCCTTGGGCGCGAGCAGGCCGGTGAAGGTCGCTGCCTCCATGCCCTGCACGCCGGCTTCGGCGAAGGTCGGCACGTCGGGCAGCGAGGGCACGCGCTTGGCCGTGGTCACCGCCAGCGCGCGCAGCCGGCCATCCTTGATGAAGGGCGAGGCCACCGATATCTGGTCGAACTGGAAGTCCACCTGGCCGCCGAGCAAGTCGGTGTTGGCGGGCGCGTTGCCCTTGTACTGCGCGGTGGTCCAGCGCGCGCCGGTCACGCTCTGCAGCAGCTCGCTGACCAGGTGATTGGTGGTACCGGCGCCGGGCGAGGCCATGGTCAGCTTGCCCGGCTCCTTCTTGGCCAGGACGATCAGTTCGCCTACCGTCTTGACCGGCAGCGAGGGTTTGACCTCAAGCACCAGCGGGGTAAAGGAGACCGAGCTGATGGGCGCGAAATCGCGATCCCATTTGTAGGCCTGGCGCTTGAAGATCAAGGGGCTGAACAGCAGCGGGCCATTGGCCGCCATGAACAGCGTATAGCCGTCGGGCTCGGCGCGCGCCACGGCTTCGCCGGCGATCATGCCGCCCGCGCCGGGCTTGTTTTCCACGATGATAGGCTGGCCCAGCGCGGCCTGCAGGCCCGGGCCGATCAATCTCGCGGCCACGTCGACGTTGCCGCCGGGCGGATAAGGAACGACGATGCGGACGGGCCGGTCGGGCCAGGCGGCATGGGCAAGCGTAGTCAGGCCGGCAAGCGCGAAGGCGGCGCAGGCCGGGGCCAGAAGGCGGCGGATCATGATGGTGTCTCCGGATTTGTCGTTGTGTCGATCTTGTCCAGGCACTCTAGAAACTTGCGCGCGCCCCGACAACGCCGAAGTCTGAAAAAAGTCCATATATCGGACTTTTATGCGCGAATACGGTTGGCGCACTTCTGCCCGTCCGCACGAAAGTCCCCAGAATAAGCGGCGACGCGGGTCACCCCTGCCCGCGCACCCTCATTGGATGGTTCAATAGTTGGACCTCCTGGCACCCGGATCCCCCATGCGTATCGACGCCCCCCAACTGACGCCCCAACAGACCTACAAGCTCCTGTCCGGCATCGTTGTGCCTCGCCCCATCGCCTGGATCAGCACGCTCGGGCCCCTGGGCAAGGTGAACCTGGCCCCTTTCAGCTGCTTCACCTTCGTGTCCAACGCGCCGCCGCTGCTGGGCATCAACATCGGCCGCAAGGCGGGGGAGCGCAAGGACACCGCGCGCAACATCCTGGCGCACCAGCACTTCGTCGTGAACATCGGCGACGAAACCCTGCTGGATGCCATGCACGACAGTGCCGAGGAGCATCCGCCGGAAGTCAGCGAGGCGGACCTGCTGGGATTGCGGACGTTGCCCGGTGCGGCGATCGATACGCCCCGCCTCGCGGACGTCCCTGTCAGCATGGAATGCCGCTTCCACAGCGTCACGCCCTACGGCGACACCGGCGCGGAGTTCTTCGTCGGTGAAGTGCTGGTCTTCCATATCCGCGATGGGCTGGCGCGCGACGGCAAGATAGACACCGAAGCACTGCGTCCGGTGTGCCGCATCGGCGGGCCGAACTACGCGTCTCTCGGCCCCATCGTCAGCAAGCGGGTGATCCGCCAGACGCCCAAGTCGGTGATGGGGGCCGATGCGCCGGACGCCTCCACGAAAGCGCCATGACCATGCCGTCCAGCGATGAAGCGCCCGCCGGCGCGCAGACCGTGCGCCGCGCCGTGGCGCTGCTGCGCCTGGTGGCCTGTGGGCAGGAGCGCGGCGTCCGCCTGATCGATCTGGTCCGCATGTCGGGCCTGAACCGGCCCACCGTGCACCGCCTGCTGAAGGCCTTGATGCAGGAGGGCGCGGTCGAGCAGGACCCGGAGACGCGCCGCTATCTGATCGGCCCGGAAGTCACGTTGCTCGGACTGGCAAGGACGCGCCGCTTCCCGCTCCTGACGCTGGCCGATCCCTATCTGATGGAATTGGCCCAGCAGGTGGGCGACACGGTGTTCCTGAGCATTCGCCACGGCCACGACTCCATCTGCATCGGCCGGCGCACCGGACACCATCCCATCCAGGTGCTATCGATCGAGGTCGGCGTACGGCGGCCGCTGGGGGTGGGCGTGTCGGGCGTCGCGCTGCTGGCCAGCCTGCCGCAAAAGGAAAGCGATGCATTGGTCGCCGACAATGCCGCGCGGCTCGCGGTACTGGGCGAAAAGCCACAGGACGTCGTGGCACGCGTCGCCGTCGCGCGCGCGACCGGCATCGCCCATGCCCCGGCCGGTTTGATGCCGGGCACCAGCGCGGTCGCTGTCCCGGTGCCGGGTCCCCACGGCAAAGCGCTCGGCGCCGTCACGGTCACCGCGATGGCCAACCGCTTGATGCCGGATCGCTACGGCGAGGTTGTGCGGCACATGCGCCAGGCTGCCGAGGCCATTGCACGCCGGTACCAGGAGCGATACGAGCCGTGACATGCTCGTATAGGGCCGTTACATCTCGGTGCAGCCGGTGTGCGCCGAACACCCATTTGGAGGCGCACCATGCATCCTTGATTTATGACTTGTCATAAACGTACACGGCCAGGTGGAGGAGAGATAGAGATGAGTTTCGATGGATTCGATTCGGCACAGGTCGCGCGCTTCCAGCGCAAGGTCACCTTGCTGTCGGCGGGCGGGACATTCCTGGATGGCTTCGATCTGACCATCGTGGCGGTGGCGCTGCCGTTGATCAAGCAGCAATGGAACGTGCAGGCCGGCGCGCAAAGCCTGCTGGTGTCGTCCGCCATCATCGGCTCCTTCGTCGGCGCCCTCCTGCTGGGACGGTTGACCGACCGCTACGGCCGCAAGGCCATGTATGTGGTGGACCTGCTGGCCTTCGTCATTTTCGCCGCCTTGACCGCGCTGTCCCAGGATATCTGGCAGCTGATCGCCTTCCGCTTTCTGCTGGGCGTGGGCATCGGCGCGGACTATCCGATCTCGGCCACGCTGGTCACCGAATTCAGTTCCCGCCACCGGCGCGGCCAGCACGGTACCTTCCTGGCGGCGATGTGGTTCGTGGGCGCGGTGGCGGCCTATCTGGTGGGGCTGGCCTGCCTGCCCGCCGGCCCCGCGGCATGGCGCTATATGTTCATGGTCGGCGCGGTGTTCGCATTGATCATCTTCTTCTTCCGCATCACCCTGCCGGAATCGCCGCGCTGGCTGCAGTCGCGCGGACGCATCGAAGAAGCGCAGGCCATCATGCTGAAGGTCACCGGCCAGCCCGTCGTATTGGCCGCCGATACGGGACGCAAGGTCGGATTGGCGCAGCTGTTCAGCCCCGCGCTGGCGCGGCGCACCCTGTTCGTATTCGGCTTCTGGTTTTGCTACGCCACCGCCTACTACGGCATCGCCATGTACACGCCCACGCTGATTTCGCCGTTCGCCCACGGTTCGCACGCGGCCACCCTGGTCGGCTCCGGCATCGTCGCGCTGCTGGGCGTGGTGGGCGCCTTCATCGGCATGAAACTCGTGGATGGCTGGGGACGCCGGCCACTGCTGATCACGTCCTTCACCGGACTGACGGCGGCGCTGGTGGTACTGGCGATGAACAGCAATCCAAGCTTCGGTTTCCTGGTGGTGCTGTTCAGCTGCGCCGTGCTGTTCGCCAACTCGGGCGGGGGCATCCTGAACTTCGTCTATCCGACCGAGCTATTCCCCACCGACATTCGCGCGGGCGCGTCCGGCATGGCGACCGCCGTCAGCCGTATCGGCTCCATCCTGGGCGTGCTGGTGTTTCCCAACTTCGTTGCCTGGTGGGGCAACAGCGCCGCGCTGTGGTTCTTCTCGGCGATCGGCGCGCTGGGTCTTATCATTTCCGTTGTACTGGCGCCGGAAACCAAGGGCACCAGTCTCGAGGAACTGAACCAGGCAAGAGCTTGACCATGGCCATGACCACGCTGATCGCCCAACTGTCGGATCCGCACATCCGCGAACCCGGACGCCTGGCCTATGGCCGCATCGACACGGCGCCCTATCTGCGGCGCGCCGCGCGGGCGGTGATGGCGCTGAAGCAACGCCCCGATGCGGTGATCCTGACCGGAGACCTGACGGACTTCGGCCGGGCGGAGGAATACGCGCACCTGGCCGATCTGCTGCGCGACCTGGATATGCCGGTGTATCTGCTGCCCGGCAACCACGATGACCGCGATCAATTGCGGCGCAGTTTTCCCGCGCACGGCTATCTGGGAACCGACGGGCCGGTGCATTACGCCGTCAAGATCGGCGGCCTGCGGGTGATCGCCCTGGATACCAGCGTGCCGGGGCAAAGCCACGGGGCCATCGGGCGGGACCAGCTCGATTGGCTGGAGGCCACCTTGTCCGCCCACGCCGGCGAACCGGCGATCGTGGCGCTTCATCACCCGCCCTTCGAAACCTTCATCGGCCACATGGACCGGATCGGCCTGCTGGAAGGCAGTGCCGCGCTCGAAGCCGTGATCGCGCGGCATCCCGATGTGGAGCGCGTGATCTGCGGCCATGACCATCGCGCCATCGAAAAGCGCTTCGGCGGCACGATCGCCACCGTATGCCCCAGCCCGGCGCACCAGGTATGCCTGGATCTATCGCCGGAAGCGCCGTCGGCGTGGGTGCTGGAGCCGCCGGCCTTCAGGCTGTATGCCCTGGGCCAGGATGGCCGCGTCGTCAGTCATCTGGCGCCCATCGGCGATTTCGACGGCCCGCATCCCTTCCATGAAAGCGGCAAACTGATCGATTGACGCGGCCTCGGCCGCGCGCCCGGACGTCGGCGGACAGCAATCGACGCTAACGCGCCGGGCGGCGCCGGGACACCGCCGCCTGCCGCAGACCCTGCATCAGCTGCATGGCGACGGTCGTCGGCGCGACGTCACGCATCGCGATGATGCCGACTCCCGGCAGATCCAGCTCCACGGCGAGCCGCAGCACCGCCAATGCGCCGGCTTGTTCGAACTCCCGCGCGGCGCTTTGCGCCATGAAGCCCACCGCCCCACGCCGGCGCACGAACACCGAGATCGCGTGATAGGACCATGACTCGATGATGTCCTCGGGCGGTTGAACGCCATAGCGATGGAACTGCTGTTCCAGCTTGACTCGCAGCGAGGCCCACGGCGGCGGCATCACGCAAGGCATCGCGGCGATCTGCGCCCACTTGGGTGCGCGGCGGCGCGCCAGCGGGTGCCCCGCCGCCACCACGGCGACCATGGGTTCCGCGTATAGGACTTCGGTCGTCAGATCGGGCGAGGCGTAGCCCGGTTCCAGGCGTCCGACGAACAGGTCGATTTCGCCGAGCCGCAGCTTGGGGAGCAGGTTCGTCAGGTCGCCGGTTTCGACCAATACGGTGGCGCGCGGGCTGCGCTGCTTCAGCATGTCCACGGCATCGGCCAGCAGGGGCGACAAGGCGACGCCCATGGCGCCCACACGCACACGTCCCGCCGCGCCGCTTTCCACAGCGCCGATTTCGTCGCGCGTACGCTCGTATTGAGCCAGGGCCGAGCGCGCGAAGCGCACCATGGCGGCGCCGGCCGGCGTCGGCTCGGTACCGCGCGTCGATCGCAGGAACAGGCTTTGGCCCAGCATGGATTCGATTTCGCCCAGCATGCGCGAGACGGCCGGCTGGCTGACCGCCAGGAACTCCGCTGTGTGTCCCAGGTGGCGGAACTGGTCCAGTACGACCAGCAGTTGGAGATGCCGTAGCTTGATATTGCTGCGCAGAACACGGTCGAGTTGGGCCATGGCGGCCAGTCTACATAACGTCGAGGTTATGTAGCAATGCCGATTTTTGATTAGGCGGTTAAGTAAGCCGTGGGCACAATCGGCAGCGGATACGGTCGCCAGAACCGAACCGCCACCATAAGCGAGGAGACGATGAAAAAAGACACTGCAATCCAGCCGCTGCGGCGGACAATGCTGAAGGGCGGCGCCGCCATGGCAGGCTTGGCCTTGCTGCCGCGCGCCGGCCATGCCGCGGCATTCCCCGATAGGCCCATCACCTTCATCTGTCCATGGGCGGTGGGCGGGACGGCCGATCAATCCATGCGCGTGCTGTGCCAGGCCGCCGCCAAAGCGCTGGGCCAGACTATCGTGGTGGAAAACCGGGCGGGCGCATCCGGCATGATAGGCGCGAAGGCGCTGGCCAGCGCCAGGCCGGACGGCTATACCATCGGTCAGATACCCATTTCGGTGACGCGTTTCGCGCAGCTCGGCATGCTGGCGGCCGACCCCCGCACGGATTTCACCTATATCGCACGAACATCCGGCCAGACCTTCGGCATTGTCGTCAAGGCTGATTCGCGCTTCAAAACCTTGCCCGACATGGTGCGGTACGCCAAGGCCCATCCCGGGGCGGTCACCTACGGCCATGCGGGTGTGGGCGGCGCGACGCATGTCGGCATGGAGCAGTTCGCCATGGCGGCCGGCATCCAGCTGAACGCCATCGCCTACAAGGGCGGCGCGCCGGCGCTGCAGGATCTGCTCGGCGGCCAGATCGACATGCTGGCCGATTCCAGTTCCTGGGCGCCACAGGTGGAAGCCGGCAATCTGCGCCTGCTGGCCACCTGGGGCGCGCAGCGCCCGCCCCGCTTTACCGATAGCCCGACGCTCAAGGACCTGGGCTATGACGTTGTCGTCGATGCGCCCAACGGCGTGGGCGCGCCGAAAGGCCTGGACCCGTCCGTCGAACAGGTCCTGCGCGATGCCTTCCGCAAGGCCGTCGCCAGCGCCGAATTCAGGCAAATCACCGACAAGCTGGACGCGCCGGTCATGTACCTGGATGGGCCCGACTACCAGCGCTACGTCGCCCAGGTCTACGCCCAGGAAACCCAACTGATCGATCGCCTGCGCCTCAAGGCAATGCTGCAACAGAGTTGAACCGATGCCCTCTCCGCTTATCCGCCTGCATCCTGACGATAACGTGCTGATCGCTCGCGATGGACTGACCTTGGGACAATCCATCCACGAGCTCGGCCTGCGAATACGCGCCCAGGTGCCGGCCGGCCACAAAATCGCCGCGCGACGCATCGTTCGCGGCGAAGCCGTGCGCAAGTACGACGTCGTCATCGGCGTGGCGGGCCGCGACATCGAGGCCGGCGAGCACGTGCATACGCATAACGTCGAGCTGGCGGACTTCCATCGCGATCCGGCGTTCTGCCAGGACGCCGTGCCGGTGATCCCCGTCCCGGCGGCGCGCCAGGCCAGATTCATGGGCTATGTGCGACCGGATGGGCGCGTCGGCACGCGCAACTTCATCGGCATACTGTCGTCCGTGAACTGTTCGGCGACAGTCATCAAATCCATCGCCGCGCACTTCGACGCCGGCCGCCTGGCCCCCTATCCCAATGTCGACGGCGTGGCGGCCTTCGCCCATACCAGTGGCTGCGGCATGTCTTCACCCAGCGAGCATTTCGACGTATTGCGGCGCACCCTGGCGGGCTATGCGCGGCATCCCAACCTGGCCGGCGTCCTTATCGTCGGCCTGGGTTGCGAACGCAACCAGGTCGATGCGCTGGTCGATACGCAAGGCCTGGCGAACGATCCCCGCGTGCGTACCTTGGTCATGCAGGATAGCGGCGGCACGCGCGCCACCATCGCCGCCGGTATCGAAGCCATCCGCGCCATGTTGCCCGTCGCGAACGAATGCCGGCGCAGCGCGGTCCCGGCGCAGCATCTGAAGATCGGTCTGGAATGCGGGGGCTCGGACGGTTTTTCCGGCATCACGGCGAATCCGGCGCTCGGGGCCGCCATGGATATCCTGGTGCGGCATGGCGGCACGGCCATTCTTTCCGAAACACCGGAAATCCATGGGGTGGAATATCTGCTGACCCGACGCGCCGCCAGCCGCGAAGTCGGCGAAAAGCTGCTGGCGCGCCTGGCCTGGTGGGAACGCTACACCGCCGGCCAGAACGCGCAGTTCAACGGCAAGGTGGGCCACGGCAACCAGCAGGGCGGCCTGGCGAATATCTTCGAAAAGTCGCTGGGCTCCGCCATGAAGGGCGGCAGCACGCCCTTGCAGGCCGTCTACGAATATGCGGAACCGATAGACCAGCCCGGCCTGGTCTTCATGGATTCGCCCGGCTATGACCCGGTGGCGGTCACCGGACAGATCGCCAGCGGCGCGAACCTGATCTGCTTCACCACCGGCCGCGGCTCGATGTTCGGCTCCAAGCCGGCGCCGACGCTGAAGCTGGCGAGCAATACACCCATGTACCGTCGCCTGGAGGAAGACATGGACATCGATTGCGGACCCGTGCTGGACGGCGAGCTTACCGTCGCGGAAATGGGGCAGCGCATCTTCGAGCACATCCTGCGGGCGGCGTCCGGCCATCGCACCAAGAGCGAATTGCTGGGCCTGGGCGATCACGAGTTCGTCCCCTGGCACCTGGGCATCGTCAGCTGAATCCTCGCGCCGTACCGCCGGCGGCCGCCGGCACGCGGCGTTTCTCCACCACCCATCCCGGAAACACATCCATGCCTGCCCTGAATCCCTTCAAATCCGCGCTGGCGTCCGGCACGCCGCGCATCGGCCTGTGGTTGTCCATGGCCGATTCCTACCTGGCCGAAGTAGCGGCGACCGCCGGTTTCCATTGGCTGCTGATCGACGGCGAACACGCGCCCACCGACCTGCGCGGCACCTTGCAGTCGCTGCAGGCCGTGGCCGCCTATCCGTCCCATCCGGTCGTGCGCGTGGTCGACGGCGATCCGTCGCGCATCAAGCGCATGCTGGACATCGGCGCGCGCACGCTCCTGGTCCCCATGGTGGACACCGCGGAACAGGCGCGCGCCCTGGTGGCGGCGACGCGCTATCCGCCACGCGGCATCCGCGGCGTGGGCAGCGCCGTCGGGCGCGCCTCGCAATGGAGCCTGCGCGACGACTACCTGGCCGTGGCCGACGAGGAAATATGCCTGCTGGTACAGGCCGAAACCGTGACGGCCCTGCGTAACCTGCCCGCGCTGTGCGACGTCGATGGCGTGGACGGCATATTCATCGGGCCGGCGGATCTGGCCGCCTCCATGGGGCATCGGGGCAATTCCGGCCACCCCGATGTACAGGCGGCGATCGAAGCGGCTATCCGCGCCATCGTCGCGAGCGGCAAGGCAGCGGGCACATTGACGTCCGACCCGGCATTGGCGCGGCGCTACCTGCAACTGGGCTGCACCTTCGTGGCGACCGGCGTGGACATCCTGCTGTTCGCCGGTGCGGCGCGCGAGCTGGCGCGCGACTTCGATTGCTGACGCCGCCTGCCGCGCCGATGCTTGACGCGACGGCCGCGCCGACGCGGAGACCGCCCGGCGCTACTCGAACTGAAAGCCGGCCTGCCTGGCGATGGGCGCCCAGAAGTCGCGCTCCTTGCGTACGCGGTTCGCCAGCTGCGCGTGATCCATGGGCTTCACGATAAGGCCGTTTTCCTGCAGGCGCTTCACCAGGCCAGGATCCCGCGCGGCCTGCAGGAATACGCGCTCCAGCGCCGCCGCGGTCTTGTCGGGCAGGCCGGCGGGCGCGAAGATCGCATAGAAACTGGTGGCCGCTTCGAACTGCGGGTAGCCCTGCTCCTTGATGGTCGGCACATCAGGCAGCGAGGCCAGGCGATTCGATCCGCTCAGCCCCAGGAACTTGATCTTGCCGCCCTGATAAAGCGGCATCATGCTGGCCGCCGCGTCCCAGCCCATCGACACGCGATCGCTGGCCACGTCCACCAGCATGGGCGATGCGCCCTTGTAGACGACCGGCGCGAAATCCACGCCTATCGATTTACCCAGCGCGATCGTACCCAGCTGGCCCGAACTGCCCTGGGCCGCGAGCCCGACCGTGGCGTTCGCGGGATGCTGCTTGGCCCACGCCACATACTCCTTCATATTGCTGTACGGCTGGCCGACACCGGTCACGATGGCGGTGGGGATGTCCACCAGCAACGCAATGGGCCGGAAATCCTTGTCGCCGTCATAGCCCAGGTTCTTGTAGGTATGCGGGTAGATGGTGAAGGCGGGCGACGTGGCCAGCAGCAGCGTCAGGCCGTCGGGCGCGGCGCGCTGCACATAGCTGTTGGCGATGCGCGTCGAAGCACCGGGCCGGTTGTCGACGATGACTTCCTTGACGCCTTCCTTGGACAACTGCTCGGCGAACGTGCGCGCCGTCAGGTCGGCCGCGCCGCCGGGGGCGAACCCCACCACGATCTTGATGAGACCATTGGGCAAACCATCGGGCAGGCCGGCGGGTTGCGTGCCCTGGGCACCGGCGGACGCCACGGCCATCGACCATCCCAGCACCATCAGCGCGGTGGCACGCAGGAAGCGTGCGGGCTTGGCATGAATGGCTGCAAACTCCTTCGTCATTACTTCCGCCTCATGTATGGCCCGCCAACGGCCGGGCTGCGTTCCGGATTTTCTGGGATACTAAGCGCGCCGCGCTTGTATCTGCATCGGTACTTACCCATGCGGGCGCGCATCCAGGGGAAAAATATGAGCGACTTGAGCTACGCGTCGGCGGTCGAGCTGGGCAAACTGATCAAGGAAAAGGCCGTCTCGCCGGTGGAGGTCGTCCGTGCGACGCTGGAGCGGGCGGAGCGCCTGCAGCCCTCGCTGAACTGCTTCATCACGCTGTGCGGCGACGCGGCCATGGATGCGGCGAAGGCCGCCGAAAGCGAGATCATGGCGGGCCGCTATCGTGGCCCCTTGCACGGCATCCCCTATGCGGCAAAGGACCTGGTGGACACGGCCGGCGTGCGTACCACCTACGGCACGCTGGCCTACAAGGACCACGTGCCGCAACGGGACGCCGTGGCCGTCGCGCGGCTGAAGCAGGCGGGCGCCATCCTGTTCGGCAAGACCACCACGCCGGAATTCGGCAGCCAATCCATTACGCGATCGCCGCTGTTCGGCGACACGCGCAACGCATGGAGCGCGGAACATTCCAGCGGCGGATCCAGCGGCGGCGCCGCCGTCGCGGTGGCGACAGGCATCGGTGCCATCGGCATCGCCACGGACGGCGGCGGATCCACCCGCATTCCCGCGTCGGTGAACGGCGTGGTCGGGCTCAAGCAGGGCCTGGGCGTGATCCCGCACAGCCAGGCACAGGACAGCTACGGCAACCAGACCTATGTGACGCCCATTTCGCGCACCGTGATGGACACCATCGTCATGCTGGAAGCCATGGCCGGCGCGGATGGCTGCGATCCCTGGTCCATGGCGCGCGGCAGCGCCGCCGTCATGGACGACACGACCGCGCCCACGCTGCGCGGCTGCCGCATCAAGTATTGCCTGGCGCCGCGCGGCAAGCTGGTGGAAGCTTCCGTAGAGCAGGCTTTCTCCGCCGCCCTGAAAATCATGGCGGATGCCGGCGCGCAGTTGCAAGCCTTCGACGCGGGCGAGGAATTCGACGTCGAACCCATCTGGCGCACCGTCAATCACACGGTATGGCGCAGCCGCTTCGGCAAGCTGGTCCAGGAACGTCCGGCGGATTTCAGCGCGACCTTCATCCGCCAGATCGAATCCGCCCAGTCATACACGGCCGGGGATTACCAGGAGGCCATGTTCGCCCGCACGCGCCTGTTCCGCCATGTCGAAAGCCTGCTGGCCGACGCGGATATGCTCGTGACGCCGACGCTGCTGCGGCCGGCGCTGCCGCTGCGGCAGGATTTGTTCGAGCCCTTCGAGATCGCCGGCCGCCGCATCGAAGGCATACGCAGCAACTGGTTCCCGTGGACGATGCCTTTCAACATGACGGGCAATCCCGCCATCAGCCTGCCCAATGGATTCGATCCCGCCGGGCTGCCGATCGGCATCCAGTTCATCGGATCGCTGGGCCAGGACGGTGAGCTGCTGCGACGCGCCCTGGCCTTCGAAGCATTGACGCCGCGGCACTACGGCCGGCCGATCGCATGACCGCCCGGCCGTAGTNCCGCGGCCAGCGATTACTTGAACTGCGCGCCGGGATCGTCCTGCCCGCCGCCGTATACGCTGCTGCCGTAGCCGCCCTGCACGTCTATCTTCACCGACGACGGATCGACCTGCGACTGGTCGCCCTTGTAGTGCATCACCATGGCCGGCATCAGCATGACCATCGCCACCATCAGCAGCTGGATCACGATGAAAGGCACCGAGCCCCAGTAGATTTGCCCGGTGGTGACCGGCGCGATGGTGCGGCCGGTGACCTTGTCGCGGTACGGGTCCTTGGGCGCGACCGAGCGCAGGTAGAACAGCGCGAAGCCGAAAGGCGGATGCATGAACGAGGTCTGCATGTTCACCGC